>CAURSM010000001.1:0-515291 GCA_963528005.1 uncultured Eubacteriales bacterium
CTCTAAAAGCATAGCTTTGCGCTGTGTTAACTGCTCTCCTGTCATCTTCTACCTCTCTTATACTTAAAAATTTTTGCCTTTGTATTACATGTTTTTCTTTTATTAATACTTTATCCTATTATGTGAAAAAAACACCCTTGTTATCATATACAAGAGTGTTTAATCTTTAAAGTATATTCAGATTCAGTACTAAGGATAAAACGAAAAAAAGAATCGCGCCGTATTTCGTAAACTTTTCTAAGTTTCCTTCCATGGAACGGCCCTTGTTTTTTCCCCAGTAGGTATCTGCCATACCACCGATGGCTCCAAGGCCCTGACTCTTTCCTTCCTGTAAAAGGATAATCGCTGATAAAGCGATACATATGATAACAAATATGATTGATAAAATAATCCGAATCATCTTCCCACCTCCTATAGTCAAACAAGAGCCATTATACCATAATTTATCAATAAATACAAGCCACTTTTATATTTTTATAGGAACTGACTACGATTGTAGAATTCTTCAATGCGAAGTAATTCATTATACTTTGCCGTACATTCTCCTCTGCAGGGGGCTCCGCATTTTACATAATCCGCTCCAACTGCCGCTGCCAAATCCGCCGCAAAGGATTCCTCTGTTTCAATAAAATCATTGGCAATGATAACTTTATGGTTAGCCTTTTTTGCCTGTTCCACCATATGAAGGGCGGCCGTAACCGTTCCTGCTTGATTGAGTTCTACTATGTCCCCATTGGAATGAATTGAATCCTGAAATGACAACAACACCCGATGACCCAGCATTCCCATAATCTGCTCCCTGCCTTTTAAATCCTCGTTCCACAATCCGTTAATAATGGAACAAATGGGAAATCCGTCAGCCAGTCTTAAGTAAAAATCCATCATATCTTTTTGATTTCTATGAATCAGCAATCCTTGTTGTCTGCTTTCTTTTTTAAAGATGTAGATGCCATCTTCCTTTTTATAAAGCTGATCTGCGCCTACATGTATTCCAATCCCTGCATCAATTCCAGGTGTATAACCAGCAAGCTTGATTGATTCCATAATATAATGAAGGGCTTCTTCTGTGCTTTTCATATCCGCAATAAATCCGCCGCCATGTCCTGTGGAGGTATCATAGCCGTTTACCAAAAGCAGTTTCTTTAAGGTATGATAGATTTCAGTTCCCATCCGAAGCCCTTCTCCATAAGATCTCGTATTCGTTGGAATCACAGTAATATCTTGAAAATCAATACCTTTTTCTGTATCTCCTCCAGAGATCATACTGAGCATAGGAACTGGCATGACAGGCGATGAAGTTCCTCCCAGGTATCGATATAGAGGAAGAAAAAGTCCTGCACCAGCAGCTCTTGTAATCGCCATAGACAACGCAAGAATACTTTTACTACCAGCTCCCAATTCTATACCTTTTTTTAAAAGTATCCGATCAATTTCCTCCTGATCGGATGCATCTTCAAACAGAATCAAATCTGCCAGTTGATCATTTAAAATCTCTATCTCTTTTTTCCCATCCTGGCTGCCACATATGGGCACAATGGCTCTTCCCTGTGCGCCATTTTCCAAAACAACATCTGCTTCAACGGCAGGATTTCCCCAAGAGTCATAAACCGTTCTTCCTATTACTTTTATAATATCAAGATCCCCTAACATCCTTTTGCCTCCCTGATAAACATTTATATCGTAAGGATTGACCGGAATATCTATATCCATGCAAAGGGGGGTAAAAAAAGATGCCAGTCTTTGGATTACAAACTGGCATCTTTTTGCTATATCATATCTTTTTTATGCACGGAGTTCGATCCCCAGTCCCTGCAATCCATTCAGAATCTTTTTCATGACTGCAGAAACCTCCTGATCTTCCAGTGTATGATCTGCGGCACGGAATGTGATAGAATAAGCCACTGATTTAAAGCCGGACACGATCTGAGCCCCTTCGTAAATATCAAACAGTTCGTAGCTTTCTAAGTTCTTTCCTCCACGCTGTTCAATTACCTCTTCAATCTGGCCTACCAAAATATTCTTTGGCACTACCATACTGATATCTCTAGTAACTGCTGGATATTTTGCAATTCCAACGTATTTGCGGTCGAACTCTGTAAAAGGAATCATAGCTGGCATATCGATGACTGCCACATAAGTTCTCTCACTGATTTTATAATTATCAGCCACTTCTGGATGAACCTCACCAATGTATCCAATGGTTGTTCCATCATAGATGATCTCTGCGGATCTTCCTGGATGAAGAAATGGTTTGTCACTTGCAGGATTATAATGAGGCTTTTTATACATACCTGTTTTCTCAAATAATTCTTCCACAACCCCCTTCATATCAAAGAAATCACCTTCTCCGTAAAAGCCAAATGTAAGCTGCATTCTTTCATCGGGTAATTCCGTTAAAGAATCTGCTTTTGGAAGATAAATATTTGCTAATTCGTAAAGACGAACGCTTTTATTTCTTCGGTTAAAGTTGGTGGATAAGGAATTTAACATACCGTGAAGAGGAGAAGTTCTCATCACACTAAAATCCTCACCCAATGGATTTAAAATATTAACGGTCACACGAAGAGGACTGTCCATTGGAAGCAGTAGCTTATCAAATACCTTAGGGCTTTCAAAGGAATAAGTCATCCCCTCAGAGAAACCAGCAAATTCTGCTACTTCTCTGGCGATTTCCTCAATTCTTAATTTATAGGACAGCTTTCCTGTTGTGGCCTCTCCATTGGGAAGAGATACCGGAATTTTATCATATCCAAAGAATCTGGCTACTTCTTCAGCCAGGTCTGCCATACACTCCAGATCTTGACGGAAGGTAGGAATGAGGATTTCAGAGGTAGAGGCATCATACTCAAGTTCAAGCATTTTATAGTATTCAAGGATGGTTTCAGTCGAAATATTTGTTCCCAATAACCGATTCATCTTTTCTGGTTCAAAAGGAATTCTCTTTCCCTCTCTTGTTTCTGGATAGATATCAATGATACCTCCCACAACTTCTCCAGCTCCTAATTCTTCAATCAACTGACAAGCCCGGTTCATTGCTAAAATAGCATTGTTAGGGTCAAGTCCTTTTTCAAATTTACCGGAAGCATCGGTTCTAAGGCCAATTTTTTTAGAAGAAAGACGAATATTGGTGCCATCAAAACATGCGGCTTCAAAGACCATGGTTTTCACGTCATCCGTAATTTTTGAGTTGTCTCCTCCCATGATTCCTGCAATTCCTACGGCTTTTTCTCCGTCATTGATCATTAGTATGGAACTATCAAGCTTTCTTTCCTGTCCATCTAAGGTTTGGAAGGTATCTCCATCCTTTGCACAAGCTACAATGATTTCATGACCAGCAATATCATCATAATCAAATGCGTGCATGGGCTGGCCAAACTCTTCCATTACATAATTGGTGATATCCACAATATTATTAATCGGGCGGATACCACAGGCAGCAAGACGTCTTTGCATCCAAACTGGGGAAGGTGCTATCTTAATATTTTTCACCATTCTTGCACAATAACGAGGGCAAAGTTGATTGTCCTTTACGGTTACTTTTAAATAATCTTTGATATCTTCCTTGTTACCAGTTGCAGTAACTACTGGAGGAACAAAAGACTTACGGAAGGTAGCCGCTGCTTCTCTGGCGATTCCTAACACGCTGTAACAATCGACCCTGTTTGAAGTGATTTCATACTCAAATACTGTATCATGAAATCCCAGTAGTTCTATGGCATCTTCACCAGGAGTTGCGTCTTTGGGTAAAATATAGATTCCACTTTCTGGGGCATCTGGATACATCTCGCTGGTGCCTCCCAGCTCTTCGATGGAACACATCATACCACAAGACTCAATTCCTCTTAATTTACCTTTTTTTATCTTAATTCCAGCTTCAGGAAGGGCGCCGCCGTCATGGCCTCCTACCACCTTTCCTCCGTCTAAAACCACTGGAACCTTATCTCCAACTGCTACATTGGAGGCTCCGGTCACGATCTGAACGGTTTCCTCGCCAACGTTCACCTGACAGATAATTAACTTATCTGCATCGGGGTGACGTTCGATGGATAAGATGTGTCCAACCACAATCTTCTCTAAATTTTTGTCCAGACATTCAAATCCTTCTACTTTAGTTCCGGTAAGTGTCATGGCATCTGTATATTCCTGAGGTGACACAGCCAGTTCCGGAACGTATGCTTTAATCCATGATAATGGTGTATTCATTGATTTCTCTCCCTTTCTGTTCCTAGAACTGCTTTAAAAATCTGATATCATTTTCATACAGCAATCTCATATCGTCAATTTCATATTTTAATAATGCAATTCGCTCCAGACCAGCGCCAAAGGCAAATCCAGAGTACTCATCTGGGTCGATTCCACTCATGGAAAGTACATTGGGGTGAACCATACCGCATCCCAGGATTTCAATCCACCCAGAACCCTTGCAGAAACGGCAACCATTGCCACCGCATTTAAAACAGCTCACATCAACCTCAGCACTTGGTTCTGTGAAAGGAAAATGATGAGGGCGGAACTTAACCTTTGTTTCCGGTCCAAATAGCTCTTTTGCAAATTCTGCAAGTGTACCCTTTAAATCCGCAAAGGTTATATTCTTATCAATAACCAGACCCTCTATCTGATGGAAGGATGGGGAATGGGTTGCATCCACTTCATCGGAACGGAATACACGTCCTGGTGCCAGCATACGGATGGGTAATTTACCCTCTTCCATAGCACGGATCTGAACTGGTGAAGTCTGACTTCTTAGAACAATGCTGTCACTGATATAGAAGGTATCCTGCTCATCTCTTGCGGGGTGATTCTTGGGAATGTTCAGCTTTTCAAAATTGTAGAGATCATATTCTACTTCTGGGCCTTCCATTACTTCATATCCCATACCAATAAAAATTCTCTCAACCTCTTTTAATGCAATGGTATTTGGGTGAGTATGACCTGATTTACTTCTTTTCGCTGGAAGAGTTACATCAATCACTTCTTTTTTTAACTGTTCTTCTCTGACTCTCTTTTGCAAAGCAGCGATGGTTTCCTCTAATTTACCTTCAATTATGGCACGTGCATCATTAACAAGCTGCCCTACTTTTGGTCTGTCTTCTGGTGCAACATCCTTCATACTTTTTAAAACATTCGTTAGTTCACCTTTTTTTCCAAGGTAAGCAACTTTAATGTCATTCAGTTTTTCCAACGCATCCGAAGCTTCAATCTGCTTTAACGCTTCTTTCTTGATCTGTTCTAATTGGTCTCTCATGATCATGCTCTCCTTCTTTCCTCATTGAATTTTTCTTTAGCCAGATAAGCTAAAACAAATAAAAAAAGCCCGCCCCAAAAAGGGACGAACTATATTCGCGGTACCACCCTGCTTCCTGTGAATCTCACAGGCACTCGGTATACGTAACGTGTATAAAACGTCATGACCTACACACCGGATACCTGCAAAACACAGGAAAACGGCTTCAATCAAGCTGCTTCGGCGGGAAATTCGATCTCTTATCTGAACTTAAAAGGGCTTACAGCCGGCGGCCCCTTCTCTCTGGAAGAAAATAAGTATCTACTGACACCATCATAGCATTTATGATATGACATTATTATTTTCTATCATTGTAATAACAGAAGTCTAAAATGTCAAGGATATTCTATTAAAAATCATTATTTCAATTTAAAACCAGATACAACCGTATTGAGTTCTTCTGCAATACGCTCCTGCTTCTGAGACATCTTTGACATATCAGTAACAACCACATATGCTTTTTCTATAGTAGAAAGAACCATACTGCTATTACCCGCAGTCGTCTGGACAGATTCGGAGACATTCTCAATCGCATCTCGTACTTCTTGCATTACCTGACTGATATTATCCGCCATTTCCGCTATCTCATTTGAAATCTCTTCTATGGAAACCGCATCCCGGCCATACTGCTGACCCACATCTACAAAGTTGTTGTAATCAGGAGTAACCGTTTCTTTTAAGAATTTTAACATAGACTCTGAGCCGTTCATCATCATGCCAAATGCCTGCTGAACCTCAGTAATCGTTCCCTCGATCTCTTTTACAATTTCAGAAGTATCTTTTGCAAGTCTTCCAATCTCTCTGGCCACAACTGCGAAACCTCTACCCTGCTCTCCTGCTCTAACAGCTTCTATGGAAGCATTTAAGGACAACAAGTTAATCTGAGAAGCAGTATTGGAAATAACTCTAGCCATATCACCAATCTTATCAACTACTTTCGCATTTTCCACTGCCATCAAAAGGTCCAGTTCCCGTTGTTTGGAGATGTCAGCAGCACTTTCATAAGCCTCACGGCTGTTCTTTTCGATCACCCGTGCACGTTCCATAATTTCTCCAGCCATCTTACTGCTTTTTCCTGTTTCTCCAGCAAGAACAGTGACTGAGGTATTTACTTCAGCCAAAGAAGCATTCAATTCTTCGGTTGCAGCGCTAGAAGACATCATAGCCTTATCGACATCTCCCATGTAGACTTTGACCTCACTAAACTGCTGTTGCAGATCGCCAGATACGGAATTTAAACGTATGCTTGCATCGGTAATTCCCCCAGCCTGTTCCGAAATCTGCTCAATCACAGCTTTGTTGTTGGTAAACATGTTATTTAAGGAACTGCTCATCTGACCCAATTCATCTTTGCTTTTTGACTTAAGCGGTTTAATTGTAAAATCACCTTCTGCAAGAAATCCTGCAAACCGTTTTACCTTATTCAGACCAGAAGCAATGACAGCAACTTGGAATAATACTGCTAAAATACAACAGATGATTGCAATTCCGCTCACCTGCATAAGCTTGGCATTTAATGCAACGATTGGCTCTTCTAATTCAGACTGAGGCATCTTAATCATGATAATCCAACCAATATCAGGTACTTTATCATAATAAAGATTGTATGTCTCACTTCCATCGGTATAGTTTACCTTGCCCTTTTCACTAGAAAGCATGGATGTGCCAGCCGCTGCAAGGGAACCATTCTCATCTTGTGAGATATTAACACCCTTTGTTATCTTTTCCTGATCTGTTCCGCACAGATAGATACCGCTGGCAGAGGTAAGCATTGCAGTTCCATTCTTTCCAACCTTAATAGACTGAATAAGATCATTGATATCACTTAACTGCATATCAACGGTAACAGCACCAATGAACTTTCCGTTTGTATCATAAATCGGTGCAGTACAAGAAGCCATAGTGACATTTAAAGTGGGATCAAAATATGGATCTGTAATCACAGCCTTTTTAATTCCGCTTTTTGCAAGCTTATAGTATTCCTGGTTAAAATAGTCATAACTCGCATTGTTATATTCATACGTTAGTTCTGTCTTATCTCCCACTTTATGCCAGTAAGGACCCATGTATTTTTGCTGGGAGTCAAATGTATTTGGCTCAAACCAAATGCCGCTTCCCAGAATTAAATCGTTGCTCTCCACAATTTTTGAAATAGCAGCTCCATACGTGTCAATCTGTGTCGTTTGATAAGAGGAACCAACAACCTGCGAAATATTCATAGCGGTTGTCTCAACCACATTTAGGTAATCATTGATGCTGTTGACATTTGCCTTCAGTTCTGACTGCATGGTGGAATTGCTTTGCTGTGTAATCAGATTACGGCTTGTAGATTCACTGATTCTCGCTAATAATCCCAACGCTAACACAACAACAGGTAAAATTCCAAGCAACATCTTGATTCCGATGCTTCTTATTCCTATTTTTCTCTTCATACTTTTCTCTCCCGTGCTTCGGATTTTGCCTTTACCTTTCATGTTTCGACATAATTATTGATAAATTAATACTTTGTAAAGGTAAAATTTTCTTCTACTTATTGATCAATCAATACAATTTTATCATGCTCCCTATTCAAAACTCAGAAAGACAGTTCCATGTAATTCAAACTAGCTCATTGTCACGAGGGTAACCTAATAAAATTAATTAATATCACATATGTAACCGAAACATCTCCTTCCTTCGGTCTGGTAAATGCATAATTTTAACCGTCATTCATTATACTATTCGTAATCGTAATATGCAATATATTTATTTTACATACTTTAATCGTGTATTTTATCATTTATGATATCATACAATATATAGGGAGAGGTGAAAGATATGGAGCAAGATTATATTAACAAACGAATTACTGAATTGAGGATAAAAAAGGGAGTTGCGGAGCATAAGATGAGTCTTGAGTTAGGACACAGCAGAAGCTACATTCAAAGTATTTCCAGTGGCAGAAGCTTTCCTTCCATGACTGAATTTTTAGCAATCTGTGATTACCTTGGCGTTACTCCAAAGGATTTCTTTGATGACGACATTTCAAATCCGCCTTTGATTCGAGAAGCGGTAGATAAGCTTAAAACACTATCAGACGGTGACTTACTGTTGATTTTAACTATGATTAACAGGCTGCAGTCTTAAACAATCGTGAATAACATTCTCCCCTGCCTATGCAGGGGGCTTTTCATTTGTGCCACTAAACTTACGATCCGAAGTATTTGTACCAGAGGGCTTTAAAATATTGATGCTCCCAGTTACTGCTCCTAAATCAGGCACTGCTCCCAGTGCTCTTCCATAAATCTCGTCTATGTTCCCTCTGGCCAGCATTCCACAAAAATAACCGTATAGATCCTGATAATTTTGCTTTTTCTCTATCTTTCTCTCCATATATTTCTCCTAACTTATTTCCACTTTTGTCTTGTCTCCATATAATATTACACTTTTTCTAACGAGGGATAAGCAATTAGACCATGGAATCCGTTTTTCAAATGGGCAGTTAAACATAATCATAAGAAGTCTGTCGCCTGCTGGATATATAGTCAGAACATTGTAGATATTTTCATTAAGGGCACTGCTTATAAACTCCATCCATGCACTAGGTGCCTCATCTTCCAGCTCTGAACCGGTATCCAGGCATACACTCATAGGTTGAAACCGCTTTAAGACGCGATAAAATTCATGTATCACGCCTTCCATCTGGTCCTCTTGTATGCTTTTGTCTATCATGTTAAAGCAAAAATTAATGGATCCATCTTCATTTGATTTTATAATTTCAGGCCGCTGTTCTGAAAAGTACTTTTTCTTAGCTTCATCTTTTGTCATTTCTCGAAATGTACTGGGAAGAGATACTCCTAGTTCATTATTAAACAACATCGTTTCCTGAAACTGTATCAGCTCACCATCAATATAAATCCCTGTCTCAATGCTGGTGAACCTATTAATCCATTCAAGATGCCTGTCTGCCACTGCCTTTTCTTCCTTTAACATAATTTTTTCCTCCGTAAAATATCATAATTCTTCCTTAACCAGCGCCTGTTTTTCCGTCTCGCTTCTGGACTCAGGAAAAATTTCCAATTCTACTCCCTTTGCACAAATACCACTTTTTTCTGTAGCCACAGAAGATTTGAACATATTCAAAAGAAGCAGAATAAGCATTTCTATATTCAGCAGGAATCTTTTTATTAAGTTTCCTGATTTATTTTTCTTTTGATCAGAACTATAAGTAAACCTAGGAATGAGTACAAGATTTTCCTGTAATATCTTACATTTCACATTTCTAGTATCTTGTGCTGCCAGGTTGTATAACATATTTTGACTTTTTTTAATAAAATAATATCGATTCCAAAAATAAAGATCCCCATAATAAATATCTGTATCTAATTGATACTTTTTAATTTTCTCTGTCCCATCATCTCTTCTAACATAACAGCTTGCTCTATATTGATAGTAACTTTCGTTAACTCTTTTTGTACTCACCCTCTAGTCATCCTTTCATTCCCCCGATCTGGTATTACATAAGTATATTCTACATCTGCAGATTTTTTTTTCAACACATGTGCCAAAATTATACGCTTTCAGTGCCGAAATTAGCATAGCTTTTAAAGTATATAATTTTTACAGGAAATCATTGTTATATAGTATTTGCATTTAATATTTAAAAACATTTATTTTCTATACATATTAAGTAGTTGGAGAATTTAAAAATATATAATTATTTTTAATCAAAAAACGACCCCCTGAGCACATGCTCAGGAGGTTATCCTTTTTTTCAAGTATAATAAACATCAATCACAATCTTTTTTATTTTTAAACACCCCATAAACCAGCATTAGAGACAAGATGATATGACTAATAGCAATCACAGCACTGGTCCTTAATCCAAAATACCAAAACACCATTCCGATTAAAGCTTCTACCAACCAAACAAATCTGCTTTTCTTTCGATAATGCTCAATTTCTATTTCATCCAACGGCTTATTCTTGTCAGCAGCGGGAGCATATACATAGATAAATACTCCAGAAATAGCAAAACACACTGGTATTATTAGAGTACCCAACACCCCCGTTAGAACTCTCTCAATTAAGCATACTACTAAAATCAAAATAGTGGAAACGATAGTACAACCGCCATTCGTCTTAGCGTGATATCCACCGCAGTAAGACCTTAAAGGCATATAACTAGCAAGAAATACAAAAACCTGCATCGGTACATTTAAAGTTATGGCAATCAAAATAGCTATTAGTATATTGATTACAAAATTTAGCATCACTTCATATGCGTACTGGTATAAGGCACTTTGTTTGTTAGATAAGATACTTTTACCCACCTGCCAATTAACAATATTCTCTGATAAACGCTTTATCATTAGAATTTCCTAAACAGTTTCGCTTCTTCTGGTACTTCTGGCTGATGATGGGCAAACATACAAGTAACATTAAACGAATACAATGCAACTGCAAAAGCGAATAAATTCATAATTCTAACAGGCACAAACTTTCCCTTTACAATATTCATCAGTTTTTTCATGGCGTAATCACTCCTTTTTTTCTTAAATCATATACTATAAAAAGCAATATTTCAAGTAAAGTGCCAAAATTATACATGTTAGATTCCAAAATTTGCTAAATTTCTACGTACAACAAGAGATAGTAAGCGTCGTAATAAATTTTCCCTCTCTCTCTTCCAAGTTTAAGTAACCTCCATATTTTTCTGCAAGAGAATTAACAATACCAATACCCAGCCCATGATGTTTTGGATCTGGCTTTGTAGAAAACAAACGTGCACCTTCCCTTAGAACTATGTCAGAATAACTATTTTCTATGTGCAGAACCAGAAAGAAATTAGAACCCATAAATAGCTTAACATCGACAAATCCACTTCCCTTTTCACACTTTTCTGCAGCCTCAATCGCATTATCAATAAGATTACCCATCATTGAGATCATATCTGCATCTGATATAAATTCTATTTTGAGAAACTTTTCAACAAATAGTGTCAACTCTATTCCAGACTCTTTCGCTTTTATAACTCGTTCGGATAAAATAGCGTTTAGTACTGGATTGCCACTATAAATAACTATATCTGTCACTTCTTTAATATTTCCTTTTAATTCATCAATAATTTTAACTATTTTCGTATTATCTCCATTCATGGCCAATAATCGAAAACTATTAAAATAAGAATTTATATCATGCATATAGCAACGATAGCGTTCATTGATTTTCAATATTTTCTGAAAATGATCATTTTCCATATCTTGTTTAACGATAGATAATTCAGCAATTTTAATCTTATTTAAAACATCCTTATACTTTTCAAGAACAATGAATATGGCTGCATTTGTAAAGAATAATAAGAATGCGCCCACACACATAAATATTTGCATGAATTTCACTTTAGGAAAATCTATATATATAAAATTTACAGATATAATTAACGAAAAAATTGGAACTATAAGCAAATACCAAGAAAAGCTATCATTATCACTAATTTCAAGTTTTTTAATATATCTTTCTATGTAAATTAAAAACATAAACCCTACAAAATACTCAACTAGAAGAAAATATATCCCACCAGAAGTAAACCAAGGCGGAACATAAAAAGGCAAGAAATTAGTTAATAATCGATACAGTATTTCAAATGATACTTCTTTTCCACAAGCAAAAATAGCATAAAATATTATTGTATAAGCAATGGCATTGGTGTAAGAGATTCTAAACATCAAAATCACATATAAATAATAAATTATAGGTACTGTCATTAGGTTTAGCCAGCTCAAGCCAATACTATTTTCTAGAAACATAACGATTGTAAATAATATACTAATTAGTATCTTTATATTTAGTTTTCGTTTCATTTTAAACATAGTGCTAAAAAAGCGATATGTCATATAAATATCAGCGGCACAGAAAAACAGTCTGCTAACTGACAATAAATCATTTCCCATTATAATCGCCTTCCTTATATTTTGATAGCATAAAAGTTTCCTTCAAACTGTTGAATTCAGAGGCCTTACTTCTAGCTATTTGAAAGGTATTTTCTACATCCTTAAGCTTTAATATCTTACTTGTACAGTAAACCAGATATTTTAGATTAATTATGTAACTGTCATGAGGATAGCCAAATCCATGGTCTTTTAATTTTTCGTATATCTTTTCTAACTTCTCTGGAATGCGAATATCAGGTAATTCTCCATTTTCATCTGGCTTTATCCCATAGATACGCAAAGAATTTTTTGATATATGTACTCTAGTGTTCTTCTTATATTTTTCAATATAAACAATATCATCGGCTCTAAGAAACAGCCTTTCCCGGTTCATGTTTGCTGTAAGGAAAGGAGCTTGTCCGATTTCGATCATTTTATCCAGGGCATCTTTGATGTACCGGTCCATAATCTTCTCTGTCATATTCTTCATGATATAACGATATGGTTGTACTTCAAAGCTGCGAGGAGATGGTTCTACGAATCCAGTGTAAAAGACAAGAATTACATTGTTATCTAATCCACGAATCCTTATGGCAGTCTCTTCTCCATCAATTCCTTTCATCTGAACATCCAGAAAAATAATTGAAAATCGAATGCTTTTAATTGCCCCTAAGAGCGATATACCGCAATCAAATTCATGGATACGAATCTTTTCTGCTTCCGGCATGTTTTTTCTAATCCGATCAGATAACCGCTTCCGGTCCTGAGCACTGTCATCACAAATAGCAATTTCAAACATATTTCTTCCCCTTTTAAATCGTTTTCTTAATCTATCGGGAAATATTTCCCTTTTCATAAGAATCATATAAGAAAAGACGCCAAAAAGCAACAATATCTCCTACTTTTTGGCATCTTTATTCTATTTCATTCTTGTTCTATTTATGTTACAGCAAACTGACTGTTATAAAGCTGCGCATAGAATCCATCTTTTGAAAGCAGAGTCTCATGTGTTCCCTGTTCAATGATATGCCCATCTTTCATAACTAAAATCACATCCGCTTCCCTTATGGTGGATAAACGATGAGCAACGATAAAGCTGGTTCTTCCTTCCATCATTTTAGCAAAAGCCTTCTGTATTTTCACTTCTGTTCTGGTATCAATGGAAGAAGTTGCTTCATCAAGAATTAACATAGGTGGAAGACACAGCATGACTCTGGCAATACAAAGAAGCTGTTTTTGTCCCTGGGATAGATTTCCTCCATCTTCGGTGATTTCTGTATCATATCCATTTGGCATACGCTCAATAAAGCTATGGGCATGGGCTTCTTTTGCCGCCAGCATTACCTCTTCTTCTGAAGCATTTGGTTTTCCATAGGCGATATTATCCCGGATAGTACCTGATTTTAACCAAGTCTCCTGGAGAACCATGCCATAGCTGGATCTTAAACTATCTCTTGTCAAATGTCTAATATCCGTTCCATCTACCTGAATGGATCCGGAATCCACATCATAAAAACGCATGAGCAGATTGATAACGGTACTCTTCCCACATCCAGTTGGCCCAACGATAGCAACCCTCTGCCCTGGCTTAACCAAAAGATTCATATCCTGAATGAGCGTAACCTCTGGGTTATAAGAGAAATCAACATGATCTAAATGAATCTCGCCTGTTGCTTCTGTAAGCACGGTTGCATTAGGATCATCTGGGATCTGAGCTTTCTCGTCTATTAATTCAAACACTCTCGCTGCAGAAGCCAGTGCGTTTTGAAGTTCTGTAATAACTCCAGATATTTCATTAAATGGCTTTGTATATTGATTTGCATAATTTAGAAAGCTGGTTAACTGTCCTACCGTCAAAAGTCCGTTAATCGCTGCAAATGCACCAGAAATTCCAACACAGGCATAAACCAAGCTGTTAACAAAACGTGTGGATGGATTGGTGATAGAAGAAAAGAAGGTGGCTTTTAATCCCCAAACCCGAAGCTCTTCGTTGATATCTTCGAATTTTTCTTGCGCTTCTTTCTCGTGTCCAAATGCCTGCACCACTTTTTGATTTCCCATCATCTCTTCAACCAGAGACGTAAGCTCGCCCCTTGTTTTTGACTGCATCTGAAACAAATAATACGTTTTTTTTGCAATAAAGCTAGCTACAAATAAAGATACCGGTGTTACTACAACGACTACTGTAGCTATAATAGGATTGATATAGAACATAAATATCAAGGTACCAATAATGGTAAGAACACCAGTGAACAATTGAGTAAATCCCATTAAAAGTCCATCGGAAAACTGGTCTATATCTGCAATGATCCTGCTTATGATATCTCCGTGAGAATGAGAATCAATATATTTTAAAGGAAGCACTTCAAGTTTATTAAATGCCTGTGTTCTAATATCCTTTACTACGCGGTAGGTAATCCAGTTATTTATATGGCTCATAAGCCATTGAGCTACTGAAGTTAAAAGTATAACGATTCCCATTTGCATGAGAACCACCCACATGCCTTGGAAATCAACATCTCCAGCCCCTACGATACAGTCAATCGCCCGACCAATTAAGATTGGAACATAAAGTGTCAACAATACTGTAAGTAATGCGCAGAATAGGGAGGCAGAAACGCCCCATTTGTACCGGCCGATGCAACCTAGTACTCGTTTGATGGTAGAACTATGTTTCTTAATTGCCATATTACTGCGCCTCCTTTTCTGATAATTGGGACAGGCAAATCTCTCGGTAGACCTCACAAGATTGAAGCAGGTCTTTATGAGACCCAAATCCAGCCATGATTCCATCGTCTAGAACCACTATTTTGTCTGCATTTTTAATGGTTGCCGCTCGCTGGGATACAATAAATGACGTCATTTCTTTTGTTCCTTCTTTAATCGCCTTACGAAGTCTTGCATCTGTGGCAAAATCCAGTGCAGACGCACTGTCATCCATAATTAGGATCTGAGGGTTTTTAACCAAGGCCCTGGCAATGGTTAACCTTTGCCTTTGCCCACCAGATAAATTCTTACCTCCAGCCTGGATTACAAATTCCAGTCCTTCTCCCTTTTCCTCAACAAACTCTCTGGCCTGAGCGATGGTAAGTGCATTGTAGATTTCTTCATCTGTAGCATCTTTTTTCCCCCACTGCATATTTTCACGAAGAGAACCCTTAAATAAAACAGACTTTTGAGGAACCATCCCAACAAGTTCCCTTAGCTGACCTAGAGGATATTCTTTGACATCGGTCCCACCTACCGTTACCGATCCAGTGGATACATCGTAAAACCTTGGAATGAGATTGACTAAAGTTGTCTTACCAGATCCTGTTCCTCCGATAATACCAATGGTTTCTCCTTTTTGGGCCCGGAAGGATATATCTTTAAGTGCAGGAGCTTTTGCTCCTTCGTAAGTGAAATTCATGTCTTCAAATGAAACCATTGCTTCACCTTTCTTCTCTTTTACATCTGTATGAACAATTTCCACGATGCCTGGTTTTTTATCGAAAACAGAGCTCACTCGATTGGCGCAGGCAAGTGCTTTTGAGATGGTAATAATAAGATTTGCCAACTTTACAAGCTCTACTAATATCTGAGACATATAATTAACAAGAGCCACTACCTGACCTTGGCTAATGATCCCCTGTTCTACCCTTCCAGCACCTGTATTGATAAGAATAATAATGGCTATATTAATAATTACGTAAGTGAGGGGATTCATTAATGCAGAGATTCTGCCAACATAGACCTGAAACTTAACAAACAGGCTATTTTCCTCATCAAACCGTTTGATTTCATCATTCTCACGGTTAAAGGCCCTAATAACACGAACACCCAGGAGATTTTCTCTTGAGGTCAAAAGAACCTGATCAAGCTGCTTTTGAACCTTTTTATAAAGAGGCATACTAAAGTACATGATTCCAAATATAACCACTGACAGGATTGGAATTGTAATCACAAAAATCATGGCTGCTTTGAAATTAATCGTAAATGCCATAACCATGGCGCCAAACACAACAAAAGGTGATCTTAAGAACAAACGGAGAAACATGTTAATTCCCGATTGTATCTGATTGGCATCACTGGTCATTCTGGTAATCAGCGTAGCAGTACCTATGGTATCTATTTCACGATAAGAAAGCTTATTGATATGAGCAAATAAATCATTTCTTAAGGCGGTACCAAAACCAGCCGCCGCTTTAGCTGCAAAATACTGGGCGGTTATGGAACAAATAAGGCCGACAATTCCCAGAAGTACCAGGAAACCTCCCATTTTCAAAATATAAGGCAAATCCTGATTCTTAATTCCCACATCAATCACTTTTGCCATTACCAGCGGCACTAGTAGCTCAAAGCTGGCCTCAAGAAGCTTGAACAATGGACCCAGTGTGCTTTCTAGCTTGTATTTTTTTAGATACTTCAGGAGTTCCTTCATGAATTAAATCCTCCACTTTTGAAATCTTATATTTTTTTGGAATATTATATTGTATTATTATATCAGTTTGGTATAATATTACAAGTACAAATAAAGATTATTATGAAATAAAGGATGTGCCGAATGATTCCACTTAATTCAAAACAGTTATATTATTTTATAACAATTGCCGAAACAGGAAGTTTTACAGATGCGGCAAAAAAGCTTGGTCTGTCTCAGCCACCTTTAAGCAAACAAATTATGCTGCTGGAGGAGGAACTGGGGCTAAAGTTGTTTGAGCGGGGCTCCAGAAAGACTGAGCTAACGGAAGCAGGGGCTTTTCTCTATTCCCGCGCAAAGGACATCCTTACTATGATGGAGGATGTCACAAAGGAACTCATGCATTTCCCTTCCTCTGCAAAAGAGATATTAAAGCTTGGCACCATCTCATCTTCAGGAAACATACTTCAAGACTTTTTAAAAACTTTTTGCAGCGAACACCCAAATGTAAGGTTTGAAATTACAGAGGGGAACACGTATGAACTTATGGAAAAGATGAGAAGTGGAATCATCGAATGCGCTATTATAAGAACTCCATTTCATTCCGTAGGATTTGAATGTGTCTATGGAAAAGAGGAACCACTTATGGCGGCCGGTATCTCTTCTTTCTTTTCGGAGATATCTACTAATAAGATTAAATTGACGGAGTTATCCGAAAAGCCTCTTATCTACTACCGACGCTTTGATGCTATCATATCCACGGCATTCCATAACATTGGTATCGAACCTCATGTTTTCTGCCGCAATGACGACGCTAGAACCTGTTTGCAATGGGCAAATTCTGGTCTTGGGGTCGCTCTTATTCCAAAATCAATCTGCCAGGAACATGATGAAAATAATTTGGTTCTTCGAGAAATCGAATCGGATGATACCGTTACTAAAATCGCTGCAGTATATAAAAAAAATGGCTATGTATCAAACATAGCCAAGGAATTTGTAACTTGTTTTCAAAAACATATTTCGGACACACCCTAATCAAAGAGACTTAGTTGTGTCATCTGATAATCCTTTTTGTAGGAATGAATGATATCCGGCATCTGATATAAAATACCGTAACGCTGACATTCCTTGGAAAAAAGGTTCCAGAGATTTTTTGCTCTGGGACTTGAACAGCCATAGCTGTTTCCATAACGCTTAATATACTCCGTTGCCAAGTCTTGCTCTGGAAACAGTTTCTTAAGTTGGTCAAAATACCACTCCCGCTGATTGTTGCGCAGTGTCACTCCAAAAGAGGGATAGATAAAATTAGCACCCGTTTCATGGGCAGCCTTTACAATGGATAAAATATTCTCTTCACTATCCTCCAAAAAGGGCAACACAGGCATCATTAAAATTCCTGCAAAGATTCCTTTTCTTCTAAGGGTCTCTATTAGCCCCAGACGGCTGGAGGGTGAGGATACATTAGGTTCTATTTTCTTAGCCAAGCTATCGTCGGAGGTGGTCACTGTTATTTTGCAAATAACTGGTGAATGTTCCTTAATTCCTAACAAGATATCAATATCTCGTTCCAATAATGCACTTTTTGTTGCGATTGCCGCTCCAAATCCATATGCATCAATCAATTCCAATGCATGCCTTGTAAACATAAATTCTTTTTCAAAGGGATTATAAGGATCGCTCATGGCCCCAGTTCCTACCACTCCCTTTTTTACTTTACGTCTTAGACCATCACGAATAATCCTCAGAGCATCCTCTTTTGCCCGTACCGTATCAAAATTGTCAATGCGATAACAGTCTGATCGGCTGTCACAGTAAATACACCCATGGCAGCAACCTCTGTAAATATTCATATTATAATCAATTCCAAACCAGTCAGAACCCTTGGTTTTTGTCACTATTGTCTTGGCTGGAACATATTCCATGTGCACTTACCTTCTCTCTGACGTAATACAAACATATTTCATTCATTCTATAATTGTTAGCTGAATTTGTCAAATTAGTTTAAAAATAGATCCCTTGATATTTTTTTTGTCCCATGCTAATATGCTTATAAAAGTAACTCTGTTGTGGGTTCCTTTGATATATAATCAGAGTTAATTCCGAAAGGAGATATTATGATTCGCTTTATTTTGCGTTGTAAGGAGATAAATGATAAATATAACAAGGATGAGATGACCGTATATGCCGCTCAGGCATCCTTCTTTGCAATTATCGCTGCCTTTCCATTTCTTATGCTGTTACTCGCTCTGGTCCAGTTCATTCCTCCCATTACAAAAGCCAATCTTTTACAACTTGTAATCTCCGTAATGCCTAATACTATGGAGATGAACAGTGTCATTGTAAATGTGATTGATGATCTATATACAAATACTCCCGTTGCCATTCTATCTGTTACAGCAGTGGCCGCCATATGGTCTTCCTCTAGAGGAATGTTAAGTATTGAAAGGGGATTAAACAGGGTATTTGGGCAATTAAATAAAAGAAGTTATATTATGACACGAATTATATGCTCTGGTTATACCATCGTGTTCATGATAATCTGCATCTTATCCCTGGTGCTTTTAGTACTGGGTAATACCATTCAGAATCTGATATATAGGCATTTCCCTATTCTTGGTGAGGTCACCCAGTATATCATTACGTTCCGTACTATGCTTATATTTATATTAACGATATGCTTTGCACTCCTCTATACTTATGTTCCATCAAAAAAGCAACATTTTTTAAGACAGATACCTGGAGCAATTTTTTCAACCATAGGTTGGATTTCATTTTCTTTTATCTTCTCTATCTATTTTAATAATTTTGGCAATTATTCTGTGATGTATGGAGGGCTTACAGCCATCGTCCTTATTATGCTATGGCTCTATACCGGTATATGCATACTCTTTTTCGGAGCAGAAATTAATTACTTCTATTCCGAATACAAAGAACGCGAAAAACAACAACAAAAAAACCAGGGTTGAATTCAATCCTGGTTTTTATAATTACCGTTATCTAGCTAAAAAGTGGAGTAGATAAATACCGATCTCCTGTATCAGGTAGTATGACAACAATCCTTTTTCCTGCATTCTCAGGACGCTTTGCCAATTGAGCCGCAGCCCATACTGCCGCCGCAGATGAGATACCAACTAAAATCCCCTCTGTCTGAGCAATCTCTTTTCCTGTTTCATAAGCATCTGAATTTTCCACTGGAATTATTTCATCGTATATTTTCGTATTTAATATAGAAGGAACAAATCCCGCTCCAATTCCCTGGATTCCATGAGGTCCCGGATTCCCCCCTGAAAGCACAGGTGATCCGGCTGGTTCTACAGCTACAATCTTAATCTTAGGATTTTGGCTCTTTAAAAATTCACCAGCTCCCGTTATGGTGCCGCCAGTACCAATACCAGCTACAAAGATATCCACATCTCCGTCTGTATCGTTCCAGATCTCTGGACCTGTGGTTTCCCGATGTGCCTGGGCATTGGATTGATTATCAAACTGGCCAAGAATTACAGAATCCGGAATCTCTTTTTGTAACTCTTCTGCTTTAGAAATAGCCCCTCTCATGCCTTGGGCTCCTTCTGTAAGCACAATTTCTGCTCCATAAGCCTTTAACAGATTTCTTCGCTCCACACTCATTGTCTCTGGCATGGTTAGAATCGCACGGTAACCTTTCACCGCTGCGATACTAGCTATGCCAATTCCAGTGTTTCCTGAAGTGGGTTCAATAATTGTTGCTCCTGGTTTTAGAATCCCGTTCTTTTCTGCATCTTCTATCATAAAAAGAGCCGCCCGGTCTTTTACACTGCCAGCAGGGTTAAAATACTCCAGTTTTGCAAATAACTTTGCACCAAGCTCATTCTTTTTTCCATAGCTTAAAAATTCAACCAATGGTGTGTTGCCGATTAGCTCCAGTGCGCTTTTCTTAATATTTTCCATAAGGTCCCCTCCCTTTTTCAAATAATCCATTTGATTCATTTATGACAATTCGTATAGCTTACGATATTTCTCCTTTAGATACCGAATGAAATAGTCTGGATTGAAATCTTCACCCGTAATATCCTTTAAAAGCTGCCGGCTGGTCTTCAGCTTTCCAAACCGATGTATATTTTCTCTCAGAAACTCACTAATTACATCAATTTTTTCGTTTCTAAGAAGCTCATCAAAATCCATTTCCTTTTGCATATAGTAGTAAAGCTGTGCTCCAAAGGCATTTCCCAAAGCATAGGATGGGAAATATCCAAACATTCCCTGAGACCAATGGATATCCTGAAGAATTCCAAGGGATGGCTTATCCGGTCTTACTCCCAGATATTCCTCGTATTTATCCGCCCAGATATCCGGAAGCTTTTTCAGGTCTATCTCCTCTTCTACAATCATCTTTTCTATCTCATAGCGGATCATAATATGAAGACTGTAGGTTAGTTCGTCTGCTTCCGTTCGAATAAAACTAGGTTCTACCTTATTGATGGCTTCCACATACTGCTCCAATGAAATATTACTTAGTTTATCTGGATAAAGCTCTTGCAGTTTTCCATAAATCGGTTCCCAGAAAGCTTCTTTCCGTCCAATGATATTCTCAAAGAAACGGGATTGGGATTCATGTACACCCATAGAAGATCCCTGCCCTACTGGTGTCTGGGTGATGTCATCGCCTATCCCAAGTTCGTAGAGACCATGTCCACCTTCATGGATGACAGAAAACATAGAACTGTCCATTCTTTCATGATAGCTGGTGGTAATTCTTACATCATGGTTATGAAGATTCGTGGTAAAGGGATGAGCGCTTTCTGAAAGAACTCCTTTTTTAAAGTCAAACCCAACATATTTTGCAAGGAATTCTGCCATCTCTTTCTGCTTCTCTATTGGATACCCACCCGTTAAGAAGGAGTCATCAATTTCTTTGCCATGTTCTTTAATTTCTTTCAAAAGGGGAACAATTTCTTTCTTAAGCTGACTGAAGAATTCATCAAGATCTTCGGAGTTGAAATCTTTTTCGTGTTCCTTTAACATAATGTCATAAAGCTTTTGATCATCCTTTTTACGATAGGATGCAAATTTCTTTTTAAAACTAATGACTTTTTCCAGCGTAGGCGCAAAGGAATCAAATTCTTCACTCTTTTTCGCTTTTGTCCAGATTCTGACTGCATCTGCAATCAATTGGGCGTTTTCTCTATATTCCTGTGATGGAATGCAGACTAAATCCTCTCTTGCCTCTCTCGCACCTTTTACGATGGCCTGTTCCACATCGGATAGATCATCATCCTTTTCACAGGCTTCAATGGCTTTTCCCATCTCATCACCTGTCATAATACGGTAATATTCTTCAGATAACACACCAATGACTCGGTTGGTATAAGAACCTGCATCCTCTGGTGCCAAAGTTTCATTGTCCCACTCAAAAAGAACAAGAGAAGTTTGTAAAGCCATACTTCTCTCTAACATAGAATTTAGTGTTTCATAAGATTTTTTCATTACAATCATCTCCTTCATGTGTATAAGGCATATTCCCTATGAGTGTATCCAAAGGGCAAGAAAAAATACTTTTACATTCCAGCGCCAAAAATAGAAGCCTCTTTGATATCAAGCTTAGACAACCATTGGCGGACCTTATCTTCTTTATACGAGATTGATGAAAAAGCAGATAGTTCAAACTCAATTGGAATATCTGTTTTCATGGTTGCCAATGCTTTGGACATAAGCGCCGCTTTTTCACCACATAGTTCTTCTTCACTGGTCTTTGTAAGTGCCTTATAAGGAGAGCGTGAGATTCCAAGCTCATTTTTCCAAAAATCCTGCATTTCTTTTAATGTTTTTTTATCCGCTTCCGCCTCATGAATGGCCCGGTAGATCTCCTCTACAGTTCCATACTCCCGAAGAAGCAATGGAGCTGCGCTGCTAACGCCTTTAACTCCTGGAATATTATCAGAAGAATCGCCCTGAATTCCTTTTAGATCTGCAATCTGTTCCGGCATGACTCCTTCTTCATAAAAAACGGTGTCAGACGTATATTCAAAAACCTTTTCTGGAAGGTTAAGTTGCTCTTTTTTTACACGGTAAAGGGAAAAATACTTTTTATATAATTCATCCGCTTTTTCCTGACGGGATTGTACCATCCATGCACGAACATTGTACTCGTCACTTACCAGTTGGAGATAATCATGATCTTTCGTAAGTACAATCATAGGAATCTCTTCTCTAAATTTCATGACCAGGCTGCCGGCATAATCATCCGCCTCATAACGCTGACTGAAAAGGACCTGAAAACCAACATCTTCAAGGATCTGTTCCATCAAAACAAACTGATTCTTTAATGGTTCCGGCGTTGCACCTCTTGTCCCTTTGTAGTCTGAATACATTTCTCTGCGGAAGGTATCCCTGGTTTTATCAAAAACAAAGGCAATATGATCTGGCTGCTGTTTCTTCATGAGAGAAACAATCATCTTAAGCATACCAAAAATGGCATTGGTGTAAGTACCATCGTTGGCATGAAGTATCTTATCATAATGTCTCTGCTTTTCTTCTTCTGTCTTTGCAAACATAATTTCTCTAGGCAAGACTGCGTAATAGCAGGTAGACAACATGGACGAGCCATCAACTACCACAAATTTTCTTTCTGACATCTAATTCTCCATTCCTTCCTGACATAATCGAATCATCAGGTAAAATAAACCTGCAAATCTGTTTCATTTTTGGCACCCAAACGTTTCATAATTTCCTTTCGTTCCTGACCGGATAACCCCTTCCAAAGCTTCTGGACACGTGGGTCAGAAAAACCAATATACTGAACTCCATTCACATCACATTCGTAGGATGATAAGTAATGATTGAGCGCACTCCACTCCACATAAAATGTATTGATACTGCGGCTCAAAGAGCTTACTTTTGCCATGTTCTTTCCTCCCTGATAAAGCCGTTATTTCATGGTCTCATGATTCCAAATCTGAACTTCTCCTTCATAGCCTTCAAAGACTTGTTCCAAAAGCTTTTTCACGATTTCCCAATCGCCTCCAGCATTGCCGCAACCGATTTTATAAGGAAATGCTACCTTCTCCTGCTTGTCTCTAACATCAACAAAATCACGGATTTCCTGAAATGCCTTTTCTAGAGCCTTGTAATCAGTATAAGGACCATTCTTTCCATAGTTATCTTGTCCATAAAGATTGGCGATAAGAAACCAACGATCCTCTTTTTTCACTGGCTGGGCCGATACACTTCCAAGGAGTTCAGCAGTTCTGCCTCCCACCTGCTCCTGCCACTGTTTTGTTAATATCTTATATGTTTTTTCTACCTCTGGAAACAATTTTTTAATCTGCCCATTCAGTCCTTTTTCAAATACCCCCCGACAATTCACCTGATGACAGATTACATCTGCATCAGAAGTAAAAATATCTCCTTCGTAGTACTTTATCATTTTTATCCCTCCAAACATCGCGATCCTATATCCAGTAACATTATACCCTGATTTTACAGTTATTCATAGTCTTATCATAAACTTTTAAAATATAATTTTCCGCAAAAGCCATTGAACTATATGACAATAAGCTCTATAATGAAGAGGTAATAATACAAATGAAAAAGGTAAGGTATCATAAGATGGAAAACGAGATCAAATGTCCATACATTATATTTAAACTATCTGGGTCTCTTTACTGCATTGACAGCAGGCATGTATCAACAATCGTACAACAGCCAGAATATAATACGATTCCCGCTGCACCTGCCAACGTAACCGGCATGTTCAAATACAGAGATCAGGTCATCCAAATGCTTGATTTAAGAATCACATTTGGGTTGAAGTCTATTTTTAGCGAATACAATGAATTCGAGCAAATGATTGACGCAAGAAAACAGGATCATATTAATTGGGTGGTTGCATTTGAACGCTACATCACAGATGGTGGCGTATTTACTCTTGCCAAAGACTCTCATCAGTGCGCTCTTGGGAAGTGGTACGACCGTTTTTCAACTGACAATCAGGCCGTAATGTCTCATCTTCGCAAGATGGAAGAACCTCACGAAAAGCTTCATCATTCCGCTTTTGAAGTAGAGGAATGCAGGCAGAATCTCGACGGCGAAGAACAAAAGCTTCAATTATCCCAAATCTTAAAGCTGGCAAAGGAAACCTACATGCCACAAATTCTGGCTCTCTTAGATGAGTCCAAGGAGATTTTCCGCTCTGCACTGTTTAAAGAGATGGTTCTTATACTAGATGGCACCAGTTGGGGAATTGTAGTAGATGAGATTGTAGCTGTGGAGGATTTGGATATTATAGCTGACAGAAAACAGGATCCTCTCATTAACCGTTCTTCCTTTATACATAATGTTATGGAGAGTAACAAAAGAGAAGGGCTGATTTTTGAGCTCAATACCATAAATTTACTTTCAAAATTAGAAGAACTGGAAACAACATATTAGTAGATATATTTATGGAATGGATAAAGAGCCGGAAAAGTCATAATGACCTCTCCGGCTCTTTGTATTCCGATTAAAAATATTTTTTACTGCCCCAAAGATTACTCTTTTTCAAGTCCAAATATTCATTGTAGGCCTTTTCCAAAATCTGCTTTTCGTTGGAAAATTTTAAAAGATGATACGCTTCATGAAACTTATAATATCCTGAATCAATAAAGTATTCTTCCCGCTGTGGTTTACTGTAATAGCTGTCGGCCATCATTAGATACCAGTGTACATCCTTTTCCACCATATCTTGGGGTGTGTTAAAAGAGTATTGGCTCTTGCCGATGTACTTGATAATAGACGCACTAACTCCCGTCTCTTCCTTTACTTCACGGAGCGCCGTCTCTTTATACTCTTCACCCGCTTCTACTGTTCCCTTTGGCAAAACCCAACCTTCATATTTGTTTTTATAATTCTTATATAAAACCAGAATTTTACCGCGAAAGATAACCACACCGCCACAACTCGTTGCTTCTATCATTGCAATTCCTCCAGAGTGAACCGGACATTCAATAAGAATACCGATTTTGGTGTGTCTCATAGACTGGCTCTAGTATAACTCTTTTTAGCATCATATGCAAGTCTGTAATGTTAGAAACCATATATCATATGTTTCATCATTTGGAAAAATATAAATCAAAAAGTTTTCTGGCAATGGGTGCGGCTGCCTGTCCACCAGAACCGCCTTCTTCTACAATCACGCTTATGACTACTTTTGGGTGCTCCACTGGGGCAAATCCGATAAACCAGGCATGTGTTTCTTTTGCCTTTTCAAATTCTGCAGAGCCTGTCTTTCCTGCGACTGTATAAGCGTCCGTCCGTAGGGCAGAGCCTGTTCCCTCTGTGACCACCGCTCTCATATATTCAGTCAAACCTGCTGATTCTTCCGCGGTCATAAGATTACCGTAGGACTGTGGCATGAATTTTTTAACTACATCTCCTCCTACATTCTCTACACGGTCGATTAAATAAGGCTTCATGAGAGTGCCACCGTTTGCTATGGCGGCAGTCATCATGGCATTATGAATGGGAGTGATCTGGGTCTGACCCTGACCTATAGATGTCTGAAGAATCTGCCAGGTATCAGCACCTTCTGCCATGGTATAAGAACTTTTATTGTAAGCTATGGATAGAGGCAGTTCGGAATTAAACAAAAGCTGGTCTGCGGTATTCTTTAACCCATTTAATTTTAGAGATAATCCAAGGTTTGAAAAGGCACCATTACAGGAATTTGCAAATGCTTGCCTGAAATCCTGGTGTCCATGGGCTGTCCCATGATAACATTTTATAGTATAATCTCCATTTTTGTAAGTTCCATTGCAGTCAAAGGTGTAATCACCATAATTTGATGGATTCTCTCGCATATGCTCCAGTGCGGTCACTACTTTAAACGTTGAGCCAGGCGGGTACAGCCCTTGTGTCGCTCGGTTAAGTAATTGAGCCGAGGTATTTTCTTCTGCCACAAGATGGTTCCAGTCTGCCAGCAGCGTATTGGGATTATAATCAGGTTTTGATACCATAGCTAGTATCTTTCCTGTATCCGGCTCCATGACGATTACCGCACCATTTCTTTTCCCTAAGGCATCATAGGCTGCCTTTTGAATGTCCAGATCAAGAGTGGTGACTACATTATCTCCCTTATTTTTAACAGAGGACAGTTCATTAAAGACCTGCTCCAGTATATTCACATGACTGGTAAGGAGATAAAAATTAGACAAAGCTTCTATGCCAGTTTTACCATTGCTGGAATACCCTACAACATGAGCAAAGAGAGAATCATAAGGATAATGCCTTGATTCATTCCCTTCTGCATCAACATTTGTCTGGGCAATCACTCTCCCGTCACTGCTTCGTATCTCCCCTCTTACCACGCGGTCTGCAAAACTGTCAAGTCTTGCATTATAGGAATTATTAATCACTGTATCGCTTTTTGTAAATAGAAAATAGCCGTAATAAGCCGCAAGCCCTACAAACAGAAGCATGATTCCATAGGTAAGTATTAACATATGACGATTGGCTTTTGGATTTGGATTACTCTTCATATTCTTCCTCTTCATTGCGTTTCAATATATATAGCCCCTGAATAATTCCAAAGATAATAAAGGTACTTAATATGGAGCTTCCTCCGTAGCTGACAAGGGGCAGAGTAACACCCGTGGATGGAATGAATTTCGTTACACCACCTACGGTTAAAAACACCTGGAATATATAAATGGTCCCCAGTCCAAATGCAATTAGTTTATAAAATACTGCCTGCATACGGCTGGCGATCATCATAAACTGCAAAAAACACCCAAGACAAATGAACAAAATACATAAGGCGAAAACGGCCCCCAGTTCTTCTGATATAGCGGAAAAAATAAAGTCTTTTTCTACTACAGGAATCTTTTTGGGCATTCCCCTGTAAAGTCCCATACCAAACCAGCCTCCGGTGCCGATAGCAAAGAGAGACTGTGTGATCTGATATCCCTTCCCCGCTATATCGGACCAGGGATTTTGCCATGCCATAACCCTTGTCTTTACATGGTCGAAAATCTGAAAGGCCAAAAATGAGGCAAGAGATCCACCACCCACTCCAGCCAGCAGATAAACCCACTTTCCCGTAGCGACAAAGAGCATGAAAACATATGCCACAAAGAATATAAGGGCACTACCTAAATCCTTTGATATTACTAAGATCAGGACATGAATCGCCGCAACTGCGGTTACTATTATTACAGTCTTAAAGTCGATAGATCGATAAAACATGGTGGCAATGAAAAATACATAGCTGATTTTTACAAACTCGGAAGGTTGAACAGAAAAATCTCCAACACCAAGAGAAAGCTGAGCTCCAAAGCTGCTGGTCCCGGCAATACACACGATTCCAAGAAGAAGAATTCCCCCTATGCCATAAAACCAGGGGATCCGGCTTAACTGCCAAACACGATCTATCACAAAAGGTATGACTAAAGTAATCACTGCCGCTGCTACCACAATAGCAAATTGCTTCATTGCCTTGTCAAAAGAAAGTCTGGTGAGCATAATAAAGCTTACCGATAAAAGCATACACATATTATTAACAAGGAGTCTGGATATGTTTCTGTAAAATAAGCGGCAGAAAAACAGGTACACCAAAAAGAACAAAACCTGAGCCAGATAAAATACCAACAATTTTTCATCCTTTGTCTCAAACCATATAATGATATAAGCCAATAGATGAATTGTAAACATGGCAAAGTTCTGGCGCCTGCAGATTTTCTTTTTTTTAATCTCATCCTTTACGGAGAAAATACGGAAGTTTAAATATGTGTATAGTGCGATCAATAGTATCATAAAATATCTAGATACATCGATTATTAAATTAATCATATATCACCTACTCTACGCCGCGCTTAAAGTGACCTCTTGTAAACTCAGTAAAGGGAAGTTCCCTTTTCTGTCCCTCATAAAACTCTTCTGAAAAATACGTAATGACATCTGTCGTTTGTTCCTTATCTTCTATGGTAAACTGTAACCGTAAAGAAGATGGAGCTAATGCCTTTATTCCATCCTGTAAACCATGAAGAGATACAGGAGTAGAATTATAAATGGAATTATAGCAGAAGGTACAATGATTTCTCACCGGAAACTCTTTCCCCATACGGTCCTTCATCATTAAAAGTCCTTGAACTTTATCACACTGCTCCACACCCTGATGGATACACTGTGCGGTTACCATCATAGGCAAACGGCCATAGATTAAAAGTTCGCCTGGAATTCTTAGAGTTCCCAGTTCCCTGTTATTTAATTCCACAGGCCAGGTAAGCTCATTAGCTCCTATATCTAAAAACAGCTTTTGTGCCTGGCTGTTCATTCCATACATCCCAAAATCAAAGATCATCTGCCCGCTGATATCCTTTTGTTTTAGGTATGCCACTTCCTCCAAAGAGCGGATTAAAAAGCCATCAAAGGAAGCATCCTTCAGCTCTTTTATATATTGATTGAAATACTGTTCTGCCTTAGTCCGAAAAATATGGGGCAAGGTCAGCATACATTCTTTGCCGTTCTTATGGCACATCTCCACATAAGATTTCCACTTCGTGGGTTGAAACTCTGCTGAATCAATATAGATCCGGTTAACCTGAGGACTATTAGCAGCCGCTTCCAGACAATCTGGACGTTCTAAGGAAACCGTAAGCTTTGGTTTCTCTTCAACTCTTAAATCAGCCTTTGATACTTTCTCTTGGTTTGCTATTACTGTAGGGTCTGGTCTTCTAAATTGGTTTAAAATCGCTTCTTCCATTTCCTCCAGCCCACGCCTTCGAAGATCATTGAGAGCCTGAACCGGTAAAAATGTATTTCCTTTTAAATGAATCTCCAAAGTTTCAAAATAAAAAGGAGTATTTCCAGTTTTATCAAGCTGTTTTCTTACCTTTTCCTCTGTCATGGGCTGATTTTGCGCTTGCTGTACCACGTCTCCAATCACTGTTACTTGATGACCAAAGGCTTCTAATAAAAGGCAAGCCGATTGTCCTTCTTCCAGAAAGGCTTGTCCATGAACCGGCTCTTTCACCTGCTTCTCCACATAAGTTTCATCTAGGTAATCATAAAGTTCCTGATTTCCTTGACGAAAAGCTGGTTTCTCCTTCCAAACTACCATGTCTCGACCGTTGTGCTTATTATAATATCCATCGGTTTGTCCACCTCGGTCAAATAAGTCCAGAAGCGCCTTTCTGTCTTCCTCTTTGACAAAGTATCCATCTCTTCCCAGGCTCAAATAAAGGTCTGTATATTTACGATAGATGCTTACAACTCCAGCCGTATATCTGGGGTTTTTCATTCTGCCTTCTATTTTCATGGAGTAAACGCCTGCTTCAATCATATCTGGAATAATATCCAGAGTGCTTAAATCCTTTAAGCTCAAAACGTAGCGGTCTTCCTTTTTCCCTATTACTTTTCCGTCTTTTTTGATCTCATAAGGAAGACGACAGGTCTGGGCACATCTTCCTCGATTCCCACTTCGTCCACCAATTAAACTGCTAAATAGACATTGGCCAGAATAGCAGTAACACAAGGCACCGTGAACAAAGCTTTCGATTTCAACATCCACATGATCATGGATCTGCTTAATTTCTTTAAGAGAAATCTCCCGCGCGGTAACCACTCGTTCTGCCCCTAAACTTTTTAATATACCGGCACCGTATACCCCTGTGGTACTCATCTGAGTGCTTGCGTGAATGGCCAAATCAGGAAAGTTCTCTCTAATAAAAGAAAATACGCCCATATCCTGAACAATTGCCGCATCAAGTCCTTGTCTATAATAAGGGAGAAGATATTGATACAGCTCTCCCATCTCCTGCTCCTTCATAAGAGTATTAACCGTAAGGTATAGCTTTTTCCCATGAAGATGGACGTAGTCAATGGCCTCTAAAAGTTTGTCTTCTTCTGGGTTTTCTGCAAAAGCTCTCGCTCCAAATCGGCTTCCTCCCATATAAACTGCATCAGCGCCTGCTGCCACCGCTGCTTTCATGCTTTCAATTGATCCCGCCGGAGCTAGAATCTCAACTGCCTTTTTCACATATGCCTCCTGTTTGCCTCTATCGATGAAAGAGAGGATGTCATGGCTTCGCCATAGAACATCCCCTCGTGAATTATTCCTTCTTTGCCTCTGAAAGTTCGTGCTTTGCCGCCTCAAGCTTCATCTGTGTTGCTACCAGCTCATGCTTTAAGCTGTAGGTTTCCTTTTCCATCTCTGCCTTCTGCTGTTCCAGTCTGGCAATCTGTTCTCTGGCTTTAAAATAATCATCCGCCATGTTAAGCTCTATCATGACATTCTGATACTCCGCACTTTGTTTTGTAAATCCCTCCTGACGTTTTAAAGTCAGAATCATCTCATTGATATAACTAGCCAGACGTTGAATGTATCCCTCTTCTTCGCTTCCAGCCAGTGTATATATTTTACCATCTATTAAAACCTCTGTATTGTGCTTGGAATTCATGCTTTTTCTCCTGTTATCATTTGCTCTTTCTTTACTATATCACATTTTATAAAGTTAGGAAAGTTCTAAAATTCAGGCAAATCATGGTTCCAGTGAGATTCCCAGATGTTCATAAGCGCGTTCTGTGGCCACCCGCCCCCGTGAGGTACGGTTTAAAAAACCATTCATCAAAAGATAAGGTTCGTATACATCCTCCAGCGTACCCGCATCTTCTCCCAAAGCCGCTGCAAGGGTATCAAGGCCCACTGGTCCTCCTGAAAACTTCTCGATCATTGTAGATAAAATGGCACGGTCGTTAAAATCCAGACCAACCTTATCCACATCAAGGATATCCAAAGCGAAATCAGCCACCTCTTTGGTTATAATACCATCATACTTCACCTGGGCGAAATCCCGGACTCTCTTTAAAAGACGGTTTGCAAGTCTTGGGGTTCCTCTGGAACGCTTGGCAATCTCTGCAGCTCCCTCTTCCTCAATCTCAACATTAAGGACTTTGGCAGAACGGCAGACAATTACCTTTAATTCCTGAGGCGTATAAAATTCCAGCTTCTGAACCACACCAAAGCGATCTCTTAGTGGTGCCGTAAGAAGCCCGGCTCTAGTGGTTGCCCCCACCAAGGTAAATCTAGGCAGATCCAGTCTTATGGACCTGGCTGCAGAGTCTTTTCCTAGCATAATATCAATGGCGAAATCCTCCATAGCTGGATAAAGAACCTCTTCCACCTGCCGATTCAGTCTGTGAATCTCATCCACAAACAGTACGTCGCCCTCCTGGAGATTGTTTAAGATGGCTGCAATCTCTCCTGGTTTTTCAATAGCTGGGCCAGAAGTGACCTTCATATTAACCCCCATCTCATTGGCAATGATACCGGAGAGGGTGGTCTTTCCAAGTCCGGGGGGACCGTAAAATAACACGTGGTCCAGAGATTCCCCTCTGGCTTTGGCTGCCTCAATATATACTTTTAGATTATTTCGGATCTTTTCCTGCCCAATGTACTCCTTTAGGCTAAGGGGCCTTAAGGAGGGCTCAATCTGTTTATCTTCTTCCGTTACCTCTGTGGTTATAATTCTTCGTTCCATCTTTTACTTTACCTGTCATTTTATATAAAAGCCAAATGTTTTAAGGATGCCTTAAGCACATCTTCTGCTGTCATGGATTCTGTAAGTTCCACTTTCTTCACTGCCCGTCCTGCTTCTAACGCAGTATAGCCAAGAGCTGTGAGAGCCTCTATTGCTTCTCCTGCTACTCCGCCAAAGGAAGATGAATTGCTCTCCACTTCTACTGGAACAGGTAAGACATCTTCCATATCCACCTTATCTTTTAGATCCAAAATGATTCTCTGGGCGGTCTTAGCTCCTACGCCAGGTGCTTTGGATATCGCCTTAGCATCTCCACAAATAATTGCTCTTCTCAAATCATCTGGAGATAGTGCCGAGAGTACTCCAAGGGCGCCTTTGGGACCAATCCCATTGACACTGATTAACTGCTTGAACATCTGCAGGTCCTGTCGATTCAGAAAACCGAACAGACACATCGCGTCCTCTCTTACCTGAAAATATGTATATAGTTTTACTTCCTTACCAATACCAGGCAAGTTCTGAAGAACTGATAGTGGAACGTGCACCTCATAGCCCATGCTCCCGCACTCTATAACCACCGTATCTTCAAACAACTCAATCAGCGGTCCTTTCACATAAGAAATCAAATCAGTCTCTCCTTTTGGCTCTTGTATTCACAATCATTGAATTTATCATAGCATAATGACTGTTGTTATGCAAGCAGATAGTCGAACAAATATTCTGTTTTCATTGACGATTGAACCTAGTTCCGCTATAATATTGGTGAAAGAAAGGACGGCATCACTTATGATTACCTTACATAAAACCATAGAGTTCGAGGAAACTTATCCGCTTGACCGGATTGGTGATAAAAAGGAAGAACTTCTATTTTTTGATATAGAGACAACTGGATTCTCCGGAGAGTATTCCACCCTTTATTTAATAGGCTGTGTCTATTACCGTGACAACTGCTGGAATCTCATTCAGTGGTTTGCCGATACCCTTGCTTCAGAGCAAGAACTCCTTACCACATTTTTTGACTTTTTAAAAGACTTTTCTATGGTCATTCATTTTAATGGAGACGGATTTGATCTTCCTTACTTATTAAAGCGTTGTCATGCTCATGGACTGCCCTATGATTTTTCTCGTGTGGTCAGCTTTGATATCTATCGAAAGATCCGACCCTACCGGGATCTTTTAGGGTTATCCAGCATGAAACAAAAATCCATTGAAGCATTTTTAAAAATAGAACGAAAAGATCTTTATTCCGGCGGACAGTTAATTGAAGTATACAAAGATTACTTAATGACCCATGAGAAGTTTTTATTTGATCTTTTGATTCTTCATAATGAAGACGATTTAAAAGGAATGCCACTAATTCTTCCTATATTAAGCTATCCTGATTTTTTAGAGAAAGAGTTTTACGTTGAAAGTCAGAAGCTCATAAGTCAGCCAGATATCTTTGGCCGGGAGCATCGTGCTCTTCATCTGATTTGTAAAAACGGTTATTTTGTCCCAGTGGAATTTACAAGATCGAATTCTATTGTTAGTCTTGAAGCAAAGGGAGAATGTCTATCTATTACCATCGATTTATTTGAAGGAGAACTAAAGTATTTTTATCCAGATTATAAAAACTACTACTATTTAATTTACGAAGATAAGGCTATTCACAAAAGTGTTGCGGAATATGTAGATAAGGAAGCGCGGAAAAAGGCCACCGCGAAAACCTGTTATAATCGCCAAAATGGTCTATATCTTCCCCAATTTACTCCCCTATGGTCTCCTAGTCTTCAATTTGAACACAAAGACAAAATTACATATGTTCCTTACGACGAAAGCTTGTTTCAGGACAGTGAAAAAGCCAGCCTTTATATTCGTAACCTATTAAGCAACATCTACCGCTGATACTTATATCATGCCTTGTAGGTTTCTATATACTCGGGGCGCTACACCCTTAATTTTTTTAAATGCATCTCCAAAGTAATTCCCATCTCCAAATCCACATTCAATTGCAATCTCTGTAATGGATTTGGAGGTGTTTAAAAGAAGTTCTGCTGCTTCTCTAATCCTTATATTCGTCAAATATTCCTTGTACCCAAATCCAGTTACCGCTTTAAATTTTCTTGAAAAGTAGGCGGGACTCATATGAATTCTATCCGCTACTTCTTCCAGAGTAATCTGGCCTGAGTAATGGTTATAGATATATTCCGCCGCCTCTTCAATGGCTTTCTCCCCTACTGGAATCTTAACGGGCTCCTGCTTTGCCTCCTGGCATCGTGATAAGAAGACAAGAAACTCATACAGGTAAATATGCATCATAAACAGAGAGTATCCATCCTTACCTGCTCCCTCATATTCCATCTTGCTAATCAATTCCTCCGCATAAGCCTGTCTGCCTGCCGGTATGGATACCTTGGAATTTCGAAACAAGTAATCAGTCATCTGGTCACCGCACTGCTCTTTTAGAAGTTCTAAATATTCCTTGTCAAAGCTCATTGTAATCCGCTCATTGACCGGACTGGAGTAATGAGTCGTACGATGAATCTCTCCTGGAGCAATTAGGATTAGATCCCCCGGTTCCAAGTAATAAAGTGTATGATTGATAATAATTCTACAATGTCCTGATACCAGATAAAACAACTCATATACCGGATGCCAGTGACTGGCTGCCATATTGAATTCAAAGGAACGTTTTGTTCTGCTAATAATAAATTCCATTTTCCATCATGCTCCCGCTCATTCAATCCTTCTTGGTATAAATCTAAAAATCATCCGTCATTCTTTCTAATAATCTCCTTTTTTCAACAACTCCCTCATATATGCAAAGGTCTTATCTTCCCCTTCCTCCTTTAACATGAATAGAAGTGTTTCAAGAAGTTTATCTGTTTCAGGGTTAATCACCGCATAAGGCTTCGTTAGCACATAATAATTCCAGGGTGCTCCATCGGTATAGTTTTTCCCTTTATAAGTTCTACAGGCTGCAATCCGGTCCATGACCATCTCAATGACATACTTCAAGGGCATTTTATGTCCAACAAGACCTTTGGAAAAATCATTGGAAAAGTCAATCCAATATTCGTCATGATGCTTATTACGACCTTTATGATGTAACCACGCTTCCGAATATCCCTTTTTCTCTCTTTCGGCAGCATTAGGGCTTCTATTTCCCTGATAATATTTTACTCCCGCAAAAAATTCCTGGGGGCTATACTTAGACAAATCATGCAGAAGTCCCTGCTTAAAAAGACCTACCCGAAAGCAGTTTTTCATGACCCGTATTTTATGTGATGTTATGGTACAAAAATGTCCAAAAAAATTCCTCATATTCATTGTATTTTCCTCTTATCCTATGTCGCAATCTTTTCCCATTCTACCACAAATTTCTGCCCTTTTACCACTTAATTTTGCCTGAAATTTATTTTTGTGAATTCTTGTTTTATAAGGTGAAAAATGTTTGACACTTTACCCGTTTTATGCTATTCTTAGGGAAGTTACAGATATCCTGTAACGGTATAATTTTTAATTTATTTTGGAGGTATCATAGTGAAAGGTACAGTTAAGTGGTTTAATAACCAAAAGGGTTACGGATTCATTTCCGACGAACAGGGTAACGATGTTTTTGTTCACTACTCAGGTCTTAGCATGGACGGCTTCAAGTCTTTAGACGAAGGCGCTGGAGTTGAGTTTGATGTAGTTGACGGAGCGAAAGGGCCACAGGCTACTAACGTTACCAGATTATAATCATTGACTCATCAGTGTACCTTTTTTCAACATACAGGAAGAAGTTATATTGTTTCGCATGATTACGATCAGAGCCATCCTCATTGGATGGCTCTTTTTTATGCTCCAATTAAGTGGGAGCATTTTAACTATTTGCTTTTTCGTACAGTTCTTTTAAATCTTCTACTGTAAATTCATAATTCTTGTTACAGAAATGACAGTTTACTTCAATGCTCTTTTCGTCATCAATCATTTCCTGAAGATCTTTTCTGCCTACGCTGATCAATGCTTTCTCTACTCTCTTTTTATCGCAATTGCAATGAAATCTGGTAGGTATCAACTCCATGATCTCCATACCAAACTCTCCTAAGATATGCTCCAGAATCATCTCTGGCGTATTGCCCTCATCAAGAAGTGTTGTAATAGAAGTGATTTCACCAAGCTTTTTTTCTAGCTTTTCTATCATTTCATCGGAAGCTCCGGGAAGAAGCTGGATAATAAACCCTCCCGCCTGCTTTACGGTATTCTCCTTATTCATTAAGACTCCCAAAGCAACGGATGATGGAGTCTGCTCAGAGTTTGCATAGTAGTAAGTTAAATCTTCAGCAATCTCTCCTCCGATTAATATGGTCTGTCCCACATACGGCTCTTTTAAGCCAATGTCTTGGATCACGCTTAATACGCCTTCACCAACTGCACCTCCTACGTCAAGCTTTCCAGCCTGATTTGGCGGTAACATAACACCAGGGTTATATACGTAGCCTTTTACGTTTCCTTTGGAATCAGAAGTAACCGTAAGGCCTTCGATTGGACCGCTTCCCTGAATCTTAATTGTCAGGATATCGTCCTCTCCCTTCATCATAATTCCCATCATACTTCCAGCCGTTAAAAGTCTTCCAAGCGCAGCCGTTGCAACTGGGCTGGTATTATGTGCTTTTCTCGCCTCTTCTACCATTTCTCTGGTCGTCGCTGCAAATGCACGGATCTGATGATCTCCTGCGGTTGCTCTTACTATATAATCAGACATATTATAACTCCTTTCCATGTTCCCTTACTATGAAATAAATTCGTTCACTGCTCTCCTTCACCGGTTCTCTGGTAAAGGCATCGTAAGCCGCCACAAATTCCATACCGGAATCTTTAATCGCTTGTTTGATCTCATCTATGGTATAGGCTCTCTGATAATGACATTCTGTATGTTTGCGATATAGGTCATCCTCTTGTTTGATAAATAGAGAAAGTCCATATTCGTTAATCCCAGATTCTTTATCATAAAAGTTATCCCAGATAAAACTACATTCCTCCCGGTCTTCTGCTATGGTTGATTCCCCCATTAGGTTCTCATATTTGAACACGGTATTCAGGTCGAATATAAAGATACCACCTGGATCAAGATAATTATTTACCAGTTTAAATACCTGAGTCAAATCCTTCTGCTCCAAAATATAATTCATACAATCACAAATGCTTATAACTGCACGAACCGTACCGTAAAGCTCGAATTCCCTCATGTCCTGCATGAGATATAGAATATCGTTTCCAGACTCAGCCCTTTTATCCATTGCGATCTGAAGCATATCTTCTGAATGATCCACCCCGATCATATCGTATCCGCGTTGAGACAAAAGCTCTGTTAGACTTCCGGTTCCACAACCCAGATCCAGAATCAGTCCATCCTCAATTCCGTATTCCTTTAATATACCGGAAACATAATCCGACCATTCTTTATAGGGAATGTTGTCCATAAACAGGTCATAAACTTCTGCAAAGCCTTCATAAGCTTCCATTTAAATGGTTCCTTTCCCGATTCTTTCATTTAAAAACAAAGCAGGTAGCCCCTTTTGAGGTACCTGCCCAACTGTCTTAATTTTGCTTTTGCTAAAAGGCCTTATTACTGGTTGGCTCCACAGCACTTCTTATATTTCTTGCCGCTTCCACAGCTACATGGATCATTTCTTCCAATTTTCGCTCCCTTAACAATGGTACCGGAGACTTTCTGCTTCTTATAGAGTTCTTTTTTCTTCTCTTCTGTCAGAATGTTATCCCACTGTGGAAGATTATAAAGCCATTCTGCTTTTGCCTCTACCATATTATAATACAGCTTCTCAGTATCGATCTCAATCTTAACTACAGTCTTTTCATCCATAGTTTCAATTGGGTTCTCATATCCTTTTAAGCTATCATTAATTCCATCTAAAAATCCAGTAATGGTCTGAACGTTGGTTCCGTATCTTTTCGCAAGATCCTCAACTGATTCTTCAATTACTTCTTCTGGTTTTGAAAGTATATGCTCATAGATTCCTTTTTCGATTACGAAATACTCTGTCCATAATTCTTCTTTGCCTTTATCATCTAGCCCTTCACCATAAGCCAGATTTCTCCAATTTTCTAAAATAGTCATGCCTAAACCATCCTTTTATCTCTTAATTTCTAATAGTACTCCATCAAACAGTATATAACATCTTCATAAATTTTGCAAGCTGTCCGATTATATGTTTTGCAGTAAAATTAGAATCATATTCCCTTTCATCATAGCAACTATCTACCAAATATGGTATAATAATACAAATATTTATTTAAGGAGAAAAAGTTGATCAAAATGGAATGATCGTTAATAACAATGTCACAGTTTATGGCGACAATCAATTTATTGGCGTATTTAGTGATGGTTCTTATGATGAAGCAGGTAATTTTGAGTGGTTTGAAGAAATAACTATTACCAAGATTGAAAATGGTAAAATATATGGAAATTATAATCCTCTTTCTAATTTCTACACTCTAAACGGCGATTTTAGCAATGGAGTCCCTCTTACAAACAATAAATTTACCATATCTGTTGAAGGTATAGATCATGGCGATAATAGTAAATTTACCTATACTGCCACATTTGAATTGGGTAGAGAGAACGGGAAGCCTGTTTTACTCCCTGATAGCGACAATAGCGGTAGCTTGGTGATTTATAATAAGGTGAGATAATATATTGAAACAAATAAGAAAGGTTAGATGAAAGGATTCTCTTTTATCTAGCCTTTTTCATGCAAAACAATACAGAATTTTCTATAAAAATATCCCGCTTGCAACGCCTTTGCTGCAAACGGGATATTAAAAAGGGGAGGATAAGTATATTCCTCTTGAAAACTCTGAGAAGCCCGTAAACACTAAGCCTTACAAACAATGGGCAACAGTTGGGCAACACACTTCATCTATTTTACCATTGAATACGCTTTTTATTTTTATTGAATTGCCAAATATACCGTCTATAATTTTAGCATCTTTTAAGTGTTTTTCTTTATCAATTACTGGTTTATAATATGTGTTAATAGTTGTAGTGATATTTTTGTGTCCTACCATCTTAGCAACATCTGCCATCTCAACGCCACCATCAATTGATAAAGTTATAAATGTCTTTCTTAGCTTATGGCACGGACGATACTCGACGTTGGCGTTATTTAACAATTTTGCCCACACGTCATAGATGTTTGATTTAAGAGGATGTTTTCCTTTTCTGTTTGTAAATACGAATTCTGAGTTGATTTTAAGCTCTGTTTGCCTTCTTTCAAGTTCATCAATCCAAAACAATACACTTTCAGATAACGGCACTACCCTAACACTCGTATCGGTTTTTGGATCTGTAATCCTCTTAGTCTTTCTTAATTTGTGTCCTTTGTCGTCTCTTTCATATTCTTCTACACATTGTCTGCTAATGGAGATATATCTTTCTACACGATTAACATCTTCTTTTTTAAGTGCAATCATTTCACCTATTCTGATTCCGCTTAATGCCATAATCATAAATATTGGAGAGTAATGGTATAGATGAATATGTCCATTTACCTTTCCTTCCCAAGAATCAACTATTATTTTCTCGATTCTTTGGAGTTCATCAAGTGTAAAAAGCTCCTTATCATCTTTCTTTCGCTTACATTGCTTATATGAAATAGTCATATACTCTGAGACGTTTTTAGTAATTATCTTGTTTTGCTCAGCTCTTAAAAATGTTTCGTTAATTAGAACTTTTAAATGTGCAGGAGTTTGCTTTTGATAACTTCCGTTAGTAAAGGTTTTCATCCATTCTGTTAGATAGTCTCCAGTAACGTCACATATCTGTTTTTGTCCAAAGTCACTACCAACAACGTGTTTTAGATAAGTACCTTCGTATCTGTCATATGTTGTGTTATCTACATTATTATAAAAATAGGTTAACAATACATAAAGCATATAACTTTCTACTGTGATTCCGTCCTCTGGTAGCACAATGAACTTTTTATATTCTGATATGGTATCTTCACTTGTCTTGCCTCTGACCTGGTGGCGCTTACCGTCTCTACTAAGTTGCTTTGGCACATTTAATACCCAGACATCTTTCTCTGGTCGATATGTTGGTTTTGGTATCTTTGTTTTATTCATCGTAGAATTCTCCTTATAATCAAAAAGAACTCCAACGATGTCGCTAATACCTATATTACCATTTTTAAGCAATGTTTTCAACATATCCTTCATTGCTGTATCCTGATCGCCTATTCCTCCAGCTCCTTTCTAGTCTAGTAACAATATGTATGCCACTTAGTTTTTAAATAAACACCTTTTCCTTGTCTACCTTTTGACTGATAAATCACATATCCAGGTAATATGCTTCCATTTTCAAGTACCCACTTGGCATTTGACCAATCATTTTCAGTTGGCTCTCTAAAATAATTTCTATCTGCTACGCTCGAATATTGCTTTTTCTGGAATACTACATCTTTAATCGTATCTGGAAATTCTTTATGATTAACGCGATTCAACACAACTGAACCAACATATCTTTTTTCCATATCGTCACATATTTGTGCTTCTCCAGCAATTACATGAGCCATTACGTATAAATCTTCTTCTGAATATTTCACTTCTGTATCAGACAAGTACTCCGATTTTATGTACGCATATCCATCTTCTGTCGTAATCATAGTCCAGCCACCCTTTACTAGAACGACTTCAAACTCTGTGTTTAATAAAGTTTGACCTAATATTTTACTTTCGGTGCTAGGTAGTTCTCGAATGTTTACTCCTGATGCATTGGCATATTTTGGTGTCATATCTGTTACATAAGGTAGTGCTTCAATAAACTGTGCCGTTGTTACGGTTTCTTCTATATTATTCGCCCATGTTGCCATGGGCAAGGTGAGAGCAAGGCACATAGTTAATGCGCCAGTGGCTATAATTTTCTTCATAAAAATCCTCCGTTTTTTTGGAGGATACCGGTATCCTATAGTTTTTAAATTGATTTATATAAAGCCTATGTTTGCAACCATAGACATTGTGTTATTGTTTATGAACTACGATTTATTGTTTACCTGTAGAGCCATGTCCTCCACGGTCTTCATTATTGAGACTATCTACCTCAAGAAAATCTATTCTTGGCTGATTTTCCATCTATGTATCTTAATCGTTCAATGTCATCTGTGAAATACTTTATTTTTATATCTACCATTCAATTCTCCTTATCGTTCTATCTTTTCGTCGCATGGGATTTTCTGTCCGTACACATATTTCTTGTCTGTTAGTTTACAAGTGATAATCCATTTTTTCTTATCCGAATCATCAATTTCACAATGCTTACATTTACTACATTCACTTGTAGTTTTCATGACATACCTCTGATTTCCACAGAATATGATATTCTGATTTTAAAGACTTCTGAACATTTATAACAGATTGATTTATACTACCAGCATATGGGTAAGACAGATCTTTTAATTCGTCCTCATATCTTCCGTCTACCAATACATCACATTGTTTCACTACCTCAAACTTGTCAGGGTACAAGTCGCGTAATTCGCTCCAATAGTATCCTGTATACAGCCATATCGTTTTTGTATCTCCGAATAAAAGACGGATTTTCTTGCAAATTCTGAGGACTTCTGAGGCGTTATTTTCGTGAAGCGGATCACCGCCCGTGAGTGTGATTCCTGATATATAATCTTTAGACAATACATCAAACAATTCTACCTCAGCTTTATCATCGAATAGTATCCCGCTGTCTGGATTCCATGTTTGAGGATTTTGGCAGTTATAACATTTGTGTGAACAGCCTGAGAGCCATAACACGACCCTCAAACCACTTCCATTATTCATATTATCCTTATCAATTTTTATGTAGTTCATTAAACGACCTCATCATATTTCGAGACGACATCATCGCATGTAAACCCATACTTCTCCTCAGCTTCTTTCCTCGCCTTTATCGCTTCATTGAGGTTATGATAGTCTCCAAGGTGTATAGTTTTGTAATTTACCGTAATATATGTCGTCCACATACTTATATCTTTTCTGAAACTCACGCCAGTTTTACCCGATGTATTGGTTTTACTAATTCCTCTATTCCTACAATTTCCCGCATTACTCTTCAAACATATATTACACTTTCTATTGTCATTAGTATCTCTCGACAAATGATCTGGGAGCATAGTTTTATGGTCGTAATGCCCATATTTTATTTCTGCAATAATTTGGTGAATCATTATAATAGACGTATCATACTTATCATCATTTTTAACATTCGTTACCCAGTATCCCTTAGAAATATCTCCTCTTTTGTCTACCCTTCGCCAATACCATCTTTTTATGATGTCGTAATCATCTTTGTCTACTAAACACTTGTTGTCATTATCGTCGAGAAGAATAATCCCAGTTTCTATTTCAATTATTTCGTTTATCTTGGTGGAATATTTTTTATTCCTTTTAGCAATTTGCTCACTTGCATAACAACCACAAGACTGAGTGTGCCCGGATTTCAATTGATATCCTGTTACGCTACTTATTATTTCGTTGCCGCAGTCACATTTACATAACCAGTGAACATTCCCTCTCTTTCTTCCTAATAATATGTCTTGCTTATCTCTTTCAATATCTCTTGAAATTACAGTTAATCTACCAAATTTCTTGCCAGTTAAATCTTCCATAATATTCGGATTATTGAATTTTGAACATCCGCATGATTTGATATGTCCAGTCTTGACGGAATTAAATCTACGTGTTATAATTTTTCCACATTCACATTTAAAATCAAAATACACCCCATGTCGCATTCTGTCTATATTATGAGCTTCGGTTTCATCATAATTGATACTCATTACCGTGAGTTTCCAATATGTATTACCAATTTCTCTTTCGGCTCTTTCATAACGGTGTCTGCGAAATGTTTCGGCTCGCTTTGAACGAGTCTCATCACTTAATATTCTTATAGTAATCCTCCTGTATATTAGGAGAGAAATTTATCTCTCCGCATTAATGGTGTTTTACTCTCATTTCAACTTCTTGCTGTTTACCGCTATTGAAAGCAGTCTTATAGTCACCAGTCAAATATCCGGTCACTCTTCTTAATCTACGAATCTCACTACAACCACACATCGGACACTCGTTACCAATATCATCACAGTAACCGCAATTGGTACACATATCATTTGGAACGTTTACTGCAAAATAAGGAATGTCTTTATCCATTGCATAGTTCACGATTGTCTCCAGAGCGTCAAGATTATTTTTCACACTACCATCTAATTCCACATAAGTAATGCAGCCTGCGGAACTATATCCGGTTAATTGTGATTCAATATCTATCTTCTCAAATGGACTCATTTCTTTCCAAACCGGCACGTGAATGCTGTTCGTAAAATAATCCTTATCGGATACATTTTCAATAATTCCGTATTTAGCCTTAAATTTACTCATGGAGGTGAAGCTTAAATTTTCGGCAGGAGTATAATACACCCCAAAATTAAGTAGATATTCTTCTTTGAACTGGGAACACCGATTTTTAAATAATAGCTCAATAGCTTTTGCGATTTTCATTCCTTTTTCTGTCGTATGATCAGTTCCAATTAATATCTGCAATGTTTCAGCTAATCCAATTTGTCCGATTGCAAGAGTTCCATGTTTTAAAGCACTTCTGATTCCTTCCTCTGGTACGTATCCTTCCATTACTCCATTTTCATACATGAATTTGGCCGAATCAGAATCTTGACTGCAAATCCAATTAAACCTTTCAAGCAACATATCTTTTGCTTCATGGATTTTCTTATCAAGTAAAATCATGAAATCATCTACACTCTCAGATTCCATAGCCAGAGTTGGCATGATAATTGTTACAGGACAAATGTTACCTCTACCGTCTTTTAATTGTCCAAATCCATTAATGTCAAATCCATTTGCTGTGCGGCAGCCCATCGTACTAAAAAATGTCTTAGGGTCATTTCTGTCATATCCCTCATTACCACTCCAATCTACGTTTGCATAATTAGGATAAAGTCTTTGAGCCGTGGAGCGTAACGCTAATCTATATAAATCGTAATTTGGATCTCCTGGTTTTTTATTTACATCTTTCATACATTGGAAAATACCACAAGGAAATATTGAAGTTTTATGTAATTTACCAATTCCTTTAATTGATGTTTCAAGTAGTGCCTTAGTAACCATACGTCCTTCCGGTTCAGTACATGTTCCATAATTAATGGAAGTGAATGGAAGCTGATTTCCAGACCTACTCTGAAGAGTATTTAGGTTATGATACATTCCTTCAACTGCCTGGTTGATTTCTTTTTCAGTCTGTTCAATGGCATACTTATAAGTGTTTGGCTTACAATCTGGATAATTATTAATAGGTCTATCATTTGTCAATACATCAATCCAACCTTGATATAGGGGGTTAATTGGCTCCGAAATATATTTCAACCCATCTTGAAAATGCTTGTAAAAACTTTTCCTTACATATGGAACCATCGTCCAATCTAAATGGGTAGCCGAGACACCACCAAATTGCTGTAGAGACTGTAGTTGAAAGATTACTGCTATCAACTGAAAAGCTGTACTAACGGATTGAGCTGGTCTTACATCTGTCTGTCTTGTGTTAAAACCTTTTTCGAGTAATTTATCAAATGGGATACTCAAACAGTTATGATCCCCTACTGCATAATGGTCGAGATCATGAATATAAATCTCATTATTTAAGTGATTGTTCTTTGCCATATCTGAAATGATATCGTCTAAAGCTAGACTCCTCATTAAAGTGCTATTTGCCTCTCCCATTCTGCCACCAAATGATTTCTCATCTACATTAGCATTTTGTTTTTTAACATTTTTACCAGATATGTTTTCTGAAATTTCTTTCATCATCTGAGAGTTCTTTTCTCTGATTAGACTTCGTTTAAGACGATATTGGATATATACCCTAGCCACATCTTTTCTATTGCTTGACATAAGTTTTTCTTCAACAATGTCCTGGACATCTTCCACCGACATTTCAGCTTTCAAGGACTCTATGTAATTCGCAATGTCTCTAGCCTTTTCTTTTGCGTAAAGACTCTCTTCTCCATCAACATCAATAAATGCTTTTAAAATTGCTTTCTTGATCTTACTCTTATCAAAATCTACCTTGCTACCATCTCGTTTAATAATTTTCAATCTATAAAGTTCCTCCATTTTGTCTTGTAATATCTATATCAACGTGATTTCTCACGGGTATGTTTCATACAGCCTTTACCGGCTTCTTGAGTACATAGAGCATAGTAGAAACTGTTGCCCTCATCAAATCCAATTGGTTTTTTTATAATGTGATCAATTACCCTGTCATTATTGTCAGCATCTTCGCTTCCACACAGAATCCATGTCTTCCCGTGTCCGTCTCTTTTAATAATTCTCTCTAATTCTGCGTGTAAATCATCAATCATTACCATCATTTAAAAATTATTCACTCTTTAATCCTTTCGTTGTTGTTTCAGACACTAAATACTCCCACGATATATTGAACTTGCACATTGCAAATGGTTCCATGATATTTACTTTTACACGAAACTTTGATGTTTCAAGTTCAATTTCTAACCTATCAATCACAATTTTTTCAATATTGCGTAATGTCACAATGCAATTTGATTTGCCCTGCTTTGCAGTTGATTCTATGCTCTCATTAATTACTTTTAATGCTTCATCGATTGGAATGTAAAAGTTGCTTCTCGTAATGTCCGTAGCTTCACTCGCACTTATTAGCATTTTCTTCCTTTCATTTTTAAATAGAAATCTCATTTAATTCCAATTAAAATACATTTCATTTTGCCATTTATACATATCTCCATATGGGAGGACACGTGTAACTAACTGCTCATGGGAGGTTTTAACATCTATCCATGCTTTTCTCCATCTATATCCCCTTGCTCCACTATTAGGCTTTACAATAATCCACTCTTCTCCGTCATCAAATACCGTCTCATTATGATATTGAGATCTATTTTTTCTGATGGCGCAGATTCCACGAGATCCTTTATCTATTTCAATTTCATTTAGTTTTTGTCTTCCAATTTCTAAATCATTAGTGTAAATAATGCACTTTACAACTTGATTACTACATGCCCCTTCTACTTGAATCAATCCTTTCTTTATATATTTTCAATAAAATAACCCTTTTATAGTAAAATTAGTCTAATAAACCAACCTGATTTCCCCAGCAGTCCCAACCATCTGCGGTCTGACGGGCAAATAACTCTATACGTGAAATATCTCCGCATATTTTTACTATGTTTTCCCTTGCTATATCAGGTTTCCTACTATGCTCACGGGGCTGCTCTAAGATGCTGCACCCGATATTTTTAACTTGCGGCTTAATTCTGTTTTTGAGATTGTGCTTTACTCCGATTATACAAATCTCATTGTTTTGTCTGGTATAATATCCACACCCTATCTTTGGTGATCCGTCAGCCTTAACCTTGCACCAATCAAATCCTAGCCCGTAATATTCAAATCCCCATTTTTTAATTACTTTTAAAGCGTCTTCCAAGCAAGGAAAACACGCCCAGAGGAATAGAATCGCATCGTCGCTACTTATATTTTCAACTGGTAAATTGCAAATATCATCTGTAGCCATTGATGAATAGTGCTTTTCGTTGTTTCTTGGCTTTGATCCACTTTTTGGATTTCTCCATGGTGGATCGGCATAAATTACTTGATATTTGTTTTGTGTTTCAAGGATATTTATTTCCATTTTTATACTTGGAGCAAACTCAGAGTTTAATGTGCGCACAAATCTCTTTACTCCTTTTTATAAAATTTTAGTAGTCAACATTTTATTTTTATATACTATATGTAGTATTTGTTGCTTATTAAATTACAATATATAGATGTAAAATTGCGATAAAATCTTCGTTTAGTTTAGTTTAGTTTGCTTCTTATGATTATTTCAATTTGATTACAAATGACCATATTATCCAGCCAAATTCAAGCAGATACCTATCTCTATGATATAAAATAGATGGGGTGATTTTTACAATACCAGGGGTTCTTAGAAAGTCCCATATCATAATGATCCAACCTCCTAATCCATCAAATAATGCTTAACCACATATTCAAGCATTTCGTCCATGTCATCAAATATCCTATTGCAATCATCAATGTCCCATGGGTGTAGGTTTAATTTCTGTTCGTTTAATCCGATAACTGGAATTCCCTTATCGTGGCAAATAGCAATCTCTTTTGATGTGCCAATGCTGTCAGGAACGAGGAAGTTGACGATTATCAAATGGCTATTCTTTGCTTTATGTAAATCAAATTCTTTGATCTCCCTCTGACTTTTATATGTAGTATTATCCAAGAAGGAAAAGTGATCGTTTGGGTTGATACAAATTGGTCTTTTAATTGCTCCATATAAATCCGCCAAACGAAACAGTTTTCTTATAACTTCTTCTCTCCACTGATTCCCTTCGTCATATCTATCTGCGCCGAAAGCAGTCATACTCCCGGCAAGATAGGCGTAAAAATTTTCTATAATCTTATTCCTCCTTTAAACCATAGTTATTAATTATTTCTTCAGCCATTTCAATTGGAGACCTGGCATAACCATCATTGCTAATGACAAAATCAACCTCATCGGAAATTCCATCAAACATGCCTATATCTGATAATGACCTTCTATATGCTTCTTCAATATTGTCTCCGCGATTTAGTATCTTGATCAACCTATCTCTTCTTGGCACATTTATATAGAAGGAAGTAGTATTTACCAGTTTGCTTATTTGTCTAAATCCATGTGGCGTAAGTACGGCAACTTTGTCATTTGTACAATCCTCTGTTGCTGTACCATAACTCCACCCATTATATTTTGCAGATTCGCAGAAGAAATTCTCACCTAATAATTCGTTAAATTTCTCTTCTGTTATAAAATGATAGTCTACTCCATCAACTTCACCTTTTCGTGGTTGCCTAGTTGTATATGTAGTTAGCTTTTTGAACTCATATCTATCGCATAATATGTCCTGTACTGTGCTTTTTCCTGATGCGGATTCTCCTAAGATCACTAACATCTATTGACACCTCCTAAAACCAACTCTTTAAATCTCGGTAGTTCCTCTACCCATACACAAAATTTTCGCCACTCAGGGAGCTTATGATGTCTTCTTTGCCCATACATAGTTTTTAACTGCTGATAATTTGTAGTAAATCCTGCTGTTAATTCAAATCCAGATGGAACATTATACAAAATCCTCAAATATAAATCCTTGGCGAATTCTGTTCCTTTATCTTCTAACCCGTTATAAACGTCAATCATTTCCTGTTCAACATCAACTATCCTCTGATCTACATATTCATTACACTGTTCTTTAAAAGCAAACTTAGTAATACGGTGCATAGTAGACTGGCTAGAAATGAAATCAATGAAATGATATCTTTCTAATTCCACTGACATTTTATTTGAGAATCTCATATCAAACTGCACATTAATTCCCTTTAAAAAATTGTCATGTCCTTCGCCCGATTTACATGATCCTAATTTTGTAGTTGTTTTAGTTACCTCATTGGTACAATTTTTTGCATCTGTTGCCATAGGAAATTTACTTACTCTTATAGCATTTTCCAGTCCATACACATTTACATTTGTGATATTAAACATTAACCCTCCTTATTTAAAGCCCATAAAAGAGCCATTTAGTGGTTATAATACACGAAGTAAAACTCCGATTATTTGAAATATGGCTCCTATCCACATGCCAAATTGAAATAACCACATTCTATTCATATCCCTTTGATATCCACTTTTTTTCTGCATTATTACTTCATATACCCACAAAACAAAGAATACTATCCATACAATAAATCCCATACTATTCAAAAACTCTCCTCCTTTGCCACAAAATTAATTCCATTTTCCTTAAATTGGGGTACAAAAATAACAGCACCTACTTCATAGATTTATTTAAGGCATCTTTAATCTTACTAAAACCAATATTTACATGCCCGCATTTCGGACAAAAATCATATTTAAGGCCAATGGTTTTTTCTTTCCAGTTACACTCATTGCAGAACATCAAGAGTTTGTCTTTTAGCTTATCTATTGTCGCATCTCCTTTCTTGTTACTATCCATAAAATATCTGTTTCATCTTAAATTTCCAGTTTATCTATCAGCTCTCGAATTTCCAATCGTGCATTACTTGGTAATTTATCCTGATAAGAAATGAACCATAAATCAAATCTTTCTCTTATCGTCAAGGCAGTAGATTTTGGAAAGTTAATTAGTTCCTGAATACGTTTTTCTGTTTCTGGTTTTACCAATGTGGCTACTCTATGTGGTACAACAACAGGATTTCCACCCAACGCTCTTACCTTCGCAACCTCGTCTTGTGTATGTACTGGCACAGAAAATGGTTTCTCATTCTTTTTATCAAAAGCTTCAATCAGCATTTCTTTTATCTTATCTTTATCTCCGATTATATCCATCTGATAAATGTCGTCAGAATCTTCTTCTATCATTTTCTGTATTTTTTCTGGTTCAATATCTCCATTAATCATTGCTTCTGTGAGCATTTTTGAAGTGGTAATTTTCGCTTCCCAACCGTCACAAGTCTTTCTATCTCGTTCTAATTTGATGTATTTTGGTTTAAAATTGTATCCGTATTTTAAATCTCCATTGAATCCAATTTTCAGACCATTTACATAAATAAGATTTTCCTGGTATTTATCAGTTAATATTTCGCCGTATGTAGTATTAATTTTTTCATATTCATAAAACCCAAGCCAAATTCCTTCAAGGTCAGAATATTCTTTCCTCGTTACATTCTTAATTTCTATTACTAAACCATTATCATTTGTTTCGTTCTTGGAAACATAGAATGCCAAGATCTTTTCTTTCCACTTATCGCTATTCTTGAATTTTGACTCCCAGACCTCATTCTTTTCGTTGTTAAAAATGGTAAAAGCCTTACCTAGACGATTGAGTACCAATGCTGCAATTTTATACCCCTCGCCAAATTGCCCCACTGTCTCTTCATTATTACATTTGCTACTTCTTCCCAATAAGAGAGTATTAACACTTAACTTAGATTTCTCATTGATTAATTTTAATATTTTGCTTTCGCTGTCATATGTAATATCAAACTTATTACTTGGATCAAGCACTTCCTGATCCGTTCCATTCTGAATTAATTCTCTTACTGCATCATTAAACGTCCAATCCGATACATAATTAGGTGTAAGCGTTAACTCATAACATTCTGAAGTATTGTTCATTATTCTCCTTCCCTTCCTTATAAAATGGACATTTACTCAGCAATTTCGTTCCATAAATTATGCTTATAAACTTTCTCTTTAAGTCCTTCGTATTTCATGCCTTTTATACTTTCGTGTTCCATTGCCCAAATCATAGCATCAAATAATTTCTTTTTGCAGCATGAGTGATTAGGGGTGCATACTGAATATCTAAGACCCTCTTTAAAGTCGAAGTGTCGTTCAATCTTAATATAGGTTTCTATTTTCTGTCCCCATTTTGAAGGACTTGTATAGTGCTTCTCAAAGATTACCTTTGATATTGTCTTCATATGACCCTCTCTCCATTTCAATTAATTCTTTTCTCAGTTCCTTAACTACACCACACAATTTATTAATCTTCTCACCGATTTTCCGGTTATAAATTTCTACGCATTCTTCGTATGTATCTGCAAAATCCCTAGCCCACAAACTAACCGAACTACCCTTAGGAGTCCCACTCTTTTTCAATTCATGAAAGTGGTTATTGTGGATTACTCCTTTTACTGGCTTACATCTTGAATGAACAACCTTGTCTGATCTTCCAGTATTTCTATCTAAGTCAATATCAAACGCACATGCCCAGACAATATCACCTTCTTTTAGTTTATTTTTAACAATCATCATTACCTTTATCCTTTCTGTTAAATGTCATCAGTCTTGTTCCAAAAGGTCGATATCCAATACAATTCTGAATCCCCGCTTTAGTACAATCTACGTCTTTATTTCCATCACAATGAATACAGTCTACACATGTATTTTTTGTGAAACAGGAATTACATTGACACAATTTTACGCACATTAAAGTCCCTTTCAATAAAAAGATACTTTGATGGCATTCTCAATCACCGGGCAAGTTGGTTCCAGTAGATCAGCTATTCCTCTTAAAGTATCAACTACCTTTTTCAATTCTGGTTGTTTATTTTCTAAGTTATATAACTGGGTAAACATATCAGAAACTTTGATTTCAATGGCATTTATATGTAAATAATCTTTCAGTACGAGTTTCTTGTTTATTGTTCTTATTTCTTATATCCGTTTTTGTATGTATTGTTTTGATGCATTCAAAGTCATCTGGAGCTGAATATTCCGAGATGATTACATTATTATCTTTAGACCACTTTCTAATGATGCCCCAAAACTCATGTGTGTTGAATGTACCAATGATTGAGTATTGCGTAGTACCTTTATATGGTGGGTCACAATATATCAGACTCGAATGAGGGAGTAAATTTCTATAATCACAGCACTCGAAATTTATCCCATTAATATCGTTCTTTTGTTTCAACAGTGAATTATAGGCGTTTAAGCAATAATTTCTTCCCGTGTTATTTTTCGCATATCCACCAAACCATTTTCCAGAATAACTACATCCAATCCCGACAAACCCGGTTAATGCCTTATTCTCATCTTTGTGTGATTTTATATAGTCATATTCTTCTTTTGTTAGATGAGTTGGTGGAACCCAACCGTTTTGAATTGCTTTATACATTTCAATTAGGTATTCATTAATGTCATAACAATATCTTTCACCGCACATCTTCGATATTATGTTGCAACCGCCAACAAACGGCTCGATTAATTTTTCATTGTCTTTTCTGTATTCATATAAAACATTAATTATTTCACTAGAAATTCTCTGTTTTCCTCCAAAATATTGCATTCTAACACCAGAGAAACACATGTGTTTTAGTCCTGCAGGAACTCGTTTCTCCTTTTATTTTTATTTATTCCACTTGAAAGCGGAGTTTCAATACTAAAATTCAGTTACAATTTGTGATTTTTATGTAATATTTGCAAAGTTTTATGTTTGCGACCTGCCAATCGCTATTTGGATTCAAACTGTTTTAAATAACTCAATCTTTTTAAATAATCAATAGCTTTATTGATATCTGTAAATACATTTTCTCCAACAACAATTCTATCACTAGATACTCTTTCAACTATCTCAACTTCATCGCCCGTAAGTTCTTTGAGCAAACTTTTAGCTTCCAGTGTAGTCATTTTCTTTGGCTTTTTTCGTTCCCATAAAAGATCTCTATCTTGTTTTCCAATGTTTAAAGACATCGAATAGCGATCTTGTTTGTTAATGCAGCTATAAACTTTAACAACGTCAAATTGTTCTCTAATCACAGTTGGTACTTTTGGTTTATATTTTAAGTTTGAATCAAAATACTCTTCCACATTTGAATAATAGCCATTTTCGCTTATTAAAAACAATACACCATCTGAATCTGGCATAGCTATATAAAAATTACCATTTCTAAATTCCACCACCATTCCAGGTCTCAAATCATCTCTTACAAAATTGTGTACTTTTGGCAAAATAGATGACTCCATAACAGATATAATTCCATCTCCCACGTTTACTAGATATCGGTCATTCCCCATTACTTTAACTATAGTTGCAACAATCACATGCGCAGGATTAGATGAACACGCAATCCTTACTTCGTCTCCTGATTTATATTTCATACAACCACTCCTCTTTTCTCATTAAAATACAGAATTTATCTATATAAATCCATTACGTTGTCACGCGTTCTTGCGCCATAGCTTCTGCTATAGTATTTGTTCAATCGTTCATTGCCATCATCTTCGTCGTATTCGCAAGAAGAATAATCCTCTTCTGCTATTCCATAATTAAGGTAATCATCAAATTGATCGTCTATAAAACTCATTTGACTTAATTCTCCTTTCTGTTGTTCCGAGGAAACTCGTATTTCATTGCTGTATATTAATTCTCCGTTTATTTACCGATTAATCGTAAAAATTCTTCTTCCGTAATAATAGGAACGTTCAGCTCTTTTGCCTTCTTATTCTTTGATGAACCACTTAAATTGTCATTATTGATGAGATAACTTGTTTTAGTACTTACAGATCCAGACACCTTACCACCCAGCCCCTCAATCTCTGCCACAAGCTCATTTCTATTTGCATAATATTCCAGGCTTCCGGTAATTACAAATATCCTCCCTCTCAAATTAATCATATTATCTGCGACAGATTTCACCTTCGAAGCATCGAAATTCAACAACATGGTGATATAAGCATCTTCTGTATTACTGTACTTTTTATACCAGTCATAGATGCTCTTATTCATGGTGTTGCCAAAGTCTTCTAATTGGGAAAAATCATATCCATCTTCTAATGCCTCAATAAATTTTACATAATCCCCCATGAAATATTTGCTAATAGTCTTACTGGCCGTTCTACCAACTAGAGGAATAGATAAACCATACAGATATCTTTCCAGTGTTGTTCTCTTGGATTTTTCAATAGCAGCTAATAATTTCTCTGTTGATTTCTTTCCAAAACCATCAAGTACCATCATCTCGTTTTTGTGTTCATTAAGAGTGTAGATATCGGATAAATTTGTCAGCCAACCGAATTTCATAAACTTCTCTATGGTAGCTTCTGAAAATCCATCAATATTTATAGCGTTTTTACTGACATAATGAGTAAGCCTTGATAATAACTTGGCATGGCAGCCATCATTGCAACAATGGAGTGTTTTGCTACCGTTCTCATTGTGAATTTCTACTTCTCCGCCACAACACGGACACTTATCAGGCAATTTCCACGTATTACTCTTAGTAAGATTTTCGTGAACTTTAGGAATTACCATATTTGCCCGATACACCATAATTGAGTCATCGATGCCAAGTTCCAAATCTTCTATATAAGATACGTTGTGTAATGTGGCTCTTGTAGTAATAGCTCCATCAAGGTCTACGGGTTTAAAAATAGCAACGGGATTTATTAAGCCTGTCTTAGACGTGTTCCACTCGATATCTGTCAATATTGTCTCATATAACTGATCCTGCCATTTTAAAGCCAACATATTAAGTGGGTGATGTGATGTGGTTCCAAGTGATTTTCCATATTCATTGTCATCGTAGCGGTATATCAGACCATCAACGGGCAGTCTGAAATTCTCTGGATTAAATTTGTTGAAATCTTCTCCCAGATCTCTTACCATACAATGTCCAACAACAGGCATATTTAATTCTGAAGCATACGCGTAGTCTCCTATAAGATTTCCGCTATCAAATCCATCTACAACATCAAATACGTAGTATTCCAGTTTTCGTTCAATTGCAATACTGGAATCCAATTGTCTTAATGAACCGGCTGCAAGATTACGAGGGTGGGAATATGGTTCTTCTAATTCAGAATTAATTCTCTCAAATGTGTCCCATGGAATCACACATTCTCCTCTAAAAGTAATATCTAAAGGCTTTCTCAGTCTGACTGGAAGATTTACACAGTGCTTGAACGTGTGTGTGACATCTTCTCCAATAGTGCCGTTTCCTCTAGTAATCGCTTTATATAATTCACCTCTTCTATATTTTGCGACTACTGTCAGCCCATCAAGCTTCCATGACTGAACTGCATCTCTGTCACCAATAAAACCGCGAACCGCATCCAGATCCTTTGTCTTGTTGGAGGAGAGCATAGGATATTTATGCTCTACCTTTTCAAGAAAATCAACGACTTCTCCTTGAACCTTTTGTGTTGGCGATCCGGTTAATATGTATCCTGTCTCGTTCTCAAGAGTGGACAATTCATCATATAAATTATCATACTGTTTGTCTGTCATAATGGGGCTATCGTACTTGTAATAAGCATTCGCAGCTTTATTAAGTTCTTTTACTAGTTCTCTAATTCTATTTATATTTTTCAATCAAATCCTCCTTTGGAATACTCGTTTAATGTGTTACGGCATATACAACTCCGATTATCAAAGCGACAGTCACGATTGTCATGCATATGGTTTCTACCATTTTGCTCTCTCCTTATCTGTAGCACCAGTCCTCACATTTGCTGTGTATATACTTGAGCGGGTATAATATGTAATATCCAATCAAGCATAACGTTGCCAGGATAAAAAAGCATATAAATGAAGCTACCGTTAAAAGCTTTGCTCTTCTTCAAGCCACCCTTACATTGTTCATATCTATCCAATAGAAATCGACTGGATAACAAAATTCATTACCATTCATCTTGTTCTTCTTCCTCTGTAATTTTCTCCAAATCCTTTCTTAGCTGATAATTCTCATCGACTCTCAATTTCTCTGCTTCTCTACGCGCATACATTAACTCAATGAATCCATTTATCTTTCCTGCGAGTGATTTGATCATTACAAACTTGTGAGGATCTTTATTTTCTAAATCAAGTGCCATTTCTGAAATTCTTTCACTACATAGGCACTGCATACATACACATTCTTCTATTGTCATTGGGAATGAACCTTCTTTACCATCATAACACATCATATTTACCCCTCATTTCTTTGAGACAATCTTTATCTTGTATCCAAGCTCTCCTTCGATCTCTTCAATGGACATTGGTTTTTTATAATCCACATCTTCTTCCGGATCTAACTCTTCCCAGTTATCACCTTCGAAAATCTCGTTTACGCTGTCAAACAGTTTAGTTTTCCACGGATCTCCTTCGCCATCGTGAAATCCATATTTTTTGTTGTATCTCATATCATAGTCGTAATTAGTCTTTCCGTTTGTTTCAGCCTTGTTTAACATTTCTAACATTGTCATTTTCTTATTCTCCTTCCACTCTTCAAAATCACAAATGCTCCAACCTATAGCTCTTGCTTTTGACATAAAATCTTCATCAAAATTATATCTTGGTATAGAAATCACCTCCCAAAGAAATTTGCGTTTCATTTTCTTTTCTTAAATTTCTATCATAAGAGTCTCTTTTGCGTCTTCCTCTTCTTCTGACATCCAACGGACTTTAAACCCACTATTTTCAAGGTATTCAAAGTCCGCAATGTTGTTAAGAATGGGATTTAAAGCAATTTCTTTAATTTCACTACTTTTTATCATTTTTACCTCATTTCTGCCCCGATGAAACCACTGTTTTATCTGTCTTTTATGCTACCTTCTTATCCAACAATTCAGTTAAGAAGGTATTTTTATCGCTGATACCACTTTGTAATACTGCTTTATATAAAGCTGCATTCTGTGCCACAATGGTACATTCACCTTCTGCTCTCGTAATCATTGTATATAGCAATTCTTTAGTAAGCATATCTGGTGGAACTGAACTATCTAACACACCGATAATACATTTAGCAGATGATCCCTGATATTTATGAGTCGTTGATGCATATCCAAGAATCACACTTGAACTTGCTTCTGCGATTGTGAAACAAACAGTATCATTTATAATAGGAAAGAAAATCTCGACCATATTTGTATACACATTAATAGTTTTGAGGATTCCTATCCACCCATTGAACACTGGTGTCTTAATTCCTTCCATATTAAAGAGTTTGTAATTGTTCTTGATACACATTACCTTATCTCCCTCACGCAAGGTGAACTGTTTATCTTTACTAAGTTGTGCCTTTATCTCTTGTTTAAACGCTTCTGGCGGATTCAAATACTCTTGGATATCCTGATTCAAATTGAACACACTTGAATTACCTCTCTCTTTACAAGTTGCAAGAATCTGAATATCCATAATTTCTTTCTTTACAAGGTTGCTGTTATATTTCTCAATGAAATGTTTCACTGTCATTTCCCTTGTTTCAGAACTCGTATCTGTAATATCAAAATGCATATCTTGTAATTCACCCGTCGTTTCAAATCCGACAAACTTCTTATCAAAGATAGCTTCACCATTTCTTATTGATTGTGAAGCAGTGATAATACCGGACTTTTGTGCTTGTCTATGAATTTTTGTCAGTTCAATCGTTGTAATATAGGCGCTATCGTAAATATCATGAGCAAGATTCATACATCCAATTGACTCTAGCTGCCCCATGTCCCCAAGAATAATAAGTTTACAACCATCTGGAATTGCTTTAATCAATGATAAAAATATTTCTCCACCTACTAACGAGATCTCATCTAATACGATAATGTCATATTCTAATGGATTATCTTCATTGAAATTGAATCCATTTGGTGGTTGAAATCCCAATAATCTGTGGATTGTATACCCCTCTTTACCAGTAACTTCTTGCAATCTTGCGCTCGCCTTGCCCGCTAAAGCTGTTTGCGCAAAGGAATATTTCTTTAGTGACTCCAAAACCCCAGATACCAAAGACGATTTACCTGTACCGGCACCGCCAGTTATGAAACATATCTGATTATCGAGTCCTAGTTTGATGCCGTTTTTCTGCTCATCTGTGAACTTCCAGCCTTGCTTTTGTTCCTGTGCAACAACTACTCCTTCCCAATTATTGTACTCGAAATCATTCTTTGCCGAAGCAATCCGCTTTAAATGCTTGCAGATCTCGTTCTCTAATTCGTAATACTTCTTGAGGTATACTTTTCTGTTAGCCTTATTCTCTGAATCGTCAAGAACAATAATCTCTTTTTCTGTGAGTTCTTCAATAGCTTGACCAATATTATTGCCTGTTATATTTCCATCCGCATCGACATATATATCAAGAATGTTTTCTTTACCACCAAACTCATCGAAGATATACCCTGTCAGCTCACCAGAAGTTATGTATGAGTTACCACCTTGGCCTAGATCATTAAGGATAAAATTGATATATCCTTTGATTCTTTCGGGTGATTTTTCATTAATTCCACTCTTTAATGCGATAGCATCTGCTGTCTTAAACCCAATACCATCAATATCGAAACTCAATTTATAAGGATTTGTCTTTACAATATCAATGACGGTATGTGGATTCTTATATTTCTTGATTAGCTTTTGTATGAATTTAGGCGTTAAACCGTATTCGTCAAGTTCTAAATACACTTCGCAGTTATCTTTGTTATCTTCAAATCTGTCGACAATACAGTTTGCGATATAATCTCCAACTCCATTTACTTTTTTCAGGCTATCAACATCATGGTCTTCGATTACTTTTAGTGGATTCTCTAACGCTTTGAACATCTCTGAAATCTGTAAATCTGTAAGGAATGTTTTCAAAAATGCTTTCTGATTGGTCACAGTAGATAAATTGATTAACTGTCCTATGAACATTAACTCATACTGTATACCGCGCTTTTCGTCTTCTACCTCTTTTGCTATAATCGTATAATCTTTGGCTGAATCAATTTCTTCTTCATATATACCTTTAATAACCAATCCGCCCCAATTATCCGTAGCTGGCTCTCCATCGAGAACCAACATTGGATACCAACTTACTATTCCAAAGGTGTCTTCACCTTTACCAAGTACGGCCGGGTTTTTAGGGAATAAGACACGATTTAATTTCCCTTCAATTTTAATAATTTTATTCGTCTTCTACACCAATCCTTTCCGACTGCAACTTTAAATTCCCTTGTTCGTCTATCTCCGTAATAAGCTGCAACGTATGCCTGTAAGCGGAGTCCATATATTTCTTGGGAACAAATTGGTCATTACGTCTGTATCCTGTCACTAACAACTTATTCCCTCTTCCAAACCATGATCTTTCTAAAACTGTCTTCTTGTTGCTTTCATCATCCATTTCGGAAATTTGCTTATCATAGAACCCAAACTGACCTTTATAAAACTTAACTGTAACAACACCATTAGGGGTTAATAATGTAATACTGTGTTTATTCTTATCTTTATCGAGAACCGTTCCACAGATTCTTGTAAGTTTAAATCGAGGACGTTCTTTTCCTCTCCAAACATAATATTCAGATACTTTTGGCACTTCTGGAAGCAAACCGAAATCTGAAATCATATATTCTTGTTTATTTACGTGTGCTAATTCATGTTCATGGTAATAGAAACTTAACGAGTCCATCTCCCATTTAGAAATCGTTCCTTCTGCCTTTTCAGTCCATGTACTTTCAAATCGGTTTTTATTCACAACTTCAAGGAACTCTTTGTTGCTAAGAACCCTTGATTTGAAATCTGCCATCAATTTATCATATTCTCTGTCAATACTTCCACGTTTTACTAATATGAAACCCTCCTCATCATACTCGTAGTCCTTATTTTCCTGCATATTTGTTTCAAAATGATCAAAGAAAAATGGTTCTGAAAACTGTCTATCCAGTCTATAAAAATACGTATTAGGTGATTTACCTCTTTTTTCAGCGAGAAATTGATTTAAGAAGATATATTTTCTGAATTTGTAGAGTCTATATTCATACTTCTCTTGTTTTTCTGTGAGCATTCCAATATCATGTAATATCTGAATGCTATCCATCTGTAGATTTGAAAGCGGATTGGAAATCTTTTTGATATAACCTTTCATTATCTCCACTCTATGTTTATTCTCTAATCTGTCGAAGCAGCCAGCTTTAATCAGAGTAATTACTGCCTTATCACCGAACTTATTATCCTTATCCTCGTTTTTGTATGCATTCATCTTTTCCAAAAAATCATCCAAGCTTTCGTACGGTTGATTCTTTATAATTGCTCTCACAATATCTTCGCCAACTCCACATATTCCCATTAACCCAAAGACAATTTCATCCTCCTCTACGTCTGGTTCAAATCCGAATTTCGCTTTGTTGATATTAGGTAATTCTATTTTCTGCCCTCTATTTTGTATTTCGCTTATTGCCTTTGCAATTTTGCCATAGTTTGTAGATTTATTATTCTCATTGTTTTCGTCTGCACCGGCATTAATTGTTAAACAAGCCGTATTCCAAAATATTTTGTTATAGTGATATGCAAGATTCATTTCTTGTAAACAAATTGCCGAGTAAGGGAACGTGTGATTCTGTGAGAATGAATAACCAAAGCTCTTTTTAAACTGTACATACCACACATATTCAAGCATTTTTTTACTTGTACCTATTTCTTCTCCCTTTTTGAAGAATAATAGTCTTGCTTTTTCTAGTACGTCAGCTTTCTTTTTGGCGATTGATTTTCTAATCATATTAGCTTCTGCAACCGTGAAGTTTGCAATATTCTCGTCCATGGACAATTTCATGACAACTTCCTGTGTCTCGGCTACCCCGTATACAAGTAACAAGTGTGGCTCAAGTGTTTTAATCTCTTCTTCTGTTAATCCATAATCTCTCATTTCTCTATACCAAAGATTTATATCCGCCTTATATTTAATATAAGTATCAATAGGAGATTCCTCACCTTGCTCTGGCATAAGTCTCATAAGCGAATTTGCTGTTGCCAACTCAGGTAAAGTGTGCGGTTTAACTTTCTTCGCTGCTTGAGATCCCATAGGCGTATCAAATTGAAATGCATCCATAATTTCATTATTTCCAACCATGTCCCACATTTCTGTTGTATCGTAATCAAGTACGTCGGGATGAATGTATTTATCATATGTAGCTTTGATACTTCCTTGGTCTTCCAAAACACCTTTTTCAACAAGTAAATCAACAGCTTTATGCTCTTTATCAAGCCCTAGAATAGTTAAGCAGTCAAATTTTAACGCGCCACACCAATCGCTGTCATGCATATTATAGGCTGTAATATCTGTACCATTTGGTGCTTTCATCTTACTGTTGTGATCTAAATAGCCATTATCGAAGATGTATACTGCTGATGCATGAATGGAGCGTCCACAAACAAGACCTTCTATCATCAACATTACCTCTTTCAATCCTTCGTATTTTTCAACTGCATTTTTAAACTCTGTAACTGGTGGTCTGTTCTTTTCAATATTTCCTTCAAAGCAATCCTTTAAAGTCCAGTTAGATCCTCGTTCAAATGGAATCATATCTGCAATTGCTTGTGCGGTGTCATTGTCTAATCCCCAACCTTTACAGGCTGTCAATGTACAACTCTTCGTACCTTCTGTTCGTAATGTTAAAGTATTAAGGACATTATCAATACCAAAGTACTGTTTCATCAGACTAAATATCTCTTGTCTCTTGGCTGACTCTGAATCTACATCAATATCAGGAAGTTCCGGCCTCTCTGCTGAGAGGTGTCTCCAATGTGGAAGACCGTATTTCATAGGATTCATTTGTGTAATTCCTATTGCATATGCCATAAGAAATCCTGTAACAGAACCTCTTGCTACACCTACATAAGATACTTTCCACATAATTTCATTGATGATACGATGTACGAGGACATAATATGTAGCCAATCTCATACCAATTTTCTCTGAAATATTCCATACTTCACCTAGTTCAACGTCCAGTCTGGCTACAACTGCTTCTCTATATTGAAGTTTTCTAGTAACGATTGACTGCTCAATCATGTACATCAGATACTTTTCTTGCTTATCACCGCTCTCTGCAAACTTCTTTATGTACTTATATTTAGGATAGAATTCTTTAAATAGATGTTTCAACTCCACATCTGGAATTGTCTTGTCACTTGGAACTATGACCGAATGTCTAAGATCATAAGTTTCTATCATATGGTGCATTTTCATCGTGTTGGCAAAGCCAGTGGCAATTTCTTCCTCTGTTAGATGTGAACTCAGTAAATCATGTAATTCCTGTACATCCATCATATAAGTTGTTGCATAGAAATCGCCTAATTCTCTATTACTTACGTTATCTTCGTCTGCTTTTAGATATGCTTCGTGAACTGGTCTATGTTCTTTCTTTAAATAATGACTATCCGTAGCGAATGAATAATCAATTTCATATGCTTTAGATAACATAATCAACTTCTGGTTCACAATAATTTGAGGATGTGTTTCTCGTAATGATTCTTTAGGAATTTCCAATGTTGGTTGTAACTCTAAGAAGAAATTCTCTTTACCAAAGACATTGATTCCCCATGAAATAAATTCATGTATCTTTCTCTTAGCTGTAAAATTACCATCTCTAAAGAACGACAGTACATAATTAGGAAGTTCACCGCCTAAACAGGCAGTCGTGGCAATGATATTGCCTTTCTCATCTCCAATTATCTCTTCTAATTCACTCTTAACAGTAGGCACACGTTCCATTTTCCCCTGTCTGTACCAATTCTTCCACGCACTTTCAGACGATATTTTCTTAATCTGCTCATATCCTTTTGCGTTCTTTGCTATTAAGATGAAATGCCAAAACTTTGTAACACCTGATTCATAGTTCTCTTTTACATCTGCCATATCATTGATAAGATAAATCTCATTACCTAATCCCAGCCTGAAATCACAATCCATTACCTCAAGATATTTCAGATTCTTTTGAATATCCTTGTCTTCAGATATAGCTTTTTCATCATACTGGTCTTTCATTTCCTCATATTTAATCTGTAGACGTTTCAATTCTTGGAATCTCTGCATTATTCTAATATGAGAGGAAACACTTTCATGTTCAGTAATACTTACACCTTTGTATCCTAGTTCTACTGCCCGATTTACTATATCTTCTGCCCTGATAATACAATCCTTTAATCGAAAATTAGAATCCTCGGAATGATTGTGGTTGGACATAAAATCGTAAATTGTATTCATGCTTCCTCTCTTTCTTAGAATAGAAAATCGTCTTCCAGTGTAATGTTGTTTTTACTTGTGGGACTGTACTCATCACTCTCAAAATACTTAATTTTCACCTGTGGGTATCTCTGACCTTCCCATTCATTTAATGTGAATGTGCCGATAATCGTCATATGTAATGTCTTGGCATTCTCACCCAACATAGTTCTATCTCTTAAAGTCATTGCCTCAAACTCACCCTTACAACAATACTTTTTTATATAGTCTACATTATTGTATACGAATTTAATGAAGCCGTTATTATCGCCATACCCGGTAATTTCTTTGGCAGGAATCTCTATATTGGTAATTGCAAATACAGGTTCATTTACGCCTTTTCCCCATATCTTATATGATTCAGCTACTTTCATCACCTGTTGTGTAGTGAGGATATTGCCATCTATTTCATAATCAATATCATGAATTGTTACAAGATCATCCAGTCTCAGTTTCTTATTACATTCTGCAATAGCCATTGGCAAGTTCTCTTTCTTCAATGTGATACCGAATGCGCCAGCATGTCCTAAACAATCATCAAAAGCATTTGTTTCTAAAAGGAACTGACGGAAATCATCAATCACACCCTTGTCATATCCTCGACCAGAACCGCCAAAAGTATCTGAATCTTTGTCTTTCAAGATAACAACAGGTCGTTGATACTTCTCTGCTAACTTATTTGCTACTAACCCGGTTACTGTTTTCTTCGTGAGAATATTCGTACCATCTACTATGATTACACTATTCTTAAAAAGTTCCTGTTCTTTGATAGCATCGTCAATATCTTTCATGAAGGTTCTTACATCTTTATCTTGTCGAGACTTAATATTCGTACATACTCTAGCCATTGTTTTCTGTAACGAATGAATTTCAATAGGAGGTTTTGGACTATCCTTGTCAGCTCCTCTTGGTCTTCTTGGTTGATACTCTCTATCTTCTATTTCTCCACAAATAGCACGAAATAAATCAATTTGTTCTTCCTCTTTGCCATAACGGATTGCTCCATTAAGTTTTGGTGCAATTACCCAACCATACGTTGTCAATGTATGACCGATTTTCATCTCCTCTTCATTCTGGATTGCTAATTCTTTGATAAGAAGATTGTGTTGATTCTCTTCCTTGAGTCCTTCTAAGGCATAATATCTTGTCTCGAAATTCCTCATGTCCATTGAATCAGCAATCATTCCAAGCGAAACCAAGTCTAAATAGTAATTACATACTTCCTCTTTGATTCCATATTCCTTCGCATATGCCAAGCAAAATTTGTGTACTACGCCAACACCTGATAATGTAGGATTGGGATATTTACCATCTGTACAGTTAATAAGTGTTGCGTAATTGTAATGTCCCTGAACAATTTCGTGGTGGTCTAAAATAAGGATTGGCGCGTTACCAAACTCATATATATCTTCTCCCTTTTCATTCTTTTCCGGTGTCAATGATGCGTCGGGCACGATAATCAAATCAAGGTTCTCATATTCTTCGTAATCAGACGGTTTTAGTCCATGCTCTTTATTGATGTTCATCTTATATGCAATTTCAACCGATGGGCATATCTCTTCAATAAACTGCTTAATGTAAGCTGCACTTGTGATTCCATCAACGTCACAATCTGGCTTTAAGAAAATCTTAGGATTCTCTTTTACTAAAACGCTATGTAAAAGCTCAATTCCCTCTTTCATATTTATAAATAAGAATGGGTCATATGTATTGCTTTTGTTTACGTGTAAAAATCCATATATATCATCTACTCCATTTGCTGCTAATATTGTTTCCAAAAAATCACATTCCCTATTGAAAGCAACTTTATGAGCAGTATTCCATAGTAATCTATTCAATCTGTATTTTCTTCCTCTCTTTCAGTGTTAATCTCAATCTTATTTTTCATAAGAGTTTCCAATACTTCTTTGCCTCTATCAAATGGCGAATCCTTCTTTTGCAACAATCCCAAGTTGTCCCACAACACATAAGTCCTACAATAAGACGTAAACTTGTGTGCTAAGGAATATATTCGATTTACAAATCGCTCGTACTTCTTGTATTCTTCGCTGTCAGGATCATAATCTTCAAATTCCAACACATCAAAATCTTTGTCGTAACCTAATATCACTTCCTCAACTCCAAGGCTAAGCAACATATCCCTATGCCAATTACTTATATTAAATCCACATGTGGCAACTACAAATGTGTCTTCCCCATAATAATCTTGGGCTAACATTACCGATTTTTCAGACTCTACAATCAGTACTTTCTTTGACTTTTTAATGCCTTTTAGGTGTATATCTAATCCATACAGATTCAGATTCAATGAGTGAGCGTATGTAACACCCTGTATTATTTCGGGCATATATTTGTTTTTGGCATCCTTCTCCTGTAAACTTCTACGTCTTATGCCTACTAATTCTCCGTTAATATTTGTGTGTGGAATGATAATATGTTTCTGTAATTCATACCAATGAATACCAAACTCTTTCATCGTTTTAATACTTATACCTTCGTTAATCCATCCGGTATAAAATACGTCATCCTCAAAATAATTAAGAATATTTGTCTCTATTTTAGGTAGTTGTTTTATTTCCTTTTTAACATGTCTTCGTATCTGAATATATCTATCTATCTTCATAAGTTCTTGATTGCTTGAAATATACCTTGTATTAAATCCGTACCTATTGCTGATTCCTATTTCATTTGCAACAAATGTTATTGCTTCTGGAAATGTGCAGTTTTTCACTTTCATAGCGAAGTTAAATAAGCTCATTTGACCACAGTTTGTATAGCAATAAAATGATTTGCTTTCTCTAAAATAACAGAGTTTATGACTATTACCACAGTGGCAGATGGTTTGAAACCATATCTCTTTATCTTTTATTGCCCCGAAAGGAACTGCACCAAACCTTTCCAACATCCTTAAAATCTGTTCTTCAGTGATATGTTCCAGTAGATAATCTTTATCTATCAAAGTATCACCTCTTAAAATTGTATTTCTTTAACTGTATTGTCCTCAATCACTAAATTGTCTACTGGATTGACTGTTGGCTTATCCGTAGCGTAGCTTTCATCATCTACATTTACGTATGTCTTTTCGATGTCTTTGACCAATTTGTATTCATAGTCAGTAACAAATAAATCGTGTGTTCTCATGGTTCCATAGTCTATGTAAAGCCAAATCTTTATCTTATTCCATTTACCGCCTCTATTTTTATACAGAGAGTAAACCAAATTAGGTGTTGGCCTATTCAACATTTCACGGAGAATAGGCTCAATCTTTTTTAATTCCTTCTCCGATGGTGGCATTGCAATCATCGCTCCATCACATTTGTCAATGATGGATTTTGCACCTCTTACAATTGTTTGATCACGATTTGCTTCATTCTTGAAGTCTCCCGTTACCTGTGTGAAGGAATCAATAGACACATCAAATTCCCTACTGAAATTTTTTAATTTTTTTGAGAGATTTGATAATACTTGGTCTTCTCTTACGACCATTTTAGTTTTGGATTCCGCTGCATATTCACTATTCAGTTCTACAGTTGCACTTATATAGTCAAACCATACATGGCCAATATTGTGCTCTAGCTTATGATGTTCAATAACTTCTGATAAAGTGTTTGCATCGTATTCGGGTACATACTCAAACCAAATGTTTGCTTCGTGTTCCAAAATATCAATTGCTTTGTCTACTCTTTCTTCTTCTCCCTTTTCATAGAGGTTAAATTCAATATGATCCTGTGGCACATCTGCTATATAAGCCCATAGAATAGGGTCAATTTCTTCCAATAATTCCATTTCAGTACCAATATATAAAGCGCCATTCTTTATGCCATTTGGGTTCTTACACCATTTGTCTAAATTGCTGTCATAATAGTAGGGGGCACACGCATAGCCAATATCTGCAATACTCGTTCTGGTCTTCCCGACTCCTGTTCCTGCTGACTTTACGTTGAATCTTCGTTTCCTCAGACCATGTAATATAGTTGTCAGATAAGCACTCGAATATCCTAATCCCCATGCTGTATCATTCTTCCATTTTTCTTTCTGTTCATGACCACCAACACCGGCTTTTTTAGAATCCCTACCTTCTGTATTAAGGAAAGGAGCAATAATTTTAGACTGTTTTTTCTTAAAGTGATTGATAATATCCTGAATGGAATACTCATCAAGCATTTTCCTCTGTGATTCAATGGTCACTGGGTCAATCTCGTTTGGATCATAAAAGTCAGAAACATCAATACCATTTTCAACATAACTTCTAAGAAGAGAAAATTTTTTCAATTGGTCGAAATAATACTTAAAATTATTCTGCATTGCCATTTCTTGTACCTTTTCAAGAAATTCAATTCCATTATTCTTCACAAATACTTGGTACTGTGTTTCATAATGCGAAAGATATTCATCAATGGCAACCGAATCTACTGCCTCCGCTCCCTTTTTAAACAGATTGTTGATGGAGGCAAATATTAGCTTATGAAAGGTTTCTGGGAAGTCACTTTGTACAATTTTATACTCTCTAATCAAAGAAGGTTCTTGCAATAATCCGCCGATAATTTCTCTTACGGCTTGTTTGCTTTGATAACTGTTTAATTTACTTTTATTCAAGTGTAACTTTATCCTTTCATAATTTGCCTATGTCAATAAATGCTATATCCTTATATAAATTCTCACTTTCTTTACCACGTTTCACTTTGATAATCCTCTTATTCGATGCTATATTTTCAAGGCTCACTTCAGTAACACTGTCTTTTACCGCTTTCTTGTCTACATAGAACTTTTTAGCATCATCATATACAAAAGGGATGATACCAATTCCCATACTGTCAGCGGTATCATGCCCTTCTTGAATTTCATAGAAGAAATTTAACGTAGTCTTCATGCCTCTATATGTGTAATGAAACTGCTCTTTGAAGTCTTTTATCTGTTTCAACATCCAACCTGTCGGAGCATCTATTTCATATAATTCGCATATATAGGCAATCAAATCTTTATAGTCTTGAGACTCACGCATCTTATTGTCGTAGCAAGCTTTACAGTAGTATTTGGAATTGTGGTATATAGCGTTTTCTTTATCATTGAAGGTTCCACATTCAGGACACTTTACTTTTCTAGCCATCCAAAACTACCAATCCTTTCTACTCTTCGATTAACATGCCTTCCTCTTTAGTCAAATCTTGTAAATCATCAAGTATTAACATGAGCAAATCAATCTGTGTAGCATCGCAATCTCTTACAAGTTTACCTTTACCAAGTCTGGCATTCGTGACAGACTGATACTTGTCCATTGCTCCCTGCTCGTTTAAAGCCTTTGCAATCTTGCCGATTTTAGCAACTGTTTGTTTGAAATCAGCAACTTCAGTCTGATCCTTATATACATCAATAGGCTTATCAGATACTTTTGCTCCATCTTCTTTTTCTAGCTTGTCAATTGCTTGCTGCATATCTTCAAGTAAAGCGACATATGTGAATGGAATCTTAGCTGACATATACTTGTTTCTTGAACCGGCTTCTAACTCTTTGCTACCTCTTAGATACAAAACCATTCTATTTTCGCCACTTTCAGTAGGCTCAAATGTAGAGTATCCGATAACATCTACCAGTCTTGCAAGCACTTTCAAGCCTCTTCTATCTACTGTTGGCTGAGTTTTATCGTACTTTTCGCCATTCTCTTTAATTTGTTTTGTATCACTATGAGAAATCACAACCAGAGTGTATCCAGCTTTTACAATATCCTGGAAATATGCATCATATTCTCTTTCCACTGCCTTATAACCACGCTTGGATTCTGTTTCATCAAGGTAATCAACGCCCTCTTTAGCAAGAATGTATGCTTCACACATGTCATATGCTAAGTCGGCAGTATCCACAATTACTGTCTTGAATACTGTTTCATCCTTCTCTCCGTCTTCAACGGCTTTTGCATCCTTCAGCAACTGCTTCTTAACATCCAATGCTTCTTTCCACTTATTAATTGGTTGTGCCATTACGCCAGATAACATGTTGTAACCTTTCTCAAAAGCCACAAGAATAGGCTTTGGGAACTTAACAGCATTACTTGTCTTTCCTGATTTTTTATCTCCATAAATCAAAAATGATTTACCGCCCAAATCTCTACTAATTACACTTGGTTTAATTCCAAAAATATCAATTCCTGCCATTTAAAAATCTCCTTTATGTATGTTATTTGTTATTATGTTATAGAGAAGAGAGTGCCTAGAAAGGCATCTCTTCATCTGATACTGGTGCTGGTTTAGAATTAGATGATGTTCCACCAATTGCTTTACCAGACTTGTTTCCACCCTGATATCCCTTTTCTTCAAGTTCTTTCAACATTGCCTTTCTCTCAGCTAAAGCGATTCTCACTGCTTCCTTGGATAAAGCACCTTCTTCATCGTCTTCAATCGCTGGATCAGCTCCTGTCAAAATCATTTCAACATAGGACTTTCCTTCAGTTTCTCTCTGTACACCGAGACCGCCCTTTTTCTTGGGCTTTGGTTCTGCCTTGTTCAGCTTGAAATCGACATATACTTTTGCTGTCTGCCCCACTTCATATGCATCTTCAAATCCTTCTTTCAATTCAGCAGGCACAACAATGCTTTTAATTGGAATAACATTTCCGAAGAAATCTGTTGTAAGAATTGTTACTCTTAAACGGCCAGTTTCATCTTTATCCTCGCCCTTTGTCTCTGGATTAATTGACTGGATATATCCTTCAATATCAGCAGTTCCCCTATAATCGCCATCAACATCGTTGAAAAACGCTGCGTCAATCTTTGTTGCTTCAATTAACTTCTCTTCTGCATTTACATAGTCATTGTTAGCGAAACTTCCTGAAATACTAACCTCAGTTGCTTCGTCGTAAGAAGAATCTGCAACAGATTTAACCTTGTTTGCCCACTCAACAACCTTTGGATAAGCCTTATTTTCTTTCTTCTTACCGTCTTTTTCAGTGTACTCCTGGCAGAACTTCTCAAAATGTCTACTTTCAGCTTTGGAATCGCCAAACTGAATTACACCTTTCACGCTGATATAAGGAATACCGGCTTTTGTCTTAGCTTCTCTTTTCTCAAATTCAGCTACTTTACCTGTGAGTACCACATTGTTTACTGTTTGTTTAATCTTGTCGCTCATGTTTTTAAAATCTCCTTTATGTATTAAAATTATTAAATGTTACCAATGTAAATTGATATATGTGAACGCCCTCCCGGACGGAACATAGAAACTCACTCTATATGAAAATCTATGTAAAACAGCTATTTATGAGCGAACTCTCCCAAGGGTGAGCTATTTCAGCACCCGTACAGATATTCTCTCTTCAGTTATAATTTTTATAGGGAAATTTATTGATTGAATTTATATACTTGTGTTGACCATCTCATTAGCCGCCAAACCAATTTGATCGGTGTTACATAATTATTCTCCACTCGGAATCATAGATATGATATAGCACCAAGGTAATAAGAGATATTTACCGTCATCTGTAAGAAAATGAACCTGCCCAGTTCCCATACCATTCACATTAACAAGTTTAACGTGAATATACCGATGTAAGGAAGCATCTTTTAAATCATGCTTTCCCACTCCTATGTAATTGAGCTGACTCTTATTTTTCAACACTTCCAAATCATAAAACTTTTCCATCATTCCATCCATCATATCTCTTACAACTTGTTTATCATCATTCACGTACTATCTCCTTTCTTCTTTAAAACAGGAATTTTAATGCTATGGGTTAGTTACAACCGTATTTGCTCCCTGTGTAGTAACCCAACCATGTTTTAATCTTGCTTCTGCTTCTTTCATTTGTATTAATTCTGGTGTAATTGAATTGCTTAACATATTATTAGCTTCCGCCTCGGCATGGGCTGAAATCTTAGTTCTCTCTGCATCGGCTTCTGCTTTTATTCTCTGTACTTCTGCTTCCGTGTCAGCATTTACCTTTGATACTTCTGCCTGCGCCTGTGCGGTCTGCCTGTCTAAGTCTGCCTTTTCTGCATCTTGTTTAGCTTGTTCTTTCGCCTGAATCTTAGACTGTAATGTTTCATCAAGCTGAACATCGATGATTAAAGCACTCGAAACATTGATTCCATATTCTTCATTAAGTTTACCATTAAGATAGTCAGTTATTGATTTACCCACTTCAGAACGCTTAGAACTGTAAATATCCATTACTGAAAACTGTGGCGTAACTTCTTTTACATAAGCAATAATTGAATTCTGAACCATATTATCAACAATTGTCTCACCGTCCATACCATTGAATTTGGTATAAAGATCAACTACCCTATCAGCCATAAAATTATAATTAATGGTTAAGTTCATTTTTACCATGCCACCATTAGCCGGTGCATCAACGTGCCAATCAGCGTGTTCTTTCTTGTTATAGTCGAGAGGGTTATTACTCAGCACCAACTGTTGCTGTGAAATAGGGAACTCTTTCACCTTATCAAATGGCCCAACAAAGTGGAATCCAGGAGATAATGTTTCCTGCTGAACACCATGTCCCATAGAGTACACAACACCAACCTCTCCCTGGTTGATTTTTTCTAATGACATTGCAGTATAAATTCCTCCAATTAATGCAGCTGCAATCACTACTCCTCCAATAATTTTCTTCATAAATTAATTCTCCTTTTAATAATTTTTAATTTCTTGTGTAACTTTTTCATATGCTTGATTTTCTATATCAAACTTTTTATTCTCACGTTTAATTAATATGTAGATCTTATTGCCTATCAGACAAATTAAGAGTCCTAAAAATACTAACAATAATGTAACTCCTATGAAAATCAGAAATCTTCCCATTAGTACTCACACACCTCATTCATTTCAACCCAAACATCTCTCGTATATTTTACTACCTTCTTTTCAAGACGTTCTTCCTTGCCACACCAGTTACATCTCCTGCGTTCTGGATCAATGCATGTAAATCTTTCTTCGTCATCACTGATCCAAACGCCATGTCCGTAAACACACCGACCAATTTCAATATACTTTTCATAAAACTTTCTTGTCACATCAATGAAACTGGAATTAACATTACACATATAGCAGAATGTAGTTTGTGAACCTTGTCCGCCCACAATTAAGCTATTGATACATTTACCAGTGATGCAATTTGAACCTAATCCATCTGGCTCTCCAAAATACAGATTCCTTAAATCCATATTGCATGCATTAAATTTTGCTTTGATATACTTTTCAGAATTACTATCATATTTTGATTCGTCAAAATAAACCTTTCTATAATGTGGATTATTATTGAGATACTTGTAAATTGCCTTGCTATACTTGTCCGACTTCTTGACATTCTTTGGCTTAATAGAAGCCAGATCAATTATGTAGCTATTATCGACATCCACCTTATCACCCCTTCCTCCTTATTCTCTTAATTAATTGTCGTTGATCTCTTAGTAGATTTACTACTTCTGGTAGAGACCTGTTTAATGTTTTTCATTAGCTGAATATTATCGTTGATCATTAACGCTAATGCCTGATCTTCTGTGAATCCAGCGCCGACATAAGCGTCATACATATTTTTCTTTGTTTTAGCTACTACTGCCGGATAATCTGTATTGCTTGAATAGTCCTTATAGACCTCTACTACTTCCTGTGCTATGGAATATGCCATAGGCTTATATTTCTCAATATACTCCTTTAAAACAGGCATAATTAATTCGGGCTTGCTCATTAACAATTCTAAAATTTTCTCCATATTCTATTCTCCTTATCTTTTACAGTTTTTCAAATGTCAAATCTGGACTTTTCACTACTTTGTAAAGCTCTTTCATATGAGATCTGTAATCATCTAAGTCTTTCTGATTTGTAATTTCGTAATCAGAGTCACATTCCATACAACAAATGTCTATGCAATAAAAACCCTTCTCATATAGTTTATCAAGTTCCTCTTCCTGCTCATCTGTTAAGGAGTTACCCATTTCCTCTAGCTGAAACACTCTTTTGTATTTCTCCAAATCACTTTCAGAAATTGTAGTACAGGAGTCTCCACAGTCCCTACATCTAAAATTATGTTTCTTTTCAACAACTCCAATGGATTTTAGGAGTTCTAAGTCTTCAATGGACAGTTTATATTCGAGCCTATCAAGGTTATCTTCACTCATATAATATCTGGTATTCATATAAGCCGCCTTGTCCAATCTTAATTTCTCTTCATCCGAAATATTTAATGTGTCAATTTCCGTATAGTATGTAGGCTTCAATAACTGTGGATATTTTTTGACTTTCTTGCTTTCAACAATATCTGATAGTTTTTTTCCCTTATCGTCATCAATCAAATATTGAACCTGCTTTAACAAATCTTTTATTGTTTCATAATCACTATTTTCCAAAGTATCAAAGTCCAGATCGTTAACCGCTTGGATTAATTCACTTCTAACAATCTCCAACTTAATCTGCAATTTCTCTTTTTCCTCAATAAGTTTTAATACATCTTGAATCGTAATTTACTTCACCTCCACTTTTATATTCTCCATTGAAATCGAAGTTTCAAGTTCATTTATGTGTATCTAAATAAGCTCAAATCTACATACCGTATACCCAGAGTCCTTTAAATATTGAGCAAAACTTGAATCTGAACACGCTAATCTTTTTATAAGTGAATCAACAATCTCCCTTTGTTTATCATCGTCGATTTTTTTATTATTTAATTTTACAGATGATGCTGCTATGTTATTTTTACTATAGACCTCTAGAAGTCCTTTAATTCCCTCATTTCTCTTATTACATTCTTTTTGAGCGTCATTCCTTGTAAAATGCAAATACATATTTGCTTCGTTATAAAAGTCACTATGACCTGTCCAATACCTTAATCCATTCTTATAAGAAGTCTGAACACCCTTGTAGAAGTTGTCGCTAGAGCTTCTGTCGATTTTCTCCACAGTAACCGTTTTAGAAGCTACTTTCCATACTTTAATTGTTTTGCTATGTACCCCCTTACTGCCACACCTAGAACATGTGCAATCAATAATTCCTTTTTCCAAACATCTTTCACAAGGAACTTTAATTTTCATTTCTTCCTCTCGAATCCTATACATCTCTACTGGGAACTCCATATAAATATTCTCCTTTTTATCTTTATTTTTTAATGAAAGACGTTTTTTAACTGATAAGTTTATAGCTTGGCATAAGTTCCAATTTAAACTTATTTTTTACATGCATATTGTCAATCTTGGCCTTTATATTTTGATCATCAATCTCCCCGGTGCGAATATATCGGTCTAACACATCGTAGGCAAAACCAAGATTATCTTCATCTGATTTACCACAAAGGCCATCACTTGGAATTTTTTCAATAAGACTAGTTGGGAGACCAAGCTCATATCCGATTGCCTTTACTTCAGAAACAGTCAAACCAGACAACGGACTAAAGTCACCAGCCGCATCTCCATAGCGGGTTGCGTAACCGACCCAATCTTCAGAAAGATTGCAAGTATTAGCTACACGTCCATTAACAGTTTGAGATACTGCGTATAATGTGGTCATTCTAATTCTTGCTGGCAAGTTTGTTGATGACTGTATGCTCCAATGATCATCAAGACTAGATTTCACTTCATATTTAATAGACTTAACTGCATTATGGATGTTCACGATGTGGTATTTAATATCTAAAGTACTCACCAGAAGTTTTGCCATATCAATATCATTCTGCTCCCCGTCTGGCATCAAAACACCAATAACTCTATCTTTGCCAAGGGCTTCGACACACAATGCAGCAACAACACTTGAGTCCTTACCTCCTGAAATTCCAACTACTGCGTTACAACCATCACCATTCTCTTCAAAGAATTCTTCAATCCAATCTACTACTTCATTTTTTATTTTTTTTGCATTAAACATTAAAATTCCCCTCCATTCAAAGTATTACGAATTTCCTTAAGTGAATACTCTTTGACTAGTTCACCATCTTTAAATACTGTTTGTAATAAATTATCTACAGGAATATTTTCAGATGTATATTCATCCTCATATACTAATTCTCCATCATCATTTAAATGTACATGGCACAATCCTTTCTGGCTTTTTTTAAATCTACTATCTTTTGGACTTTTAAAAATCGGATAGCACTTACCATCAACCTCTGCATAGCAAGCTTTTATACATGAACTAAAAGTATCTCTTGTAAAAGGTTTTAAAACATTGTCTTCTTCAATACAGTGCATAGAGAAAGATCCTACTCCCAAAGCTACATTATTACTAGCAAATCCATTCTCCATTAGAATTTCATATATCTCCTCACACTTCTGAATTGTGATACTATCCCCGTAAATTGCTTTAACATGGGAATCAAGTACTTTGTATCCTTTTTTATTTAATTTTCCTCCAAACAATTCCCAAAGTTTAAATACTGTCTTCGTAACTACTTCAACACAATCGCCAGAGTCTCCACGCATCATCATACAACCATCGTGATCCATAATTTCATCATATAATTGGGGAAGAATATTATCTATTACATTCCAATAATCATAACTGTCAAGAACACAAGAAAAACTAGTATGTGGATACAACTCTGTTAGTAGCCGTCTAAGGAATGTAATTTCATCACCGTCGATCGCATAGTTACTACACATCACAAAATGTTCTGTACTAACTGACCCAAATGCAACTGGTTCAATCGTGCAATCGCAACTAAACATAGCCTCTAAATATGGAATAACAGGAACAGTGGCCGTATTTAAGAATGACATACACCAACCTGCACCAGCTTTTAAAGCAGCATCCACACACATATCACCTCGAAAATCAAATGCTCCCAATGCTTTTGCCCTTGGAATATTATCATCGCAAGTCAGCTCATAATACTTATTTACAATATCTCGGTACGTTTTGCCAACAGTTGCGGTAATTTGTGGATACCACATTTCGGCTGAAATTAAGCTCTCTAAGGCTTGTGGAAGCCATGCAAAACCCGGATGAGTATTAGTTATCCCAAACATAGGAACATGAATTGGCACCAATGTACCTTCTGGTAAAGCAACAATTTCAACAGGTAAATACCCTAATTTATGTAACTCTTTAATTTTATTTGAGTCATAAATTCCTTTACCAAGAGAAGCGTCCAATACTCTTTCATATTCAGATATGACTTCTTCTCTGTTTAGATAAAAGAAATTATTATTGAAATAATCAATAAGCCAAGTTTTGCAAAACATTTGCAGTCCAAACATTACTACTTTATCCCACCTATCTACTCTGCTCATTCTTGGAGTATAGTATGACATTGACCTCGTCATCTTGGGGTTGATCATATCGCTATGAACTGCCTTATAGAAATCCATCAATAACATAGGGTTGATTTTATTGTTCATAATTCATAACCTCTATCTTTTCATGATTCTCTGTAAAAATGCTATTTGTTGTAAATACTCTTTCAATTAAACCGCTAGTTAATACTTCTCCTTCAAGAATTGTATTTTCACAATGAGAAACATATAAGTAGACTTCTTCCGCCCCTAAATCCTTTAGCCTCTTTGCACTATAATAAAAAGTGCCGCCACGACTTGAAATGTCGTCTACAATCAAAATTTTTCTTCCTTTTATAAACTCCATTCCAGCTACATCTAACCCATCTATTTTACCCGTTTCCCAATTTCGCTTCTTAATACCGAAAGCATAAGGCATATCAAACAATGCTGAATATCTTTTCATAGCCCCCTCATCAGGATAGAATAATGTTAAATCATCTTGACCAATACTTGAAATTGCTTTACAAACTAATCTTTTTGGTGAGTTGACAATAATATTGTTAATTAAAGCTTCACTTACGCTTGAGTGGGGATCAAGAACAGTTACAGAATCAAAATCCAAATAATTAATAATCTCTGCAAAGTATTTTAGTGTAAATACATCTTCTGTATTTTTTACTCTATCCTGCCTTGCGTTAGGTATGTATGGTATTTTAAGATATATGCTATTTAAACCATGTGACCGTAAATGCTTTACAAGATAAATGAGTGCAACCAATTCTTCGTTGTTTTCAAAAAGCCACTCAATAGTTGTTTCTCTATAATCAGCAAAATTAATTGGGATATCTTCTTTTAACAGCAATGTTCCATCTGGGAATTTCTTTATATCAACAATACAGTTTTCAAATTTTATCATGTCATTCTCCCATCACATTAATCTGGCACATCTTCATTGTTTCAAGTGCTGCCTTGTGTGTCTCTGGTGTAACGCCAGCACAACAACTTGCGTCCACTGTAATTTCAATATTAGGGAATGTCGCTTTAAGAATTAAAGCATTAGAAACTACGCAGATGTCAGTACATAAACCAATTAATTCCACTTCTTTAAATTTCATGGTATTCCATAAACACCAGCCGAATGTGTCTTTATCAACATATTTACAATCTGGAACTTCTAAGCCGTCTGCAATTAGCCAACCCTTTTCTCCAAAAATACAGTGTTCGATAGGAAGATGCTTTCCTTCATTAGTATTTAAATAATTAGTACAATGAGTATCTCTTGTGAAAATTATTTCATCTCCACGATTTTGATATTTCGTAATCTTATCTTTTACTTTTTCCACGATAGATTGCGCCTCAATAGTTCCTAAAGAACCATTAATAAAATCATTTTGCATATCTACAACAATAAGCGTTTTCTTCATTTTTCTCCCTTTATAATTAATCATTCATATAGCCATCTCAAAAGAATTTGGAACCACACAAGGTTAAACGTAGTTCTGTTAATTCCGGGTATGATCTAACGTTTTTATAGCCAGTTGAATGGAGTCATGGCCTTGTCCATTTCTCTTTTCCAATTCTTAAGTTTCTTTAATTAATTGCTGATCCTCTGGTGGTTTATATGTCCTCTTTTCTAAAAAACTCCTTATTAAATCCATTTGGATCTTTTGTCCCAAATACCTTTTCTTCATCAACTAACACCTCATCAATTGCATAAAACATATCTCCAAATTCTCTTAATGCTACCAAAATCAACTCCTCTACATTTCTTTTTGTATCGCTATTCGTAAGAGGTATCTTGATAACCATTTCCTTCATTATTTTCTTTCTCCTTTCTTTGCAAATAAAAACAACCTTCTATCGCCAATGTATTTTTGTTCGCTTAAGCCACCAATACAAGGATTTTACCCATAGTTTCTGATACCATTTCAATTTAAAACCATGAAGTATATCATAATTACTCATCAAATATTTTTTATAATCCTCTTCGTCCCAGTTATCACCCATATATTATTTCTCCAATCAAATTTTGATTTTATTCAAATAGTTTATCAAAATCATCTCTGAAAATTAATTCGCATAACACTTCGTCTTTTCCGCACATCATCATCTGAAGAATTACTACGGGAATTATAGTATCACAATTGTAACTATTCCAACTTTTATCGTCATAATACTTTGTTTCAGTCTTTGTTAGATAAGCTCCTCCTTCGTCAAATAACTGACTTGCAACTTTATCACGCAACGAGAATCTTTTAAAGAAGCTATCTTTGTGCCGGTAATTGCATTGAGTTCTATGTTATTAGTGGTTTTGCTACTATTGTTTACTTTTGCATATGTGTCTAACATTAATCCATTTCCACCTCCCGATCAAATTCTTCAAGTTCCTCCGCTAACTCGTCAATAATCTTCTTAATCTCTTCAGCTATAACCCTAACCCCATTGGCTTCACAAATCCTAGCAGCTTCTATCTGTAAATTGATATCCACGATTTTCAACCTACGAAGATTATCGTGAATCGTTTCTGATAACTCCTTTCGTTTTTCACTCCCCATATATACACTCCTTCTTTGAGATTACCCTAAATCTCTGAACTCAAATCTTTCACCGCAGACACACTTTACAGCTCCACAAATGCCAATGCTCGTCGGTGTAAGTTCATAAGTAAATCTTCCTCCGATGGCTCCACATTCTTTTCCTTTGTGTTTTTCCTCTACGTGTTTTTCTTCCCATTCATAACAGGAAGCCAATTCTTCATCAGTAATGGCGTAATTTACATGTCTACGCTGCTTAGATTGTGATTCTTGCAGTTCATCTTTTAGTTTCTGAATCTCTTCATTCTGATTCCAAGTGTTGACTAAGTTGTACATTCTTTTATTTTCAGAGTCTAAATTTTCAATGTAATTAGCAATGTCAATCAAACCATTTTCGGCTTCAGTCAGACCCACCATGTGCTTAAATATGCTTAATGGACTTTTATTGTTTTTAATAATCTTTTCAAATATATTCACAATCTTCCTCCTTGTATAAAATCCCTCTTTACTTGTTTACTCTGCAATTTCAAACATATATTCACCAATCTGTTTTATATCTCTTTTGACTATGTCTATTTCAACTGTTTGAGTATTGAGATTGTTCAATTCATAATCGTCTTTCTCAATCCCCTTCTGAATATCGAGATACATCTGATCTAGAACATTAGAAACCGCATCATCAAAATTCTTGTCACTTGCAACTAATCTAATTTCTGGTAATTCGGTTTTATTAAAAATCATTCTTAATATGTATTGTAACCCCACCGTCTCTCCGTCATATAAAAATACCATTCCCGCCTTAGTACATTCACTTAGTTTAATCATTCTCTTTTCTCTCCTTTTTCTATGAAAAATTTATTTCATCTTCTCATAAAGCGATTTACTCTTTTTGACATACTGTCAAATCTTCTCTTAGCCGCAATTCCACTAACGAAAGAGACTATTGCAAGAACTACTCCAGCTCCAAAAACAAGGTAAATTGCCAAATCAGGTACAATGAACCATGCATTTGCTTTCACTATTTCTAAAGCTACTCCTACTAAAATCAAAATAACTGCTAACATTTAATTTCCTCCTACATACAATTTCTAAATATGAACCTTTCCAATTTGTTCATTTTTCTATGTCCGGTAATACTTCCAAGCTGTACCCCCATATCATACATGTCTTTGTCAAAAAGATTTGCATATTTGTAGCCACCGCTTTTATAAAACACTTTTACATTAAATAAATAATCTTTTCTACCATTCATCACACACCTCCGTTGAAAGACTCGTTTTATTACTGCTTGAAATCCTCATACTTAAGCGAAACCTTATTCTCTGCGTAATACAGGTTGTAATCGTTTTGCTCGATATAATGCCACAGCTCGTGCCTATGCCCCCATGATAACAAATCATGATTATAATATTGTGTTTCATAATTGCTGTTCACCAACTGTCTAAAACTCAACTCATCAATATCGCTTGACATTTCCACGAATCTTGACATTTTAATAAAATCTTCTGTTTTTAATTTCTCGGTGGCTATCATCACAATACGTACAATCTCGTTACCATGCCTTTTTATTTTTATAAGTTCATTTAAGTCAGTTGTTCTAACATGGTACACAACCCTATCAAATGCATCAAATGGGAAGCTCTGATCATTTAGATGCCCATTTATATAACTAGTATGTAACTCAATCTTTATATGTTGGGGTAAGATGTTATACAATTTATCGTACCAATCCTTATGAGCCGTCCAGTTATATAAAGGATCTCCTCCTCCCGATAAAGAAACCCAATTACAATTATTTTTCCTTATTTCTTCCGTTAAATTATCAAGCCCTCTAAGAGTAGTTCTTGGTATACGAAGATTGTTATTCTTCACAATGCAATATGGACATTGATAATGGCAGCCGAAATTTGTAATAATACTTAAGTATTTATCCATCTATACTCCTTTTCCTGTTTCTAAATGAATGAACCATTTCAATAGTTATCCAACCATATTGTTCTTTCTCCGTTGCTCATATTAATCGCGTACTGCCCATTAAAAAGATATTTTAGATCTGAACTACAGTAGTTGCATTTGCCACTTCTCACTTTATTCTCATCTTTAAATTTAGACATAACCAATTTTTCTACGCCACAATTTCCACATTTATATGTATGGTGATATTTTTTATTGCACTGAATTTTTACACTAAACGGCGAATATCTCTGAATCTTAAATCCAAGTTTCTCTGTAATATCATCCGCAATCTTAATCCAATTATCTCCGTGACCATCTAAATATCTACCTATATTTTTGTTTAATATATGATCAATATTATGTGATAACTCATGGATAATCGTAGTCATATTCTGATCTCTGCTGGCCAAATTAAACACTTTTTCATTTATTTCTATGCTACGATCATCTTCATAATAGATGCCATATGTGCGACTTAATCTATTATTAAGAGTTATCTTTGATACGTCTGTTACATATCCTATGGAGTGCAATAACTCAACGCACTCCTTGTATAATTCTTGTAAATCCACAATTGCCTCCTCAATATTTACAATAAAAGGTTCATTTCAATTATCTTTTTTCATCTACTATTTGTAGTTCTTTCCACCAATCCTTTATATTGGACGCGTATGTGTCTTGTGGTTCATTAATCCCATTTTCTATATCCCAATCATCAAGTTCATCTTTCCAGTTAGGGTTCGCAAGAACTACATACTGTTCATTTATTTTATATATCAAAAGTATTCTTCCTGCATCAATCGACCCAAATCCACCTTTTAATGTCTTGACAATAGTTCCAGCTTTTGGAATACGATCTTTTCTACAATAATTTAAATATCGCTCATATGTATCAGGCTCATGTTTTTTAATGTATTCTTCAGCACTCATCATTGCCCTCTCTTTCAATTATATATTTCTTAAAATCATTAATTGATTGAATTTGTTCCTCTGTTGTCTGCTCTGACTCTTGGACGATCAATTTCTGATGTGATAAATCCTTCATCATCTGGTGTTATTTTACCCAGACATGAAATTGATTGCTCTAATTTACAAAGAACCATTAATTCTATGACATTCTCTATTGTTATGTTTTCTCCTTTTAAGATTTGCTTCAATGGCGTTTATATCAAATCTTCTACGTTGCAAATAGCTTTCATATCTGAATCGTTCACATGATACACTTTTCCATTAAATGCAATCATCGAGTATCCTACACTTTTAGCAATCCCTCTAACTCTATCATAATGACCGAATAACATTTTTGGATCGAATACGTTTCTCCATGATAACTTAGATTCTTCCTTTGGAGGATTAAATACTGACACGATATCTACTCCCATTTTGATCTCCTTTTTATTATAAATATTCTTTAATAAATTTCATTTCTCCACCCTTAACCAGATTTTGATACTGATCGATCCAGCCTTGGGCTGAAAATTTACAATTACAACACATTCCATTTACTTTAATAACAGCTTTATGTATTTCTAACATGTTTGCAATATCCATTACTTTCTCATATTGCTTCTTGCTATATAAACTCGACCATTTTTTGTTTTCGCCGATAACATAAGCTTCTGTTTCATCATAAGGACTTCTCAAAAATGTTAAATTCCTGTCATATAACTCAGTAGTTGCTTGATAATAACAACAGAGTTTAAACCATGTGTTTTTATCTCTATTTATTTTCATAGGCTCCATTGATTTGCCACTCCTCCTTTTTGCTATGAAATTCCGTTTCTATGTATGTAATTATTACAGTACCTGCTACTGGCCATATTTTTCAAAACTCTCTAACATATGTAAGTAATTCCTTTTCTGATCCTTAAAATATGTATTATTATTACTTGCGTATTCTGTAAGCCACTCATCTAAGTCCTTGTCCTCTTTATAGGAATAAACAACCAATGCCAATAGGGACTGACGGTTATCAGGATCAAGTAATTTAGAACCGACTCTTATTGTATTTTCCAAAAGATCATCAAGAGACTCATTATACAAGTCCATATCCTTGAGCAGCTCATTGGCATCTCCGCCAACATTTTCAATGATAAACTGTTCATCCGTCATTGGCTCAATATCCTCCTCTACACTTCCTTCTCTGTTTTCAGTATTAATATGTAAAAATTCGTTCATTAGTCTGTCAAGCATGTCCAGCTTCTGAATAATAACCTTTTTGTCCTTTGTTCCTTTTCCGTCGTCAATGGTATCAAATGACCTATTATCATATTCTGCAAAAATTATGCTATGCAAATCATTCTGGAATGCCTTTAAGAACTCGCCAAATTTTATATCTTCTACGCCAAACCTCGTGAATCTATGAAAAAAAGTAAACCAAATAAATGAATTCTTGCTGTTGAAAATATCCTTATATTTGTCATCTACAACCGCTTCTAGACGACATATTATGTCTTTTAATAAATCAAATTCCTCATCTGTCGCATTTTCATTAAGATAGGTTCCCATTTTCTTACCATTTTTCTGCCAGTTATCTAAATGGAACATCGCCATTACAGATTCTGAAACCATTCTTTCATATACCCCACTCGTCTTTTCTTTCCCCGTATAGCTTCCACAATCTTTAAAAAACCTCAAGTCAACAACTCCACGAATTTTTCTTGCAAACTTGTCTAAATATGTAAAGGCTTTCTGTGCTGCATTCATTGATTTATGATTGTTATACCGTCTCACCAGCTTTGAAATCATAGCCATGGTACAGTTTTGATGAACAACAGTCTCAATTTGATAGCCATTAAATTTTTTCTTTAACTCGTCAGGTAACTCGTCATAGGTTTTCCCTTTTAAATCAAACTCCAATGTATCATAAACAATGTTGTCACCATCATCTCTCGCTACTTTTCCATCGATGTCTATCTTTTTCTTTTGATATTCAATCACGCTATCCTCAATAGCCGATGTGATTTTATGATTTCCATATCTAAACATCAATAAAGAGGAGCTTCTTTGTAGACCATCAATAATCCAAAGCTGAGTTGTTTCATCCTCTCTTTCTTCTTCTCCCAATATAATAGGAGGAATATAATCATCGGTAAGAACTGTTACAACTAGTTCGTTTATCATGCTTGCATCCCATTGCCCACTAAGTCTTTGCACATCTTGATCGCTCCTTATATCTTCCTCTCTAATCTGGTCAAGATAAGAAATAAGTGAATACGTCTGTTTCCTGATTTTCTTTGCCACTGATTACATTCCTCCCATTTATCTACATTAATATCTTTACATTTTCATATGACTGAATTGCTTTTAGGTAATCTGAATACTCTTTGTTGCTAATATGTAATATTTTTTGGATCTCAATTGACTTATAACCTGTTGATAATAAATTAACCATATTACGTTGTATTTTAGAAAGTCTGTCCAAGTATTTTTCAATCTTTAAATCACTAATAACGTTTTCTCCTAAGACTTCATTCTCCAAGTCATAATCTGACGCCAACATTTCTCCAAGAGTTACCCCTTCATTTTCCCCAATAGGAGCATCAAGGGAAGATGATAATCTGTCCGCCTTACGTTTTTCTCTGTTTATTCCGGTCATTTCCGTCTTAAATTTCCTATTAAGACACCCTATTAGGTAAGCACCAAATGGAACCCCGTTTGAGTTATCAAAGACTTCTGTTGCTTTCCACAATTCTTCATTGGCCTTGCTGTAAAAATCATCGTGATCTTTTTCGGAGATACCACCATATTTTATAAATAGAGGGTAAGAAATTTTCTTTAATTTCGTCATACCGTTAGAGGCATACTCCTCTAATATCTGTTGTTTTTGATCTTCGTCCATACATATTCCTCCACAAAAAAACTAATTAATAAGCGACTTTAACTAAGGTCTGGTAATTTACGCCGACCAAAATACCACCTCATACTGGCATCGAACCAGTGAGTTCAGGAGTCAAAATCCTGTGCCTTACCGCTTGGCTAATGAGGTATAATATATAATTCTCTTTACTTTAATTGGAAACTCTTAGCAGAAACGCCGATTTACATGAAAGATACTTGACTATTACTAAAAAATTATGTAGAATAAAATCAAGTATAGCTTTCTGCTATATTTCTTAAATTCATTTCGACCAAAAAATGAATTTATGTCTTGTGTATAATTATGTAAATTGCAGTCTGTTTTGAGGAGGTGCGCCAACACCTATGATCCTAAACAGACTGCAATTTTTATATCTAAAATGCTTTGCCATCTGAACTGTTTCGATTATACATCGAACGTATGTGCTAGTCAAGCAAAACTTGACATTTTTCGAACATATATTTGCTTTTCATTCTATCTGTGGGAATAAGATACTATGAATTACAGATTCTTCTCTTGTCCCATGTAAGGACAGAGTTCCAAAATAGTTATTATTTTGATATTCAATTTCTTTTGCGGCTATTATAAGTAATTCTCCATCCTTCTTTTTGCTTCTAACAGATCTATCATGAATATAACATGATGGATTTGAAATTAAGATTTTACCAATGATCACAGTATCTCCAGGGGCTTCCATTATTTTTCTAATCGCTTCTTCTTTTGAAACTACTATAAAGTCTTCATTCATGCGAATATTTCCTCCCATTCAATCTTTTCCCCATAGAAAAATGTATTAAAACAAACCTTGTTAATCATATTTCTATGTTTTTGATTTACAACGGTTCCAAACTTTCGAATTACCTCATCTTTACATATGGTTTGAGGTTGCTCCCCAAGAATCATAGAATAACTTGATAACCCGTTTTCTGATTCCGCTTCTAAGCATTCATGTACTGGTAGATACTCTTTCTTAATTATATGGGTTAAAGGCATTATAGTGATAATCCGAGCATTTGCGGTACCATGCTCATTGCTCACAATCACATATGGACGTTTCTTTTTCTGCACTGAACCTTTTCCATATTCAATTTCCGCCTCTATAATATCGTATCTGTGAAGTTCCATATGCTCCTCCTTTCTATTAGTGATATGTAATTACCACTATATTTACCTTGTATGTTCTATATTATAGCGTATGCGCTAATTATTGTCAACACTAATTATTGCAAAAAATAATTATTTTTGATAATATTATTATATAAACAAATCGAGGTGCAAAATGAAGGTCATATTAAACGAAACATTAGAAAAAATGGGGAAATCTCAATATTGGCTTGCTAAAGAAACGGGTATTGCAGCTTCTACTTTAAATAAACTATGTAACAACAAGACGACGAGCATACAGTTTTCATTACTACAAAAAATATGTGATGCCCTTAATTGTGACATATCAGATATATTAATTAACGAAAGAAAAGGTATGAATTAAATCACACTTATTTTGTTTAAAATGAACATAAAAAAGACGGAGGTAAATAACCTACGTCTTTTACATACCTTATATTGAAACAGTTCTTTTATCTTACCTTCCAATCTTACATGTTTTCTAATACATCATATGACCTACTGTCACCGGCAGCATACGTTCCAAGTGTTGTATTAACATTACTATGTCTTAGCTGTTCCTGAACGAAAGCTGCATCATGACCTGACTCCTGATAAAGAACTGTTGCATACAGGTGTCTCATCATATGAGGTGTAATCTTTCCATTACTATAATTCTTAAAAATAGATTGAATATTATCTTCTGACAACCTCTTACCATTCTTATTTAAGAATACCGCTTTAGTGTCAATTATATCTTCAGCATTACCTCTAACCACAAGCCACTCTTCAAATGCAATCTTGGCATCTTTAGTTACCAATACCGGCTCTTCGTCTTGCTTGTAATATACACCTTTACCCATTACAGTAATATATGGGTGTATACTGTCTAAATGTAAATCAGACATATCAAGTCCAGCTAATTCACTTTCCCTTAAACCAGTCCCTTTTAAGACACGTACAATAATAAGATTTCTTTCTCTCACAAAATCATCTTTCTTCTGATGAATCTTTTCAATCATTTCGCTCATATCTTCTGGCAAAGGTACTTTCGCATTATTTTTCTTCTTAATCTTAAATTTGGTCTTAGGAATACTCTGTATAATATTCTTACTTACAATTCCTTCATCTTCCATATGTGACCAGAAACCACTTAATATATTCTTCTTTGTGTTGACGGTTGATGGTGTAATACCCTTGGATAACAACCCTTCTAAATAAACAATCACATCAATCTTAGTTAATTTATCTATGTCTTGCCCAGTTACTTTAGCAATTGACTCTTTATCGATACGCCTTTCCAATATTATCCAGTTGAGAAATTGTGTAATTACACTCCAATAATTCAGCTTACCAGCCTCGCTATTGAGATTGTAAAAATAATCTCTAATAAATTTAGGAGCCTTCACCTCATCAAATTTCCGTTGTAGCTTATCTGCATTCTTTTTTTGAACCTCATCTTTATAGCACATATATTTTCCTCCTCATTATCTACCAAATATTAATTCTCCCATTGCAGTGTATTTATAGACACTATAAAAGGCATCGGATTATAATCTCCAATGCCTTCTTCTACCTATAAATTTTTCCATCTTATACGATAAATTATTAGATTAAAAGCCTACAATTTATATATTTGTTGCCCACGGAAACAATTTTGAGTTTTGATCCATGCTGCAAAACTACTTCATAGTATTTCTGTTCGTAATTCACATTTCCCAAATAAATTGCCTGTGTCCCCTCTGGCACGTAGATTCTTAAGTGGTATTGTGACTTAATTTCATGCCCTTTTACAAGAGATGTTTGTAAAAATGCTTTTTCATATAGATCAGCTTTTTCTATATGTTTTGCATTTTCACACATCTTACGAAAAACATCTTCACAAGCGCCCCGATAAAGTACAATAGGAATTTTAGTTTTATGGGTTGAAATCATATCAGCAATCTGTAAATCAATCGGAGCTGGTCTGCCATAGCGGAATCTTCCATTGATAGTTCCCCCAGAATAAGCAAGACAGTATTCCAAAGAGTAATTGGTTCCATCAGCCGCCATTCGATTTGGTTCTGGGTTTATATTTGTATGAGCAAATTCAATAGCATCTTTTTCTGATGGAGATAATTTATCCCATTTCTCCCCAATATGCCAAAATTTTTCAATGATTCTGTAGTTAAGTGATATCATAGATATTTCCTCTTTTTGAATGAATCCCTAGTTTTAACACCATCCAACTTTAGTACTTAACAAAATCCCCAGATTCAATTAATTCATCAACAATGGTATTATAAGAATTCACCATACTTTGGCTTAATGGTAAAAGTTGCCCATTATACGGACTTCGAGAAACAATAAATAAAGTAGAACCGTCTGGCGACATAACCCCTCCCTCTGTTATTATCTCAGACCACCCCTGTAACTTTAACAATTCTTCATATTCATATAAAAGCTTTTCTGCCTCATTATAATTTTTGTTATACTCCATTTTATCCGTCAGGTTTTTATAATTCTTCAAGATAATTCCCATGTATCCCTCCTTAAATCTTAGATTTTATCTATTCTCAAACAATAAGACACGACATTTTTCAGGTAAATCATATCTGTATTCCTCAATTTTATCAACACTTGTCTCATAATTATGACCGAATCTTACCTTGTATAACTCAGGTTCACCATTAAAATCTATTTCAGCATCAATCACTTCGCCGATTTCTAAATAATAATCTTCTGATGTATCAGTAATTAGTATAAAGTCACCTTCGTTAATTGTTCTTTTCATAACTCATTCCTTTCGATATGAATCTCAAATTTCATTCAACATTTCAAATAGATTTTCATATCCTGACTGCATGCCTATCTCTCTCAACTCTTCAATCAGCCTTTCTAATATGACAAGCTGGGATTCTTTGTCCCAATTTGACAACTCTGATTTTACAATTTCAAAACCGCCAAGTTTAGATACATAGTGATGTGATAAATATGCGAAGAAGTAATTATAATATGTTCCGTAAGAGTCGTGCTTTTTGTTTTTCATTTCTTCTAAATCGCTTAATGTTTTCATGCGTACTCCTATTCTATTCTTATTTCTGTAACATTACCTAAATCATCAAAATAGTAATCGAAGTTAACGCACTAGAGTCCGTTTACAGTATCGTTTATATAATATGTCTTCCCTATGTCTGTATCAATTGCAAGCACAATGCTGTTGCTCTCATACATTTCACCTCGAAACTAATTTATTCTAAATTAATTCTTTTCCAATATCAACGCCCTCTTCTTCCAGGCAATATTCTATATCATTCATCAAACAATTACCATCGCATTCCGAATCATCGTAGTTTACCGTTGTAGATAGCATATTTAGCACATAAGGACTTTTCTTTTGCTTATTTAGTAATTTATAAGTTGCTATTAGCAAATCTGTTTTTCTATCCATTTAGACTCCTCCCATACAACTATTATTTTATGCATCTTTTTCAGGTTAGCGTTCTTAAAAAGCTTTCATAGTCTTTTTTTCATATACCCTCTAAACATAAAATCCTACTCCAATTAAACAATCAACCCATCGCTCTACACTCTAACAGTCATGCTCATATAGCAGAATGTCTTCTTCTATATTGAATTCCAAACTTACCATATAGCTATGCAGCCGCTTATATTCATCGTGTAATCTTTGATCACTACCGATCCCCTTTATCGTGCTTTCACAATATTCAATTATCGGAACGAATAATTGAGGATCTATTTCAACGTATGTGTCATTGGCGTACCCAATGTGTCCTTCTTCCTCAAAAGAATTTAATAAATGTAATCTTGATTCAAAACATTTCGTGCCTATTACATTCTCTATCTCCATAATACCATTATAAGACAAATCATTTATATTATCTTCATAATATTTTTTGCATATGGAATTCAAAACTTGTCTTTTAACTTTGATAATTCTCATATCAAATCCCAAAAACTCCTCCCTTCCCAAATAGAATAATCATTTTATGGAATATTCGGTTAATACAAACTCAAATGGATCTACGCGAACATTGCATTTCCATATACGATTACATATCGAAATGGTGATATCACGAGCAGCATCTATAATTTGTTCTTTTGCTTGCTTTGCGAACATCGTTTCTGGGTGCATAACTTCATTGGTTCCATCTAAAAACACGCACCTAATATCTTTTTTATCATCTGGAATTTCATTTACCTCTTCATAGTAATCTAAAGCCGTAATTCCACCTATTCCAAGGTGAGCCGCTTCTCCGATGCTTTTACCTTTATTATACGTTATCTTTCCATCTACCCAATAGAATGCAAACCACTTATCCGATTTCATATCTACCTCCCTCAAAATAATCATATAATCATGTCCTTCATATCTATAAGACAACCATAGCAAAGATTTAAGCTACTTCGTTTATTGCTGAGAACCTCAAATTCTAATTTATAGATGTCTTTTTCGTCTGACCCATAGCCACAACTAACACAACTTCCAAACTTTTCGGCGCCAAGCAATTCTGAACATTTCTTTATTTTTATCATACTAAATTCTCCTATTCAGCATAAAACAATCCTTTCATCAACAATTTACAAAAATAAGTCTGAATTAAATTCACTACAAAGCCATGTTATTGTAGTATCTAAATGCATAGCCATTTTCTCTAAAACGTCCATCTTAGGACTCGTTTTGTCCTTCTCGTAACTTGACAAAGTAGATCTACTTACACCAATTAGCTTCGCAAGTTTCTCTTGAGAATAACCACGCTGCTCTCTTAAGGTTTTGAGTCTATTTCCAAGCCTCACTCGATTCATCACAAAACCCCTTCTTTCATCAATACCTGTCTCACTATTTTATTCTCTATACAAAACACAGTCGCCACTTTCTTAATGTCATTATATCGCTGATACTCCTTTATAATATCCTCATCGGCAAAGGTACAATCAACCGGTTCATTCATATACCTTTTCATCAGTAATCTCCTTGACAATTATTTATGCCACCTTATACTTCTCTATTTTGGGATCATGTTCTGTACTATTCTTCAAATATCCCTTTTTAATTAATTCCCACTCATCACTGGGCATCACATGCGTTCCATGAGCTGCCTTAATAACCACCATGCTCACGTCACCACAATCAAAACTACCTACCACCTCATAACCGTCCATTCTGTCCATTTATCTTCCTCCATTATACTATTTGAGTAATACAAAAGCCACCAGATTTTTATTATCCAGTGGCTCACATAGCTACAATTAATCTTTTTTATCATAATAACCCATATTTAATCTTCTTCTCATCTCTGCCTTTGTGTATTTTCCGCTCATATTATCTTTTGTCATAGCGTCTAAATCTTTAGGTTTGCTTGATGGCTCCAAAAAACCTGTGTTAAATCCTGTTGATATCAATAAATTTGTTAAAAATCCCATACTATTATCCTCCTTAGAATAGTTCTTTTATTGGCTTACTACATGATCCATAACATAATCCCATGTTACACTTTCAATATTATCTTTATCATATTCAAACGGTATTGCCTTTGGAAATCCTTGCATTAATAAATTAATAGAGCTACTAATACAATGAACCCTACCGCTTCCAATACCCACGGCTCCGTTTCTGTAAATCCTTTTTTATTTTTATCAAGATATGCAACACCATAACACCACATCATCTATATTTACCCTCCTCAATTGCTCGATTTACTTACCATACATTCCCGCTATACTTATCCAAGGTTCCACACCGTCTACGGCATCTCTAACCTCCGCATATGTCCTATTAAATACTTTAGCAACGACTTCTTCAGCCCATTCCATATATTCAGCAGATAATAGAGATTTAAACTCTCTTATTGATACAATCGCTTCTTCAAATGTTTTTGTCTGGTTTAAGACTTTTGGCTGTTCAATTTTCGCAAATTTTTCATATAAACTCTTCCCCATGATTTTCCTCCTTAAATTGCTCGATCTATGGTTCCAGTAAAATACTTTCTCCAACAATGTTATCAAATCTCATCTCGACACCATTCTCTTTATCGTACTTGGCAATCATCTTATCATACGGAATTGAATCGGTCATCGACTTATATCCGTACAAATAAGATACAAATACAGCCTTGTCATACACACTAATCACATGACCATCAAAATATTGTTCTCTTCCTTCTCCGTATGGATCAACCTTAAACACTACATTGTCATCTGGTTTTAAATCTTTTAATTTTAATTTTTCCATTTAATCACCTCGTATTTAGATAGAATTCCAGATTTATTTATATCCTATTGCCAATAAAGTAGCTTCTAGCCACTCAGCAAATTCGTCTTCTGATTCTCTTTCAATTTTAACAGCTTTGTCGAATCCACAATTATTGGTCATCATGGTATCCATAATATCAGCTAAGTCGTTAAGCGCTTCTTCTACTTCAGTCTCGTTTAGATCAAGCCCATCGTTACTCGGATTTCTTAAGGCTCTAACCAAATCTGACACCACTCCATATCTATATTTTTTCAATATACCATTCTCCTCTCTTATTATCTATTCTTGCACTAAAATAGCCAGCAACATTTGACCGCTGCTGACCATAAAAAAAAATGTTTTAATAACAAATTCATCTCGAGTTACAAAATTAAACCCCACTAAATATCAAAGTGGTTGAGTTTTATTAATTATTTTCAAAAATTCCTCCCTGGGAAATTCATTTGACACTAGATTTCTTATTTTACTTTTCTTGTAGAATACAACTTGAACACATGTTTCAAACATAATGTGATTAATGTATTTAACCATGTTCTCAGTTGCGTGTTTAATTATTGCAGTATTTTTATATTTAACATTTTCCAATCCTTTATAAAGGACAATACACATTTTTTTGTTTAGAGCCATAAACTTTATTACCATATCATCAACCTCAAAATCTGATACCGGAAGATCAGAGGCTATAAAATCGATATTATCAGGAGCAACAATAATAGTTTTCTCAAATTCACATTTAATGTTCTCTTCGAGCGTTTTTATTGGAGTTGTCTCATCATTTTCGAAATATCTACTTAGCATTTGAAGAAATTTTTTATTTTTATCTAATTTTTCTAATTTGAATGGCAAACCCCTAAGTGCATTATCTACAATGTTTTCTGCGTAACCAATTTTGTGTTTTATTAATTCTGGTTGCCTAAATAATTGAACTGAGATAAAACTAATTAAGAAATCCAAATTATACGCTTTAATTAATGATGTGTCTATGTTGCTAATTGATTTTTTGAATTTTTGTTCAAACTTTAATGATAATCCTTCCTCAATCATTTTTTCTTTACTCGGGTCTTTTAAAATATATAAATCATCAATTACAACTGTTTCAAAATTGAGGTGCTCAGTTTTTTTATAAATTCCATAAATCTCGTTTTTAGGATAATAGTAAGTGAACCTTTTATCTCTACTTTCACCTCTAGTTGTATCTGTCGACCAACTATCTAAATAAGTCATAGGTATGATATGGCACTTCATGTAATTTTACCCCCATTTAAGTTTTACATAATTATCCGACCACCATGTGTAAATGTCAAGATAAAACACTTATTCTATTTTGTCGGCTAGATTTTTAAAATCCTCAGACAGTTTTTCAAGCATCATCTTCATATCCTCAATGTTGTCACATTGACTTACATAGCTATTAAGCACTGCTTGTTTCATCTTTAATTTGTTCTTAATTTGCTCTAAACCCATTTTCTTTCCTCCGAAGAATTCCTGATTTCAATTTATTATTATTCCATTTTACAATTTATACATCTTCCATTTCGCTTTGGTGTATAAATCATTCTATATCTAGTTGGATCTATCAACATAATCCTATTCTCCTCTCTTGTTAATCTTTTTTGCAAAAAAGGTCAGTAACATTTGACAGCTACTGACCAAAAAATATCATTATTTATTTAATTAACCCTAAATTAGTTGCTGTGCTCTCTTAAAATGGAGTATCGTTACTATATGCCGGAAAGCTGTATTCGATATTTGTTATATCAAAGGATATGCCTGCATTTTTACCATTTTTTCCAAAATTAATACTATTTATAACTGCTTGATCCCATGTATGAATATAATAAGATGTTGCATTACCATTATAATATGTGAAATCACTGCTATATACACAAGTTCCTCCAAAATTTCTGCCTATGTATGTCAAATCATAAGAGCCACCGAGGTATAATCTTTGAACTCTCGCATAATCCTGAAGTTGAAAGCCAAATCCTAATTGACCATTTCCATCTGAACGTGATTTAGCTTCTACACTATGACCAGATTCATCGCTAATTAATGCATAACTACGCTTAACAGAACTTTTATATGTTCCAGATGTCGAAGTATAACCAACTCCAAACGCATCTCTTTTACCTATATTTTTTGATTCGCCTTCATATCCCCAGAAATTACCGGCCTCATTTACCCAATTATTGGACGTCCAATAGCCACCACCTGAAACCAACCATTCTTTTGTTTGAGGATCGTAACTGATTATCGGGTCAGTCATATACACATCATTAATTCCGCTTGATAAAGCCTTAGATTGATATTTCTTTGGAGTATGTAATACATAAAATTGGGTTCATATATTCTCCTTTCAATAAATTAAATATCCAATTAAACTTCATAGCAACATATTTCCCTATTTCCTCATTGCCATACCTTACTCCAATTAAAGCACACTTACTTCTATTCCCATTTTTTCTTAACAAAATCACTGAATTTTATTTTGACTTCATGATGACATATTCATAATCCTTAATTTTAAAACCTCTTTGTAGTTTAATTGTTGTACCATCAGGATTTTCGATGTAAATATATGCATTATCGTTTCTTACTGCCTCTTGTAATATTTCCTCTGCTTCTCTTATTAATCTTCCGTTATGGGCTAACGCCGTAAAAGCTCCTAATGGGAAACCTTTATTTCTCATTTCTATTTCTCCTTTTTTCAATTTGAAAGCACACTTCCATGTTGAAACTGTTATTTCACCAAGGATTCAACCGCCTCAACCCCCATTACAACTCCACGCCAGTATTCTGTGTTTTCAAGACTTTTTTCAACGTATGACCAGTACAACACGTTTAATTTAGCCCTTTCTTTTTCTCTTCTAAGGATTCGCAATCTCCAAATTTGTTCATCCTTATAAAAGCACTTCTAATTTTATCAATATTCATTTTTAACTTCCTCTCTTTCTTAAGAGCACTGCCTTATCAATTCATCAGTATCCATCAAATCCGTATACCAACACACAACCGCTGGACGCTCCTCTGATCCGTTTAAATAGTCCTCTAATTGCTTCTGGAAGTATTTAAGCATACCATCATCAAACACCGCGGTTAGTCTGTTAAAATCGTTACATCGTTCTAATTCTCCGTATCCCATTTATAAACCTCCTTACTTATCGTACTTAAACAATGCCTTGCTTACCTTTGAGGCAACGGCTTTTATAACCCATGAGGATAACCGACAAGGCCGGACATTAATCTATAGCCAAGATCAATATGCGGATCTCGTCAAAATTCTTATATTTACCAAGGTACATGTCTCCCTTATATACTTTAATTTGTTTGTCTTCATCTAATTCGTATCTAAATTTCATTTCTTATCTCTCCCTATGTAAAATAATGTGACTGATAAAATAAGCATGTATGCCGTCAATGTCCAATTGCCGCTTCGATCCGGCAGCATATAGAGCACAAAAAAAGAAAGCAGTAATAAAATGCTTCCCATGATCTTTCTAAACTTATTAAGTTGATTAACTTTTCGTTTTTGCTCAACGGAGCTGTAACTATACGAATCATCATAATCTCGTACTACATTTATCATGGACTATTCCTTTCTTGCAATAGACTCCTGCATGTTCTCAAATGCCTCTCTAAAGTTACTGTGCCACGTATAATGTCCTTCTGTATCATAGATGTATATATCTTCCCTCTTGGCTTTCTTTTGCTTATTATCGCTCATATTCCGAGTCCTCTTCTTTCTATATTATAAATTAGCCAACGACATGCCAGTAATAGAATTTTGTTTGAAGCCATTATCTTTACAAAAATCTTTCCATAGTTCCTGTAGTTCTTTACATCTGCCTTGAATATAATCGTATTGATAAGGGTAAACATCTAGCTGTGTCTGATCACACAATCCATCACTATTTATGAAATCAATGTTAAAGTTCCAGTAACCGCATTCGTCTGTTGGAATAATGCAACTTGATGGAATGTGCATGTTTTTAATTGCTTTATGAAACAACATCTCATAACCTCCCTTTTGCTCATAAAATGTGCTTTTTATTTGCTTCATTCAAATACTTCTGTTTCTGTTACTTCAAAGAATTCATTAGTTTCTTTTTCTCCAACGGCCCAAGTATTAAAGCGTACAGTAAAGTAGATATCTTTTTCTGCACACTCACATATATGGAAAAATGACTCTTCGTCCAAATAATCTAGGTTCATAGATTTAAATAGCTCAAATAATTTTCTTGCACCATTTAATGATTTACAAACATAAATTTTTATTCTCTCCCTTTTCATACTCACAACATTCTCCTTCTCTTATAAAATCTATTTTTTATCTACTTAATTCTTTTGTATAAACTTGAACTTTCCTACCATCACACATTTCTGCAAAATACATATCATTGTGCATACTATGTTTACTTATTATCTTACACAATGTTCCATCATATTTTTCTAATACGTTACCTTCTTTGTGATTAAAAGTGTAAGATTCATTTATATTAATTTCCATGATATCCTTCTTTCTAATTTGACATGATAAAATTACAATTCTATCTTATATCCCCATTAAAATATCAATGTCTGTCGGGTCGAATACTCCACCCACAATACAATTACTTGTTTTTGTATTATATACGGTGTATCCATACCCTTCATAATTTTTAATTAATTTGTCCCAATGCTCAAGTAGCTCCTCTTTTGTTTCTGCGAGTTCTGTCACAATGGGCATACACTCACTTGAATCATTTCCGTAATTTACATATGGCGGCTCATATGATCCCACGCTATAGACCCTTATTACATAATAACTGTCTGTGTTTTTGCTTATTTTTGACATTAGTTGGCTCCTCCTTTATATTCAACAACATCGTACCACTCATATGCTTCGTTTTTATCTACCTCTATTATTTTCTCGATAGGAGAACCATTTTTAATTCTCAAATCTTTTAAAACCTCGTCTACATTAATGAAATTGATTTCTAATGCCGTTTCTATACAACATAGTGTTGCACCATCAAACATTATTTTAAAATATCTCATATCCATTTCCTCTCTTTCCACTTAAATATTACATTTCATCCGTATATCTTACCAACCACTAACATGCAATCCCTTGTCGCTATAAATTCTCACCCACACATATTTGTTATCTAAATCTTCATCTATACTATATTGTACAGCTTTGTCCTCTGTTGAAAATTCTCTTGATATTTGAACAAATTCTTCATTAATATTATTTCTTACTCTTACGTTATAAGTATTTGCTGTTCTTCTTGACAAGGAAGCTAAGCTTTCTATATTTGTTCCCGATAAACTCATAATTATCGGTTGATAATCTTTGTCGTGTCTATGTCCATTAGTTCTTTTCATCATTTTTTCATAACTCATATTGCACCAACCTTCTATATTTATCCAATAAATCATACTCTTCATTTGCCTAAATAACACATCAAAGCTGCAAATTTACAACACTGTTCCCATGTGATTTCTTTACTATTATGACTTTCTTGCACATGTTTATTAAAGTGATTAAATTGTTCTATACTCAAACCAGAAAGTTTATTTGAGTACAACTTATCCCATTCTAAAATCAATTCATCGTTACTCATTGACAAAACCTCCTTTGAAATTTTCCTTTCATGTACTGTATTTATTCCTCTGCTAATTCAATACAGATACCTGCATTACATGGTGTCGGGTTGTACGGGAAAATATAAGAAATTTCTCTATCGAAATATTCTTCTATATCGCCTTCAAGATCTCCTTCATAATATACTGTTGGATTATCTTCGGACTCCCAACATTGGATTTTTCTATATCCTTCTATAGTAATTCCACTATTAAATAATTTTCTTAATGTCACGTTTCTAACTCCTTTTCAATTGAAATTCGTCATTCATCTGTTCTCATTTTTCTATTTGTCCGTTGTTATATTGTTCTGATTCATTGTAGAAAATGACATACTATTATTTTTTTCTTTCAAATAAATTTTTGTATCATCTTCATAATTGTTTAATAGATTCTTTAACTCACCAACTGTCATAGTATTGTGAAAACTAGGTTTTTCCTTGTTTGTTGTTGCACTGATGAATAAAATCATTACACTATTACCCCCTTTTTTATCAGCATGAAACTTACTTTTTATGCTGATTTATCTTCTAACATGTTCATGCTGTTGCTACCATCAAACAAATAATATTTTGTATTAGCCATAACCTTGCTATATTCTTTTTCTCCCTCAAATTCATTTACTACGGCTTTTTCTTCTGCCGTCATGTCTTTATATGTAGCCTTACCATAAGACGGAGGAAGCCAGCCTTTTTTCTGTGATCCAAAAATGTTAAACTTCTTTAAAAGTTCATCATTATTAAATACAATGTGACAGGTTCCTTTCTTATAAAATGTGATTATAAAGTATTTCAATTCAATGTTTTTTGTTTCTCCGTACTCTTCAGCAAATTTCAAAGAAGATTCTAAGTCAATGGCATCGGTTAAACCACCGTCAAGATAATTAAAACATTTCTCAATGTCTCGTAGCTTTTCAATTACTTTATAATTGGTAGGTCTAAATCCTCCCCATGAATAGCTTAAATCGGCGTATCCAGATAAAGGAATGACTACTTTTTTATTAATGATCCAACCCTTGTTAGTCTTCCAGCCGTTGTAATAATGAATATTTTTACTGCATTCATCGTACCAGTGGTATTTATTGCTTAATTCTTCAAACAATGAAACAATAGTGTCTTCTATTCCTTTCACTACATTTTTCTGCATATCAATTTTCAGTTCATAAATATTGTATAATGAAAAATCATAATCCTTTAATTCTTCTAACCTGTTGTAAAAATCCTGTCTTAAATTCTCAGTCAATTTTCCAATGAATTCCTTGTTATGGAAGAGTGCTGTCCAGTACTTGCCCCTGACTTCTCTAATAAATCCATTCACAGATAACTTATTACTGTATTTATCCCTGTTTGTTGATAAATCAAGGCTAAGAATACAGCCGCCTTTCTGAATAACTTCGCCCGTCTCTTCATCTTTGCCCAGTGATGACATAATTAATGGATACATAGCGTTATATTCTTTGATTAATTTTATTCCCGCCTCAACTTCTAAATTATATTGAGATACAATTGACTTAAACAAATCATTTTCAGCCAAATAAGCATTTTCTGTTTGTTTATATTCTCGCTGCTCTTGTGTCTTTTTGAGTCCATCAAATATAAATGACTGTCTTTTTACTTCTGGAAGCTGGACTTTAATTAAAGCTATTTCAACATCCGTCTTGCGTTCTGCATCAGAAAACGCGCCGTTTATATATTCTATTTCTGCGTTGCATTCCTCTAGTTGCCTTACGAGGCTTATTCTGTCATTACTACATTGATTCTTGAGGGTTTCTGCATTGAGTAAACAAACAATGGCACCACCGTTCCTTCTTTGCATTTCTAAGGCTTTTAAAAGGTGCTTACAGCCGTTTGAAAATGGTGGATTCATTATTATGCAATCATATTCTTTCATCGTCTCATATGTCAAAAAATCATTATAAACTAGGCGACACCCTTTGCCTTTTAAGATGTGCCGTAAGTTATCGTCATTTTCTATGCAATCAATGTCAAACGTGAATTTTGTGTTGTAATGTGATTTAGCCTTTTCTTTTTCTTTTAGCCCGTCAACGATATCGCCTTTACCTGCTGACGGCTCTAAAATGCTTTTTATATGTTCAAAATCTAAAGAAAAAAGCATCTTTCTAATAAGATGCTCCGGAGTGGGATAAAAATCTGCATTGTTTGAAAACATTGTGAATTCCTCCTAAATTATTAATTTTTCTGTTGGGTCATACTTAAATATAAATCCATCTTTTAAATTACTATAGAATCCATGAATCTTTGCGAGGTTTCGTTTTACCTCTGCAAAATCAGTTTTTGACAATTCATTTTTGACTTTCACAAGGTATATTATTTTACTGTCTATTGGACTTTTATCCTCTGTTATGTTATATTCAATGGTTGGTTTAGGCTGTTCTTTTTGATCTTCTGGCTGCGCTCCCACTTTTATATGTTCTTCTGCCTCTGGCTTACTTAATAAATCAGAGTTTAATAATTCTGTTGGATCTGTTTTGAATATAAAGCCATGCTTAAAACGGGAATAGTAACCGCCGATATCTCCCATAGAGTTGTTGACTTGTTTATATTCTTCTCTGGATAATTTCTCTTTTACCTTTACAACCCATATAGCAGAGTTGTCTCTTGTGTCTATATCTTCTGTAATGTCATAGGCATAATCATCTTTTGCCTTTTCTGTCTCCTTTGGTTCTTGTGCTGCCGATTGCGTATTTTTTGTTTCACCTTGCGCTTTAGCCGTCTTTTTAACCGTCTTTTCCACTTCGTAAGGTGTTTTTACTTCCTGAAGTTCACACCATGCAATAGAGCCAGTTTCAACCCATTTTAAAAACTTATCTCCAAAAGTTCCCCACCGATTATTAGCGCTTGCGCTTCCAGTGCATTCTTTTGTAAGTTTTCCATTGAGTTTGTAGGCATAAAAATAAGATCCGTTTTCCGTTTTTCTTTCATGAATGCGGTAAACAAGACCTTTATAACAATTATAATTGAATCCAGTTTTAAGTATGAAGCATTGACCCTCTTTGATTAAGCCGTTCTCTACTTCTACGACTTTTGTTTCATCTTTGTATTCTGTAACCACAATCTTTTCATATATAGTGCCGTCGCCTTCTCCAATAAGTCCGCCGCAGGTGGTATCTAGTTTATTAATGAACTTATCAAAATCAGATTTCAATTTTAGCACTTCTGCCTGTTCCTCTAGTTGATATTTAACAGACTTTTCTAACTCTTCATCATTGAACCAACTACGACCGCTGTTTGTTCTTCTTATTTGTTCCCGGATTTCTTCTTCTGATCTTTTCTTATAATTCTCTTTGTAATAAATTCCAGAATATTTTAAAATTCCGTTACCCTTAGCGATGATGATCCCATCTTTTTCAATGTGCCAATTGCATCTAGTAGGATGTGCCTGATGCCCTGGAATCGTGCCGACAACAATATATTTCTCTTGATTTTCGGTTGATGCCTCCGCTTTCTTCTGTAACCGTTCAATCATAACTTTTGCGCTTGCCTCTTCTGATTCTGATGCGCCACGCTCAACGGTCATGGCTTCTAGTTTCTTAATCTTATCAGTAATAGACTTATCATAGGAAAAACTAGCATGATTATATTTTCTAATCTCCTGCGGTTCTCTGGCTCCATAAACATCAACACAAAGAACATAACCGTTCTTTTCTGCAATACCTCCCCACGTAGCAGGACAAGAATAATCTGTCATACTGTCAGATTTATCTGGTGAGTAGTCATATACTTTCCAACCGTCTAAAGCCATTAATCTATGCGCTATCATCACTTTAACTTCCCTATAATCATAATAATTTGACATTGTCGTTATCTCCCGTTCCTAATTATTTAACATCCGTTTTTCATACTCTTCTATTTGTCTCATTGTAAGCCATTCAGGTTTTTGATCTTCTGGAAAAATATCATATAATTCTTTCATCTTTTCAATTTGGTCTTTTTCATTTCCTGCCCATAAATGTTTTGCGTATCTGTTGCCATTTCCTAAATAATAATCACAATCCATTTGTAATCTGCTTAATAGTTGATATTCAAATTTATAGGGATTGGGTTTATATTTACTAATATATTCTATATTAAAATCACTGTTTATTGGGTAGCACGGTTCACCGCCAAAATCATTCGCACAACTATACAATTCAGGTATTTCATAGTTTGCCGATAAATCTTTGTAAAGTGTGTTTGATTCAATACATTTATATACTGGTCTGCTCCAGTCATCAAGTCCTACAAACTCCATTGTTCTAATATTATTGTTTTCCATTTTTATTGCCTCCATATAATCTGATTGATTTATTTCCACTATAAAAGCCACCGGAACGCTATCCAATGGCTTCTGACTAAAAACAAATACTATTCACTTACTGTAAAATTCCGCTTCTCGAATTCGTCTACAATGTTTCTTATTGACTCTTCATAACTCTTTGCATCGGCTTCACTGTCAAACATTGAAGAAGATCCAAACAAATACCCTACGACGTTATTATCAACGTTGTAATCGCAGTTAAGCAACATTATAAAGACTATATCACTTGTGTACAGCTTGTCGGCTCCAATGGAGACACCCTCTAATAGTTCATATTCGATGCCGGAATTACTGATATACATATAACCATCGTCTTTAAGTTGTAACATTTTATACCTCCATTTTAGGATTGAAAGAATAGTTCTATTGCCATTTTCCGGTTGACAATATCCATTTATCTGCTTCCTCTTCTGTATCAAACATGGGCATATTAATATTCAGTTCCCATGGTTTAGTACCGAAAAGACTCGTTTTAAAACTGTATTTCCCGATTCCCATTAATACTATTTTTGCTACCTGTACCAACTCACCGTTTGACAAATATCTTTTATATTCTCTTTCCACTTTCTTTCCCTCCATCAAATAAGAACTTCATTTTGAATATTTATCTATCATGACACCCATCACTTGACGGGCTTCTTTATAATCAAGTAGCACTTGTGGTTTTCCGTCAGCTTCAAATTCATATTGTAATGGTAATCCGGTTTTAGTTTCCGGATTGATACATGCCCCATAAAATATATAAGATTCAGGCTTATCTTGAATCCATATGGTAAATTCACAACCTATAAATTTTTCAAACCATTTACTAGGCATCTTATATCCTCCTTCTCTTTCATCAATGATTTAAAAAGAACTTATATAATCCTCTAATACCTCAAAAAATTCCTCTTTAATTTCAACATCAAGCAAAGAACAATCAAAACATGAGTCAATATATGAATACATTTTATAAGACACATTCATTCCCAGTACTTCCTTTAAATACACAATGTTATCTAAGTCAATCAGACAACCGTCATGTTTTGCTACGTCAATAGCCTCTCCTAAATGCTCTTTTATATATTCCTCATATCCCGGATTCGATAGACGAGCGTCGCAAGTTTCAACTAGATTTTTTATTATACCTTCTATTTTATTCATTTTTATATCCTCCATTTAATATGTATTATGCTTACGGACTTGTGACCGTCTGACGTGTGTCAGGTGCATTAAAACGGCTATGTGAGAGCCGTTCCACTCTGCTGATCATTGCCTTACGATTTTATAAAATCCTTCTTCATATGTTCCATCTGATTTATCAATTTCAATCAACTCTCTTTTACAAGAAACCGCTTCCTTTAAAGCATCAATATCACTACATACAACATAATTAGCCGGTGTTACAATTTTAAACATACTTTCATTCCTCCTTTGAAATTCGGTTTTTATCTGATATTTATTGATACCCATCTTTTTGCTGAAGCTAATGACCTGCAAGTTTTTACAATTATAATTGAACAGTCTTCTCCTTTGTCATACTCTATTTCAAATCCATCATTTGATTCTGATATCCAGATGTATTTACCATATCTTTTACTATTAATTTCTTTTACCCAACTAGTAGGTGTTCCCCATTCAGTATCACAATCGTGAACTATTTCCCATGCTTTTTTCATTCTGCTTTCCTCTATCACCACACTTTTTCATATTTTATGGCACACACACGATTGATTAAATCGTCAATTTTAATTTGCAACGGCTTTTCTAATTCCTTTACCTCTTCATCTGTAAGATCATAATTTTCCCAAAGCGAGGTATGTTCGTTCTGTACGTTTCTTAATTCTGTTTCCAATAACTCTAATTCTCTTTTGGCTTTATGGGTTAAAACTCTTTCTCTATAGTGGTCACGCCTTGTATAACCGATACTTCCGTATATTGACATCTCAATCCCTCCCATTAAATAACACTTGTTAATTAAAATGTTTAGAATACTCTTCGCTCATATCTGTCTGTTCAGTTCCCAATACGTTAAAACCTTGTTTTTCTAAAAGCTCTTTTAGAATTGTTTCTATATCGATATCAGAATTATCTACCTCTATATCAATGCTTACCTGTTTCACAATCATGTCTTTCTACCTCTCTATGAAATGAACATCTTAAATACTCATCAAATAATCGTTTTATTTGCATTTATCGCAATAATCGCCTTGTTCTTTTCTGATTAAAACCCCACATTCTGTACACGTACCTTTATATATATTTAAAGGACACCATACTGGATAATCATAAATCGATAATTCTTTTGATTTAATTTCTTTTATCTTTCCTTTAATACAATATTTTTTCTTAGGTTGTAACATACCTTTACTTATCCTTAAAGGAGTGCTATCTTTATTTGACACTTTATATTCGCAATTTTTACAATTCAATTTATTACTCCTTATTATTTTCTTTATAAATTTTATCTGTCAGCTTTTTAATCAAGAACTGCTCCAAGGTTCTACGTTTACATGTTTTAACGTTCCAATCAGTTCTTAACCCATATTTCCTACAATCTTCTTCTAAATCTCCTCTTGTGTAACAAATAAATACTCTTTGTTGCGCTACCTCTTTAGCTTCTTGCTTTGTCATAACTCTACCTTTCCCAAATTATTGGACACTCTTCGCATGTTTCAATGTTAGTCGTATCATCAATTCTGACTACCTTTTCTTTTGCTTTTCTTGCTTCTTTAAATGCTCTATTAATTGCAGAATCTCTTGTTCTAGCTGTATAATCCCTTTCACTTCCATCTGTTAACCATGCACTATACCTATTCATTTTTCTTCCTCCTTTAAAATGGATATTTTATTAATGAATCGTTGGTAAAGTTTCTAGTATTTCATATCCATTATCAATTAAACATTGCTTCGTGCTTTCCTCCATGTAGTACTGAACTACTGTTTCCGTTTGTACTTCATCAACGAAATTGCTTGCGGAAACATATCCTTGAATATTGTTATCATCAGGATTAATATAATCATATCCGGCCACCAGCTCTAAGTTTACGGTCAAGTATGATTGACAATCATACATTTCCATTGACTCGGTTTTATAAATAAGATCACCTTTAGTCTTCGCATAAATTTCATTATCTGATAAATATACTTTGCTCATTATAATTACCCCTACCTTTCCCAATAGTAGCCGTTGCCATCTAGCAGAGTGATTTGGGCGCCGTCTGCATCTGCCTGGATATCTGCTACCTGATTCATGTTAATAGTGTCCATATTCCCAAATCTGCCAAACAAAAAAGCACTTATTACAAGTGCGGTTACAATGATTGCATTTTTAATTTTCTTCATTTCTACAGCCTCCATTTAAAAGTTTATAATAGTTCTGCCTCTGTGTATCTCCTGTACTCCTGTATATCCTGTCTCTGAGTTCTCAAAAACCAAAGTTTTAGAATTGATTTTATAGTTTGGTGAAATGGTATCAAGTATTTCTCTGCATTTCTTCGCTGACAATGTAGGCATATTCCGAAAGTAAAAACTTGAATCATAGGCGTTTCTTGCGTCACATGCGCCGATTAACCGTTTTTTCCCTATCGTATATACGTTTACTTTCATATTGTCATGCCCCTATGCTTTTAATCAAAAATGGATCTGCAACATTTGACCGTTACAAATCCTTGTTTTAAACTTCTGCTTCTTCTTCAATTTTTAAGTCGTGAAACATATTGCTAGGTTCCAAATCGTAATATTCGCATAGTGCTGAAAAGGCTTTTACAACGCATTGCCATTCTTTTTCATTAACGTGTTGTACCCATGGTTTCTTACCTCTGCTCGGTAAATCAATATGGAAGCCGTTTTTTAGTTGTTTGTACAGTTCATTCCATGCCTGACCGACTGGAATATTTGCAAAAGCAGCCATCTTTCGGACTGCAAAATTAATACGGCTTCTATCCTCCCATTCAAGGATACCGTTAGCAAGAGCTTTCTTCGACTCTTCCAGTTTTGCAATATGTCGGTTCTTAAAGTCCATCATCTTTGTTGTAGCTATCATAATTGCCGTAGCGTCACCGCTTGCATATGCCATACCAACGGAAAGGGCAAGTGATTGCTCTTCTACAATATCAGTCGTTTTGACTTCCGGTGTTGCCTTTTCTTCTATATTAAGAAGCTGTGTGCGGATTTCCTTTGCAATCTCTGAATCCCTAAGCAACATACCAATACGAAGGATTGCCCGGCGAGGAACTAATGTATTACCTCTATTACTAAAACGCATCCCACTTGCTTCAAATCCACCCCTGAAATTAGAAGGTAACAAATTGTTACTTTCTAACATTTCTTTTGTATCCTTGCCAGTCAAAGAGTTAAGTCCATCTTCTTGAAGTTCTTCACGATTACGAGTAACTACCATTTTAATGGTGTGTTCTTCTACCTCGTAATAGTCTGCTACTTGCTTAATTGTTGCTAATTCAGTGTTAGGAATAAGAAGCAACTTCTTGACCGTTTCTAACACTTCCACTTTTGCAACTAATTTTTCTCTGTATTCCTTGTTTTCAAGTAAATCAATTTCTTTCATCTTTGTTTTTTCCTCCTAATCAATTATTATCTTTATCAGATATTTATACAAACGGAAAAACAAGCTGTCATTTCATACTTACGTACTACTAAAAACAGCTTGTTTTTATACGGTATCACAGACAGGGAAAGCATATCTATTTTAATTCTGTCTACTACTTGCTAATCAGGTACAAGCCTTTCACTTTTGCCCGACTTTCTCAAAATCCTTTTGCAATATACTGCAATGGTGTATTTTCGTCTGCATTGTATAACTGGTAAAACTGTGTTACTTCCTATATAACGCAAGCCTTACGGCCTCTAATCCGTGTTACACATATATATTTATATACCGCTTTTTATCTGCCCCTATAAGTAGTTACCTCTGTCTTGCTTATAGTCTTGTGCGGTTTGTATCGTCCTGCCTAACGTCTTCTGGTTTCTTCCTACTATCCTTTACGGTATAGCGTGTACATATTTCATACGTTGCGGATTTATCCTATTTTCAATGTTCGCTATAGCCTTTCGGCCTATCTGTGCCACATCAGCCAGATGTTTCATTAATTGTTACAATGTTTAATTCTCTGTTTGAAACTAAGTTTTTGGGAATTTCGTTGCCAGATTGACAACCATTTAAGAAATGTGTTATACTCTACTTGTTCAAGGTTGAATATTGATACATTTCAGTATTCCCGTAAAAGTCTGGTAGTTGTCGCTACTGGACTTTTTTTATTGCAACACTCTTTGTTAGAGCAATTGGAAAGTTAGGTTATGAACCTTTGAGACAACTCGTGATCCGTTGTTTCCTTTCCTTTAACTTATATTTATTATATCATGTTATATCGCAAATGTCAATCGTTTTCGATTAATCTTTTTCGATTGTTAGTATATCTGAAAGCTGACAATCAAATAACCTACATATTTCTTCAAGATTTTTCATAGAGATATATTCATTTTTTTTAATCTTTCCTATTGTGTTACTACTGCATTTTATTGCACGTTGTAAATCGGTTTGATTCATGTCGTTTTCAGATAATAAATCCCATAGCTTATCATAGCTTATTGCCATTGCTTAAACCTCCTTATTTTGCCTTACTTCCTTATTATATGTGCCATTATACCAGAATCAGGGCAAATTAAAAAGAGTGTAGCCCCCTTAATAATTCAATAGGCTTTACACTCTTTGTTTTTTATGTTTATGCGATTAAGTGATTGATGGATTCTAATTCATAAAGCGTGAACGGATCAAGGTCTATGCATTCACATGGGTTCCTATCCCCTGATAAATCCCATGCAAGAGTATCATTCAATACGGTACATGTGTCCTTGAACGTTTGAATATCTTGCAGAGGTTTAAAAACTTCGCCTTGTAAAATACTTGATGCGTCATACTCAACGATTCTTCCATTATCAAAAAATACTTGCACATGATAATTGTCTAATGGTATCACTTGTACGACAACGGGAAAATAATCTTGCATATTCACACCTCCTATATTAATGGATTGATTCTATTAAGTGGTTTTTGATCCTTTGTAAGTTCCCAGTTTTGCATTAATTCGTCTTGATGAATTGTACACCATGCAAGGATTAATCTTAACTGTTTATTGGGCAATGAACCTTTTATAACTTGTATATTAATAATGTCAACCAATGCTTTATTGTCATTATATTCAGCGTGAAAATGTGGTGGTGTATGGTCGTTGTAGTACATAGTTATGCGTATACCATAGAATAACGATATTTCAGGCATTTTTTAATCACCGTCCTTTTTGATATTATACCATAAACAGGAAGTGTTATGCAAGATTGTATAAAGCCTATTCAATTATCAAGGTGCTGTCCGTTCAATATGATAACAAGTACCTGCTTGCTAGAGTAGTCTATTTGCTTTGACGCTACAGGCTCGCCCTGATAGACCATAAAAAATATTGTTATTCATAATTCAGCTTTCCGCTTCTATCCCACCAATCCGTATTTATTCCTGCTTGATGTACTTCTTCTATTGTAGTTGCCCCAGTTTCTTCACACCATGTCAGCATTTCCTCAATAGACATTTTATTGCAACCCCTGTTTTTTAGAAAATTAACTATATCCTGTTTTTGTTTTGTCGTCATATTTTATCCCTTTCGTTGAGGCTAGGCTTAAACCAGATAACCTTATTCAAGGTTTATAATATTTCAGATAAGGACTAGCGTCTATTGCAGATACGTCTTTAACTTTGGAATTCAACACGTTTTCAATTTCTACTTCCATGTCTATACAATCTCCAAGTGTTTCAAATACTTTTCTGCACTTATCTATTATTTCGTTCTGCCACTTTTGTGGTAGCTGACACACAAATACTAACATGATAGAAACCTCCTATATAGTTTTATGTTGATTGTGTCTGATATGTCGGAAAGCTTGGAGCACAAAACGTTTTCGACTTCCTCTTCAATGTTTACCGGAAATGCCAGTGATTCAAATACTTTACGACACTTGCTTACTATCTCGTCTTGAATTGCTTGCGGTAACTGACACACATATATTACCATGGTTATCATTCCTTTCTGTTATATCCTGACTGGCTTAGTAGCCTTCGTCTTAATTTTCAAAGACTCCTCAGAGGATATTTTTCTTTTAATGTAAACATTACTCTTCCTGTTTCAAGTTCTTGTATAACCAAACTATCACCAAAAATATTACTATAACATTTATGACGCTTTTTATTTTCCGGTAAGACATTTACTTCATTAATTTCTCTTTCTTCGATTGGAATTGTGTGTCCAAGTCTCCCCCTTGGAATGACCGTTTTGTATTCTGTTGCTATATAATTGTCTACCTGTTTACCATTTTTATAAGCTGTTACTTCGAATCTCATATAACTACCACCTTTCAATTGACTTATTTGTGTGCCCTTTTATTCTTCTCTATTGATAAACCAATTAGTTAAGCTCAATACTAAAAGGAAAAGAGAAACAAGATTATGAGATACAATTACAAACATAGTTGCCGCCATTATGAATATCAGGTTTACTTTTTTCATATATTATTTTATAATGGAGATGTGGCGGAGGGTAATTATCCCTCAAACCACAAAGGTGTCTAGTGTCTCAAACTCATTAGTTGAATGATAAAGTCCAGTATTACTTTTAGTAGGCTTGCCGTTGCGGTAACAACGCTTGCATATGCTACTAGCAATTTAACTTTATCGCTTTTGAGTTTGGGCTTTTTATTGCCCTTACCCATTATGTAGGTTTCCCCTTTCCATTGATTTAAGATATCGGCTTGTTTCGTTTACCTTTATCTCATGTATTAATTATAACCGATTATGATGATAATGTCAACACTTTTGATGATATTTTATAATTATTTTTAATGTTATTATCATTATATAGTTTGACAAGTTAATCATTATTGTTTATAATATTGTACTAACAAGATGAAAGGAAGTTGTGGTATGAACATAGAAGAATATGTAAAGATGGCTTTTGTAAAACGTAAAACTAACGAAAGACAAGTTGCATTATCCATGGAGGAGTCTCCACAAAATATAAATAGAAAAATTAAATCTGATATGAAGCTATCATTTTTAGAAAGTATAGCTAATTCTTTAAATTGCGACATCGACATAAGATTCATTGATCGAGATACAAAGGAGCCATTACTATAAGATATTTTATTGGATAACCTGAATGACTAGTTTTAGTAAAACACCTGATTATTGTATGGTATTATTTTGGTACTGGTATCATTTAGTATCGTATGATTATAATGCGATGTAGTACAACATTGTATCGTGTTATATTTTCATTGAGTGTCAACTCATTAAATATCGAACCTTGAATTGTATACACAATTAAACAATCATATGTCGAGCTTAGGTCATGATAACCTTTGACCACAGCTTACTCATACGAAGCCATACCAGATAAGCACTTTATATTTAGTTGGATAAATGTACATTTACCAACTAAAGGCACCGTAATAGTATAGTATTATGGTACTTTCATAGACCGGGGCTAGGTTTACATTTTAGTAATCATTACTGTTATCTCAAAAGCTCACATCAGTTCCATCCACACATAAAGTTGAAAATTGAATCTCATTCCTAAACAATTAACATTTTTACTTCGGTAGCTACTTCGATGCAATTCTCAATTATCCCTATTAAATGAGCCATAAAAAGTTGTCAGTTAATTCATTTCAAACTCAAATCATCTAATACCACCACTCAAATCTACGATATCCCCTATAAATCCTACCCTATCCCGAACTCTCCTCGATTTTACTCAAATCAGCACATTTGATCACTTATCTCCCACTCACCCAAATTGAAATTATCCCAAGTAAATCAATGCATATCTCCTATTATAGCAGCACAAAAATACCACTCTCTCGAAGTGGGTTAAAATAACTTATATAAAATTCACGCTCTAATAGTGTCAAATTGTCAGTATATTTGGTTTCTTCTGATCTCAACTCCATACCATTATAATTAATAGGCATAAATCCATTATGCTTATTTTTTTGTCCATATAAGCATTTCTGACATCAAAAATCAATAATCCTCTCTTACCATACCTACCTATCGTCTAACTCATTCAAATCGAAAGTACCTGAAACTCTCTACTTTAATAGAAATATTCCCACTGGTTAACCATCGCATAAGTACTAGGGGGTACATTTTACATCTAAATAGAGAATTACATATCACACCACCACTCATCATTATTACAGGCAATATACATTTGATATTTATAAGAAACAGGATATTGGATGACATGCGTAGCATGGAAACCAAGCAACTGGGATTGCGTAAGGTGGTAGGATTACTAGTAATCTGCAAAGAACCGCTTCTGAAATGGAGAACTAACCATTGGCCACTCAATCACAATATGAAATATCCAATAAGGAGGAAAGCAATATGAAGTTTCATATTAGAGAGTCGCCACAACAGCAATATCATTATCAATCATCCTATCACACTATCTTGCCAAAAAACATAACTCCAAAGCCAGGTGATGTAATACGTATTCACTGGTCAGATTACCATATTGATAGAGTTACATATTCTAAAGACGGATTAATTGTCTATGCCACTGAGAATAAGGTTATGTACCCAAATACCTTCATTAACTGAAAATAATTTAAAATAACAACCAAAATACGAATGTCAATTGCGAAGCAAATATTCTTCTCTTGATAATATGAGTCTATCTTGATATTGACCTACACAAATCCACACCTGGGAGGTACCCAAATGAGGTTGAATTTTACGTTTGGGTACCCGTGGGAGGTACCTAAACGCATTTTTCTTTAACACACTAAAGTGTATGACTTAAAAATAGCAAAAACGAAAAAAATAAGGTGAAATTGATTTTAGATAGAGAATGATAAAAATGAGGACATATCTATTTGGGCTGTCTGACGAGCAACTGCAAACATATTTTATAAGAAAGGATTTTAAAAATTGAAGAAATTAAATATCGACCCTGAATTACGAGATTTACTACCACCTCTTACAAGCGATGAGTATAAGCAGCTTGAAAAAAATATTGTTGAAAATGGATACGATAGAAACTTTCCAATAATGGAGTGGCACGGTTTTATTGTAGACGGACATAACCGCTATAGCATTTGCGAAAAGCATAAAATTGACTTTATTTCCGGAACGCTTGCTTATGAAACAAAAGAAGAAGTCATGGAATGGATGCTTGATATTCAGTTGGGACGTAGAAACCTCTCTCCTATTCAAAGAATTGCTGTTACTGAGAAATACCGTCCCATTTATGAAAAGAAAGCCAAAGAGAATCAGTCTAAGGCAGTATCAGAATCAAATAAAAATAGATCAAACCCAGTTTTGGTAAATTTACCAGATATGGATTCAGAATTAGAACCAGTTAATACTTCCGAAAAATTAGCATCTATAGCAGGTGTATCAGAGAAAACCTATCGTATGGGAGCAAGAGTTCTTAATTCTGATAATGAAGATGTTAAAAAACGTGTATTATCTGGTGAAACGTCTATTAGTGCCGGGTATAAAGAGTTAAATCAAAAAAAACAGGAAAATGAAAATATGAATGGAGAAAGTAATAATGTCGTTACTACTCCATCAGATAATAAGCCACAGATTAGCGAGGAGGTAAAACAAATCTGTGCTGATTTAAAAACAGAGAAATCCCAAGAATATCTTGAATCTATCTGGGATTACAAAATCGCAATCATAGAGTGTACAAATGCAGGGTTCAATAGGTTTTTCGATGGTTTTGTCAGCACTTTACAGGACATGGATGGTCGTGTAACAAAAAGAGAATTAGAAGAATGTATTAAGAATTCAGAATGTATGGTTGAAAAAATGCAATCGGCAATTGAAGAAAGCCAAAAAATAAAATTGAAAATGGAGGACTAAAAATGAAATTAAGAGAACTTATGAGCAAATTGGACGGAAAGATTCGAGTGGAGCATAAAGATGTTCCTATTGAAAAATTAGATTCGATGCTTGATTATCAACGAGATATTGATATGAATCGTGTTGAGCTGATAAGTAGCGATGAAGTTTTTGATGAAAATGAAGTTGACGAGGCGAAGGTCAGTGTTCGTATTGATGGTTCTATGAAAGTTTGTGACGGGCAACACACAATAGCCATTCTTAAAAGAAGAGGTTGGTCGACTGTTCCATGTGAATTAAGATATGGATTGACCGTCGAGGAAGAAAATGATTGGTTTAACATTACAAACACAAAAGAGAAACCGCAATCAAGAAAAAGCACCCTTACTTCACAAATTCACGGTACATATGAAAAAAATAAAGATGAACAGGATTTCTACAATTGTATTAAATCTTTAGGTTTTAAACTTGATATTTTTGGCGAAGACCCTGGAAACGATTATAGAATTACATGTCCTGCAAATTTACTTAACATTTACAAAGTTTATCAAAAAAGTGGTTCCGTTGATAACTTTGTTGAGTGCATGGATATTTTGAAAACCTGTTTTACGGGTGATCCATTTTCTTTGAAATGGAACTTTATAAGAGGAATGTTTGATTTTTATGAAGCGTATATTTTCGACTTTGATAGAGGTAGGTTTATAAAAGTATTTAGTAAAATGTCTGCAAAAAATATTAAAACAAATGCAGATAATGACAGCTATACTAAAAAACCATCATTGAAGTACGGAAAAGTATTTGTTAGCGAGTATAATTCCAATCTCGCAAAGTCCAAAAGATTAAAAATGAGTAAACTTGAAGATTAGGTGAGGTGACCCGTTTTGCCTAACTATGTAAAGATACCAAGAGAAATAATATACAACAAGGATTTATCAGATAAGCGAGTAATTATCTTTTCATATTTATGTGCAAGGCGATCTTTAGATGACACGGTGGCGTTTAGTACAACTGAATTATGCCAATGGTCACATCTAAAACCTAATTACAGAGATGGAAAGATTAATCAGAAATATTATGAGGTTTTAGAAATGCTCTCTCATTCTGGCTATTTCATCAATTTCCCAGACTTTGAAAAACTGAAAATTGAGAAGAAAAATTCAAACGAGTATCAATTAATCAAGATTGATATTTCTAAGTTTGATGTGCCTGATAATTTTGGGATTATATATTTTGATGAATTGGAAATGATTTTGGGTTTTAAAGGAGAACTAAGAGATAGTGGTATTGATTTATCCAGAATGTCATCGGCTTATATGCTCCTCCTCCTATCCTATCTTCGTGCAAATATGAATCGCAACGAGGACAAACCATTATGCTGCTATCGACATTTCAAGAAAATATCAGACGATACCGGACTGTCTGAACGTTACATAGGCAGAATTGTGGAAATATTAGATTTTTTAAAAATAGTAAAATGTGTAGAAATAAAGAGAAGTAGATATGAGAAAGATGACGGAAGTTATGGATTTATTACCGCCCCCAAAGTATTTGCAGATTACAGGCGTTTTATCAAAGACGAAAGCGGAAACGTAAGATTAGATGAAAATTATGACCATGTGTCAGAGATTATGCAACAGTTAGAAATATTAAGCGGAGCATAGTAACAGAGAATAACCAATCGTAACCAAATCAATCAATGGCTTACCAGAAAGGTGGCCAACGATGATGCAAGAAATAATTACAAATAATAACTATGAAAAGGAGAATTACTAATCTAATGACAGGAACAAATACATATTTAAACAGGAAACACAGAACATATGGAGGTGTTATCAATGTAGAAAGCTTTAATACAGAATATCGGGGATTTTCAACTATGAGTGATATTGCAGGACGGATTCTATCGGATATAAGGTTTGATGAGGAATGTAGAAAGAATACTGATAACCGAGACAAGCAGTCTCTGACGCTTAATTAAAGAATAGGAAAGATACATATATGCTTAGATATGAAACTAAGGCAAACATAACAGTTTCAATTGATTTACAGAATAGTTATACAGTTATTGCCATGACAAAATGGGATAACGAGAAGAAAAAGTACTTTACTACTCTCCTACTGCACGAAAATTCCGTTGAGAAATGGGACCTAATTGAAGAAGCTGCTAACGTTGAGATGGAGTCAGATATGAAGTCCATCAAGCGTGACGTGGCTCAATATATAACAGATCTACATAACGACAAATTCTTTAAGAAATACATAGAAAGATACGAGTACGAGCTGAAATGTTTTGATAGAGGGTTTGAAATCCTTGAAAGCGAAAGGAGTTGCACAAATGTTTAAGAACCTAATTAGATTCTCAAAGAGGCTAGTTGGTGTATACGAACCTGGTCATGAATATTGGGTAAAGTTGAGCGACATACATATTACTCCTCAATTTGCAAGAGCCATGGTTGGTAAAGCTAAATATAAAAAGAAGTGGCAATTTTACCATAGAAATGGTTATTGCGAAAGCAAGATAGTTTTAGATAAGAATTTTACTCTTTTGGACGGTTATTCGTCATTTCTCATATACAAGGCCGCTGAAGGTAGTGACGCAAAGGTGCCGGTATGGTTTGCTGATTAAATATGGAGGCAATAGATCTTAGATTATAACAAGGAGAACTCATGAAAAATAATTTAAAAATTTTATTGGACAGTTTTGATGCCGGTTTGGTCACTTATGGTATTTATTTAAACGAGATGAAGTGTTATTTTAATTTACCCGATATTCCAAGGGATTTCTTTCTACCAGTGGCACATGTTGATATTTTTAATGATGACGATTGTAAAATGGTATTAAATTATTTAAAAGAAGATTTAAAATTAGTTGACTTAAAATATACACAAGAACAAAAAGAAATGGATTATAAGCCATACAATGATGATCTTTTCTTTATATCACTATTTGCTGGGCAATTATTTGACTTGTGGTATGGGAAAATGAAGTTCATTTGGATGGATGGTGATATTGGAAATAACCTTATTGAGTCTGGCATCGATGCATTTTTATTTGATTTCTGGGAATATCTCGAAGGTAAAAAATCTTATGTTAGATTAAAAAGAAGCGCCAATGACTTAAAAAAACAATACCAAGACTATTTCATTAATTTACAGAAGTAACGGAGGGGATCAAAAATAGCTAAGCAGAAAGCATGTCACAAATTAATATACAAATTACACAGTAAAAGACTGAAACAAGCAAAATGGGATCTTACTCTTCCACTTCAGTCAGCTATGAGAAATAAAAATGATATTGTGGCCCTAAACGACAGTCAGATACTCCGTTGGATATGCGAACTAAATGGACTTGAAGATATAGACGAAAAGGTTTCAAAATTGAAATTTGAGATAAAAAAGTTAAAAAAACAAGAAAAGAGTAAGGAAAATAAAGACAAGATTAAACAACTATATGATGATTTGTATTCTTTACAGCACCAAAAAGACTACTTTTGCATGATTATGAATTCCAATAAAGATTATGACCGCGCTAATCAGGGTTTTAAAATAAACGGTTACAAATATCATAGATTGCTTGGAACAAACGGTGGAATTAAAAAATCTACTATTACATATATTGGCGATAATGTTTTTGAAGAAATCGCCAAACGAATGGACAATGGTAGAGATAAGTCGAAACCGATTATTCCTGCCAAATTAGAAGCTTATCAAGCCTTAGTTTGTAGTGGATCAATTCCTGTAACTATGCCAAGAATACTAGTTGCTAATGACTGCGAAGTTCAGTTTAAAGAAGATGTTTTAAAGATTTCAGATGAAAATGAAGGGGAACCTGAGCTTTCAGTAGTAAATGAATTTCTTGTTGATTATTGTGATTCTGATGGATATGGATTAATGTCTCCTGAATATTCGCGTATTGTAAATAAGGATTTATATGGTGACGAGTACGAAAATGAGTCTATAACAGGAATAAACACCCGATATGCGTGGACAAAGGGTATGTTGTTTACTTTTGATTTTGTTGAATTTGCGCGTCAAATAAATAATGAAACCTATATGACCCAAGATGCATGGGGTGAATGGAGAGATGTGCGAGATTATGATGTAATACTGACCACATCTATGGTTAAACTATGGGATTCGTATAGTAGTTTAGAACATTTTATTAATTGTTGCAATGAGAATCGCTATGATTTTTCGGTGGCAAAAGCAACACCTCATAAACTGGAAAACGTAAGAAATATGAACTATCAGTTCCTGCAAACTTATGATTTAACAGATACCGAATTGCAAGCGCTCTGTAAACCCACAATAGACGAAATCACTGGTATTCTTGGCGGGGATTGGCGTAAATCCATAGTGTTTCTGAAGGGTATGTTTTTAAATGATGAAAATACCAACTACATAGATAATGATTTTATCAAAGCAATCATGATAGATAGCTGTGTTCTCGATGATTCATTTGTCATCAAAAAAATTCACACTATGATAAAAAAGAGGATTGAGATGGCAGCCAAGGGTTCTATAAAAATAACGGGCAATTTCGCTATTGTGTCTGGTGATTTATTTTCACTTGCACAATCAATATTTGGACTGCCTATAACTGGACTCTTGAAATCTGGTGAGGTATATCATAAATATTGGATAGATAAAGGAGTTGCTGATATATCGTTGTTTCGTGCGCCCATGACTTGCCACAATAATATAAGGCGAAGAAAGGTTGTACATAATGATAATATGGATTATTGGTATCAGTATAATAAAACGGGCATTATTTTAAACTCATGGGATACCACATGTGACGCACTCAACGGTGCTGACAAAGATTCTGATACTTTTTTTACCACAGATAATGAGATAATTGTTGGGCACACTTTAAACTCTCCTACTATTGAATGTATTCAAAAAAAAGCAAAAAAGATTATTCCCAAAGAATCAGATATGATAGCCGCCAACAAAGTAGCCTTTGGAGATGAAATAGGGACAACGACGAATCGAATTACTGCAATGATTGAAAGACAGTCAATATTTGATCTTAATAGTGAAGAATATAAAGCTTTAGACTACAGGATCAAGTGTGGTCAACATTATCAGCAATGTAGTATTGATAAGGCAAAAGGCATTGTTTCGAATCCGATGCCTAAATATTGGTACGACAGGTTATCATGTAAAAAACTTCCAGACTTTACCGATGAGCAGAAAAAATTTAAAGAGCTGTGTTTAAAGATCGTAGCGGATAATAAGCCATATTTTATGAAGTATGTTTATCCTGATTTGAAAGAAAGATGGAATAAATACATAAGGGATACAAATAGTAAATGTATTCGAGAGTTTAAGGTTTCTATAGAAGAATTAAGAGGTAAACAAAATAAAACAATACCAGAGAAAGAGTTTCTAAGGTATTATGAAGGTTTAAAGCCTACCGGCGACAACCCTTGTATAATCAATAGAATCTCTTGGCTATTTGAAGATACATTTGAGAATTTCTTGTCGAGTTATCCCAATTCTAAAAACTTTGATTATTCTATATTAAAATCCGAAGTTGAATATAGTAAGAATGATTACGTGTCAATAAAAAAAATAAAAACTGAATACGACGACTCTGTTAAATTTTATCAACAGTTAGCAAATAAACAAAGGCTCGATAAAGAAGAAGTATCTATAAATAGAAATTTGATGATACTAAAATTCAAATCGCAATGTGAATCAATCTGCTCAAACAGTAAGGAGCTTTGTGATATTGTTTTAGATATATGCTATTCTACTAATAATTCCAAGCAATTCGCATGGGATATTTGCGGAGATGCTATAATTGAGAACCTATTAGATAAAAAAGATAATGTAATTAATTATCCTCTCTTGTTAGATGGAAATGGCGATTTTGAATTTGGGGGAGAACAATTTATAATGTGTTCAAAAAAGTTAAAGGAGGACGAAGAGGTATTATTATACTAAATGAAAAGGAGTATGTTAATAGCATACTCCAAACCAAAAATATTGAAATATCAAAAACTTATACATTTTTAAGTATGTACGCAAGATATTTATATCACGATGTGGGCCTACGCAAAGCAGGAATTAATAAAGAACTTAATAAATTTATGTTAGAAAATTATCCGAGATATAACCCGGTGGACTGGGCATCTAGTATTGAAAAGTATTCAACAAAAGCTGAGAAGTATGCGTTATGTGAGTGTAGAGGGGTTTGGATAACAGAAAATGAATTAACGACAATTAAAGAAATAGGTAACAAGGTTTTGGAGCGCCTTGCCTTTACTCTTCTATGTTTGGCTAAGTTTCGAAATTTTAGAAACTCTAATAATAACAACTGGGTTAATTACAGTAATGGTGAAATATATAAACTTGCGTGCATAAATACTTCGGCATTTGATAAAGATTTGAAGTTTAATCAATTAAGAGAGTTAGGATTGATTGAATATGCAAAGAAAGTGGATAATCTTAACATACGTGTATTGTACATAGACAACGATAGTGAAAATAAGTTGTTTGTAACTGACTTTAGAAAACTTGGATACGAGTGGCGTTTATATAAAGGAGAGAAATATATAAGGTGTTCTGATTGTGGTATCTTAACAAGAAAAAACTCAAATAGGACAAAATACTGTAAGGAGTGCGCTAAAATCACGAAAAATGATCTAAATAAATCCTATTATTATGGTAATTTAAAACATTTAGGAAATTAGAAATTCGTAAAAAATTCGTAAAACCCTTGATTTATAAGGCTTTTATGACATGTGTTTTTAAATTGAGATTTCCCTATATGGTATAGAGTATATAGAACATATAAAACAATTCTCAATATAATTTATTTTCGTTCTTTTCCTTTTTAGCCAATGGCAGTATTACCGTTCTGGTGGTGTTGTCATTGGTATTTTAATGGGCATTAGTTCAGTTTGGCAGAACGCCTGATTTGGGATCAGGAGGTCGAGTGTTCAATTCACTCATGTCCAATTACCGTATTTTACGGAATACAAACAAGAAAGAAGGTTTTATCAATAGTTCAGATTACAAAATCAGAAAGTGTTGAGCTACAGAAGTTAGGTTACTCATTTGGGCATGAAGGGGATCTGCATCATACTTATAGTCGATACAAAAAATATTATTTCACTGAATCCAGAAAAGGTATGGCGGATTTAAATAAGATCAGAAAATCAAATATTGTCAAACAGGTAATTTAATTTGGAGAGTAGATGTTACTCTTCTATTTTTATGTAGAAATCCAAGAATGAAAGGAAGATTTTATAATGGGAAAATCCAAATTAGTTTTTAAAAGAAATATTACAGATAAATTATCAGTAAAGGGTGTTCTGTCTGAAGATGGCTCTTGCATTGCATACACAGATGAGAATGATACTGAGCAGGAAGTGAAAATTGCAGATTTGCTTAATGCATTTAAGAATCAGAGTATTGAATTTGGTGTTCAATTGAAATCTGATGAAGATTTAGAGTTAATCGAATCTGATGAAGATACCGAAGACATCGAATAGGAAAGGTGGGCTGACATATAGACAGTGAGGCTTTAAGGCAGCTAAACGAAGAACCAAAGGCTTACCGGATAAGATTGTATAAGAATAAGGATCTTTACGGGTTAAGTAATCCTGAGATTGGGAGGCTTTGCAATGAAGCTTTTGGAGTGTGTTATGATGAATCTGCTCATCGGAAACATATGAAGAGTTATCTGGAGGGGTATGGAGATGCAAAAGCAGAATCTTGCGACTCTGATAAACACATGAAAGAATTACAAATTCAGAAACAAGAACTCCAAAAGGAAAAACAAAAACTCTATGATGAACGTACAGGTCTTAATAAAATATTGCGAGAACAAGGCAGACGAGAGGAATTGTTTAATATAGTAAAAAGGGCAATTGAAGAATATGAACCAATTATATTTAATTACTCGCCCTCTCCTGTTATTGATAGTGATACGGATATGGTCATCCATCTCACTGACGTCCATGTTGGAGTAGATATCGTAAGTCCACTCAACACTTTTAATTACGAAATTTTACAGGCACGATTAAAGAAATATCTTGATGAAATATTCGAAATTAGGACTACATACAATTCCAAAAATGCTTATGTTATTTTAGGTGGAGATATGATTCATGGCCTTATTCATACAAATGCAAGACTTGAATCTAAAGAAAATATTATTGAACAGATAAAAATGGTATCCGACGTCATTGGACACTTCATTAACGAATTGAGACATTCTTTTTCAAAAGTATTTGTGTACACAACACCAGGAAATCATTCAAGATCTACAGCTAATAAAGAAGAATCGGCTCGTGGAGAAAATTTTGACTTACTGATTCCTTATGTACTTCTCAAAGATTTTAAGAATGTTAAAAATGTGTTTATTGAAGATAACACGCTAGATGTTAATATTGCAACATTTAGCGTAAGAGGTTGGAATGTTTATGCAAGTCACGGTGATAAAGACAGCGATAAATCTGTGGTTTATAATATGACTAAACTAGCAAGAAGATCTAAATATCCTTTGCCAGATTTGTGCTTTCTTGGTCACAGGCATGTAAACGGTTTAACTACCGTTGACGAAGTAAAAGTAATTCAATCTGGTTGCTGCGATGGCATGGACTCATATGCAATTGATGGACGCTTTGTGGGTGCGCCAGAGCAAACAGTCACTGTCGTAACTGAAAACAAAAAAATAAAGGCATTGTGCGATATTCAGTTAGATTAGATACTTATCAAACCATACGAACAACACTTTAACAGGAAGAGTACTTGCTATTCTTCTATTTTATTTACAAAAATTAAAATTATAAGGAGATTTATAAAATATGAACAAGACAGACTTATTAAAGGGAATCGTAGAAACCACCAAATTATCTCAGAAAAATGTCGATGATGTTTTAGCAGCATATGCAAACTTAGTAAAGGAGACCTTGGCGTCTGATAAAGATGAAAAAGTTACACTCCCAGGGCTTGGAGCATTTACTGTTAAGCACGTTGGGGAAAGAAAAGGTATCGTACAGCTCGGAGACAAAAAGGGTTCCACATGGACTACTCCTGAGCATGATGAAATCCGCTTTAAAGTTTCCAGTAACGTAAAAGAAATCTGATAGGTGGTGAAACAAAATGTATGATATTTACGTTAAAGAGGTTAAATTGACAGACGATGAAGTTTCAATTCTCAAAGAGGCTTTAGAGGAACGCCAAGACAAATGCGTATCTGTTGGCGAAACGGTAACTATTGAAAAATTATTAGAAAAGTTAGATTGATTATATGAGATTCTATGCGGTCAAACGTGTAGGGTCTATTTTTATGCTTATTTTTAAGCTAATAAGGGTGATTACTCACCCTTTTATATTGTAATGAAGGGAAGTGATAAAATGGCAAGAAGTACAGTTTATAATAATATTACTAGTTCTGAGAAACTGGCAAAGGTCAGCTTAGAAAACAAGCAATTAGGTGAAGATTGGTTAGAATACATGCAATCAATTGATAGATCTCCTCAAAGCCTAGTGGCATATCGTAGTGATTTGAACATCTTTTGGGTATGGAATATGGAGTTTAACAATAACAAATTCTTTACTAAATTGACAAAACGAGAAATCTCCAAATTTCAAAATCACGCTCTTAATACATGGGGTTGGTCTCCTAATAGAATTAGACGAGTAAAATCTTGCCTATCTTCTCTTTCTAACTACATAGAAAATGTATTAGACGACGAATCTGAATTTGAAAATTTCCGCCCAATAATTCGTAAGATTGAAAATCCGAGTAAAGAGGCTGTTAGAGAAAAAACAGTTTTGCCAGATGAAGAAGTTGATCGTTTGTTGACCACTCTTGTCGAGAACAAACAGTATGAACAAGCTTGTGTAGTGGCAATTGCTGCTTTTTCTGGAATGCGAAAAGCAGAACTCCTTGAAATGAAGGTTGAATTCTTTGATGATGAACATTTTGTATATGACGCTATGTGGAAGACTGATAAAATTAGAACAAAAGGATTCGGAAAGCTAGGAAAACAGCTAAACAAATTTATACTTTTCGGAGCAAAACCTTATATTGATTTATGGCTAAATGAGCGAGCAGATAAAAATATTGATAACAAATACTTATTTGTTTCAAAATCAATAAATGAGGACGGAACATTTACATGGAACCAGAGAAAGGACGTCAGTCACTGGACAGAGCAGTTTACCAATATATTAGGGGTCGACTTCTATTTCCACTGTATGCGGCACTATACCTGCACGAGACTTCATCGTATGAATTTGCCTTCTCATGTTATTCAAGAGTTTTTTGGTTGGTCATCTTCAGAAATGCTAAAAATCTATAATGACCTTACTGCTGAAGATGAATTTGAAAAGTATTTTGATAAAGACGGAGTTAAAGAAGTAAGACAAGGATCTTTGACTGATTAAATCCGCCTTTCATCGACAAACCAATAAGTAAAAAGGAGTACACGAAATTGAAAAATCGTAAAGAACCATTAAAATTCGCATGTAAAAAATGTGGAAAAGAATTTACAGGAAATAAAGAAAAAAGCATTGAAAATTGGTGTGTATGTACCAAAGATGATAGATGTGAATGTGGTGGAGAGTACGAATTAGTATTTAATGATTAATTACTCTCCAAATACATTCAAATGTCGGCATGTGAGACTCTAAACCTATGCCATCGGAAAAGAAAATCCTAAACCAAAAATATTAGTGATCGTACCTTGATGACCTGCGTGGAGCAAGGTCTATATATTCAATTGCGATTGAATAATCAATATAATAAGGAAGAGCAAATCACTCTCCTATCTCATCGAAGGAATGAAAAATGAATATAAATCAAAATACAAACTTCGGCACACATAACACTTCTGTGCGTCCAGGGAAAGTAGAATACATAGTTATACATTACGTTGGTGCCACAGGCGATGCCAAAGCAAATTTAAACTATTACAATCTGCGGACTACTACAAATGCTTCTGCTGATTTTTTTGTAGGATTCAACGGAGACATCTGGCAGTATAATCCTGATCCGACCAAACGTTACTGTTGGGCAGTCGGTGGTTCAAAATTATCTACTGGCGGCGGTTCACTACATGGAATTGCAAAAAATCCAAACTGTATCAATATTGAAATGTGTGTAAGAAACAGTAATTCAAAGGCATCTGAATCTAAGGATTGGTATTTTGAAGATTCTACCGTAGAATCAGCTATTGAATTAACCAAATATTTAATGGAACTATATAACATTCCACTAGATCATGTAATTCGCCACTATGATATCACTGGTAAGATATGTCCAAATCCATTTGTTTATAATCATACACGGCACACCTGGAGTGATTTTAAGTCGGCTCTGATTAATGCTCCCGATAAGAAATCCGGTTGGCAGCAAGAAGGTGACAATTGGAAATACTATAACGGAGACACTGGTCTCCCGGTTTTTAATGACTGGGTGCTAGTTGACGACAAATGGTACTGGTTTAATGGCGCCGGGAACATGATCAAAAATACATGGTATCAGCATGATGGAGCATGGTATTACTTAGGCCCCGATGGAGCTATGTGTACATCTCAGTTAGTCGAGAACTCAGGCAAAATTTATGCTGTTGATGCTGAAGGTAAAATGATAACAGGTGAAATTATCCTCTCAGCATTACGTGACGGAGCGTTAGAGTATAAGGGGCTATCAGGCAGGAGCACACTATGACATATAAAATTATGCTATCTACATCAAATGGAGCAAATGAATATTGGTCTTTTGTAAAGGTCGACTCGACTTCTACCACAGATTTTTCAACTGCTGTTCTTGATGATGTGGAAACTAAACTGAAGGAATTAATGAAAACAGTTCCAATTACAAAACTAAAAGTTGTTACCGAGATTGCTTTTACTAGTGATCTCATTTTTATTTAAGGAGATTTTATGGCAGGAACGTTATTAAGAATTGGTGATCGACCAAATGTAAATGTATGTGAATTTGTTGTTGATACAGAAGATGAAATCGACTTTCTTCCTACCACAAAGGAAAAAGCAAGCGGTTTATTTGCTGGCAGACCAGATTTTGATTCATTACCTCCTATCGGGAGCACCTGTGTTGTAGGAAATAAAGAAGGAGATTTAATAATCTATATGCTATTTTCTTTTGGCTGGAAAAAATTATAGATTATATAGCTAGTATTTGTTATTTAATTTGGAATGAGTATTTCATTGGAATAAATATCATGAGTCGTCAAATATATGGCGGCTCTTTTTATGTCGTGTTCCCATAATTGGTATTGGAGCAGATTGCTAATCTGTCGGTCTCAAAAGACTTGGGAGTTCAAATCTGAATTTAAAAAGAATGTATGGATTGAAAAGTTTGAGTCGTGCATTAATGAGAGGAGATCTTATATTTGTACTTACGGAGACGAATGTAGAAACACCGGAAAATCCTACGCTTTAGCTAAATTATGCAACAAATATAAAGGTATAGTAGTTTACAAAAATCGTGGTGGAATTTTTGGAATAGAAAATGCTGATGATAAGTTGAGCATTGTAAATACATTTATTCCTTATGATAGAGGAATTAATCTAAAACAATTTGAAAATAAGATTGTTTTTATTGATGAAGGTTCCGGATTAACTAATGGGGATATTGTTGTTATAAAAAGAAAACATATTGTTGTTGGCTTTATTTAAAACTGCACTTTCATTTGGAAAACAAATATAGCAACTTTTGGTAAAGCACTACCGCCCTGGCGGTAGTGCTTATTTTATTGTAAAGAGAGGTGGTGCGTGTAAATAGCACAAGAAAAATCAAATAGACGTGTTACCGCTACTGCGCCGTCTAAAAACACAGCGATTCCTAAAATCAAACGTCTCCAAGATGAAGAACCTAATTTTTATAAATGTCCTACTTGTGGAGAAAAGTATCAAAAATTGGACGGTTTCCCAGCTTCTCAAAGCGAACTATACGCAGGTTGGGCTTATCATTTGCCAATTTGTCGCAAGTGCCTAGATCAGATGTTTAACCACTATACAGAAGCATATGGAAATGATGAAGATGCTGCCATTAGAAGAATATGTGAAAAATATGATATATACTACTCTGTAAGTTTACTTAGTGCAAGTAGAAAAATCACAAAAAATAGATCTAGAATACACACATATATTTCCAAATCTAATCTTACGCAATATGCAGGTAAAACATTTGACACCACCCTCGACGAGGAAAGAAAAAACACTATTTCTTCCATTGAAGATTATGACCAAAAGAGAGCAAATGGAGAGGTTTCTATAACCAAAATCACGCTTAAACGTTGGGGCATAGGGGTATTTGAAGATTGCGATTATGCTGTACTTGAAGAACACTACAAGATGCTGAAAGAAAATAACCCAAACGCTGATAACAATCAAGAAATATTCATTAAGTCATTGTGTCACTTGAATATGCTCATGATTAAAGCGTTAAAAGATAAAGATTTAGATGGCTACACTAAAGCAAATGGTGAATACGCAAAGACATTCAAACAAGCCGGACTTAAAACAATAGAAGAAAAGGACAATAGCAATAATGAATGTGTTGGTGTTACTCTTGCTACTATTTCGCAATTTACACCTGAAGAATTTTATAAAGATAAAAGTTTATTTGAAGATAATGATAATATTGGGGATTATTACGATAGGCATGTCCGCAGACCAATGCAAAATCTAAAATTCGACCAAGACGTAAGAGATATTGAGTATTTTGTCCCAGAAGGAGAAACAGATGATGATGACTAAATATCCTGCGGACACGAATCAATTGGATTTGTATAAGAAATTTCCTTCGACCCATTATCTTAGTAGTCAAAATAATGTTCTTCATATGATTGCTTGGTGCACGTTTTGGAGACGAAACATGCATCTTTTTGTGAAGGATTATTTGAAATTAAAACTATATCCCTATCAGCAAATAGCAATATACATGATGGGAGTTTCTAATTTTATATGTATGATTGCAAGTAGAAATGATGCAAAATCATTTATTATTGCATTATATGCTTGTTGTCGTTGTATTTTATATCCCGGAACCATATTTGTTATTGGTAGCGCTACAAAAGGTCAAGCGAAGCTTATGGTCACTGCAAAAATACAGGATGAATTGATGGAGTGGTCTCCTGCTCTAAAAAATGAAATTGCTGGAATTAGCACATCAATAAATGACACAAGTGTAAAATTTAAAAATTCCTCTAAGATTATCGTATATACTGCTAATGATAATGCCAGAGGAAATAGATCTCATGCTAGTTGTCGAGAAGAGTTTAGACAAATAGATAAAAAAATTGAAGACAAAGTCATATCTCCATTCCAAACAGTGAGAAATAGGCCGTATATGCTAAATGAATATTATGGTGAAAATAAAATCCTTCAGGAAGATCCTGTTGACATTTATATCTCAAGTAGTTGGATTGATGATGGAAACTGGATGTGGAAAATTGTTGACCAAGCTTTTGATGGAATGTTACAAAATGATGGTTCGGTTTTAATGACGTTTGATGAGAGTATTACTTTAAAACATCATTTGAAAACGATGAAACAAATGGTACGCGAAAAGAAAAAGCAAGATCCTATTACGTGGAAAACTGAATTTCTTAATTTAAAAGTCAAAGATGCACTATCATCGTATTTTACTTTCTCAATGTTAATGAAACGACAAGTTCTAAAACATGTTTTCTATCCTAGAACAACTATTGATTTTAAATCAAATAAAAAGAATAAATTTTATATTCCTAAAGTAGATGGTGAAATTAGAGTTGTTTCCAACGATATAGCATTTGTTGCTGGTGAAAAAAATGATAATTCAGTCTATTCGTGTATTAGAGCAATACCGGAAATTTCTACATATGACTCTGAAAACGGCGAAGTAGAGGTTAAACAAGGTTATAAAAGGCAATATCCTTATTTGGAAGCTAATCAGATTGGTGACACAACATTACAGGCAATTAGGATTAGGCAATTATATGAAGATTTTGGTGGCGACTATATTGTTTTAGATACTAGAAATGGTGGTTTGCAAATTTGCTATAATCTCCAAAAAGTTTTATATGATGAGGAGCGTGGAGTAGAATATCAGCCATTACGATGTATGAATAATGATGATTACGCTAAAATTTGCCAAGACAAGAACGCAAAACCTTGTATTTACATTATAAATGCAACACAAGCCTTAAACAGTGAAATTGCTATAAATTTCAGAAAAAATCTTACTGAAAACAAAATTGATTTTTTGGTTAATACTAACATTGCAAAAGAAGAAATTTTGTCCGGAATAAAGGAATATTCGTTATCAGTAAATGGCGACGTGGACATTAGTTATGAACTACCGTTTCTTAATACTCAATTAATGATTAGTGAATCGGCTATGCTTCAGTATGAGAAAAATCCACAATCAGGAATCATCAAAATATCTGAACAAGGAAGTAATCGAAAAGATAGATATACTTCAGTTTCATATGGGTCTCACTTTATTGATAAATTAGAACTTGAATTTTTAACGCAAAGAAATACAAAAGTAATACCAACAAAGAAATTACAGTTCCGTAAACCAAAATATACATAGAAAGGAGGATATAATGCCAAGCAAAAATGAAATTACAGACGAACAAAGAATGAAACTAATGAATTTTGCTCTATTTGCGAAACAAGCAAAAATGATTCTAAAAGATATGAATCAAACTAATTTACAAGGCGAATTCTTTAAAAAGTATAATCGAGAAGATGTAATAAAATGGATTGATACACCACAAAAATTTGAGAAGAAACTGATAGAGATATCAAAATATTGTTATATGGTTAGTCCACATTATAGAAGAATTTGCGACTATTTCAGCAAGATGTCTCTCCTGTCTTATGTTGTTGTTCCATATAAACTGGATATGAAAAGATTTGGTAAAAAGAACTTCTTAGAATGTTACAAAAATACAATTGATATTCTTGGTGTAATGAACATCAAAAATGAATGGGAAAAAATCACAACTGAATTATTTGTAGCTGACGTTGCTTATGTTTATGAATATAAGACTGACGACAGCTATTTTTGTAGGTTGCTTCCGTATGACAGATGTGAAATTTCAAGCAATATTGATGGTGTATTACAGTTTCAATTTGATTTTCAATATTTTGATAAATATCCAAAGCAACTTTCTAATTATGGTGAAGAGTTTATTTCTAAGTACAATTTATATAAAAAAGATAGAACAAAATATCGTTGGCAAGAGTTGAATGATGAAAATTCATTTGCTGTAAAACTATCTGATAATGTGAATTACGCTATTCCAATTTTTGCAAACTTAATTACTACCATATTTGATCTAGAAGAATTGAGAAAAATTGAAAAGGCAAAAGATAAGCTTAATATATATAAATTGCTACTTATGAAATTACCACTTGATGAAAACGGAAACTTTGCTGGCGGAGATTTTGACAAAGCGCTTGAGTATTACGATTTTCTTAGTGAATGTGTTGATGATAATGTTGGAATTGGTATGTCTCCATATGAGATACAAGACTTCTCATTTGAACAAAGTGGTACTGCGAGTCAAGTAAATGCTTATAGCGAGTCCGTATCATCTTTCTTTACCGCAAGTGGTGTGTCGGAATTGCTATTTAATAGTTCTAAATCTTCTTCTGCTACTATCTCATCTTCTATTAAAAATGATAGCGAAATGGTGTGCCATATTCATAGAATGATTGAACGTATAATCAATAAGAAGTTAAAGCAATTTCCTGATAAGTACAAATTTGAAATAAAAATGCTTGATATTACAACCTATAACCAAAAAGAATATATAGACAGTTTGTTAAAGGCTTGTACTTACGGCGCACCTATTAAAAATGAGTTACTAGCTTGCTTTGGATATACACCTGCACAATCTTACGGTACTTCTATTCTTGAAGATTGTTTGGATATCGTAAATTCATGGAAGCCTCTTCGTTCAAGTAATACACAGTCTGGTTCTAATACTACAGACGAGGGTGGCAGACCTAAAGTAGATGATACTGAATTGTCGGATTCTGGAGTTCAAACGAGAGAGAACGATAATAGGCGAGATGATGCATAGGAAGGTGGTGAAAAATGGATAAGGATATGCGAACAATACCTGTCATCTTTGAAAAACTTGACAGTGTGAATATAACTGATACTAGATTTATTCGCGTGAAAATAAAGTTGATGCATCTCGGTTTAAACCTAAATAATAGTATTTTTACTAAAGATGTCGTAGATGCTGCTATACCAACTCTATACAATACCCCTATTCTTGGATATGTCGAGAAAGATAAAAATGGAGACAAAGATTTTTCAGACCATCGAAAGGTTTTAACCATTGATAAAAAAAAGATATCAATAACATACAAAGGTTCTTCGTATGGTGTAATACCTGAAAGTTGCAATCCCAGGTATGAAAAAGAGATGTGCGAAGATGGAGTTGAAAGAGAATATCTAGTAGTCGATGGTCTTGTGTGGACTAAAATAGAAGATTCAGATATATTTTTGCGAGATGAAATTAAGAACCAAAGTATGGAGCTGGACGAAGATTCAATAGAAGGTGGTTTTGATAAGGATAAACATTTTGTATTCTCAAAAATCGTATTTTATGGTGCTTGTGCATTAGGAGAAAATACAACACCTGCAATGATTGGATCTTCAATTGATACAAACTTTACATTAAATGAAATCAAAGCAAAGCTAGAACAATTTAATAATTATTATTTTTCAAAACAAAGTCAAACGTCAGATGACGATGACATAAATAACGAAAAGACGGAAGGAGGAAGTATTTTGACAAAGGAATTTATTGATAATATCCTAGCTGAATTTTCAGTTTCTTTAGCAAACATAGATTTTGAAATTACAGATACTACTACAGAGGACGAAATAAGAGAATACCTTACTGAATTTACTAAGAAAGATTCCTTAAGTGACGATTTAATTGACTCTGTGTTAACTGAATTTGAAATAACTAAAGAGGAAATTGGCGAATTTTCCAAGAATGTCTCAGAAGAAGATTTTAGAACCCTTGTGTCTAACTTCGCATCTGAGAAGAAAACGGTTGAACCTAAAACAGAATTACCCACAAGTGCAATATTCTCTACATATAATGAAAAACGCGAATTATTGAGAGGTGTATTGAAAAGAAGTGAGGAGCGTGATAAAGATAATACTTTGATTTATGCTCTTGATTATTGGATTGCAGATTTTGATGATAGTTTTGTTTACGCAGAAAAAGAGGAATATGACGGTGATAAATGGTCTTACTCAAAAGGCAGATTTGCTTACACTGTTACTAATAATGTTGCTATTCTCACATCTGACTTTGAAAAAATGATTGTAAAGTGGGTAACTGTTGAAGAGAATGTAAATATCGAAAAGGCAAGAGTAGCTTTTGAAACTCAAAAAGAGGAATTGGATAGATTAAAGCAATTTGAAAAAGATACGCTTGCTGAACAGTTTGAAACATCTGCTACTATTATCTTTGAAAATTTTAATGAATCTCTATCAAATGTATCTGAGTATATGAATTTAAAAACAAATTTCTCAACCATGGATTTGGATGCAATCGAAGAAAAGTGTTTTGCATTATTAGGAAAGAAAAATGCGAACTTCTCTGCTACAAACAAAAATAATATACCAGATGTTGTACACACGGGTATTGATAACACTGTTGATGAACCAGAAGATGACGGGTATGGTGGAATCTTGAGTAGAAAATATAATTAATAACATTTTAAATGAGTCAATAGTAGGCTCTATTTTTTTGTAAATTTTAAGGAGGAAATACAATTATGGCAGATTATGCAGTAATTACTCGCGAAAAAATGGCGAGCGAATATGACGGTACTAAAAGAGTATCTTTAAAAATTAATGAGGATTTACAGAACGGCTCTGTAGTTGTAGTAGGTGATTTAGTTAGTGGAAAGAGAGAAGTTTTCGCCACAACTAAGCCAACTGCAACAACAAAACTTACAGATATTGCAATCTTAACCACACCAGAGGTCGATGCCGACGAAAGAAAAAAGAACTTATCAGATTTTACTAATAAGGCAGCCAGCTTATTACCAGCTACAGGGGACTATTTAACAGCAAGAGACATCTTCTCTCTTACTGCCGAAGGATTTGATGGCTCACCTGCTGTTGGGAATATTGTTGAGTTACAGGCTGATTATAAATTAAAAGTTGTTTCTAGCGCCACTGCTGGCTCTACATCTGTTGGTAAAATTGTTGATTTTGCAAACGGCAAATATGCTGTTAAAGTCATCGGTTAATTGAAAATAAACAGGAGGAATTTTATAACATGGAAAAATTAAAAGTAATTAAACTGGCGACAGATATGATTGCAAATAGAGTTTCTGCTAATTTTGCAGATACATCTAAGAACTCTGATGCGTTAATTGATGCATTAATCGAATCTAACGGTGGTTCTTCAGAGTTAAACTGGAAAACATTCCAAAGGGGTAATGCTTGCTTTGAAATTATCGAAGAGATTATTCCTTTAATCGTTCATGAAGGATTTAAGGGTAATGAATTCTTTATGAATATGGTAGATTATAGAAATATTGCCCTTGGAGATGATATTGATTTCTGGACAGAGGATAAGACCGAATTGATCGTAGCTGATATTGCATACGGTGTAAGTGGTATTCGTAGACAGAGATTAGGTAAAAAAGATAAGTATAATGTCGAGACTTCTCTCAAGGTTGTAAAAGTATACGAAGAGCTAAAGAGATTACTTGCAAAGAGAACTGACTTTAATCAGTTTATTGCTGCTGTATCTAAAGCTTTCATCCGTGATAGATATGATAATATCTATACTGCATATGATGGAATTACATCCACCACTCGTGGATTAAATTCTACTTATGTGAAAACTGGTACATATTCAGAGGATACTCTTCTGACATTGATTCAGCATACTGAAGCAGCGAATGAAGCGGTCGGTACAATTATCGGAACTAAGACTGCATTAAGAAAGATTACTACTGCTACTGTTTCTGATGAAGCAAAAACAGATTTGTATAATATGGGTTACTACGGCAAGTTCAATGGTACAAATATGATTTATGTTCCTCAGAGACACAAGGTTGGTTCCGATGACTTCTTACTCAACGATAATAAGATTGTTGTTATTGCAGGTGATGAGAAACCTATTAAATATGTTACAAAGGGAGAAGGTATTTTATCAGTAACTGATCCTTTACAGACACCTGACTTCACCCAGAATTATCTCTATGCTGAAGAAGCGGGTGTTGGTGTAGCGTTCGCAAACAAACTTGGTATTTATACCATCTCTTAATAAACGATTTAGGCATCTGTATAAAAACAGATGCCTAATTTAATGAATGAAAGGAAATAAAATGGAAGATGTAAAAAAGAAACCAGGTAGACCTAAAAAGATAGAAAATGATGATGTTAAAACCACCACTACTATTGCTATGGTACCTAAAACAGTTGAAAAGAAACGATTGGTATTAAGCGATTTAGATGAATTAGTGGTGAAAAGCAATGTTTTTGGAGAGCTGATTTATATTAACGATAGAACTGGCGACCAATTTATTTGGGAAAATTACGGTGAAGAGCAAACTCTTACTGCCAAAGATATTCGTGATATGAAAGCAAGACAGCAGATGTTCTTTAAAGAAGATTGGATATCTATTATTGACTCTCACAGTGTAAATATGAGTGAATATACTCTAAAAGATATTTATGACGCTTTACAGGTTGGAAGATATTATGATGAAAATGTAATTGCTTTTGAATTAGATGATATTTTCTCAATGAATGAAAAAGAAATGAGAGAAACAATAGCGTCTATGTCTGATACTATCAAGAGGACTGTTGTAATTAGAGCAAATGATAAAATCAAAGACGGGTCATTGGATTCTATTTCTAAAGTAAAACTGTTAGAGGAAGTCTTAAATTGTGAATTAGCTTCTCCTGAAGATTAGGAGGACTTATGGAAACAACAAACTATTCAAAAGTATATAGTTGGTTTCTTGATAAGGTAACTGCATATAGCCTTACTATGTTTGATGATACTGAAAAGGAAGAGATTGTATACGGATATATGCGAAGTGCATGCGCGAAGTTTAAGTGTTGTAAGGTAGATTTGGCAGATAGAGATGATGAATTAAGAGTATTTAATAATACTTTGAATGATGAAATATTAGATATTATTTCAGAAACAATGGTAGTTGCCTGGCTTCAACCAAAGTTAAATAATGAAGATAATCTCGTTAATTCACTTAGTACAAAAGATTATAGTCTTTATAGTCCTGCAAACCTATTAGCAAAACTTACCGATGTATTCACTTTAGCAAAGAAAAATTCATCTATAATGATTTCAAATTATTCATTTAGTCATGGAAGACTTCCCAAACGAGGTGGCATATGACTAAATTTTTGAAATATATGATAGGTAGTATTTATAAAATATTACCATTAAATGATGCAAACAATCAAGCTGTTATAGACTATATTGATTCTATATCAATTCAATTAGTTGGTGCATTATATACATATCCTGAATTAACAACAAATCAGAAATATGTCTCCATTATCAATTCAGTAAATTTCTTAAGAAAAGAAAAATTTACCAAAAGACAATGTAAACGTGAAGTTTTAAGATGTACAAATATTCTGCAAAAAATGATACAGGAATAGGCGGTGTTATATGGATTGGAGTTCTTACAATAAACGTCTTAAAATAAATGGAATAACACAAAGAGAACGAAGTATAAATCTAACCAAAAATAACATTTTAAAAAATGCACCATCTAATCCATCGTATAAGAATATTAAGTTAAATGGAGAAGATACACATCTTGTAATCAATACCGGCACGAAGTCATATTACAAGGAGTTTGAGTCGTTACCTGGACAGAAAATTCTAGCCGGTGACTATGTAGAATGGTCAAATAATGTTTGGTTAGTGTATGAAGCAGATTGTGACGATGAGGTTTATACTGATGGAAATCTAAGACAGTGCCAATATGAGTTATTCTGGCAAAACAAAGATGGGAAAATCATTTCAAGATATGCTTGGGTGCAAACAGCGTCAGAATCTAATGATGGAGAATCCGGTAATAATACAATTACCTTACAGTCAAATCAGTTTATGGTATATGTTCCATATGACGACGACACTCTTCTATTAGAAAACGGGCTTCGAATGCACGTATCTCGTAGCAACAGAAAATGCAAACCATATAAGCTCACTAGGCCCGATGACATTGCTATGGGATATGGAGAAAAAGGTGTTCTAAATCTCGTCTTTACTCAAGAGGAATATAATCCAAATAAAGACATGCTCATTGAATTATATGATGGTAAATCCGTATGGATATGTAATTACTCCTCTTCCTCTACTCCACCTAATTCAGATCCACCAGATGAAACAGCGAATTTATTTGCGCATATCAATTATGCGGGATCTAATACTATTCGTATTGGAGGAAATAAAAAGAAGTTTACTGCTACGCTAACTGATAAAGATGGTAATTATTTGGATATGACACCTATTTGGACTGTTGAACCTGAATGCTTGGTAGAGATGGTTATAGTAGATAACGAATTACAAATCTCATGTAATGATGAAAGTATGGATCAATCAACTTTAATAATCTCAGTAAAAGATGAACATAGCGGATTTTCAACATCAATTAAAGTTTTAATAAGTGCATTTTAGGAGGTGTTGAATGACTTTAAAAGACGTAGGTATATATAAATCAAGGCTAATGTCATTTATATTACTGTCAGATGATATATGTGAACTACTGCTGGGTAAGGATTATAATCAAGACACTGTTGATGATGATTTAATATATAAATATGTATTTCCATATTTATATGTAAACGATACGCAAGTAGAAACTAGGTCTTATATATGTATGGAAGTTGATGTTCCTAGAGTTGCAAATTTTTCAGTTAAGGATATGAAGATTATAATTTGGTGCTACTGCCACAAAGATAAAGATTACATGAGATATTCGAAAAAAGGCTACTTAGGAACAAGAGCTGATATTTTAACAGATATGTTGGACAGAAAACTACAGAGTTCAAGAGAATTTGGTATTGGGCGATTGCAATTAAACACTGTTACATATTTGAATATAGGAAATAAATATTATGGCAAGCAACTTATATATAGTTGCTCTGAATTCAATTCGGAAAACAAATTGTAAGGTGGTGTCTTTTTGAACAAATATGATCTAGAACATAAATTGCAAAGAGGCGGTGTCTTATATCTTGATGAAATACCAACATATAAGGTAACACTAGGGGATATGGCTGATTTTGGTTTTACTAAAGCACAAAGTATCATTTCATTGATGTGTATGGACGACGATAAAGCCAGAGAATATTTATCTGATTCAGAGCAATCTTCTACGTTCCTATATATAGTACTAAATCTGTTACAAGAATATAAAGCTTTAGAAAATGGCGAAATACCATCTAGAACTAACCTCTTGTGTGAACTAATACCCTCTTTTTTAAGTATATTTTTTAAAGAGAAGGTGGTTTTTAATTTAGATTATGGATTTATTATCGGGGCAGAAAGTAAATACCTCTTAAATAGTATAAACTATGATAAATTCAGACAGATACTTAAAAGCCGAAATTGCTTAATTGATATTAATCATATGGAAAATATGGATAACCCGGAAAATGATATGGCTAAAAAACTATTGGAAAAGCGGCGAAAACTAAGAGAAAAGGTTAATAAATTGAAACGCAATAGTGATGACGACGAGGATGTGACAATGGCCGATTTGATAAGTATTTTTGCTGAAGCAGAGCATATACCATTGCAGAATGTTTATGACCTATATGATGTATATCAATTCAACAATCAATTTAATCGTCTAAAAATTATGGATGATTTTCACGTTAATATTCAAGCGCTACTTGCTGGTGCAAAGAGTGATGAAGTAAAACTTCAGCACTGGCTTTCAAAAATACAACAAAAAGATAACTAGGTCAGCTAATTGCTGATCTTTTTTATTGCAAAAATAAGGAGGAATCGAAATGGGTGCTAATACAAAATTTGGTGCTAAAGAAGTTATGGATGTAATCTTGTATGATATGTCTACAAATAAACCATCTATTTTCTTTGACACATTAAAAACATCTAGTATTGAGGTAACATCAGAAAAGGTTTATGCGCGAGGTGGTAAGGGTAATGCTAAATTAATTACATGGGAGCTGAATAAGGAAGGTAAACTTACAATCGAAGATGCTCTTCTCTCTCCAAAATCCTTGGAATTAATTTCCGGTGTGGCAACCGTCACGGGTGCTCAGACCGTATATATGAGACAGGCTACTGCCTACGATACTACAGGTTCTGTTCCGGTTGATAAAGGCGAATTATATCCGTTAACTGCCTCACCATCTGGCGTAATTGAATTAGCTTATGTTCCTAAAGAAGCTGCATCTGGAATTCTTGTGTATGAAGTTGAAAATGATTGTGGTACAGCTATCGTTATGACAAATGCAACTTTAACAGGTAAAACTTTAACCGTACCTGCCGCTGCTGATAAAAAGCTTGTGGTCTACTACACATTCTCCAGTGCTGCATCTACTGAGACATATGTAATTGATTCTTCACACTTTAGTGGTACATATAAACTTGTAGGCAATACAGTTATTAGAAACAGAGAAACTGGTAAAGATGAAGCATTTCAGGTTGTTATTCCTAACCTAAAATGGAGTTCAAACTTGAAGTTAGACTTTAGTGCAGAGGGCGATCCAACTCCAACTTCATTTGAATGTGAAATCATGAAGGCACCTAATAGTTCTACAATGATTCAGATGACAAGGTGGGCTTAAATATCCATCTATCATATTAAAGGAGGCCATTAGTGAAACTAAAAGTAAAAGAAGTAATCAATGATCGTGATTACGATTGCGTTATTGTAGATATTGACAAAGTTTCTACGCAGATTGTATTTAATAAGTCCGATCTTGTTGAACGATATATTGGCAAAACAGTCGAATTAATTTGTGATAACGGAAAATATGCCATTAAAGAAGTGCCGGCATCAACTTCTGAGAAATGATGATTGAATAGATTAGTGTAGAAATAGGGATACATAGCAATCTATTCATAGAAAACTATTTATCCCTATTTTTTACTCATGAAAGGACTGAAAACGATTTACGAAACAAAATTTGATAAAGAGTATCAAAGCCAGTATCTGGCTGAGATTAACTATCTGACCGAGAATGGCATTAGATACACTTTTGTGAAGAAAATAAATGGTTTAATTACCTATAAATATGAAAAGAACAAAGAATTATTTAAAGCATTGGCTGAATTTTATTCTTAAATAAAGAGACACTATAAATGGGTTGCCCAAGACAATGGGCGTAAAAGTGGATAACATACCTGTGAGGAAATTTCCAATAGACAGGATAGGTTTGCCATTTGTCCTTATATAAAACAGGAGGAACTACATGAACGAAGTACTACAGAATATAAACATTACAGAAGTTTTATCAACTATCTGGACGCTTGTTTTAGTACCCATCTTAGGTTATGCGTGGAAACAGACCTATGCATGGCTAGAAACTAAAAAGCTGGATAAATATGCCTCCATCTTATATGAAGAAGTCGTCAAGTCTGTGAAATCTGTTTATGAAGTAGAGGTAAAAGATATTAAAAAAACCGGTGACTGGACACCAAAAAAGCAGAATGAAGTTAAAGAACTTGCTAAAACTAAAGTGTGCCAAGCGCTATCTACTTCTATTTATAGATGTTTAAAATTAGCCAATTCAGACTTTGAAGAGTATTTAGATTCCCTGGTTGGTACTGCTTTATTTGATATCAAGAATAAGGCATTATAATACGAAAGGTATGGTACATAATGATTGAACGAGATAAAGGCACTATTACAAGTTGATTTTCCACTTGTGCTTTCTAGCATTTTTGTATTTTTTGCCGGTCTTAAAGGCATAGTCGTCCTCATGGAGTGGATAGCTACTAAGACTGGTTTAGAGTTTAAGTGGCTAAGAAAAAAACACGAGGATCACGAATTGTTAATGAAGACAGTCAATGAACTGGTAGAATTAAGAAACCAGCGAAATATTGATGTAGAAGAATCCATTAAGCACGACGAAACCATTAGAAATGATTTGGTAGAGTTAAAAGAGATGTTTATTAGCCGAGAAATAGATACTATGCGTTTAGAAATAATTAACTTTGCTATTAAGATATCAGAGGGGAAACCATGCAATCAAGACGGTTATCGCCACTGTTTAAAAACGTATATGAAATATGAAAAGCTATTAGAAAAGTATAAGATGACAAATGGTGAAGTTACACTTAGCATGGACATAATCAATGAGTCATATAAAGAAAAACTAAAAAACGGATTTTGACTTGAATGAGCGATTTCATTAGAGATCGCTCTTTTATTATTTAAGAAGGAAGTGAATAATATACAAAAACTAAAATTAGTAATTGACAACTCTACTCTATTGGAGTACGAAAAATATTATTTTAAACTACATTCAAGGGCAAGTAAAAAACCTATTGATGCGCCCTATCACCCTACAATAAATACTTGGATGATAATGAAGAGACCTATGATGAATGCATTAAAGCAAAAATGGAAAGATTTCATAAAATGGTTTATTGAAAACCAAGGTTATTCTAACCTACACATAGAAAAATGCGAAATGAAATTTATTACATACTACAAATCTAATCGCAGACACGATATAGATAATGGTTGTCCTAAATTCATCTTAGATGGATTATCAGAAAGTGGTTTTATTGTTGATGATGACAGTAAACATATTACATCTTTAACAATGGAGTGTTATGTTGATAAAGATAATCCACGCACAGAAATAATCATAAACATATTGAATCAGTAAAATAAAATCTATAAATCAACGCTTAAGAAGAAAAACACAACGTTCAAGACAACTTCCACATATGGAACTGGAAATATGTTACAATTCTCTTGTAGCTATATATCGGTTAAAATGTAAGAAAATCTTATGACAACAGGAGTTTCTTACGTGAAAATTAATTTGCGCAAATTAAGAATTCAAAATGGCTTAACCATTGAACAATTATCTGAGAGGGCACATGTGGGGGTTGGTACAATTAGTAGGATAGAGAATTACGAATCAAATCCTAAAATATCAACAATATGTAAACTATGCTCTGCATTAAAGGTTTCTTTGGAAAAAATGGTAGAATGTGAGGGACGTTATTTTGACGACGAGTGGTGAAACTATGTATTTCAATTTAATTTGCGAAGAAATATGCTTAACTGGAGGAAAAATAATACATATTGATGAAAACAAAGAAAGTCTTGAGGATGTGCATAATGTAGTAAAGGAAAATATTCTAAGGTATCCTAATGCTAAATGGGAATTACATGTAATGGGAATTGCATTATAGAATAAAACTGTATTGTAGGAGCTGTCGTTGATTCGATGGCTCCTTTTATTATGGAGGAAATTAAATGATTACTTATATTAAATCAAAAATATTTTGGGCAATGTTAAAAATGGAAATTTATAAAGCACTCTCTCACAGTGACGATTATGTTGAATTGTTCACGAAACTGGCGATTTCCGCAAAAAATATGACTCCCGATGAGGTCAAGTCTGAATTTATGAAGACATTTGCTGGGATCGTGCATGACTATGTTCATACAGAGGATAAGTAATGACCACTTTTATTAAAAATAATGCAGATTTGCAGAATGCTTTGAAACAACAGATTTATAGATACATGGTTGATATTAAAGAAAAATTACCAACTTATCTTGAAGAATTCATCATGACAGAATTCTACGACCTGTACACTCCCTCGTCTTTGTATGATAGGCAGTATCGTATTATTTCCTCGATTATGACCAGTGCAATTAAGGATATTGGTAATGGGTATGAGTTTGAATTATATTTAGATCCAACTGCCGTATCCTACAATCCGTCATTTTGGACTTCTCATGGAGTTACATATTACAAACAAGGGGATTCTGCCGATGATGTATTTCAACTTATATCACAAGGTATTCACGGTTCAACTGAATTTGGAGTCACTTCCGGACGATTCTGGGAAAAGTTTCTTACTGAAATTGGTGAGGGCGGAATTTACGATATCTTTGTAGGATTCAAAAATCATTTGGGTGAAAAGTACCATTTAAGTATTAAGTAGCAATTACAGCCAAATAACGGCCACTATCTACTCTCCTTTTCCAAGGGGAGTTTTTGTTGTGCAAAAATGTGAAAGGAGTTTTAAATGAACGATTTTAAAGTATTGCTTCAAGCGGTATTAGATTCAAGTGGCATAGGAAAATCTGACATCGCAGAAGTACAAAAGGTATTAGAAAAATATCATTTGAATCTTAGTGCCGATTTAAACAAGGCTGAATTAATAAAAACTGTAAAAAAAATAGTTCCAGAACTTGAAAAAGAACTTAAGAAAGTTACCGGAATTGACATTAAAATCAATGACAATGATCTGCTGAAGGCAATTAATCAAATTGAGAAAGATAGTATTCGTGCAGCTAAAGCCGAAGAAAAACTTGTCGATACAATGGAGCGTGTTCGGGTCAAATCAGAACAGATTGCAAAATCTGAAGAAAAGCGCTCTCAGCTTACCCAGAATAAAGCCATTAATAAAGCATTAGATGAAGAATATATTGCCGTAACAAGAATAAATCAAGCTATTAATTCTGGAACTAATGAAGCAAAAGTTGAGAGTTTAACTGCATCTTTTAGGGGATTAGGGCTATCAACAGAAGATATACAGAAAGAATTATTGGGTGTAAATACTGCATTAAAATCTCTTGGTGATAGTTCTGACGGGAAAACTCTAATTAGCAATGCAAAAGTGTTGGAAACAGAATATGGCAAAGTTGAGAATCAGATAAAACAGCTTACTTCCGCTCAAAAAGGATTTACGACAGAATCTCAGAGATTAGCCAAAATCAATACCGTTAAAACATGGGCTGATAATAATAGTAAGGCTATGAAGAGCCTCGGAGCAAACGTCAACGTAGTTCTTGATCGACTTAACAACCCCAATTTGTCGGTGACCGAATTTAAACAGCTTAATGCAGAATTCGAAAAAATCAAATCTAATGCTAGAGATATGGGATTACTGGGCAAAACATGGACAGATTCCTTTAAAGATATGGGAAGTAAGTTTTTCTCTTGGTTTACTGTTTCAGGTGGCATAATGGCAGCCGTAACAGGTCTTAAGAAGATGAAGGATTCAGCAATCGAATTAAACGGGGCAATCACCGACCTTGATATGGCAACCGGTTCCTCCAAGAAACAATTAGAATCTTATATCGCAAGTTATTCTAAATTGGGAGATGAATTAAGTGCCACTGTTACAGACGTAACCATCTCAGGAACAGAATGGCTTAAACAAGGCAAAAGTATAGCTGAAACCGAAGAGCTAATTCGTGATTCCATGATACTGTCAAAGGTAGGAAAGCTAGATTCTGCCGAATCTACCAAGTATCTTACTAGCGCAATGAAAGGTTATAATGTTGCAGTTCAAAATACTCTTGGTGTTGTAGATAAGCTTTCTGCGGTAGATATGGATTCTGCTACCGATGTAGGTGGACTTGCTGAAGGCATGAGTGAAGTAGCATCTAGTGCCGACCTTGCCGGAATTTCAATGGATAAACTACTAGGTTATCTAGCTGTTATTGGCGAAACAACTCAAGACAGTATGTCAAGTGTTGGTCGTTCATTAAATGCCATCTTCTCTCGCATGGGCAATGTCAAACTGTCTAGGCTTAAAGATTACCAAAACTCAGGTGAAGATCTGAGTAATGTGGAAACTGTACTTCGTGGGGAAGGAATTGATCTTCGAGACAGTCAAAATTCATTTCGTAATTTTGGAGATGTATTAGATGAAGTTGCTGGTAAATGGGGTAGCTTTTCCGAAGTATCACAACATGCAATAGCCAGCGCATTTGCAGGAACTGATCATATTAATGACTTTTTAATCTTAATGGGCCAATATGATACTGCTTTAAAATACACCGAAACATCGTTAAGTTCCTCTGGTAGCGCTATGGAAAAATTTAATGCTTATCAAGATTCTGTTGCTGCTCACACAGAAAAACTTCAAAACTCATTCATTGGTTTATCGGATAGTCTAATTGATTCTGGAGCAATCAATTTCTTTCTTGATTTTGGAACTGCCTTAACGAAAACCGGAACAGGTATTATAAATTTTCTTTCCCCTTTAGGCTTATTGGGCGCGGGAATAGGAGCACTCGCATCAAAAAAATTATCATCACAGGGCCTGGATTTTCATGAAAATGGATTAACGCAAATCTTGCATGGTTCAGGTAAGTCCTACTGCTATAGCTAAATAACTATAGGTAAAACAGGAACGAGTCTATTAAATAGATAAGAGGACTTTGGATTTGTAAACGCTTTATATAACCATGGGCGGCTCCGTGGTTTACAGATATGGTAACATCTGTACTAGGACTGGAACGGCTCATGTGACTCATTATGTAGCATGATGGCCCAATCAGCAGACAGGCGTACTCTCTTCGTGAAAAGTGCCAGTCTCATCGACTACCAGAGCGGACGGATACAATAAGTGTATTCGTTAAGGTATAGTCAGCAACCTATTGTTGAGTGCAATAGTGAAAAAGCCATCCGTAACTATACGGCGCGTGTAAATAGTAAGCAGCTATGCTTTTCATTAGATGACTTCCAAAAACATTATTGAGAAAATAGTAAAGCACATGAAAACCATATTTCATATGCTGTTAATACATGTTTCTACGTGTATAAGATATAAAGATTTACTTACCTTTAAAATATCATAAACTAGAAAGATATAGGTGAAACATAATAAATGGGAATTGATTTAATAACCCTAGCTGCGGGTAAGAATTATACCGATAAAGTTGCTGAGGAAATCATTACCTCAGATCAAAAAGATAATATTGAAAAGCTAACTTCTGGTGGAGAAGGTAACAAAGCGTTATTTGACGATGGAACTTATAAAACAGTTTCTGGAAGCGCAAGCGATTACGAATCTCTATATAACAGACCAGCAATTAATGGAGTGGAATTGGTAGGGAATAAAACCCCCGAACAGTTGGGGTTTTCCGATGCTGCTATTTCAGGTAGTTATAATGATTTAGCAGATAAACCTGACATACCTATGCTAATATCTCAATTAACCAACGATTCGGATTTTATTACAAATTCTGCTACAAACTTAATAAATTATTATAGCAAAAATGAATCCTATACAAAAGCCGAGATTAGTTCATTAATTGCTAATCTAAATTCAATGACTATAGAGATAGTAGATACTCTACCATCAGAAAATATTTCAGTAACTACAATGTACTTGCAAAAGGAAGCAGATAAAAACTCTTATTTTCAGTGGCTTTACATAAAAAATGAATGGGCTAATATAGGCACCACAGACATTGATCTTACCAATTATTATCAAAAAACAGAAACCGACTCCTTACTGAATAAGAAAGTTAATATTTTAGATGGTTACGGACTTAGCCAAGCAAATTTCACAACCGAAGAAAAACTAAAATTGGCATCGCTTAGTACCACTGGAAATATTATTGATAATAATTCTACTTCTACCACTAAAACTTGGAGTAGTGCTAAAATTTCTGATGAAGTTGCAACGGTAATTAAAAATGTAAATGATATTAATCTTTCACAAAAAACAGTAAACACTCAATTAGAATATTGTTTTGGAAGTCTAGCAGCAAATCCAAGTAATCAGGAAAGCATTACCATAACTACCAACACAAATGACACAATAAAATTTATTCCGTATATTAATAATAATATAGAATTTGACGTTTCTACATGGTCATATGAGTTGAAAGCAAATAAAACATATTCTATAGAGGCTCTTGCAAGAATAGCAACTCCTAATTCAAAATATTTTTATCTGAATATTTATGACAAAACAAACTCTAAATGGATAGGCTCAGATGGCTTAAGTGCTACAACTAGTCCTCTATCTCAGTCTGTTTTCCAATCAAAATGCGTAATTAAGCCAACAACAAATATTGAAATCTGTGTAAAAGTAAGAACCGCTGGTGACGGAACTCCGGTTTCAGTTAATGCTTCCTATTTTATTATCCAGGAAATAGGAAGAAACGTTACTATTGATCCTGTGGAATACATTAATACTACAAATGGTATTGAAGACACTCCTGTTGGTAGTATTCTACCACAAATGGGCAAAACTGCACCTAAACACTATCTTGTGTGTGATGGATCAACCTATAACATCACAGACTATCCATATCTTTCTCAATATATAAAAGATCAATTTGGAACATTTGACTATTTTGGTGGCAACGGAACGACTACTTTTGCGGTTCCTGATTTACGAAATGAGTTCCTCCGCGGCTATTACGGTACAAAAGTAGAACAATTATCTGGAGAAATAGGAAAGCATCAGGATTCTACTCAAATACCAACTGGTTTTTATTCTGCTACAAATGGTAGAATTTATGCTCCAAATAATTCTAGTGCACAATATGTTTCTTCAAACTATGATAATATGCATAGATTTACAGGTGATACTAAAACATATGTATACAATTCATCTTCAACAGAAACGGAGTTATATAAATCCTATTTAGGACTTGTAAGTGCTAGACCAACGAATACAACAGTACTTTATTGTATTAAGTATGAGCCTACTTATTTTATGAATATTAATGGATTAGTAGATGAGGTGGTGTTATGGGAAGGTAATATTGGCACAACCAGTACAACTCAGGTAAAAAATAGTATTAATTTAAAAGATTCTTACACAAATTATAATAAAATAGGAGTTTTCTTTACTTGCACAAGAACAGACGGAAGTTTTCGCCCTCAATATAGGGAAATATATTCAAGTCAAATTACCGCTATGAGGGAATATACTGGAACTGCAAATTATTCAATATCTTTTAATTGGGCATATGCTACAACTGTAGATTATACTGATATTTTAAAAACTTCTACTCCACTAAAATTTGATCTAGCTCAATATCAGTCTACTATAAACAAAGTCATCGGTATTAGATACAGAACAAGTTCAAGTTCCAGTGGAGATGACACCACGTATACCGATTCAGAAATCAGAGATTATGTGGAGGGTATATTAAATGGGAATTAGTAAAACAAACTTAGGTGTCTCTATAGAAACTATTAAAAACTTTATTACAGGAAAAATTCCCAGCAGTCACAATGTGATTACTGGGAGAGATTCTAATGATGCTCACCCCATATCAGCCATAACCGGATTACAAACTGAGGTAGACAAGGTAAATTCTATAAGTATAGCGCAGAAAACAGTAAATCAAAAGAATGCTCAATGCTTAGCAGGTGTTGTAGATGGACAAGCATTTACACCTACAGTAAATTTGCCAATACCGTTTACCCCTACAGTAAATAATGGTATCGATTATGATGAAATTACTAAAAGGTATAAACTAAAGGCAAATGTTACGTATAATATAGAAGCCTTGGTAAGACTAATATCTTACCAAGGATATATGTATTATAGTTTACATGATTATACAAATTCCAAGGTAATTGGTAAGGCTGGAGTGTGCGAAGCCAATGTCGGTGTAAATCAAGCAATAATACCATCTTTTTGTGTTATCACTCCTACAACAGATATTGATGTTGGTGTAAGAGTAACAGTTGTAGGAGGAACGCAAACAGGAGCCAAACTACAAAATACATCTTTCCTGAATATACAAGAAGTGGAAAGAACTATAATTGATCCTGTAGAATACGTAAATACTGATAAAGGAATTGAAGATACTCCTGTAGGTCATATACTATCATTTATGGGAACAACTCCGCCGGCCCATTACATTACTTGTAATGGAGCCATATATAATATTGTGGACTACCAATATTTAGCTCAACACATTAAAGATCAATTTGGTACATTTAATTTTTTTGGCGGTGATGGTGTTTCCACGTTTGCTGTACCTGATTTAAGGAATGAATTTCTTAGAGGGTATTATGGTGATAAAACAGAAAAACTTTCTGGAGAAATAGGAATACACCAAGATTCAACAAGTATGCCATATTTTGGAACAAGAATTACAACCGCGGGGGCTGGTATGATATGGTATGCTAAATCAAGACTATCTACTAATAATGATACTTTTCCTAAGAATACAGAAACTCTTAATTATGATACCAAAACACCTTTACATGAACCTGTTTTTAACGGTACTAATGTAAATGCGACATCTGGATGGGGAATGACATCATCTGTAACTTCTTTTACTGCAAAACCTACAAATGTAGCCGTACTTTATTGTATTAAGTATGAACCTACATATTTTATGTCTATACAAGGATTAATAGAAGAAACTGTTTTATGGGAGGGAAGTGTTGGGACAAGTAATGCAACTCAAGTATCACGGTCTATAAATTTAACCGCTTCTGTTTTAGAATATGATGAAATAGGTTTTTATTATCAAGCCTCCATAGGTTCGGCGGTAAGACTTGATTATAATTCTTTTCCGTCGGATAGAATTAAAAATTTAATAGAATCACCGCTATCAGATACCCACCTAAGTCTTAATTGGGGACAAAGCCCACATATCAGTTTTGCTGATATAGATAAAACTTCTAGCTATTCGACATTAGATTTCTTAATGTATCAATCTTTTGTAACCAAAGTGGTTGGCATAAAGTATAAGACAATCCTAAATTAAGGAGGTGAATTAAATGGGAATAAATAAAACTAATTTAGGTGTTTCTATAGAATCTGTTAGAAACTTTATTAAAACTATAGCAGGTACACATAACTCTATTCCAGGTAGAGATATTGAAAATTCTCATCCTATATCAGCTATCACTGGATTACAGGATAAAATGAATATTATAGATGACATAAGTGTTGCACAGAAAACCATTAATACTAGAGGGATAAAAGAATTATTAAATTCTAAAATCATTTATCCGATCTCAGTTGCGACAACAAATGGCTCTCCTGCGTTCACAACTATTAATGCAGACATTCCGTTGAATGAAAGCATAGAGAATTATAATATGCTTAGCGTTCAATTTGCTGTAGATTCCACCTATAAATTCAAGTCAGAATTAAACATGCTCAATGTTCCTGAAATAGTTTACAATAATGCAAATACATATTCTCCGTCAGATGGGTCAGTTCTTTTTTTAATGGATAATGTCACAACAAGCGTAACTAACTCTTGGGGCGGAGCACACATGAGTATAAGAGCATGGTTTAAGTCTCCTACAGTAATGCATATAGACGGAGTCAACAATCCTTTTGGTATCTCTCAGGTTGATAAAGTATCTATAATTTCAATTAAAGGGCTAAATGTAGAAAATGTAACCATTGATCCCGTTGAATATGTAAACGCCACCCAAGGCATTGAAGATACCCCCGTTGGTAATATTATGTCTGTAATGGGCAGGACAGCGCCGAGTCACTATCTCATTTGCGATGGTTCTGTTCACAATATTACAGACTTCCCATATTTATCTCAGTACATAAAAGATCAATTTGGAAATTTTAATTACTTTGGTGGGGACGGGACTACTACGTTTGCGGTACCAGATTTAAGAAATGAATTCTTACGTGGTTACCATGGAGATAAAACAGAAAAACAATCTGGCGAGATAGGCGTTCATCAAGAACCGACAAACCATATTAATTTTTATGTAGATCAGGGTTCTCATATATTTTTAAATGGTGACTATAATAAATATGTATCAGCTAGTAATGTAGATAAAGCAATATATACAAGCAATCTTAAAGGTTGGACTAACAACGGATCTTTAAGTACTTGGGTAGCTGGAGGTGATACTAAATATACCTCCCGCCCTACTAATACTGCGGTTTTATATTGCATTAAATATGAGCCTACATATTTTATGTCTATTCAAGGAATGATTGAAGAGATTACTTTGTGGGAGGGTAACATGGGAACTACTTCTGGAACAATGGTGTCAAACTCAATTGCTTTAAATGATTCATATAAAAATTATGATAATCTTGGAATTTATTATATTGGATATAGTAGTACTGATAGTAACACTCAGCATCCCGGATACAGAGAAATTCCACAATATATGCTTAATTACACTAGAAATACTTCTACACCAGCTACAATAACATTAGATTGGGGATATAATGGAAATCCCGATTATACAACAATATTAAAAACATCAACCGATAGTAACTTGAATATAATTCAATCATATTCTAAATTAATAAAGGTAGTTGGTATTAAATACAAAACATTTCAAAACTAGGAGGTGGTAAAATGAAAATACAAATAGATCAAAATAATTATTTAACAGGTAATTACGCTATGGTGGGAAATTTAGACAATTCAATAGATATGCCAAGTTTACCAGATAGTGACCCTATATTCTATTCTGCTTATAAAATATTATCAAAAGTAATTGAAGAAAAGGTAATTGTAAATGAATCTGTCTTAAAACACGGAGAAATATCTGTTCCTATTTTAGATGATGAGGGTAATGATACAGGAGAAGTTAAGACTATAACCGGAGACTATTACGAAGTAGAGCCCGTAGAAAAGATAATTCCACGTATAGAATGTTATTATGAACTAGATGATTCCAGAAAGAATGAAATAGATGATTTAATTAAAAAGTTACCATCCGGTGATGACTCAAAACCTATTACAATTACCGAGGTAAGTGATCGTGTTACAAATGTTCAAGTCGCTTTATGTGAATTGTATGAGCGCTTAGAGTTATCATAAAGAAACTTAGACTTCTTTTTATAGAAATAATACTCTCTCCATGATATAATACATAAAACAGTTTACAGGAGGGATTTGTATGAAAAAGTTACTTGTATTATTAATGTCAGCGACTATTGCTATAAGCAGTACGATTGTATCATTTGCTGGAGAATGGAAACAGGATAATGTGGGCTGGTATTACCAAAATGATGATGGTAGTTATGTTAAAGACGACTGGTTGACACTTGGTGAAGAAAAATATCATTTCGATTCTAATGGATATATGCAGACCGGACTTATTGAGGTTAATGGCATAAAGCATTACCTATACACAGATGGTAGCTTAACTTATAATTGGACGACTCCAGAGGGATACAGAGTTGACGCAGATGGACGAGTACTTGAAGATAATACACCTGGTCTTAATTTTAGTGTTGTATGGGCCACCGGGTCAAAAGAAAAAACTAGTGATTTAATACTGTGTAGGATTATAAATGAAGGAAAGGTGGACATTGTAGTAGATCCTGTTGTTGAAGTGAACACTGACGGAATGATAAAAAAATTGCGTATGTATGATACGAATACCTTTACACCTTGTGATTATGGTATAGTTCCAGCAAACAGCCAAGGTACTGATTTTATATTTATGGTAGGTAAATATCAGCAATTTTCCGTCAATGAAAATACAACATTAAACTTCACTGTTAGTTGCGATTCTTTCGTTAATTCATACTATCGTATAATTCCGGCTAAGAAATTGTATCGTTTTCACATAGAGGAATAATATTGCATGAGAGAGTAGATCAAATTCTACTCTCTTTTTATTAAAGGAGAAAAAATTATGAGTAAAGAATTGAGCATTAAAGGAATTAAGAAAAATATTATTGACAAACTGTTAGACAGTACATATATTGTTGACTTATTTTACCTGCAAGAGCATGGGTTTAAACCCTTATCTGAGATTGAAGACGCTCATATATTTGATTATGCTCGAATAGAGCCATACGGCGATTTTATTTCAATAGACGTATCTAAGATAAAAACTCCTAATCAAACGTTAGTAGCCGGCAATGCATCTTCGGCCTTTGATATTTCATTCATGTTTGGACTGGATCGTGTTACAAAAAATAATGAAAACGGATTAGACAACATTTCTGAAATTATCGAGGGAATTGTTGAGGAACTATATCCTTTAAATAGAAATTACAGAGATGTTTTTAGTCTACAGAATATTCCATTAAGTGCATGTGTTTATGAGTCAAGGACTATAAGAACAATTACTTTTACCATTGAATAATTGTAACTGTTTTCGGATTAGATTAAACAATATGGGCCTACCTCCATTACGAGTAAGCCCTTAGAATTTATAATTCGGATTTTTCAATTTTTGTAAATGCTTTTGGTGTAAGCACTATTTCTTTTTTTGCATTTTCATCCGTGTTGTACGCTGTCGATGTTTTTATGTACTCGGCATCATTCAGTATCCAAAGGCATAAATTTAATCTTTGTGTTGAAAGGTTTAATTCTAAAGAAAAATCTTTCATAACAATATGGAAAACTGGAGCATAAGCATTTTCATCTTCTTTAAATTTAGTTACAAGGTTTTCTAACACTTTGTTACTTTCATAAATCACGTTCATAATAGCACCCCTTAGTTTATTATATATGGAATATTTTAACATATTATACTGTGAATCCACAATCAGAACATTTATTCGATATAGAAAAAGAGAGCCTATTTATTATAGACTCCTCTTTTATTTGTTTATGTAATCTAAAAATCACTTTTACAGCTATTGCAATGCCATTGTTTACCAACTTTCCCCATTGCAAATATGCCCCATAATGCTACACTTCCTACTTTAGATAGGCCAGAGATTTTCTTTAAATCGGCAGAATTACAATACGGACAATGAGGCCCAGTGCTCTCTTCTACCGGTTTTGTTTGGTTTTGTGTAGACTTAAACTGACTCATTTTTAACTGAAATTCTATTGGGTCTTTTTGTTTTAATTCGATCATTGCTTCTAGAAAAGAAATGTCTCTTGGGGCGATGTCTATAATTTCTAGATATTCATCACAGGAAATTGGGGTTTGTGTCAAAGGCACACTGTTATGAGTGTTGCATATTGCATTAACTTCCATAAATGGATAATACCCGAAAAATGGTTCTTCCATTTTTTCTCTACATTTTTTACAAAGCATCACATGTCCTGCCATTTTTCTCCTCCAAAATAAAAATAATACCCGCTAATAAATTATATCATTATATTTATTGGAAGTAAATAAAGTGATAGATATCATGCGCTTGCAAGCTATGATTCTGAAACAAAAAAGTTTTCTGGTATTATTACAGCTTTAAAGAAAACAAAAGAAGTTAGCGAGGAGACAACTACAGCTTTAAGTAGAGTCTTTGATAAAAATATTAATTTGGATAATTGGGCTGGTAAATTTGATAAACTTGCCAAACAATCTGGAACTGCAAATATTGAGTTTGTAAATTTTCTTGAAACAACCCAAAAATCAGGAACCGTATACAAATCATCAGAAGAAGCAATGGTAGGCTATCAAGCCTACCTCAAGTCAACTTCTTCTGCTCTCTCACTAGCTGATATAAAAACAAAAGCACTATCCGCTTCAATGAAAGCGTTATCTACAGTTGGTTGGATGGCAATCTTTACGATTGCTTCAGTGGCAATTGGTAAAGGCATTGAAGCACTTAGTAATTTTAGTAAACGTGTCGAGAATGCAAAAAATAGCGCAAATGAGCTGATGTCAACCTTTAGTTCAGCAATTAGCAAAGCAAATAGTAACGCAGATTCAATTGAATCAATGTCAGCAAAATATGAATCATTATCAAAAGGTGTTAACAACTTAGGGGAAAATGTTTCTTTAACAACTGATGAATACAAAGAGTATAACGATATTGTCAATCAGATCGCTGACATGTTCCCTAATCTAATCAATGGATACACAAGCGAAGGGAATGCAATTATATCCCTTAAAGGAAATGTTGAGCTATTAAGAGATGCCTATAAGGATGCTCAAAAGGAAGCATACAACCTATTAGTTGCTTCTGGCGAAGGCTCTGACGGTAACGACATCATTAAAAACTATCAAAATGTAGTATCTGGGTTCAACGGAATATATGCACAAGACGAAATGGGTGCAAAGCAAATTGTTGATATACTTACAGAACTCAATTCGTCATTCGGAGATACGGATAAGTTTAAATCAGTACTCAAAGAATTTCAGAAACTTGCTAGTGAAAATAACGAAGCTTATCACGGTAAGGAATTTCAGGGCATACTTGACGATATTGGAATTAATAATCTATTCGGCAGCATTTCAAGCATAAACTCATTAGATGATGATCATTTAAGTGAAGCAAGCAATAAGATAGCTGAACACTTCTCAAAAATCAAATCTACTATTCAGACTTATCAAGCAGAAATTGATACAGTTCTTAATAATACTAAAACCCTTGCGAACGCCTATCTAATGACAAACGAGGACTACCAAAAATTAGACGATCAATCTAAGAATGCAGCCTCTATTATTGTAAACAGCATTAATGAAGGAATAGCTAGTGGATTTTCTTCGAAAGAAGATGTGGGCGCATATGTTCAGGAGATATTAGATACAATTAATTCAAATCCCGAAGTAAAAGAAGCGATGGTATCATTATTTACGCTAGATTATGCAGATATGCCTATTGAGCAAAGTGCAGAAATTATTAATCAGTATATTAACTACATTGCCAAAATCCTAGGTGAAGACCCGTTAGAACTAAAAATACGTTTAGGGTTTAATGATTTTAATGACGTGGAAACGCAATATCGAAATGCCATTGAATCTGCCAAGAAAAAGTTTGGGCAAGATGAAACGGATTTCTTTAGCAAATATTCTATTAATTCACAAGAGGAAATAGATAATTGGTTAAAAATTGCACAGGGAGCTAATAGTGCGGCAGAAGCAGAACGACTATATATTGAACAAAGTAAAAAATCTGTTCCTGTATCATCTAAAGAAGAGGTCATAGCAAACGTTAATTCTCTATCTGAAGGTTTTGAGTCTTTAGATAAGATAATGAGTAGTATGAAAGATAAAAATCCTTTTGACTTCTCATTGTTAGATGACAAGAAATTTAAAGACAGTTTTAATGGACTTGGTGAGACTTACACAAATTTCATTGAAACAGTGTCTAGCTCTCCTAAAGATATAAAAGGTGCACAGTCTGCATTTAATGATTTAACAACAGCGTGGATTGATAGTAAGCTTGCCCTAAATGGCTATACAGAAGAAAATACTAATCTAATCGCTTCCATGCTCAAAAATATGGGAGTAACTAATGCAGAAGAAGTTGTTGCTTCTCGTCTTGCAAATACACAAGAACATCTTGCAGCTCAAAAAGCATACACAGCAGAAATGAGTGATGCTCTTTCTAACGCCACAGCAAATGAAATACCGGGGCTAATTGACGAGGCAACACAAAGCGATATAGCAGGGGTAGCTCTAGCTGGGCTTGCACTCGAAAAGGCTAATGCAAACGGTACCATATTAGATACGAGTGGAGACATTGAAAATGCAATAGCGCTAATTAATACCATTGGATCGGCAACCAGCGCTCTTGTAGCTTATAATAAAGCAAAAGCTGGCGATATTTTCGATCCTGGCACACAAAAAGCTAATCTTAATAATCTTCTTTCACAGAGAACTGGTCTTGGAATGTCCATGGAACTTGATAATCAGTTAGACTCTTATCAGGAAAAGATGGAAAATCTTAAAGACGCCGCTGATAAAGAAGTACAAGATGCTATAAATAAATCAAAGAATTATCAGGGTAAAGGCGCAAACGCAAACTATAATGGTGCCAATAAAACCAATAAAGCCGGTTCCGATAAAAAGAAAAAAGATGAAACAAAAAATGATATTGACTGGATTGCTCGTGGAACCAAAGTATTACAAGATGAGTATGCAAAACTAGAGGAGCTAGCAACTAAAGATACCGTTGCATTCCTTGGATTAACACAAGACCAATTTGATAATGCAAAGTCTATTTTCGATAATGGACTTGGTAATACAATTGATGGATTATCTCAATTACAAAGTTATGCCGATAAAGCAGGTTTGAGCCTGGGCGAATTGTATACAATGATTCAATCTGGAGCACCTAGTTCATCAAAAGAAAATGCACTGCAAGGTATGCTTAAGATGCAGACTGAAACATTGCTTCCACAATATCAGCAAGAAGTCAATGCATATGCGAAGGCTTACGCAGATGCTCTAAAAGCTGTTCCTGAATACAAAGATAAAATTGAAAATGGTGGAGTGGAAATTGAATCCTTGCCTAGTGATTTAGCAAAAAAAGTCCAAACTGCTATAGACGCTAACGAGAAACTAAAATCTTCAGAAAAGCAATTAGAAGAAGGTAGAGAAAAACAGATTCAAACCATCAAGAAAATTCACGATAACAGAATCAGCGCAATCGACATTGAGAACGAAAAATTAGAACAGTCCAATAAGATAATCAAATCTCAAATGGATTTAATGGAAGCGCGCGGAGAAATTATTGATGCAGATTTCTACCAACGACAAAAAAATAATAATAAGGGTTTAATTTCTGGCAACCAACTAAATATTGCTGAATGGGAATCTGAAATGGCTGATCTTAGAGCTGCAAACGTCTCTGTTAAATCGAAAGATTATAAAGAATTACAGGCGAAAGTTAAAGCTGCAAAAAATGAAATTCAAGGGCTGGAACTTGAACAAGAAGAATGCAATCAAGCATTGGAGCAAATGCCTATTGATAATCTGAATACGATAGTTTCAATGTACAAGGATATCTCCTCGGCAATTGAAAATTGGGGAAATGTGGCTTCTGCTACAGGGGGCAAACTTAATGCAGATTATTACCAAACTCTGATTTCTAACGGTGCTACTACTATTGACCAGTATCAGGATTTGGCTTCCGAGATTAAAAATGTAATGGACGAACAAAAGGAAGGCTCTACTCGCTGGAATGAATTATACAGTCAGTTGCAGTCGGTTAATTCTGAGATGTCTTCTATGGTGCAAAATCTTAAAAAGTGGAACGAAGAACTATTAAAAATGCCACTTGAGAATATCAACAATTATACATCTGAGTTGCAAAAGGTTGCTGACGGGCTTACTGGCGTAAAGAGCGAATACGATACTGCTATTAGTGCTGTAACTGGAGCTATTACTGAACAGATCAAAACCATTAACGAGCAAAAAGATGCTGTGAATGAGGAATATGATGCTCAAAAGAAAGCTTTGCAAGATAAGCTGGACTTGATGAATAAGCAAAATAAAGAGCTACAATTACAGCAAAAATATGAGCAAGCCCTTTATGATCTCCAAAAAGCTAATCAGCAAGCAACTGAAAAAGTCATCCGCAACGGTCAGGTTGTATATGAACAAAATGCAGATAAGCTCCGTGACGCCCAGGAAGCAGTTCAAGGCGCAAAATTTGATATGGAAACTGATAAGATCCAAACTCAAATTGACGATTTACAAGAAACTCTTGATGGATTAAATGAAAAGTACCAAGATCAGATAGACTCATTGCAGAAAATATCTGACAAATGGTCTGAAATCAGCGAAAAGATTACTCAGGCTCAGAATGAAGCAAAAGCAAATGATTTGCTTGGAGTTGGTTGGAAGGATAAAGTTTTATCTGGAAAAGATGTGGAGTTATTTAATAATTTCTCTGGCATGTACGCAAATACCGCTGAGCAATTAAGGCAATATCAAGAGCAGATTAATACTACCAATAATATTTATTCTCTATTGGAAGATTACATTAACTCATATAAGGAAGGTACTCTCTCCTACGATCAGGCTTTAACTGGAATAAATAATTTATTAGCTCAAATGAACCAAACTATGTCTGCTGAAGGTAATATTCAGAATATATATGACTATCTAGGTGCAATGAATGGTACGGCTGCCAATGCAGAAAATGTTCTCTCTGGAATAAAACAAGGACTCGCTAATACAGCTACTGAACTTATAGACTCATTTAAACAATATAATCAAAATGCTGGACTTATCTCTGAGTACACTTCAAGCTGGCAGCAACTTACAGACAATGTAGCGTCTATGCTTGATGTTCTGGAAGAGGTACGGGATAATCTAGAAAATGCTAGTGACGGTGATGACGACGAAGATGACGATAGTGGAGCCCCATTTGGTAAAGGTAGTTCAGGGTATGTAAATAGTGGCCCAGGTGTCAAAGCTTATAAAAAAGGCATAGAGAATGGATTGGTCGGTACATCTTCCACCTCTGACCGCGAAACAAAACTAAAGCTACTTGGATTAAAAAACATGGAACAAGATGAAATCTCTGCTATCCTTCATAAGAACGAAGCTGTGTTTAACCCGGAACAACAAGATATGTTACTTAAAAATTTAGTAACTGCTTGGAACTTTACTCCGTCTAAAATGGACTACTCTTCTCTCTCATCAAATCGTTCAAATTTAACTACTCAAGAATTTAAGTTTGGCAACATTAACATACAAGAATGTAACGATACCGAAGGATTAGCAGATGGTATATTAAATGGAGGTTTAAAAAGCGCTATAATACAGCAGCTAGGTAAACGTTAAATTATGGGACTCTGTATGAGTCCCTTTTAAGAGGAGAAAATAAACATTTGAATTTTCAAGACGTATATAAAAAAATCGCGGAGGATCTTAACTATTTATTCAGCATAAAAGCAGACTCCTTAAAGTATGACAAAACATTTCGTGCTAAGGTTATTGATAATTTATCAAGCAAAAGATGTAAAGTATTATACAAAGGTAAAGAATACACTGTAAAGTGCGATGGGAGCATTAATGTTAATGATATGGTCTGGGTATGTGCTCCAGGTAACGATTGGAATGAGTTGTATATACAATCTTACAGTTACCAAAAAGATGGCTTACCTACTTCAGGTGTTATTGGAGTAAAAGGAAATTCAGAAACAACTTATAGAACTGGAAATGTTAATATTACTGCTGAAAATATTGGCTTAGAGAAAGTTAACAATACATCAGATCAAGATAAACCTATTTCAATTAAGCAACAAACGGCTTTAAACGATAAGGTTTCATCTTCGGTGTTTGACTTACATAAAAAGGCAGATTCCAAAGATCACGATTCCCGTTATTATACAAAAAGCATATCTAATAACTATTTCAAGAAATTTGAAATGTTTACAGTAGACGATGATTTAGATATTATTGAACCCAGAGATTATACTGAAGAATCATACATTTGTAATATTAGTGGAATAGGTGATAATGCTATATTTATACCTATTGGTTGCAATGCACCTAACGTCACAATTGATATTACTAAGATTAACGGTATTGAATTTAGAGTAAGGTGGTTTAATCATAACGATTATGGTTTAGGTGGTTTGTATTCGGCAACGCTCCTTGTAATATTTACACCAACAAATTTAGTATAAGGAGAAAACAATGTATGCAATAATTCATAATATTGAACCATTTGATTCATCTATAGGAACCGAAATTAAATTTACTTGGCAAGGTAATCAGGTTTATAAAGTCCGATGTATTATTAAAGAAAATGCTTCAGGTGAGACTATATATGACCAAATTGTTGAATCAATGAAGCAATCTTTCGTTGTTCCTAAAAATTCCGACTTATTAAATGGCGGATACTATATAGCTTATATAACAGTTTTTGACGTAAATAATATTGAATCAAGTGTACAGGGGATAGGTACACCATTTTACTGTCTATCCTCTCCCATCTTTAAAATAACTGTAGAGGATAGTGATATTTTAAAATCCTCCACTTGTAAAGTTGGACTTAATTATCATCAAGTAGAAAATGAATCTCTAAACTCATTTCGCATAACACTATACACCTATCAAAAAACAGAATTACAATCGTCCGGGAATATTTACGACATTTCAGATATGTCATATACCATTACGGGTCTCGAAAACGCAAAGCAATATTACATAAGAGCTACTGGTAAAACATTACACAACATGATTTTAGATACGGGTTATATTCTATTAACTGTCTCCTATCAAATTGCTCAAATTTTTAGTCCACTAGAACTGAACAATAAATCAGAACATGGTTCTATAGAAATAAAGAGCAATATTGTTTCAACAGTAGGTATACCTGACAAAGATGTAATATTTATTGATAATGAGTATGTAGATCTAAGAGATAATAAAGTTACTTATGATGTCGGTTTTAAAACAGAGGGTGATTTTACTAAAGTATTTGTTTTTTATGAACCTAAACAAAATAACAGAATTATTCATTTAGAAGATGGTAAAAATTTCACCGTAGGCATTTATTATCGAAAAGGTAGCTTTTCAGACTCTGATGGGCATAAGGCATTATTTGAGTTAAATGCAAATTCATGTGGGGTTAAATACATACTTTTTAGTAATTACATTGAAATCCCAAATGAGTTTCAACAGTTTGCTTTATGTGTTAATCGTACTGGAAACTATTACGATCTTAAAGTTATTCACGTTAATAAAAAGTAAGGCGGTGATTTTATGTTTTTAGGAGGTTGTTTTACTGGGAGCGTTGGTGCATTATCTTCTTCGCCAGTGTCTCCCGAAGTTGTAGAAATTCTGAGTATTGAGAATGCTATTTTTGATGAAATATACGCTTCTAACGATATGATAGAAATAGATGATTTTGATGGGACTATACCGTCTAGATGGGAGTTTGAAACACGACTACACTCTTTATTCCAAAATAACCTATACGGCGGCAATGTAAATTTTACTGAAAGTATTGTAGAATCTGTACGTATAAAACGTAGATTGAAAAATGATTCAAAATTCAGGACGATATTTGAAAAGCAAATTGTAAACAACGACGATTTCGCCATAGAAATAATGGATTATTTTGAACCCATTGGCTCTATAGAATATGCTTACGTCCCAATCATTTCAGGTGGTGAAGGTGATTATATCATAAATGAGGTAGAGTCAAAGTTTGACTCTTATTTTATTTGCGAAAAGAATATTTCCTACCCCATGATACTAGACACTAATTTCAATAGAAAAATGATACATCGAACGTCTTTAGTAGAATTACAGGGTAGGGCGAAACCCGTAATAATTAAAGGCGGTAAAATCAATTATTTTACAGGTGATTTATCATGCTGTTTCATTGAATTAAAAAATGGTTTATGGGAAAAGAGCGCCTCATGGAAATATCGCAATACTGTATATGATTTTCTAACAAACGGCAACACAAAAATTTTAAAAGATTTTCTTGGAAATGTCTATATGGTAGGCATCACAAGTGATGAAATAAGCGAAGAATCAGATTTTTACGAGCACGTTACAACAAAATTTAGCGTAGCAGAATGCGGAGATGCTTATAGTAATGGCGATTTATATGATAATGGATTTATCGACACTGATTTAGATAGGTAGGGGCAACAAATGGGACACGAAGTATTACAAACCGATTTAGCACTATTAAGGCAGGGAACACTAGAGACGTTTTTAAAAGTAGAACTGATGGACTCGAACTTTAAAATTTTAGATTCTTTGGAAGGCCATATTATAAATGACAATTACGAGCAAGACAATGAATCTATAGTGCGTCGAAGATATAATTTTGATCTTGTTGTTTTAAATTCTTCTTTTATTATTGGAAAAGATAAAAAGATATGGATGGACAAACGTCTTAAAGTATTTTACGGATTAAAATCATTACGAACGAATGAAATAATTTGGTATGAATTGGGGGTATTCTGTTATGTCAGCATGAAGTACTCTTTTTCTAATACAGAGAAGAAATTATCCGTCTCATGTGCGGATCTTATGGCTTTATACGATGGAACCCTTAGAGGACAGATTCATGGGTATGGTTCCTCTAACAATTCCCCTAGCTATGCTATCCAAAATCTCACTATACCTGCGGGAGAAGACATACGCTCGTCAGTTATTGCAATACTTAAAGATGCAGGAATTGATAGATATATTATAGAGGACATTGGAAAACCCATTCCCTATGACTTAACCTTTGCAACCGGAAGCACATACGCAGATATCTGGACAAAAATCAGAGACTTATATGACTCTTGGGAATTTTACTTTGATGTAGATGGCACTTTCATCTGGAGAAAAATTCCTACTTGTCTGGAAGATCCAGTAGTTCTCAATAATACGATTATGCAGGATATTGTCGTAAATGAGAGCGCAGATAGTAAATTTGATGGTATTTATAACGTGACTGAGATATGGGGAAAAGTACTGGAACTGGAAAGTGATGACAGATATTCAGAAACCTCTTTATATACCGATAATACATACCAAATAACTCTTAATATGTATACGTCTTGGGATAGTATTGACAATCTGACACAGTTAGCATTTAAGGTAGGTGTAGATAATGCACTTGCACCTAACTTTACAATAAATAACTACTCTCCTACTATACCTATTTATGATGGAGATGGAAAACCATTAGAAGCCGGCGCATTGAAAAGAGATAATATCTATGTATTCCGCTATAGAAGAATATCTCCTAGTCATAATGCATTATTTTTATTAGGCCAATTTCAATGCTATGGAAAGTATGTAGAGGAATCCGTTGATTGTCCATTTTCAACGACCAATCTGGGTTACGAGATATCTCAATCATTAGACTATTCCAATCTAAGTGATAATGCCGCTTGTTACAACCAAGCTGAATATCTTACTTATAAATCGACAGCCATGATGGACACTATAAGTTTAACTACGTTGGTCATACCATGGCTAGAAGTAAATACAAAAATCGAATATACTACCAAGTATAATAACTTGACCAACCAATACATTGTAAAGAACCTAAGTTGGTCAACTGGAAACGGAACTATGTCATTAACTCTCTACAGATTCTTAGAGAGTTTTTCCTATGTATATAATCGAAAAAACAAATGAAAGGAGTTGCTTAAGTGAGTTATTCAGAATATCCAAATAGTAAATTTCCAGAAACAATATGTGATCTTCCAAACATGCAGGACGCATCTTCTACTCTTCGTCCCATTATAGATCAATATAATGAGGCGTGGCTCAATAATGATACAGATAAGATGATCGAGCTGAAAGAACAATACCCCAACTTAATGAAATCACTATTTAATGCTGAAAAGTTTAATGTGCTTTTAGATGGAGTCAAGGCAACCCAAAAGTTTTTTATGGAAGAAGTCGACGCAATGGTTCATACTGTTGCTCAAAATACCGTCGGTATTAATGATTTGGCAACTGACGAAGACAAAAGAACAAATGCATACTCTGCTCTAAAAACAGACTATTTAACCGGAGTGACAATAGATACCAATGTAATTATTCCACTCAGTGCATGGGATAGCAATTTAAGATTTACATATTCTTCAGATAAGATTTTGGCAAACGATAGGATAAATGTCTATTTTAACTCTGATAGCATGTTATTTGCAGCTAAAGCCTTCATCGTTGTAAAAGAAAATACAGGGGCTGGAAATGTAGTCTTAAAAGCAAACAAGCTTCCGAAAAGGGAGTTAACAATTAGAGAAATCGAGGTGGTAAGAAAAGATGGCTAAGTGCGGTGTAACAAACGTATCCGGAGGAGGCGGAATCGGTTCCGATGAAGTTTCTGTTACAAAGGAATACGTATTAAACGGAAAGACATATGTAGGTGCTGATACTGATGACGAAATAGGTATTGGTACAATGCCAGATAATAAAACCACTGCAAATCAAAGTTTGAATGCAGGTGGTTCTTTTTATATTAAAAAAGGTTATCACGCACAAGATTTTACCGTAATTGCTAATAGTCTAGCCAGTCAGACTTCTGGTACGGCAATACCCTCTCATGTTTTAAATGGTGAAACATTTTGGACAAACGGAAATAAAATTACAGGAACGATGAACTTACAAAGTATATTGTCTTTTAATTGTGCCCCTTATTCTGCGTCACAAATTATATTTACATGGCAGAATCCACAAAATGGTCCATTTTCAGGAGTAATAATTGTCGGAAAAGCAGGGGGCTATCCTGCAAATATAAATGACGGAACAAGAAATTATAAAGGCTTTGGAAACAATACATCTGGGGGTGGAGTATCCAGTGTTGTTCTTGGTGGATTTGGAGTAAATGTTACATATTATTTTAGAGTATTTAGTTATTGCACAGTAAATGGGGAAGAATGGCTATCTGGAACTACCAGAATTGCAAATACAATAATACGACAGGTAACTCAAGTTATAACTACAAGTATGACGTGGACGGCTCAATCAAATATAAGCTATATTGATGTGTTTTGTGTTGGTGGAGGTGCATCTGGCGCAGGAGGAGGGGCGGGTAACGATGACTCGGGAGGCGCAGGTGGTGGTGGATATACTACTACTATTAAGAATTTACAAATAACTCCAAATGCCTCATATTCTGTTATAATTGGATCTGGTGGATCAGCTAGACCAGATAATTCTTGGTATGGAGAAGATGGAAATAAAACTACTTTTGGAGGAACGTTAGTTGTTGCCAACGGTGGTGAAGGTGGTGGTTGGTACGGGGGTAAAGGTGGTTCAGGTGGTGGAGGCGCAGCATCATCAGGAAACTACTGGACTGGAGAAGGAGCTAATGGAGGATATGGAGGCTCTAATGGTGGTAATGGCGGTAATGGAGCGTCAGGACACAATTCTGGAGATTTGGCAGGAGCCGGAGGAATAGGACAAGGATTTACCACCACTGCATTTATGGAATATAATGGAACTATATATTCAGGTGGCGGTGGAGGTGGTGGGGCTATTGCTAGATCTGGGGCAGGATATGACGGTGTTGGTGGTGCAGGAGGAAATTATGGTGGTGGAAGAGGTGGTGGAGTAGCTGGAGTGGGCAACATAGGAGAAGCAGGAACCCCAAACTCTGGAGGTGGCTCTGGTGGAGGAAGAAATGGATTTGTTTCCGCAGGCAGTGGAGCAGGTGGTTCTGGAATTTGTATTATAAGATATATAGCATAAATATAAAGAGGTGAAATATGCAAGAAATAAAATTTGCTTTAATATATGAAAGTGAAGTTAAAAATGTTTTTATTTGTGAAAATTATGAATTAGCTAATCAACTGGCAAGAGCATCTTACGGAGATAAGGCTTTTTCGATAGAAACTACCAGATACTCTTCTTCAATTGGAGATAAATATGAGAATGGAATATTTTATCGTAATTTAGAAGATGGAACCTTGGAAGAAGTAGAGTATATCCCCACTGAAAAAGACAATATTGCTGAACTTCAGTCAAAATTAGTCCAATCACAGCTTGTAATAACAGAATCATATGAAAGCAAAATATCACTTGAAGAAAAAATTTTAACACTACAGCAGATCATAGCTGATTTATATGAAAAAATGGAGGGAAACAAATAATGACAACACCTATTTCTTATGTTTACGCAGACTTAATTGAAGCAAGCTTAAAGACAGGCATTACATATAAGACATTTGAACAAGTGCCTGAGAGAATTAAAGAAGAAGTTAAAGAAATTCTAGCTACTAAGGGCATTGAAGCGTAAAAATATTATAGGGAATAGTTGAGTATAACACTCTTCTATTCCCTATCTTTTACCACATGAAATTGCTCTTTCATTGGCATTTATCCGCTATATATAGCATTATTTCATTTGAGTTCTCACTACATATTGTACTTTTACAATTTGCATTCTTCTGGAGATTTATCATCTCTTATTCCTTTAAATGTCGCTTGTCTTAATCCTGTTTTATCAGAAGGCATATATTCCACAGTACAAACAAATGGTTCCACCCATACTACTCCATCATACCCAGATGTGTTCACAGGAGGATGGTTAGAAACCTTTATTCCGCCTTTTAGAAGCTTTGACAAACTCACCCCTAAAGACACCCGGCTCATAATTCTAATATCATTTAACGAGTCATATTTAGCTAAAATTAAAATGCTCATATTATTATCACTTGGTGGGAAAAATCCCACACATATATAGTCGTCATCTTTGACAACCTTTATCTTATTCCATTCTTTAGTTTCTCTTCCAAACCAATACTGGCTTAACTTTTTCTTCCCAACAACACCTTCAAGTTCATGCTTTTTAGCTAAATTAAACAGAGCCATACCATTAGTATCTATATACTTAGATACCGATATTGCCTCGCATTCTGATACTACATCTGACAATAACTTCTTGCGTTCTATTAATGGTAGTTCGACAACAGATTTGTCTTTAAAATATATAATGTCAAATGCAACAAAGTTGGCCGGATGCTTTTTATAAGCCAGCTCGATTTTAAAAGGATCTGTCATAGTGGCTCGCCTTTGAACCTCATAAAAATTAGGCTTGCCATCAACCAAAACATTTATTTCTCCATCTAAAATACATTTTTGTCTACAATTTTTAAATATAGACTGTAGTTCCGGGAACCTCGGCGCTATTTTTATATCTCTTTTGTTCCGAAAGTCAGATGAATATTTATCGTTATAAGACAGCCCCCGGTTCCCATCAACCTTAAATTCGAAGATAGAATCCTCATCATCGTAAGGCTCAACTCTCTCAGAGATAAGCATAGGCTTAATACCCTTAGTATCAAAAATATCCACTATGCATTCCCACTCTTGTTCTGCTTTGCCTGTTGGATCGCTAACTGAAGAGTCTCTATGTCAATGTTTATGTTAGTATTAACATGTTCATTGACACTGATTATCTCTTTACCTGCTATCTTAGCTGCTATTCCCGCGCGTAACTTTTGTTGGTATTCATCGTAAAATTCTGATATATCAAACTTTTTAGTCATTGTGTTGATTAGGGTTTTCGTCAAATCTAATTCTTGCTTAGATAGAGCTACTTTCTGCGCAGTCTTCGGAATTGGCTGGATCTCTTCCTGGTAAAACAACATTTTGCCTATGAGTACTTCTTTCGTTGGATATAGAACAAGCAACTCTTCTTTATTGGTCAACACGGTCTTAGCTATTGCAACTTTCTTTTCAGATAACATCGTTTGCCTAATAAGTTCATATGCCTTCTCAGCGCCCGGAGCAGGTATTATATAATAGTTTTGATCGTAGTATATCGGATCTATCTCACTCATTTTAGCAAAAGATTCAATGTGCAGCGTTTTATCTTTCTGTGATTTAAGTCTATCAAGCTCATCTTGCACAAAGGTAATATATTTTCCTTTTTCGTATTCATAACCCTTAACTAAATCATCGTTTGTTACTTCTTTGTTACATGACGGACATATCTTCGTATATTTAACGCGTTCGTGTGTATCTTTACAGATCTGATTAAATGATATACTAGTATCCCTTGTTGTTTTATACAGTTCCACTGGAGCGTATAATACATTGATTGATATAGCGCTCTTATGAGCTAATGCCATAACGTTCACCTCACTTGCTATTATTAGCAATTATTATGGCGATGCAACGTTATAATTATACCAGTTACAATACCATGACCCATTTACAAGCTTCCATGTAGAATATAAGTTTAAATTCATGAATTATTCCATCTAAAATAGCTTCACACTTATATTCTTTTGAAGCAACACCAGCATATCTTTTATCATCTGTAGTTTTAATAGTCAAATTTGTAACGCTTTGTATTATTCCATCTTCTGCTTCGTACTTGAAGCTTAAAGGTATTGGATTACAATTAGAAGTAAACCATGTCTTACAGGCAATATCATGAATTTTCCCACTAATTGTTCCGCTGTCTATATCCTTTACATTAATACCTATACCAAAACTACCCATGAATTATACTCCTATGATACAATTTGCTTACTATAATCTACAGTTCTCTTTTCTCTACTTATACCACCATTCATGTGGTCAATTGACCCCGTTTTTATGAAGCTTGCACGTTTTACAGAATCTAATCCAAATCGTTTTCTAATCTCGTCGACTGCTTTATCCATATCCTGTAATTTCTTATAGTCAATAACATCAAATAAATTTAACTGCCTAAAATCCTCATTGGTTACATGACTCGTGTGTATACCCAGATGTCGTATAGGTATCTTATTCCACATTTCATCAAACACTTCACAGGCTGATTGATATATCTCTGTTGTTATGTTTGTTGGCGCTAATAGTGTTTTCTGGTGACTGTAATATTCCAGATTGTTGTCCCTGACTCCTACAGATATAACTCCAATCTTCACGTCATCCGCACGTAATCTTGCTGATACTGTCTCCGCCAGGGACAATAATACCAATTTAGCCGTATTGGGATCGGTCACATCAAAGGCTATAGTAGTGCTGTTTCCATATCCCTTATTAGGAGGCGGAACTGGTTCTACAGCAGAAAAGTCTATTCCATTAGCAAATGACCATATAACCTCTCCATGTTTACCAAAATGAGATTTTAGAATTGACAAATCCATTTGAGCCAGTTCACCAATTGTCTTGATACCAATATTTCGAAGTTTGTTGTTAGTTGCCCTACCAACAAAAAATAGATCAGATACAGGTAAAGTCCACATTTTATCAGCTATCTCGTTGGGCCACAATGTATGTACTAGATTAGGCTTCTTAAAATCTGACGCCATTTTAGCAAGTACCTTACTTGACGATACTCCTACGTTTACTGTAAAGCCCAACTCACTATATACACGTTCTCGTATTATGTTAGCCACAGCTTCCGGTTCTCCAAATAATGAAACCGTACTGGTCATGTCGACGAAACATTCATCAATGGAGTACTGCTCAACTTCTGGACTATACTCTTTTAAAATTTGTACAAATGCTTCCGAGGATTTTTGATAAAGATTGTAGTTGGGAGGAACTATTGTTAATTGCGGACATTTTCTTAGAGCGTCAACTACTGGCTCTCCTGTTTGAATATTAAACTTTTTTGCTGGTATGCTCTTTGCAAGTATTATACCATGTCTTTTTGACATATCTCCTCCAACCGCAGATAGTATTTCTCTTAAATCCAATTTGCCACCTAAATGATGGAGTCGGTATACTGCCTCCCAACTTAGGAATGCCGAATTCGCGTCTATGTGAAAAATTACTCTTCTCATATTATTATCACCTCTACTACATTATATTCGAATGTATGTTCGATTAGTAGTGGAAATTAAAGGAAGCACATTGGCTTCCTTGTTTATCTTTTATGAGTTTTATTTGCTGGCCCCATTCCGATTTGTTCGTCATATGCATATTTTAATAGCTCGTATAATTCATCTGTTATAATTCCTGGCTTAAAGTAGTCATCAAGCATCTTTATAACTTTAGCAGCATATTCAGAAGGCACAGGTCTACCATCTATTTTACCGTGTATGTCTCGTCGCATTTCTTCTATGGTTTCAAATCTATTAGGTACCGACAATCCATATATCTTTGCTAGAATTCCTACTGCACAACAACACTCATTAGTTGACGTTAATGGTGCATTTTCGAAACGTGATTTGATCTCTATTGCTTGCTTATTAATGTAAAATACCATAGCGGCTCCTATTTAATCTATTCCTAATCTAAATACTCCAATTACCTTACCTATTATTTTCACATGATCTGTAATAATCGGTTCCATGAAGTCGTTTTCCGATTGTAAACGATAATGGTCATTTTCTTTATAAAAACGTTTTACCGTAATAGTATCATCTATCAATGCTATTACTATATCTCCATCTTCTGCTGTGGATTCAATATTAACAATAATCATGTCACCATCTAATATATGGGCATTAATCATACTATTATCTTTTACTCTAAAAAGAAAACTCTCTTTATAATTAACAATATTAGTCGGAATTGGTAGATATCCCTTTATATTAGAGAAAAGGAAATCGCCTCTTGTGTCTTCTAGTATAGGGATATTTATAACTTCAACAACCTTTGTATCATCGTTAACAATTTCAAGCGTTCTTGGTTTTGTGGGGTCACGTTTAAGATATCCCGCTTCCTCCAATTTCTGAAGACGAGCTTGAGTTGCGCTACTAGAAATTCCAAGCTTGCTTGATAATTCGCGCACTGTAGGAGGATACCCATAGGTTTTAATAGACTCCTTAATACAATCATAGACGTGTCGTTGTTTCTCCGTAATCTCTTGCATTTGATATCTCGCCCCTTCCTACTGGTGATATTAATTATATCATATCCCAAACCGAACTGCAAACATATGTTCTCGCAAAAAAACAGACCAGTAATCTCAAGTGAGACTCTGGTCTGTTAATTATTCTACGTCTTTGGAGATAAGTAATTCTTTTAATTCTGAGATAGTCATGTTTTTCTCTTCAAGTAAGTTTGACACTTCCTTAAACTCTTCGATCTTAATCTCATCTTGTAACTGTTTCAATTTTTCTTGTTGCGTTTTAATTGCGGTTTTATATTGTTCTATTGCATCTTGTGTATTTTTAATTTCATCTTGTAATCTTTCGATTGGGGATCTACGGACTCCTCTTGGCATGATATACTGCCTCCTTACTATAATTTATATAGTGCTATTATACGTACAATTTAAATATATCAAACATATAACTAAAAATCAAGAAGCGACATCATTGAAGTAAGTTATTTTTTAATTTCTTTTGGGGCAACACTTGGGCAACACTTTTGGCTATGTTTTAAAAAACAAAAAACGAGAGAAGTCATATAAACACTAAGGTTTTTGACTTCTCTCATTAAAAAGGGGAGGATAAGTATTCACTCATCTTTGGTATAATTTTATTATTGGCCATTTCTGAAAAATTATTCAAAAAAATATAAATTTTATTATATGTTTTACGGTATGTCCTTAATTTACATCTTCAAATGTTAGCAAGCCCTTCAAACAAGCTGTTCACCTGGATCTGTCCGTACCCCCAAATATTATTGGGATAGGTAAATGCACTGTTTCTTTGAGCTCCTCTTATAATAAGACGGTTTACATCATTTCCTGTTATATTGGTATAATTCCCTCTTGGAACCGCCCATTCAAAGACCATTGCAACAATACCGGCTGCTTGTGCTGCCGCACAGCCACTTCCAGTTATGCTTCCATAACCATTTCCAGGAACTGCGCAGGTAAGTTCAAAGCCTGGGGCCGCTATATCTGGCTTGATATACCCGGTTCTTGTATATCCCCTTCCCGATTCTGGTAATATGCTGTCATTAAACTGATTGTATGCCGTTACTGTCAAAGGATATGTGGCATTTCCCGGGGAAGTGATTGTAGTATCCGGATTTGAATTAACGAAAAAGGTTTCTTCCGAAATCAAACTTCCAGACGGAAGCCACGCATGAAAGGAAAAGGCCTCACTATCAAGGTTTTCCACACGTATGGTCCATACACCTTGAACCGGATTTTGAAATCTCATTAATATGAGCTGATCTCCTGTTTCTTCTTCAAAAATATAATTATTAATCCAGACTCCGCTTTGCTCCGCTTGAAAGAGAAATTCTCTGCATTCTCCTAAAGCAGGTAATACCACTCCAGTTGTCTCCTGATTGGGCGCAGTGATCTGAATGGACAATCTTGCTGGGGCAAAGGGCCAAAGTTCAATGGCGAACAGCTTGTCATTTTCGTTCACATTTAACTCAAATACATCGGAGTAGGGTTGAGTTGTAGTATTCTTAAAATAGTGCCTGCGTTTGTTGGCTTCATTGCCAGTGGTAATCGTGATTCCTGTCTGAGGCTGTTGAGCCAGATAATTTGTATAATAGCTTGTGGCGCCTCTTCCGTCATGACTGGATTGATTTGTTCCCATAGCGACACAGATTGCTACAGGACGATTCAATCGAATTGCCACTGATATCACATAATTGATACCAATGATTAAATCAGACTCTTGATAGCACTCTCTGTCCTCTGGTGCGAAGAATATATTTTTCAAATTATTTTTTGCAGTCTTTAATTTTACAACCAACAAATCAGATTCTGGCACGACTCCACTAAAAGATTGATCTGGGTTTGGTTTTCCCGCGATTACGCTGGCTATTGCTGTCCCATGGCCATTGGTATCGACTGATGGAACTATAGATAAGGGGTCCTCGGATCTGAGGGCTACATTAATATGCTCTCTTGTATACTCTGTGCCATAGGTAAAACCTTCCGGCGGCGGGCCTTCTTGTATGGTCTGATCCCATAACGAAAGAATACGGGTAGTTCCATCATTATATAAAAATGCCTGATGCCGATAGTCAATTCCTGTGTCAATGACCGCAACGATGATTCCTCTGCCAAACAACGCTAGATATGGATTTCTTTGCACCGTTCCAATTCCTGATTTTTCAAGGCTGACGGTAGAGCTTAAGGTAAGCAAAGAAGGAAATGCGTTGTATGGATACGTTCCCAAATTACATGGAGTTCGAGACTCAATCGGAATATGTGCCAGGGAATGCCTTAAATTCATATTTGTAATATTGTCTCCAGTGTCATAGTATGGAATCATAACATTGCTGATAATCAAATCATAATAGTTATCATCCACTATTTTTTCCATAATCAGGCCTCCCATCTGCCACTATGGCACATATGATATATTTTATGCTCACCAGCTTCTATTATGAATGCAAGAATTATACTCATAACACCATATGTACCGCATAAAATATATTATATGCTTATACATAGAAGCAGGAGGGCCGAAGTGATGGAAAAAATACTAGATAATAATTATTACGACCTAGTAATCAGCAATACATTGATTCCACAGTTTAGCAGTGGTGATAACATCACTTGGTTAAATAATGATTTTTCTCTGCTTCACACCTCGAAAAGCGACAAACAGCCTTGTGATTTGGGAGTATATCCATATTACCTGTTCCCAGCCCTATTTACTCCCACCTCCAAAATCAGTAATGTTCCCGAAACAATGTGTTATACCCAGCAAACGACAACCCCTAGTTTGTATGGTCAGGGAGTTTTGGTGGGTATTGTTGATACTGGTATAGACTATCAGCATCCCGCATTCATGAATCGCGATAAAACCACGCGTATTATATCGTTATGGGATCAGACCCAGCAAGACGGCGTCCCTCCAGAAAGCTTTACCTTTGGAACAGAATATACAAAGGTATTAATTAATAGTGCTCTGCACTCTACGAATCCCATAGCCATCGTCCCTTCAACAGATCCTAATGGGCACGGAACTGCCATAGCTAGTATTGCCGCGGGATCACCCACTCAGGACCGTTCCTTTAGTGGAGTCGTACCCAATTCGGAATTGATTGTTGTAAAGCTAAAAGAAGCCAAACAAAATCTTAAAATGATCTTCTGCGTTCCTGATGACAAACTTTGTTACCAGGAAACCGACATTGTACTAGGCATTCGATATCTGATTTCCGTTGCTCAAAGGCTAAAACGACCACTTGTCATCTGCATTGCCCTTGGAAGCAGCCAGGGAAGCCATGACGGTCGTGGAATATTAAGCCTTTATCTGGAGAGTATTAATCGCATCCCAGATATCAGCGTAGCCGTATCTGCTGGAAATGAAGGAAACAGCAATCGGCACTATCACGGCATAAGCAATTATTCTCCTTACACAAAGGATTTCCAAATAAATGTGGGATCTGAAGATCGATTATTTTCCATGGAAATATGGCCGATCCTACCTGGACGGCTTGCCGTGGAAGTGACCTCTCCTAACGGGGAAACCATCTCACTGATCCATCCTTCCTTTTATGCCTGTGAACAATTCGATTTAAAATTAAGCAACAGCATTGTCTGGATTAATAATATGGCATTTGAACGAGGGACTGGTGATCAACTTATATTAGTACGATTTAAAGATCCACTTCCAGGAATCTGGTATATTCACGTACAAAGCACTGATAATGAGCCATTTTCTATGCACTCCTGGTTACCTGCTGGAAATTTGATTTCTGACAATACATTTTTCCTTCTCCCTAACCCAGATACCACCATAACAGCTCCTGGAAACACCTGGCATACTCTTACTGTGACTGCTTTTAATCAGACAACAGGAAATATATTAAATGAATCTAGCAGAGGATATACGAAAAGCGGTCTGGTTAAGCCTGATGTAGCTGCTCCCGGTTATCAAATCTCATGCGCACTTCCTGGAGGCGCTTATGGAACACTTACCGGAACAGGTGCGGGTGCTGCCTATGCAGCCGGATCCCTGGCAATGATATTTGAATGGACCCAGGGAAAAGGTAATTTTACCTATGTAACAGGAGAACAAGCCAGCCTTATGCTGATTAGAACTGCAAGCCGAAACCCTGCCTATACTTACCCAAATAACATATGGGGATATGGCACCATTGATGTGAATAAATTAATAACCCGTCTAACTGGAGATATGTAATCATTTGCATATGGGACAGACGAAAAAAAGATGATTTTCATATGGAAAAATCATCTTTTTTGTAGTATTCCTTAGTTATTTTGCTCAGTGCTTGCATTCGCCTGATCCAATTGGCTGGTGCAATATGGGCATCGGGTCGCATTGATATGAATTTTCATATAGCATTTAGGGCACTGTTTTTCTTCTGAAGATGGGGTTGATTGGGTTTGAGAGGCCGCTCCTGACTGCCCTTTCATCTTCGTTGACATCACCTGCATAGTCTTTCCTCTTAATGAATTGATGGACCTTACCATGATAAAGATTACAACTGCCATAATAAGAAAATTAATCACAGACGTAATAAATGCACCATATGCAAACACTGGTCCCTGTGCACCTGCTGCTGCCAGTGTTGATACATCGGCTCCATTAACCGGAGTATAAAGAAGCAGGAATTTATTACTAAAATCTACCCCTCCGGTAATCACTCCAATGAGTGGGGATATAATATCCTTAACTAAAGAACTTACTATTGATTGAAACGCAGCTCCTATAATTACACCGACTGCAAGATCTATCACGTTGCCACGTAAAATGAACTCTTTAAATTCACTGATCATTGACTTTTTATCGCTCATAACCACAACTCCTTTCTCAAACTCTTATATCACCATTTCCTTGGTAAAACACCAAATGTTTATCTTTTCTTATCATGCTTAATCCCAAACCAAATTATTCATTGAGAATAGGAACCCTACCTGCTTTTTCTCATAATAATGCATCTTTCTTCAAAGCCAAGACTCTTCCAGAATTCTTGTCCTCTCTGATTCCAAGAAAAAACGTCAAGATCTATGGATTGCGTATCCAATTCATTCATCAATTCTTGAAAGGCAACTGTACCAAGATGCTTTCTTCTCATATGTTTGCAAATAAAGAAATGAGAAAGATAGTACGGTGTCGTTTGGGTTTTCACCAATGCATAACCCGAAACCTCTCCCTCATATAAAAATATATACGCCCTGGACCCTTCTTTCATAGAAGCTCTTAACCGCTCTTCCAAAAGTTCAAGTCCAGGTATGTTATCATTCTTTTCATCTTCATACAGCTCTTTATTTAACCTTGCAAGTAACGGTATCTCATCAAACGTACATTTTCTTAATTCCATATCATCTCTCCTTGTGTAGATCCACCCGTAAGTCTGGTTTCGTTATGGTTTGCTTGTTACCTACTAATTATAATTATTTTAATTGGTTCAGGTAAAATATGTCAATACCATATTATTTAATCACATTTTCTGCATGGGTTCCGATCCACTCTCTTGCAAAGGAAGAAAATCCACGGATGGTGGGATGACGTATCTTTCTTGAAGAAATACAAAAATATATGATGCGGTAAACATTTGGATCTAAAATTCTTCTAATATAACCTTCAGCCCCATAGGAATCAAGAACCAACTTTGGTAAGATGCTAATGCCGCAACCACCACATACCATAGCAATGGCGGCCTGATCACTTAAAAATCCATTGTGCTCCATGAGTTTTCCTTTTGCCTGTCTAAGAATCTTTCCCACTTGGTAACTGGTGCCCTCGCTTGGTATAACAAAAGTCTCGCCCTTTAGCAACTGGGGCGTGATTTTCTCATACGACCCAAGGGGATGGTCTGGTGACATAATTACATAGTATGGGTCCTCTACTAAAGGTATCTCATTATCTTTTCCATTGGATTCAGCCGTAAAGGCACAGTCGATCACATCCTTAGAGAACCAATCCTTCATAATTTCGTAATTGATGGCATCATTTAAGAATAGCTCAACATAAGGATATTGTTTTCTAAATTCCATAATAATCTGAGGCATCCACTTTACCGCTACGCTAGTTATGACTCCGATCCGGATTCTGCCATGATGAATCTTTTTTTCACCTGCCAGAATCCGGATTGCCTCTTCCTTTTCAGACAGTTCTTTTGCCAGAGAATAAATCCGTTCTCCTTCTTCTGTCAGGGACACCCCGCCCCGCCCCCTGTATAAGACCTTGATTCCCAGCTCCTCTTCCATAGAAGAAATCATATGACTTGCTGCAGTCTGGGAATAGCTTAACTGAGCTGCTGCCTTTGATAAATTGCCAGTTTCAACGGCACGTACAAATAATATATATTTATTCACATCCATTTTTTCACCTATTGTTTTCCATTGATTCTAATTCTATTATACATGAAAATTATTCATGATACCATTGATAATTTAGTATTATATATCAATAATTATTCATGATAATATTGGTTAGTATTTCAAACAAGAACCGGAGGAACTAAATGAAAATTGCAATTCTTGGGGCCGGCGCCATGGGCAGCCTCTATGCCAGCTATCTCGCCCCTATCCACGAAGTAACATTATTAGACAGCTATCAGCCACAGGTTGATAAAATAAATTCCGATGGAATCGTTAAAATTGAAAAAGACCGGTCTGAGACCCATTTCTCTGTAAAAGCAGTTTTAAGCGGTGTCCCAATCGGTATCCAGGATCTTGTAATTGTATTTGTAAAAGGAATTCATACATACGATGCAATGAACGAAAACATGAGCCTGCTGGGACCGAACACCATTGTCATGACCCTGCAAAACGGCGCAGGCAACAACCGGGACATTGGACATTTCGTTCCAAAGGAGCGGATCATCGTGGGCACCAGCAGCCACAATAGTGTTTCCATGGGACTAGGCAAATTCTATCATTCCGGCTGCGGTCCTACAAATATAGGTCCGGACTTTCCTTGTGATACCTCTTTAAATGATGTAAAAAAAGTGGCAGATGCATTAGAGCAAAGTGGTTTAACCGTAAATATTATGGAAGACATCCAAAAGGTATTATGGCAAAAGCTTATGGTCAATTGCGGAATCAATGCTTTAAGTACATTAATGCAATGTCAGATTGGAACCATTTACACCAATCCGTTTCTATGGGATTTATGCCAAAAAATTGTGTATGAATGCGTGAAGGTGGCAGAAGCAGACGGTACTTTTTTTGATCCAAAAGCTGCACTCCAAATTGTCCAGAGCGTATGTGAAAATGATGCCGAAGGATATGCTAGTATGTATCAGGACCGTCAGAATAAGAGGATTACAGAGATCGATCGAATCAACGGGGTAGTTGCCAGTCTTGGAGACGAATACGGAATCTCCACTCCATGCAATCACATGCTGGTGACTCAGATTCATGCAATAGAACATATGTATTCCAGTCTAGATATATAATAATAAGCCGGATACCACTCATGGTGGGTCCGGCTTATTATTATATCCTTTTTCCTTACTCTTTTCCAAGTAAAAGGCTAATGACAAGGATCACAAATACAGTCACTGTGATTGACGCATACATATAATCCTTTTCCTTTATAAAGGTTACAATGGATATCCCCACTCTTAGCACCGGAGTCAAAATTAAAATAAGCAAACCGCTTAACATAACCGCATAAGGTTTTAAAACAACAAGGCCCTTAAGAATCTCAGGAACAGAGGTAGGAAAGGTTTCTCCAGGGTATCCGCTTTCTCCTGTCAGGATAAACAAAATAAGGCCAAAGCATATAATTGCCGCACTTATGACCACTCCCACTCTTAAAGTTTTACTAATTAAGATTTCTGTATCTTCTATATTTTTCTTGTCTGTCGCATCCCTACTCATAGTCTAACGCCTTTCACAATCATCTCAATGGATACATACAGTAAGACCGGAATAAATATCATCCGGAGGGTCGTACTTTTTAATCTCTGCATCAGCTTAGTTCCCACCGCCGCTCCAAGAAGAACTCCAAGGGCTATTGGCCCGGCGATCTTAGGGTCTATGCTTCCTCTGCTTAAATAGATTCCAGCACTGGCAGCCGCCGTAACGCCTATCATAAAATTACTGGTCGCTGTTGATACCTTCATTGGAAGTTTCATAAAGGAATCCATTGCCATTACTTTAAAGATACCGCTTCCGATTCCCAATAATCCAGAAATCACACCAGCAACATACATCATGCCAAAACCACTATAAATACCTGTCACATGATAATCCACTTGTTTAGCAAGAGCTTTATCACAGTAGCTTCCGTTCAGCTTTAACTTATTCGCCAATGGATTGGAGGGGAATTCCTGAGGAAGCTCCTGATTTCTCTTTTTAAACATATTCCCTGCGGAATATAGCAACAAGAACCCAAAGGTCAAATAGAGATATTTCGTGCTTATCACCCCTGCAAGAAATGCTCCTGTCAGCGCTCCAGTAGTAGTTGCTATTTCCAGGAACATTCCAGCTCTCACATTGGTTATCTTATCCTTTAAATATGCAATGGCTGAGCCGCTGGAAGTGGCGATCACAGATACTATACTAGCACCTATGGCATACTTGATATCTATGCCCAAATAAAGTGTAAGGGCAGGAGTTATAATGATACCTCCCCCAAGTCCCAGCAGAGATCCTAGAAAGCCTGCAAATACTGAAATAAGTAATATCTCAACTGTTATGGAAATCATGTTCTAACCACCTTTTATCTTAATTGTAATTCTACTGAGAAAGTAAATTTATCACTTCTTATCATTGACACTCGAAATTCAATGGGTTTGCCTTTCTGATCATAAGTAATTCTCTTAACTAAAAACACAGGCATTCCTTCTGACACCTCCAAAAGTTTGGAACTATCATAATCCGTCACACAAGTATCCAGAAACTCCTTCGCTTTTAATATCTGACACCCATAAGCACTTTCCAATAAATCATAAATAGAAAGCTGTTCCATATCGTAGTTCTCAATATCAGGGACAAGTTCCGATGGAAGGTAGGAATTTTCTATAATTGCAGGAACTCCATCAAGGATACGGATACGGGTAATATGCTTTATAAGCTGGTCATCGGAAAGGGCAAGCGCTCTTTGGGCTTCAACATCCTTGCCCTCCTTAATTCCCAATAATATGGAATGCTTATTCAATTCACCATGATCCCTTCCAAAGCTGTAGAATTTAAAAAGGCTTTGCTCAATCTTTGGCTGATTAACATAGGAGCCTTTTCCTTTTTCCGTTGCAATCAGTCCCTCACTTTGAAGCTTCTTTACCGCATTCCTTACGGTTGCCCTGGTTACTCCAAACTCTTTACCCAGTTCATTCTCGGAAGGAATCGGCTGACCTGGAAGATATTCTTTCATTAGGATTCTTTCCCTAAGCTTTTGATATATCTGTAAATAATAAGGAAATCCACTCTCTTTTTCTATCATGGTTCACCCCCTGTTTACTTGTGTATACATGTTATTATAGCACGGGAATTTCACCCGTCAAGAATTTTTATGGTTTTTATGGTTGAAATGATCCAATTTCAATGATATTTCCTTCGGGATCAGCAATGTAACAGGTGCGTTGCCCCCATGGTTCTGTCGTAGGTACCAGGACTGGAGTGGCCCCCTTTTTCGTAACCTCTTCAAAAGCCAGATCAACCGCTTTGTAATTTTCTACACCAAGAGCAATCTCATAATGACCATTTATATTATCTGCAAAGTTAAAAGTCTTATTTGTCATGGTTTCAAAATCCGTTCTACCATATAACAAAAACAGAGTCCCATCTTTTTCAAGGTATACATTTGAAGTATCCTCTTCTTCTTTTATTTCAAATCCCAACACGTCTCTATAAAAACGAACCATAACGCCCATATCCTTTACAAATATACCAAATCCTTCTAATTTTAATTTCATAATGTCATTTCTCCTTTATTTGTTAATTCACTGCATATTTATCTTGCTCTTTTGATAAAATCATTATACAACAGGAATCAGGACAACAGTATGTCATGTTTCTTTCTAAAAACTTCGATTACAAATTAACTACAAAAAGCATCATCAAACCATATGCTGTGGTTTAATGATGCTTTTCTATTTATGAATCTCTCACTTTGTTTCTGCTTCTGTCTCTTCCTCGTAATCCTTAATAGGTGCATTGATGCCAATGGCTTTATTGACAGGCATAACAAAGCAAATTCCATGAAGCGGGGATTTCCAGCCGGCCTTTTCCTTGATCTGGCACATAATTCTTTTTGCTGTTGCTGCATCTACGAGAGACAGTATTATTTCCTTTTCAGAATCTATGGTTATCCCCATAAAGGATTCATGATTTACGCCTTCACCCCGTGCATTTATTACCGTAGCACCGCCTGCTCCTTCTGCCCTTACAATATCCATGATTGTATCTGTATAACCGGCATTCACCACAATAAAAAGGGCTTTGACTTGGTCGGAACTTTCCATTAGATTTATCTTCCTCCTACATAAAAATTAAAATGACATTCCCGAAATAGGCATCGTAAAGGCGATTCCAGTATTGGGGTTTCCAAAATCAAATTCATTTAACAACATATCAAAAATAACTTCTGTCTTATCCTTTGGTAATACCGAAGTTAGTATAACCTTATTCTCTTCCGGAAATAAACCCAGCATGTCTAGCAAATAATTGGATTTTACGGTTCCTTTTCCATAAATGGTATTCACAATGCGATTGTCAATGCTGCACATTCTTCTTAATAAGGCATCCTTTTGCTTTCTTCCAGTAATGATAAATAAATATTCAATGTTATCCATGGGCGCCCTCCTCTAAATCAACAAACGGTTCTACCTCACAATCGGCATCCTGAAGTATGGGTTCAATCAAACTTGTATCCTCTTCCTCCAGCTGTGCCGCGTAAAAAGATAATTCCTCGTATTGTTCCTGCTCGAACTTTTCATTCAATGCCTGAGCCTGCTTCAGCTTTCGATTATAAAGCAAACCAAGAGACTGTACCGCAATCAAAGGCGTAACTGAGATAAATGCGATGATTCCAAATCCATTGGTAAGTACCGATTGTGCCTCACTACCTGCTGTAAGTGCCACTGCCTGAGCGGTTCCCAAAGTCAGAGGTGTTAAAAAAGCAGAAGTTAATGCTCCCCCTGTCACTCCACCAGAATCAAATGCAAGGCCCACAAACAAAGGTGAACTCTTTATCATCATGATCAAAGAAATCGCATAAAGCGGTACAAGAAACCAAAGAATATTAATCTGAGTCAGAATCTTAAGCATTGAAAAAAGAGAAGCAAAACCAATTCCAATGGCGAGAGTCGCCCGTATGGTCATCTTTTGAATATGACCATTGGTTATCTCTTCCAATTGCTCTCCCAATACCGTAACTGCGGGCTCTGATAGGGTAATGGCCGCTCCTAACACAAAACCAAGAGGTAGCAGCAACCACTTAAACCATTGAGGACGTGCTGCACTTAAGAACACTTCTCCAATGTATTTTCCTGCAAAGGCAAAACCATAATCAATTCCTGAGAGAAAAATGAGCAATCCAAGATACACCGGGAAAACGCCAAGTATGGTTTTTATAAATTGTTTCCTGGGAAGCTTCACTACAAGGAACTGAAATGGTAAAAAAACGATGATAATCGGAAATAACGCCAGGGCAACCCCGGTTACGTTAGAAAGAATTATCTTTAAAAAACTCTCCGCTGCGCCTGGATCGTAGATTCCGGCAGGAGGCAGATTTCCTCCATAACTAATTCTTAAAAAGATACCATAGAGAAAAACTGCAACAATAGGGCCTACAGAAGCGATTCCTATGATACCAAACATATCATCGTTTGTCTTGCGTTTGGACATGGTTGCTGAAATACCCATACCAAGTGCAAGAATAAATGGAACTGAGATATCACCTGTGGTTGCACCACTTCCATCAAAGGCAAGTGCCACGAATTCATCAGGCACAAAAATTATAATTAAGAATGTCATCACATAAAGAATCGCAAATATAAACTTAATGTTCATATCTTTAATAACTCGGTACAAGGCTAATCCAACGAATACACCTACCCCTGTGCTCAGGATCCAGACAAATACAGTTTCATTGACCTCATTCATGGTCATATGAGTTTGCCTGGCAAGTACTGCCAAAGCGGGCTCTGCAACTGTAGCTAAAATACCAAAAAGGATTCCAAACAAGATGATAAAAATACTTTTATTGAACTTAATTAAGGAACTCCCCACCATCTTTCCTATGGGCAAAATACTAGAATCAAGTCCCACTAAAAAAAATGCCTGCCCAAATACGACGCTTAGATAACCTATGACCAGTTTTACATAATCAGAGGATCGTTCCATTGGCGCCACAAAGACACAAACAGCTATAATAATAAAAACAAGCGGAATTGAAGATAAAAAAACTTCTTTTAATGTACGTAATGTTTTCATATTTTAATTATATTAAGAAATAAATAAACTTGCAACTTCTATTTCAAATTACGGATCATTATTTACGTCTTAATAACCTTTCCTTCTGATTTAAACATAATCGTATTTACGTTTTTTTGCCAGATACATTTCCTTGTCTGCTTCTCTTATAAGTTCTGTTGCTGTAATTGGGGTGTCCTCCATTGTCTTAATGCCAAACGTAAGGGACAATTTAATACTATCTTTTTCAGAATGAATAGGAATATTGCTTACATCCCTCTGTATTTTTTTCATCATTAATTGGGCATCTTCTGCTTTTGTGCCACTTAAGCAGACAAGAAACTCATCTCCTCCAAATCTGGCTGCCCAAGATTTGGTGGAATCAATGTTGTGAGTAATGATTTCACCTACAGTTTTAATGGCATGATCCCCTGCCTCATGGCCGTAAGTATCATTGATTGCCTTGAAATTATCAAGATCAAGAAAACAAAGGGATAAAGGTCTACCAGTGACTGTTGCCTCCACAATATCCACTGGTAGCCGCTCGTCAACGTATCTGCGATTAAAAAGAAAGGTAAGAGGATCTTTTACAATTGCATTGTTAATTTCTTCAACATACCGGTTAAGCATCTCACTTTTATTATATTCACCGCTCCCAACGAACATGGTCTCTGTCACATTCTTAAGTAGCTCTAATACTGTAGTAGATTCCTTAGTGGTAATGGGGATTGCAGTCACAAGATAAATTGCATCCTTGCTTTTTTCCATCTTCACCAAGCTCCTATCTTCCTGATAAGACCGCATAGAGATGCAATTGTCACATATTTTCTTATTTCCCCAATAACCATAGCATATCTCATTTGTAGTGATCATATTAGTACCACGACATTCCAATACTTTTTTATGCAATGGATCAATCAAACGAACGGCATCATACATTTTATGAAAAAAATCCAATTTATCTTTAATCTCGTTAAGAGTAATTCTATTCATGTATCCTCCTAAAACTTGAAAGAATGTATCTCAAATTTATTTTTAATAATTAGAAAATAAAACTTTTTTTCATATTACCATATATTATCTTAATTTAACAACAAAAAATTCCGTTTTGTTTAAATAAACAATTTATTATTAAGAATGTAAATACAAGATTAATCTAGTTTGTTTCATTAAAAAAGCAGGCGAAACTCTACGCCTGCTTTTGAATGACCCTCATTACCTCAATATTACCTCAATTTGATGAGTTGCTTTCTTTCTTCTCTTTCAAAATGTTTTCCAACTGTTCAATTTGTTCTATGGACAAATCCTTTTCCTCCAAGAACTTGGTTAGTAGCAAGTCAAGGGCACCATCGTATACTTTCTTTAGGAAAAACACATTTTCAGATTTAATGTACTCGTCTTTCGATATGATGGGATAGTAGAAATAGACTCTACCTTTCTTTTCATAACTTATGGCACCTTTATTGGTGAGTCTTGTGATAAAGGTCTTAATCGTCTGAGCAGACCATTTGTTCTTGGGGGATAAATCGTTAATAAGCTCTTCTGATGTTAATGGACTTGAATTCCATAGAAGTTTCATTACTTCCCATTCTGACTCTGATATTTTTGTGTCTTTCTTCACGTATTTTAGACCTCCCAGCTATTATTAAAATCAACATTATATCTACATACGTAAACTACAATTAAAGTCTACGCTTGTAGATCATTAATGTCAAGTGCTTTTCACTTTTACCTCTACAAATACAAAAAAACCTCCAGGTTTTATCCTGAAGGTTCATGATGACCTATCCGAGAATCGAACTCGGGATTCCGCCGTGAGAGGGCGGCGTCTTGACCGCTTGACCAATAGGCCTTACAAATAAAAGGTGCAGAATCGAGGCGACAAGATTCGAACTTGCGACCTCTGCGTCCCGAACGCAGCGCTCTACCAAACTGAGCCACGCCTCGATTACGTTAGGTAGTATAATATAAATTCTAACGTATGTCAACCATATTTGTAAAATATTTTAATTAATATCAATTATTGGAAAAATATATTTAACCCAAATCAAATAAGGACAACTGATTGGATTCTGGAAGCGCTCCTAATAGACCCATTTCCCCCATCAAATCGCAAACTGTCTTGCTGACCTTGGTACGGTTTCTGAAGTCTTCTCTGGAAAGAAATTTGCCATCCTTGACCGCATCTACCACAGCATCTGCAGCCTTTTCTCCCAATCCATCAATACTGCTTAAGGACGGCATGAGTTTTCCGTCAAAAATCTGAAAATGTCTTGCCTTTGCCCGATAAATATCAATCGGCTCAAACTCATAGCCTCTGGCATACATCTCCTGCACAATACGCATATCACGTAAGGTATCCAGTTCTTTTTTCGATAAGGTATCCATTCTTTTGCGGTAATCCGCCAGGTGATGCTCCAGTTTATCCCTTCCTTGGCACATAAGCTCATAGCTAAAGCCATTGGCACGAATACTGAAGAAAGAGGCATAATAGGCAAGAGGGTAAAACACCTTACAATAAGCAATACGCCATGCCATCATAACGTAGGCCGCAGCATGGGCTTTGGGGAACATATATTGAATTTTCTTACAAGACCATATGTACCAGTCAGGCACCCCATGGGCAATCATCTCTGTTTCCCAATCCGGCTTTAATCCTTTTCCCTTACGAACGCTCTCCATTATGGAGAAAGAGAGACCTTCATCAAGCCCCATTGATATCAAGTAGATCATAATATCATCTCGAGTACAAATAGCCGTCTGAATGGTCGCCTTCCCTTCCTGAATGAGTGCCTGGGCATTACCAAGCCAAACATCGGTGCCGTGAGCAAGGCCTGCAATACGCACCAAATCGGAAAAATACTTAGGTTTCGTATCAATTAACATCTGCATAGCAAAATCAGTACCAAATTCCGGTACACCTAAGGCTCCCAATTTACAACCACCAATATCCTCTGGCATAATATTAAGAGCTGAAGTATTCTGAAACAAGGACATGACCTCAGGGCTATCAAGGGGAATATCCTTTACCGGGTCAAAACCGATGAGATCTTGAAGCATTCGTATCATAGTCGGATCGTCGTGTCCCAGAATATCAAGTTTTAGAAGGTTATGATCAATGGAATGGTAATCAAAATGAGTGGTTACTGTCATAGTAGTCATATCGTTGGCGGGACGCTGCACCGGAGTGAATGAATAAATCTCTTCACCATGAGGAAGAACAATGATACCACCAGGATGTTGTCCCGTGGTCCTTCTTACTCCCACACACCCCTGAACGATGCGGTTAATCTCACAGTTTCTTTTTCTTACCCCATGCTCTTCGTAGTAATTCTTAACATATCCAAAAGCCGTCTTATCCGCCAAAGTACCAATCGTACCTGCTCGATAGGTCTGCCCTTTTCCAAAGATGACCTCCGTATAATCATGTGCTTTACTTTGATATTCACCAGAGAAGTTTAGATCGATATCCGGTTCCTTATCTCCTTTAAATCCCAGGAACGTCTCAAAGGGGATATCAAATCCATCTTTTTCCAACGGGTGCCCGCAAACCGGACATGTTTTATCTGGCATATCACATCCTGCCATACCAGAGAACTGTTTTACTTCATCTGAATCAAAATCATTATAATGACATTCCATACAGTAGTAATGAGGACTTAAGGAATTAACCTCGGTAATACCTGACATATAAGCCACAAAGGAAGAACCTACGGAACCCCTGGATCCTACCAGATATCCATCTTCATTGGATTTCCAAACCAGCTTCTGAGCGATAATGTACATAACCGCAAACCCATTGGAAATAATGGAATTCAACTCTCTCTCCAGACGCTCTGTAACGATTGTAGGCAGATTATCCCCATAGATTGCATGTGCCTTGTCATAACAGATGTTTCTTAAATCCTCATCAGAATTTTCAATGATAGGAGGACATTTATCTGGTCGCACTGGAGATATCTTTTCGCACATATCAGCAATCTTCCTGGTATTTTTAATAACCACTTCTTCTGCTTTATTGGGGCCAAGATACTCAAATTCCTTAAGCATCTCTTCTGTTGTTCTTAAATACAAGGGTGCCTGATCATCCGAATCCTTAAATCCCTGACCAGCCATGATAATTCTTCGGTAAACCTCATCCTCTGGATCGAGAAAATGAACATCACAGGTTGCACAAACTGGCTTTCCAAATTGTTCCCCTAAGGATACGATTTTTTTGTTGATATCAATAAGATCCTGCTCTGTCTTCACCACGCTTTTTTCATCCCGAAGCATAAACCCATTATTTCCTAAAGGTTGAATTTCCAGATAATCATAATAATTCACAAGTTTTGTAATATCCGCATCAGAGGAACCTCTTAACAATGCCTGATACAACTCACCTGCTTCACAGGCAGAACCAATGATTAAGCCTTCTCTGTTTTCATTTAACACACTTTTAGGAATTCGCGGCCTTCTGGCATAAAAGTCAATATGGGATCTGGAAATCAGGCGGTATAAGTTCACTCTGCCCACATCATTGGCGGCCAATATAATAACGTGATGAGTCGGAAGCTTCTTGATCATACTAGCCGACATGGTGCTTAACTGGTTCAGTTCATCCAGACTTTCCACGCCTCGATCTCTTAGCATTCGTACAAATTCAGCAAATATAAGTGCGGTACACCCTGCATCATCCACAGCTCGGTGATGATTTTCCAGGGAAATTTTAAGTGCTTTCGCAACCGTATCCAGTTTATAACGGTTTAAGCTTGGCAAAAGAAGTCTTGCCAGCGCCACGGTATCAATTACCGTAGGGCTAAATGGAATACCCAAACTTGCCGCATTGTAAGCAATAAAACTAATATCAAAAGAGGCATTGTGTGCCACCAAAACTGCATCCGAACAAAACTCCAGAAACTGAGGAAGGATTACATCTATCTTCGGGTGAGGCAAGACCATGTTATCGTTAATGCCAGTCAACTTTTCAATTTCAAAAGGAATGGGTACCTCAGGATTCACAAAGGAGCTATATCGGTCTATTACCTTACCATCTTGTATCTTTACTGCGCCAATTTCTATAATACGGTTTTTGGAAGAGCTAAATCCCGTGGTCTCAATATCGAAAACAACATAAGTGTCTGAGAGCTTTTGTCCACGAGAATTATCTACCAACTGCTTTAAATCATCCACCAGATATCCTTCTACTCCATAGATAATTTTAAAGGGATCTCCATGATCCAATGCATGATTGGCATCGGGAAATGATTGCACACAGCCATGGTCCGTGATTGCGATGGCAGGCATCCCCCACTTCTTCGCACGCTTAACGATATCCTTTACCTCGGATACCCCATCCATATCGCTCATCTTCGTATGGCAGTGTAACTCCACTCTTTTTTGCAAACTGTTATCCGTTCTTTTACCAGTAAAATCTTCCGATTTTTTGATTCCCACTACCGAACCCAGTGTAAGCTCACCATCAAATCGATCAATGGTAGTAACGCCTTTGATTTTGATAAAACTTCCCTTAACAACTGCGGCCTTTAAATCATCCAGCTGCTCTTCTTTTGCAAACATTTTTACGGTAAGTGTATCGGTAAAATCACTCACATCAAAGATCATAATCGTTTTACCGCTTCTTAATTCTCTGCTGTCTACGTTTAGAATCTTTCCACGTATATTTACTTCACCGATTTCTCCCTCAATCTTCTCAATCTCAATTGTCTCTCCGTCAAAATCCCTGCCATACAGCACGTCTGGATTATCGGAACGTTTTACATAAGGATTTCCGCCCTTTTTATAATCTTTCCATTCTTTCTTTCCAGACTCTTTTTTGCCAAAATCTGACCCAGGCGATTTGCCAGACTCTTTTTTGCCCCCCATGCGAAGAGCAGGAGTCTGTCCATCCTGAACAAAAGGTACTTCCTGTGCATTATCATTTGCCACAGCTTCCGAGTTTGTAGCATCTGCTCTTAAGGAAGAGGCTTCTCCCATACCTTCTTCCATAAGTTTTGATCCAAAGGAGGTACGTCTTACAATCTCTTCTACCTCCCTTTGCATCTGCAATTCTTTCTGCTTGGCTAATTCATTTACCTGTGGAGTCACGTAATCATACTGCACCTCTAAGGGCAGGCCGCAGCGTTCAAAAAATATCTTCTCCAAAATCCGTTTGAGTTCTCCTGCTTTCTCTCTGAAAACAATGGTGTCATCTACGGTTAATTTAAGAAGATCCTGCTCCGGAAACTTAAACTTCGCTTTGCGAAACATATTATACTCTATGATACTATAGTTCTTTAACTCCATTAACAAGCTGTCCGTATATGAGGTCAGAAGTTTTTGAGGTGTATACTGTTCCGATAATTGAAACCGTTCAATAATTTTTACACTCAGTTGTTTGGAAGGAAATAGTTGATCTTTTATTCCTTTTTCCAAACCATAAATATTCTGCTTGTGAATCAATCTTTGACTAATCAGATAAACACGAATAGAGCTTCTATCCCTGGTGGTAGTGACCTTTTCCACTTCCACCAGCTTTAAAAGCTCTCGTAGTTCGTCTGTGATATGTAAATTTGGAAATACATCCAAAAATTTTTTCATCATTCTATCACCTATTACAATTTCATAAGTTCTTCCTGAAGTGCCATGAGCAACTGATCCTCCGGAACTTTTCGGATAATCTCTCCTTTTTTAATAAGAAGCCCTTCGCCTACGCCTCCAGCTATTCCAATATCTGCTTCTCTGGCTTCTCCTGGTCCATTGACTACACACCCCATAACTGCCACTTTAACATCAAGATGGTCAAATTTGGATACCATCTCTTCCACCTGATTTGCAAGTGAAATAAGGTCGATGCGGGTTCTTCCACAGGTAGGACAGGATACCACTTCTACTCCGCCTCTTCTTAAACCAAGACTCTTTAAAATCAATCTCGCAGCCTTAATCTCTTCCAATGGATCACCAGTCAGTGATACACGAATGGTATCGCCAATTCCTTCGTGAAGAATAATCCCCAGTCCTACTGATGATTTAATGGTTCCAGACACCAAAGTACCTGATTCTGTAATCCCTACGTGAAGTGGATAGTCGGTCTGCTTTGAAATTAATTCATGTGCCTTAATACACATAAGAACATCGGAAGACTTAATGCTGATTACAAGATTATCATAACCTAATTCTTCAATCATGCGCACTTTGTCCAGAGCACTGTCCACAATTCCCTGGGCAGTCACACCTCCATATTTTTCAATCAGGTTTTTCTCGAGAGAGCCGCTGTTTACTCCTACCCGAATGGGTATGTTATATTCTTTTGCCTTCTCTACGACTGCACGAACACGGTCTACAGACCCAATATTACCTGGGTTGATTCGGATCTTATCGGCTCCCGCTTCAATAGAAGCAATCGCAAGCCGATAATCAAAATGGATATCTGCCACTAATGGTATGGTAATTTGTTTTTTTATTTCTCTTAATGCATTGGCTGCCTCCATATCAGGGACAGCCACCCGAATGATATCACATCCTGCCTTTGCAAGCGCATTGATTTGAGAGACGGTTGCTTTTATATCCTGAGTCTTTGTGTTGCACATGGACTGGATCAGAACCGGGTTACCACCTCCGATAACCCGATCCCCGATTCCAATCACTCTTGTATGCTCACGGTTCATGTCTTCCTCCAATCTGAGTCCATACCCGTTTACGTAAATCTATTGATATCGTTAAAGACCACAAAAATCATAAGAGCCATTAATGCGGCCATGCTAATCATATTAACCAGGCCTTCTTTGTTGGGGTCCATGCGTTTGCCTCTGATTGCTTCAATAATCAGAAACAAAAGACGTCCTCCATCAAGAGCCGGAATTGGAAGCAGGTTCATAACTCCTAAGTTGGCACTAAGGAGAATACACATGCTGAGTACATTCATAAACGCTGCTGCAAAACTGACTGTAAGGCCAGCCTTAACGGAATCATCTATCATAACCACAATTCCAACTGGGCCACTTAAATCATTTACACTTGCCCTGCCAGAGAAAAGCATACCAAGACTCTTTACCGTAAGCTTTACATCATATTCCATCTCTTTATAACCGTATTTAATAAGTTCTCCAATAGAAGCTACCTTGGCATTCTGAGGCGCAATGGTAATTCCAATGAGATATTTTCCAGTTTCCTTTGAAAGCTCTGGAGTTACGGAAACAGTTTTAATACTGCTTTCGCCAGTTTTTGAATCCACTCTTAAAAATTCCACCTGATTCATCTTGTCATCCGGCTTTAATAACTTATAAAGAATGTATTCCCGATACATGGAGACACTTTCCCCATTTATCTTAAGAAGTTTATCACTAGGTAAAATCCCTGCAGCATATGCGGGGGAATCCTTGGTCACTTCTTTTACATATGTCATATCATATCCGCTCATTCCAACAAGAATCAGCGAAAGAAGAAACGCTAGTATAAAATTAAAGATCGGCCCTGCCGCAATGACAGACATACGTGCGGGAATGGATTTATTTTGAAATGCGCCTTCATCTGCGTCCTCTTCATCCTCTCCCAGCATCATACAAGAGCCACCTAGAGGCAATGCCTTTATGGAATAAATAGTTTCTCCCTTTTTGAAATGCAACAGTCTTGGTCCCATTCCAACGGAAAATTCTACTACTTTAATCCCATTTTTCTTGGCAAATAAAAAGTGACCTAATTCATGAATTAAAACAATAAGTCCAAATACTAGAATTGCTACGATAACACTGGACAATCTACCACCTGCTTTCTATATATTCGTAAGCCGCATTCTCTGCTTCCAGAATCTCTTCCACTGACGGATTCTCCTTTACAGTATGCCCGCTCATTGCTCCCTCTATGATATCAGTAATAGAAAGATATGAGATCTGTCTGCTTAAAAATTTTTCTACTGCTCGTTCATTGGCAGCATTGAAGACAGTCGGAAGGGTTCCGCCACTTTTGCCAGCTTCATAAGCTAAGGAAAGGCCAGGGAAATTAATCATATCAGGCTTTTCAAAAGCAATCTCGTTCAGGCTCCAAAAATCAAGACGTTCACCAGGAAGAAACCTTCTTTCGGGATAATAAAGTGCATACTGAATCGGAAGTTTCATATCTGGCGTACCTAATTGGGCCATAACAGCCCCATCTTTAAATTCCACCATGGAATGAATGATACTCTTAGGCTGTACCACTACTTCAACCTGATCCATAGTAACATCAAACAGCCACTTGGCTTCCATGACCTCAAGACCCTTATTTACCATCGTTGAGGAATCGATGGTGATTTTTCTACCCATAGACCAATTGGGATGCTTTAAGGCATCCTCCACCTGAACTAATTTTAATTCTTCTCTGGTCTTTCCACGAAAAGGACCACCAGAAGCTGTTAGAAGAACCTTATGTATGGTTTTATTATTTTCACCATTCAGACATTGAAAAATTGCACTGTGTTCGCTGTCAACCGGAAGAATATTCACTCCAAGTTTTCTTGCAAGCGGCATAATAATGTGCCCGGCGGTTACTAACGTTTCTTTATTGGCAAGAGCAATGTCTTTTCCAGCTTCCATGGCTGCAATGGTTGGACGTATTCCAATCATTCCCACCACTGCGGTTACTACAATCTCAGCAGAAGGTTCCGTTGCAACTTCAATTAAGCCTTCCATTCCAGATACAATACGGACTGGAAGATCTTTTATTAAAACAGCAAGCTCCCTCGCTTTATCCTCTTCCCAAACACACACCAGTTTAGGCAAAAACTTTCTTGTCTGCTCTTCTAAAAGTTTAATATTACTACCCGCCGCCAAAGCGGTAACCACGATATCCCCTTGGGTTTCAACCACCTCCAGGGTCTGAGTCCCGATGGAACCTGTAGAACCCAAAATTGCTATTTTCTTCATCTTATGCTGCCAACTCCTTTTCTTTTACATAAATCCAGCAAATATCTCATTATCTAAAAAAAGTAATTGCTAAATAAATAGCTGGTGCTGTAAATAGCATGCTGTCAAAGCGATCTAAAATCCCACCATGCCCTGGAATCAGTTTTCCATAATCTTTTACCTGATGATTTCTCTTAATTGCAGAAGCGGCCAGATCACCAATTTGGGAAATAAGAGCTGCTACTGCACACGCTATCATGCATGTAAAGATAGGGGTACTAAGCCCAACCATTAACGCACCAAAAACTCCAGCATATAAAGAGCCGAGAAGAGCTGCTCCCACGACACCTCCAATGGCACCTTCAATGGATTTATGAGGGCTTAAAACAGGTGCAAGCCGATGTTTTCCTATGAGGCTTCCAACACAGTAAGCACAGGTATCGCTTCCCCATGAACTTAAGAATACAAGCCATACCAGATACTTTCCATCTTCCATGGATCTAACCTGATACAAATAAGATAACATAACAGCAACATAAAACAGTCCTAAAAAAGCGACTGACACCTCTTCCAGCTGATACTTTGGAAAGGCAAACACGTAAACACTCATAAGAATCATAAGAAATATTACAGATAATAAAAGCATTCTGTCTTCCATATGGTACCACAAAAGTCCGTAATAAGCCAGTACAGCAAAATATCCCAGATACCCCAATAAATTCCTCTGTATCTTCATCACACGATACAATTCAAACAAACCGATGATTGAAATAAAAACGGTCGTAGCAAAAAGCAAAAGTCCTCCGTTGCCCACGGTTAAAAGAGCAATCAGGACAAGAACTATTCCGCTTACCAGTCTGATCGTAAACATCGCGTTACCTCCCTTAAAATCACTTCACTCCCCCAAATCTACGTTCTCTGCTATTGTACGCCTCTACTGCCTTTTTCAATTCATCCATATTAAAATCGGGCCAATAGCAATCGGTAACATAGAGTTCTGTATAGGCAAGCTGCCATAACAGATAATTTGAGAGTCTTAACTCTCCGCTAGTACGAATTAACAGATCAGGATCTGGGATCTTAGCTGTATCCAGATAAGACTCAAACTTCCTCTCATCCATTTCTTCTGGAAGAAGCTTTCCTTCTTTCACATCCTGCATGATGTTTCTGGTTGCACGGACTATTTCATCACGTCCACCATAATTCACAGCGATTACAAGAGTCAGACCTGTATTGTCTTTTGTCTCTAGTTCCAGCTTGTTGATTCCTTCTACAATATCCCGATCGAATCTCTGCTGATCTCCAATCATACTGACACGAACATTGTTGGCCTTAGCCACCTTTAACAATCTTACCATATAGTAACGAAAGAGCTGCATAAGTGCTCCTACTTCGTCAGAGGAACGCTTCCAGTTCTCTGTAGAAAAACCGTAAACCGTTAAATACTTAATCCCAAGCCTGGCTGCATCTTCCACCGTCTTTTCCAGAGTAACACAGCCTTCTTTATGTCCCAAACTTCTGGGAAGTCCTCGCTTCTTGGCCCACCTGCCATTGCCATCTAATATAATCGCAACATGCTCTGGTATCACCATATCCTGTATCTTATCATTCATACGAATCACTCCTTATAAAACACAAAACAGGACAGGCGAAAAGCCTGCCCCCCTGTTCAAAATTTTATACTGTAAGAAGATCTTTAGATTTCTCTTCAATTGCTTTATCGATCTGAGCTATCATCTTATCTGTTAATTTCTGAATTCTATCTTCTGCATCAGCCTGCTCGTCCTCAGAAATCTCTTCTGCCTTTAACTGTTTCTTAAAAGCATCATTGGCATCACGGCGAATATTTCGAATTGCAACTTTTGCATTCTCGCCTTTCTTTTTCACATCTTTTACCAGTTCTTTTCTACGATCTTCTGTAAGCTCTGGGAATACAAGACGAATCATAGTTCCATCATTGGTTGGATTGATTCCTAAATCAGATGTTAAAATAGCTTTCTCAATGGCCTTTAACAAGCTCTTCTCCCATGGTTGAATCACAATCATACGAGCTTCTGGAATCGTTACATTACCCACCTGCTGAAGTGGAGTTGGTGTGCCATAGTAATCCACTCTAATTTTATCCAATACATGAGGATTGGCACGACCTGCACGAATGGTCATAAAATCATTCTCCAGTGCTTTTAATGTCTTATTCATCTTCTCGTCGTAAACCTGTAAAATTTCCTGCATATCGTCCTCCTGGTTATGCGGTAACAACTGTACCGTTTATTTTACCCTGCATGGCATTGGCAATACCATCTTTTTCATTCAAGCTAAATACCGCAAGCGGCATCTTATTTTCCATACACATAATGGAAGCAGTCAAATCAATGACTCCAAGCTGCTTATCGATTACTTCCTGAATGGTAATCTTATCATACTTTACAGCATTGGGGTTGATCTTTGGATCGCTGTCGTATACACCATCAATAGCTTTCGCAAGTAGAATACAATCTGCATCCATCTCAATCGCACGAAGTGCAATTCCAGTATCCGTTGAGAAATAAGGATGTCCGGTTCCACCAGCAAAGAATACGACCTTACCCTCTGCAAAGTAACTGTTGGCTCTGTCTTTGGAAAAAAGTTCTGTCATAGAACCACATGAAAAGGGTGTTAAAATCTCAGCGCCCATTCCTTCGTTTCGAAAAATCTCCGAAACATAGATACAGTTCATAATGGTAGCCAGCATTCCAATCTGGTCTGCCTTCGTTCTGTCAATGGCATTGCTGGTTCTTCCTCTCCAGAAGTTCCCTCCGCCAATCACAATGCCCACCTGGACACCTGCATCAACGGATATCTTAACCTGCCGTGCAACCTCTTTCACCGTAGCCTCATCATAACCGGTCTTCTCTGTTCCGGCAAGAGCCTCACCGCTGAGTTTTAATAATACACGTCTTGGATTCATAGCCTTAACTCTCCTGTACTTTTGTATTGTCTTAAAAGATTATAGCATACTTTTATAAGGTTGGAAAGAGGTATTTCCCCGCAAAAAACCCGGGAATGAATTCCCGGGTTTATCATATAAGGCTTTTTCTCTTATTCCATGGTAGCATACTGGAAGAACCAGTAACCAAATGGAGAATACCATGTTCCTTTTAACTTTGGATTCTGTAACCAGAATTCATTTCTGTAGTTAAGTGGAGCAATTGCAGCATCTTCAAGTATCATATTCTCTGCCTCATGAAGCTTTGCATAATGTTCTTTCACATCAAGAGTCGCATTGGCTTCATCTAATAACTTATCAAGTTCTGGATTTTTATATTGAGCATTATTATTGCCGCTTGTTGACTTCATTAAGTTCAACAGATTGGAGGGATCATCATAATCAAGACTCCATGCATCACGTGCCGTGAGATAATCTCCTGCGCGGCGGGTTGGTGCGAAGGTTCCCCATTCGACGATCTTAATATCCATGTTTACACCAAGTTCCTTCCAACAGCTCTGTAAATACTCTGCAACTGCTTTGTTATGACCTGCATCATTGGTCATATATTCAACCACTGGGAATCCCTTTCCGTCTGGATATCCAGCTTTTGCAAGAAGCTCCTTAGCCTTTGCTAAATCTGCTTTATGATCTTTAATATTAAAGAAATCTCCGCCATTGTTTTTCCGAGTTACATCTTCAAAATAAGTTCCTTCTTCTGCATCACTAACCCCCTGTGGCACAAAGTTTCCTGCCGGAGCACCGATTCCCTGCATCACTGTATTAGACACATAATCCCGGTCAATGGCAAGACTCAGTGCTTTACGAACATCTGGATTGGTAAAAGGCTCTTTCTGGTTATTAAAATCTAAATAAGAAACTCCTACGTTTGGTTCAACATGGAACTCCTCTTTGCCTTTCAAAGAAGGAATTTCCTCTGTGGGAACATCCTTAATCATAGCTACTTCTCCAGTACGATAAGCACTGTAAGCTGCATTGGAATCTTCCATTAAAACAAATTTTAAAGTGTTAAGAGTAACTTTATCTGCATTCCAATAATTTTCATTCTTACTAAAGGTAACATGGGAACCTGGAACCCAATCAATCATCTTTAAAGGACCGTTGGAGACATAAGTTTCAGGCTTTAAGCTCCACTGCTCCCCATTGGCCTCTACAGATGCTTTCTGCACAGGAACCATGGTTGCATGAGTCACAATCTTTAAAAAATATACACAGGGAACGGATAACTCTACAACAAAAGTCTTATCATCAGGCGCTGAAACTCCAAGAGCGTCAATATTTCCAGCTGCGGCTTCCTGATAGCCCTTTACATATCCAAGCATATCTTCTCCATATGGAGCAGCAACATTAGGATCTGATAACCTTTTCCATGAAAATACAAAATCATTTGCGGTTAATGGAGTACCATCACTCCATTTTAAACCATCACGTAAATGAAAGGTGTATGTAAGCCCGTCCTTTGAAATATCATAAGATTCTGCCTGGCCTGGTACAATCTTATTGTCCTTATCAACAATCATCAGTGTCTCAAATGCATGCATAATCATGTTGGCAGAGTCAGCCGAACTGTTTAAGGCAGGATCAATGGTTTCAGGATCAGGACCAACCTGTACTGCAAGGTCAAGACCTGTAGTTGCGTTAGCCGGGGCTGTTGTCTCCCCGTTTGCTGTGGTAGTGCCTTTTGATGAATCAGTCGACTTATTCCCACCGCAAGCAGAAAGAATTAGACTCGACACCATTAAAGCAACTAGTAAAAGTGACTTCTTTTTCATAGCTCATCCTCCTATAAATATCATAATATTGACATAGCATTTCTTTTGTGAATGCTTTACCAATTTTTTACAGAATAACATAGAAGTAGAATAAAATCAATCATATTAAGATTTTGTTGTTCATTATTACCACAAAAAAATACCCAGGAAAAATCCCTGGGTATTTTGAGTAAGATCTTATTCTTAATCCATTGTTGCATACTGGAAGAACCAGTAGCCGTATGGTGAATGCCATGTTCCTTTTAATTTTGGATTCTGTAACCAGAAGTCAGTGTAATAAGCGACTGGAGCAATTGCAGCATCCTTAAGAATCATGTTTTCAGCATCATGAAGCTTTGCATAATGCTCAGCAACATCAGCGGTTGTGTTAGCTTCATCTAAGAGTTTATCTAATTCTGGATTGCTGTATTTCGCATTGTTATTACCACTTGATGACATCATTAAGTTTAACATGTTGGAAGGATCATCATAATCATAAACCCAGCCATCACGAGCCATCTGATAGTCTCCTGCACGACGGGTTGGTGTAAAGGTTGCCCACTCAACAACTTTAATGTCTACAGTAATGCCAAGTACTTCTTTCCAGCAGCTCTGTAAATACTCAGCAACTGGTTTGTGGTAGCCAGAATCATTAATCATATATTCAGTAGCAGGGAATCCCTTGCCATCTGGATAGCCAGCTTTTGCAAGAAGCTCTTTTGCTTTTGCAACATTAGCTTCGTGATCTTTTGTATCAAAGTAATCTTTGCCATTATTCTTTTTTGTTACATCTTCAAAAAAGCTTCCTGGTTCTGCATCAGAAATACCAGGTCCTACAAAGTTAGTTGCAGGCATATAGGTTCCCTGCATTACTGTGTTGGCTACGTAATCTCTGTCAATCGCAAGGCTTAATGCCATACGTACGTCAGGATTGTTAAATGGTTCTTTCTGATTCTGGAAATCAAGATAATAAGTACCCATGATAGGCTCTACGTGGAAATCTTCTTTTCCTTTAAGACCTGGAACTTCTTCTGTTGGTACGGTCTTGATCATGGAAACTTCACCAGTCTGGTAAGCACTGTATGCAGCATTGCCATCTTCCATAAGAACGAACTTAAGTGTATTTAAAGTTACTTTATCTGCATCCCAGTAATTCTCGTTCTTTGCAAATGTAATGTGAGATCCTGGAACCCACTCGATCATCTTTAAAGGACCATTGGATACATATGATTCTGGTTTTAAAGTCCACTGATCAGCGTTGGCTTCAATTGTTGCCTTCTGTACAGGAACCATAGAACCATGAGTTACAAGTTTAGAGAAATATACACAAGGAGCTGATAATTCAACAACAAATGTATTATCATCTGGTGCGGAAAGACCAAGAGCATCAAGATTACCTTTCGCTGCTTCGTCATATCCCTTTACATATCCAAGCATATCTCCTGCATAAGGAGCTGCTGTCTTAGGATCAGCAAGTCTCTTCCAAGAATACACGAAATCGCTTGCTGTTAAAGGTGTGCCATCACTCCACTTTAATCCCTTACGCAGTTTAAATGTGTAAGTTAATCCGTCTGGTGACACCTCAAATTCCTCTGCCTGACCTGGTACAATCTTATTCTCAGAATCTACAGATAACAATGTCTCAAAAGCGTGAAGAATCATGTTTCCGCCATCAACCGCGCTATTTAAAGCAGGATCGATTGTCTCAGGATCTGGTCCAATCTGAACTGCAAGATCAAGTGCTTTTGAATTTCCTTCTACAGGTGCGGTGGTTGTTTCTCCGTTCGCAGCTGTAGTCGCAGTCGTTGGCTGTGTTGACTTACTTCCGCCGCAAGCGGTAAGAATCATACCTGTCGCCATTACGGCTGCCAATACAAGTGACATTTTTTTCATAGTTTTTCCTCCTACAATAGTATTCTTAATCAGCGCAGTAACACTTTACTCGGCTACTGCGCTGATTTATTGACTAGCATATCATATTTATGGGAAAATAGCAATTCATTTTTAGTTCAATTTATCCAGATGATGACAAGCAGCAAAATGTCCGCTTGATACTTCTTTCCATTCTGGTTCCTGAATCGCACATAACTCATCCGCATAAGGACAACGAGTTCTGAAACGGCATCCAGATGGCGGATTTACAGGGCTTGGCACATCTCCTTCCAGTACAATACGGTTGGATTTCTTGCTAAGCTCTGGATCTGCGATAGGAATTGCAGAAATAAGGCTTCTGGTATAAGGATGCATGCTATGGAATGTTAATTCATAGCTGTCAGCAAGCTCTACCATCTTACCCAGGTACATAACACCAATGCGGTTTGAAATATGCTTAACAATAGAAAGATCATGGGCAATGAATAAATAAGTGAGTCCGCGTTCCTCCTGAAGTTGTTCAAACATATTAACAACCTGTGCCTGTATGGATACGTCCAAAGCTGAAACTGGTTCATCGCAGACAATAAACTGTGGGTCTACTGCCAAAGCTCTGGCAATACCAACACGCTGACGCTGTCCACCTGAAAATTCATGAGGATAACGGTTTGCATGCTCTGAGTTAAGTCCTACGGTAGATAAAACTGAGATAATTTGATCCTGACGATCTTTTTTATTGGCAGCCAGACGGTGGATGTCAATCGCTTCACCGATAATATCACCAACTGTCATTCGAGGATCCAAGCTAGCATAAGGATCCTGAAATACGATCTGCATCTTTCTTCTGTAAGGAAGCATATTTACGTTTGTAATGTCTTTTCCGTCGAAAAGAATTTTTCCGGCTGTAGGTTCATGAAGACGAAGCAGGGTACGTCCTGTTGTGGTCTTACCGCAACCAGATTCACCTACTAGTCCAAGAGTCTCTCCCTTTTTAATTCCAAAGGAAACGTCATCAACCGCTTTAACAACCTTTTTCTCAAATAATTTGCCACCGGAAACCGGGAAATACTGCTGTAAATTCTGAACTTCTACAAGATACTTATTGTCCATCATGCATCTCCCTTCTGGGCCTGTTGCTTTTCAAACTCCTGTTTCTGCAGAAGCCAGCAGGCACTGTAATGTACATCTGTAACATCCGTATACGGCGGCATTTCGCGCAGACAGATCTTCATACAGGATCCACATCTTGGCGCAAAAGGACAGCCCGCTGGCGGATTAAGCATATCAACTGGACTTCCTTCGATAGGAACCAGTTTGCTGTGCTCTTTTTCTGTCAGCTTTGGAATGCTTCGAATCAAACCTTTTGTATATTCATGGCATGGGTTATAGAAAATATCATTGGCATCACCATACTCAATAACTTTTCCTGCATACATAACTGCAATACGATCACACATATTAGCAACTACGCCCAAATCATGAGTAATCATAATAATAGCCATACCAAGCTTTTCTTTTAATTCCATCATTAATTCCAGAATCTGAGCCTGAATGGTTACATCAAGAGCAGTGGTAGGCTCATCTGCAATCAGAAGCTTTGGCTCACATGCTAATGCAATGGCAATCATAACACGCTGGCGCATACCACCAGATAACTCGTGAGGGTACTGTTTCAAACGTTTTTCCGGCTCATTGATTCCAACCAGGCTTAATAATTCTTTTGCACGCTCATTCGCCCCACTTTTATTCTTATCAGTATGAAGCATAATAACTTCACAAATCTGATCTCCAATGGTATAGACTGGATTTAAGCTGGTCATGGGATCCTGAAAAATAATTGATATTTCATTTCCCCTGATTTTTCTCATTTCTTTCTCGGTCATCTGATCGATCTGATGTCCGTTAAACTGCAAGGATCCTCCGATTAAACGTCCAGGATAAGCAGTCAGCCCCATAAGGCTGTATGCTGTAACGGATTTTCCAGAACCTGATTCTCCAACAATACCAAGAACTTCTCCCTCACGTAATTGAAGGGATACATCATTTAAAGCCTTAACTTCCCCTGCTGGAGTAAAGAAAGAAAGACGTTCATTTTCAATATTAACTAAATATTCACTCATTACTTCTCTCCTCCTTTAATCTTTCAGTTTCGGGTCAAATGCATCACGAAGGCCATCACCCAAGAGATTGAAACTTAAAATAATTACAGAAATCATAATTGCAGGCGCAAATAAACGATGAGGATAGCTCTGAAGACCGTTTAAAGCAGCACTTGCAAGGCTTCCAAGAGATGGCATAGGTGCAGCAACACCAAGTCCAAGGAAACTTAAAAAGCTCTCTGTAAAAATTGAAGAAGGTATCTGCAGTGTTGTTGTAACAATTAAAGTACCAATACAGTTGGTAAGAAGATGCTTTTTAATAATATGACCACTGGAAGCTCCAAGAGCTCTAGCTGCAGTTACATATTCCTGCTCCTTCAAAATAAGGATCTGGCTTCTTACAATACGTGCCATACCTACCCAGTATAAAAGTGCAAACACCACAAAAATACTAATCAGGTTAACACCGATAACCTGTATCCATTGAAAACCCGGCTGTTGTGACAGGGCTTTTAGGGGTTGGTCAAATGCGACTGATAATAGTACAATAATCAAAATATCTGGTACGGTATAAATCATATCTACGATACGCATCATAATCATATCCACCCAGCCTCCAAAGAAACCAGCGATGGAACCGTAAAGAGATCCAATTAACAAGATAATGCAGGAAGCAACCAAACCTACGGTCAGAGAAACACGGCTTCCCATCATAACACGAACGGCATAATCTCTACCTAAGCTGTCAGTTCCAAGAACGTGAGGGAATACACTTTCCCCTGCTTCTATAGACTGTAATTCTTTTTCAGAATAATGCATTGGAGCAAGGTTCTCACTTCCTCTGATCTGCTGTTCATAGCTATAAGGATAAAGCTGTGGTATCACAAATGACAAAATAAATACTAGAAGAATTACAAAAATGCTGACCATAGCTATTTTATTCTTTTTTAAACGTCTGATTCCATCCTTCCAGAATCCGACACTTTTTCGCATGACTGTTAAGCTTTCTTTTTCCGCATCACTTGCCGGGAGAAAGTCTTCCACATTAAGCTGTAAAGATATTTTATTCTTTGGCATCCTCTTTCTCCTCTCTCTTATTTCAAATTGATACGTGGATCGATGAATTTATAAGCAACGTCGACCAACACGTTCATGATAACCATCAAAGTAGCAAGGAAAATAGTGGTGCCCATAATAAGAGGATAATCACGACCAGTAATTGAACCAATAAATTCAGATCCTAAGCCAGGGATGGTAAATATTTTCTCCACAATGAAGCTTCCTGTTACTGTATAGGCCAAAAGCGGTCCTAAGTATGTAACTACCGGAAGAACTGCATTACGAAGAGCATGTTTGAAAATGCTAACTAACTGGGAAAGACCTTTTGCACGAGCCGTTCTCATATAATCCTGTCCCATAACATCAAGCATGGAAGAACGCATAAGGCGTGCAATGTATGATGATGGATAAAGGGAAAGAGCCATTACCGGCATGATGTAGTTTTTCCACGAAGTCAGTCCATAGGTGGGCAATAGCCCTAGTCTCAAGCTCAAGACATACATGAGCACGGTACAAACAACAAAACTTGGTACAGCGATTCCGCATGTACTAAATACAATAATTATATTGTCAATTGCTGTTCCGCGTTTGAAAGCCGCGATACTTCCAAGAGGTACACCTATAATAACTGCAGTTAAAATAGCAATTCCACCGATTCTAGCAGATACCGGAAATTTTGTTTCAATAATCATGTTTACAGTACGTCCACGCTGCTTAACGCTTAAACCCAGATCTCCATGTAAAAGGTCCTTCATATAAGTGATATACTGTTCACTTAACGGTTTATCCAGACCATATTTTTCATTTAATGCGGCCTGGGCCTGTGGGCTGATTGCTTTCTCAGACATGAAGGGGCCGCCTGGGACCATATTCATGACAAAAAATGTAACCGATGCAACTGCAAAGATTGTTATAATCGCCATAGCGATTCGCTTAATAATATACTTAGCCACTTTCGTCAACTCCTTTGGTATAGTGATGTCCGTACAATATGGAAACATTTGTCAATGGTAAACGGACACTGTTTTAATAGAAAAATCCCATGGATACCCATGGGATTCCACCCTGAATCCTGTTAAGGCTACTGCATCTGTCTCGCAACTTCTTCAGCGAAATTATCTTCTTTCTTTTCAAGACCCTCACCAGTTTCAAAACGTACAAACTTCTTCACATCTACCTTGCCGCCAACTTCTTTGGATACCTGCTCTAAATATTTACCTACAGTCAGATCTCCGTCTTTTACATAAACCTGGTCAACCAGACAGAACTCTTTTAATTCTTTGTTCAGACGACCAACGATCATTTTCTCAAGGATGCTATCTGGCTTGTCTGGGTTCTCGTTCTTAGCCTGAACCTTTAAAATCTCAGTTTCATGATCGATGAATTCCTGAGAAATCTCATCTCTCTTTACATATTTTGGAGCTAAAGCTGCGATCTGCATAGCGATGTTTCTTAATGCTTCTTTTACTTCATCATTAACAACTTCTGCACTAGCTTCAATTAAAACACCAATTCTGCCGCCGCCGTGGATATAATCAACAACAACGCCATCAGTAGCTATCTTTTCAAATCTTCTAATATTCATGTTCTCGCCAATTACTGCGATCTGGCTTGATAACATCTGCTCAACAGTTAAAGTAGTATCTTTTGCCCAAGTTTCAGCAAGAAATGCTTCCATATCTTTGGAGCTAGATGCCAATGCCTGAGCTGCTACATCAGCAACGTATGTCTGGAACTGAGCATTCTTAGCAACGAAATCTGTCTCACTGTTTACTTCTACGATAGCTGCAGATTTTCCATCTTCACTAACAAGAGTAGTAACAACGCCTTCTGCTGCAATTCTGCCTGCTTTCTTAGAAGCTGCTGCAAGTCCTTTTTCTCTTAAGAACTCTACTGCTTTTTCCATATCGCCATCAGTCTCTCCAAGAGCCTTCTTGCAATCCATCATACCTGCACCGGTTAATTCTCTTAATTCTTTTACCATTCCAGCTGTAACTGCTGCCATTGATTTGCCCTCCATATATATATCAATATATCATTTCATATTTTATAGTCTACATTAAATTACTGGAAATTTTCCCAGTAAAAAATGCTCCGACCCGCTTCTCAAAGCAGGTCGAAGCATTCAATCGCCTGAATAATTAAGCTTCTACAGTCTCTTCCATATCCTGAGCTGCTTCTGCTTCCTCAGCTACTGCCTCGCCCTGGTTTGCTTCAATTACTGCGTCAGCCATGCTGGATACAATCAACTTAACCGCTCTGATTGCATCATCGTTTCCTGGAATTACAAAATCAAGTTCCTCAGGATCACAGTTTGTATCAGCGATACCAATCAATGGAATCTTAAGATTGTGAGCTTCCTGTACGCAGATTCTTTCCTTCTTAGGATCAACGACAAAAATCGCATCTGGAATCTTCTTCATCTCTTTGATTCCGCCTAAGTTCTTCTCTAATTTTTCCCACTCTTTTTTAAGAGCGATAACTTCTTTCTTAGGAAGCACATCAAAAGTACCATCCTGAGACATAGTCTCGATTTGTTTTAATCTAGCTACTCTAGACTGAATTGTCTTAAAGTTTGTAAGCATACCGCCAAGCCATCTCTCGTTGATGAAGTACATACCGCAACGCTCTGCTTCAGATTTGATTGCATCCTGAGCCTGCTTTTTTGTACCAACGAAAAGGATCTTTCCGCCTTCAGCAGCAATGTTAGAAATTGCTTTGTAAGCCTCGTCTACCTTTACAACAGACTTCTGTAAGTCGATGATGTAGATACCATTTCTCTCTGTGTAGATGTAAGGAGCCATCTTAGGGTTCCATCTTCTGGTCTGATGACCAAAGTGTACGCCAGCTTCTAAAAGCTGCTTCATTGAAATAACGCTCATGTTATTACCTCCATTTGGTTTTTACTTCCGTCCGTTTCTCATGCTTCCCGGGAGACCTATATCAGGCACCTTCCACAGAAATCCGCAGACGTGTTTTTTTATTAAGCTTAGCCAGTATAGCATAATTTTCTACATGATGCAAGTAGTATTTTGTACTTAACCACCGAAAAAAGGAAGGATTAAGTCCTTTTTATGAAAAAAGAGCAGATCTTCGTCCGCTCTTTTTTTGCCATTATTTTATAAATCTTTTAATTCTCTTCGCTCAGATATACTCTTTGCAGTTCCTGCTCTAATAATTCTTAATTCGTCAAATACTACATCATTTAAAACCTTAATGTAGGTTCCCTTCATACCAGAAGATCTGGATTCAATAACACCAGCACTTTCAAATTTACGAAGAGCATTGACAATAACAGAACGGGTGATTCCTACACGGTCTGCAATTTTACTTGCAACAAGGATTCCCTCATTCCCATCTAATTCCTCAAAGATATGAGTAATTGCTTCCAGCTCTGAAAAGGATAATGTACTGATAGCAGATTTAACAATCTGTACTTTTCTTGTTTCTTCTGCATTCTCCTCATTCACGGAGCGCATCATCTCAAGTCCTACCACAGTTGTACCATATTCACTTAAAATAATATCGTCAATATCGTACTGGGAATCGGATTTGTAAATGAACAGTGTTCCAAGCCTCTCACCTGCAATATCAATCGGTGTTATAATTGCCTGATATCTTCTAATGTTATCGCCGATAAAACCCAGCGTCTCCAAATTGACATTCTCTTTCGTGGATAAAATACTGAGAAGTCGCTCATTCAGCATTGTATCTACATAACCGCCGACCTGGTCTGCGATCAGCTCCTGAATCTCATTGATGTCCGGTGTGAGGCCAACCCCAAGCACCTTTCCCTTCTTGCTGATTACAAGAATATTCGAATTCAGGATCTCGGTAAGCACTTCACAGATATCGTTAAATACTACCTTATGCGAATTATTGTTATGCAACAATTTGTTGATTTTTCTAGTTTTGTCCAACAACTGTACGCTCATAGCCGAAAACCTCCTTATGAATTTGTGTGAAAATCCAAAATATATCTTTAATGTATAAATATTAACATTATTATGCTCAAATAACAATAGTTTTTTGAAGATTTTCGATTTTCTTAATAATTTTCCTTTTTTACTACTTATCTGTGCTAAATCCGCACTGTTCATTTGAACAAAGTAACTTATTTCCCTTTTCAACCATATAGGAATCGCACTTCGGGCATTTTATGGTAGATGGTTTTTGCCATGACATAAAATCACATTCTGGATTGGATTCACAGCCATAGAACACTCTGCCTTTTTTGGTCTTTTTAATTACAACATCTTTACCGCACTTTGGACATGGTACTCCAACCTTTTCCAAATATGGTTTGGTGTTCTTACACTCTGGGAATCCTGGGCAAGCAAGGAATTTGCCGTGAGGACCATATTTAATGACCATATTACGTCCACAGAATTCGCAAATTTCTTCGGTCACCTCATCAGCAATAGTCACTGATTCTAATTCCACAAGAGCTTTGTCCACCGCTTCCTTTAAATCTGGATAAAAGTTTTTAACTACCGTCTTCCACTGAACAGAACCGTCCCCAACTTTATCAAGGAGATACTCCAGGTTAGCCGTAAAGGTAACATCAACGATGCTAGGAAAACTTTGTTTCATCATATTGCTGACAACTTCTCCAAGTTCCGTTACATAAAGATTCTTGTTTTCCTTTGCTACATACCGTCTAGCAATAATTGTAGTAATTGTTGGAGAATAAGTACTTGGACGTCCGATTCCTTGTTCTTCCATCGCCTTTACTAAGGATGCTTCCGTAAAATGTGCGGGAGGTTGGGTGAAATGCTGACCAAAATCAAGTTTATCCAGCTTAAGCACACTGCCTTTTTCTAAATTCCCCAATAAAACGTTGGCTTCCTCTTTATCATCTTCCTGGACATAGACAGACATAAATCCATCAAATGAAATCTTTGAAGCAGAAAGAGTAAAGGTGTAATCCCCTGCCCCTACTTTTACAGAAGTGGTCTGATAAACCGCTGGCTGCATTCGGCTGGCTGCAAAACGTTTCCAGATCAACTGGTAAAGTCGGAATAAATCCCTTTGTAAAGATTCTTTCACCATAACTGGTGTAAGGACGATATCAGTGGGACGTATCGCCTCATGTGCATCCTGAATCTTTGCATTGGTCTTTTTATTGGATTCTCCATTTGCTACATACTGACTGCCATACTGTTTTTCAATGTACTCTCTCGCTGCAGTATCTGCTTCTTCTGCGATTCTGGTTGAATCTGTACGAAGATAAGTAATGAGACCAACGGTTCCATGACCAGCGACCTCAACACCTTCATATAACTGCTGAGCAAGACGCATGGTTTTCTGGGTTGAAAAATTAAGTACCTTGGATGCTTCCTGCTGAAGTGTACTTGTGGTAAATGGAATAGGAGCCTTTTTAACTCTTTCTCCATTCTTCACTTCATCTACTACATAGGTTTGATTCTCAAGTCCCTTAAGAATCTGATCCAATTCCTCTTTATTTCGGATCGGAAGCTTTCCGTTTTTATCGCCATAGAACTTAGCGACAAGCATCTTCTTGCTTGATTCCTGCTTTAACTGCGCATCAAGATTCCAATACTCCTCGGGAATAAAAGCATTAATTTCTTCCTCTCGGTCACAGATAATACGCAATGCGACGGACTGTACGCGTCCTGCACTTAAGCCCCTCTTGACCTTTGCCCATAAAAGGGGACTTATCATATATCCAACCATACGATCTAAAACTCTTCTGGCCTGCTGGGCATCCACCAGATCCATATCTATGACTCTAGGGGTCTTTAAAGAGGTTTTTACCGCATTTTTCGTAATCTCATTAAAGCTGATTCGAAATACCTGTTTGTCTTTTAGCTCATCTAACTTTAAAGCTTTCATTAAGTGCCAGGAAATAGCTTCCCCTTCACGGTCAGGGTCAGTTGCCAGATAAATCTTATCTGCCTTCTTAACTTGCTTTCTGAGCTTGGCTAAAATATCGCCTTTTCCCCTAATCGTTATATATTTTGGATCAAAATCGTTCTCAACATCGATTCCCATTTGACTTTTCGGCAGATCTCTTACATGTCCATTTGATGCATCTACTTCATAGTTCGTCCCCAAGAACTTTTTTATCGTTTTTACCTTTGCCGGTGACTCCACAATTACTAAACAGTTCGCCATAACAAACTCCTCGCCTATAGTTTCTTACCATAATATTGATGGGATGTCTGTAAAATAAGGCCGTTTAATTCAAGCTCAATAAGGGCACTCATACATTCACTGACAGACAATCCGCTTAGAGATACAATCTCTTCCAGATTCTTTGGTTGCAAATCTAGGCAACTATACACCATTTTTTCTTTTTTGGCAAGCCCGTTCTTATTTTTTTCATGAACTCTTAATATTTTACCATTTTGTATTTCAAAATATTCCAAAATAGAATCTGGACTTAATATTACACTGGCTCCCTCGGAAATAAGACGATTGCAGCCCGCACTTAAAGGATCCGTAACTCTTCCTGGGAGAGCAAAAATGTCTTTCCCTTGTTCAAGACCAAGGTTTGCTGTAATTAGGGAACCACTTTTTTCTCTGGCTTCTATTACAAGAATCACATCAGACAAACCGCTGATGATTCGGTTCCTCATGGGAAAGTTACTAGGCTTAGGCGCTTCATCAGGATTGAATTCCGTAAGAATCCCTCCTTTTTCAATGATCTGTTCATATAAACCATAATTTTCTTTGGGATAACAGATGTTAATTCCGCAGCCCAAAATTCCATAGGTATCTCCTTTTGCTTCCAAGGCTCCTTGATGACCGGATCCGTCGATTCCACTGGCAAGCCCGCTTATGATCTGAACACCACAGGCAGTAAGTTCCTTTGCCAGATAGGAAGCCATCTGCTTTCCATAATTCGTACAGTTTCTCGCCCCGATGATCGCAGCGGTTGGACGGTCTTGATCCGGCAGCCTGCCTTTATAAAAAATCCCCATAGGATAATCGTAAATTTTATTCAGACGATTGGGGTATTCCAAATCATGAGGTGAGATAAAACGAATCCCCCTGCACTCCAAACCAGAGAGTTCTCTATCACAGGCTTCCTTTCTATTTTTGCAATCATCAAAAGCAGAAATAGAAGACGGTTTTAACAGTCCTAGCCTATGTAATTCCGTTCCTTCTATATTATATATCCTTTTATAGCTTCCCACATAATCATAAAGCCGTTTTATGCTTACTGCTCCCAAAAACGGAACATGACAAAGCCAATATAAGTATTCTCTTTCTTCATGGCTGACCATAAATTCCTCCCCAGTATTTTCCTTCCAGACCGCGCAGTCCTGCCGCTTCAGCCAGATGATTTTTTTCAATCTCCTTAGAGCCATCTAAATCTGCAATGGTTCTTGATATCTTGAGCAGTTTTTCATAGCCTCTTGCACTAAGATTTTGAGTTTCGTATATCTGCTTTAAAAAATCTCTGTCACACTTCTTTAATTTACAAAACTCTTCTATCTCAGCTTTTCTCATAGAGCTGTTAAAATAGATCTTCCGCCCCTGGTATCTATTTGCTTGTATCTTCCTTGCAGACTCTACCCTATTGCGAATGGAGGCGGATGATTCCCCTCCTTCTTTCCTCTCCAGTTCCTCATACGTAATCATTCTGGATTCGACACAAATGTCGATGCGGTCTAACAGCGGTTTCGATATCTTACCTAGATATTTATATACTTGTTGTTCGGAGCACCTGCATTTGCTTCTATCTGGATAAAACCCGCACGCGCATGGATTCATAGAGGCAGCTAACATGAAATTGGCAGGGAATTCACAGGATCCATACATCCTTGAAATGGTTATTTTCCCTTCTTCCAAGGGCTGCCTTAAGATCTCTATGGTGTTTTTTTGAAATTCAGGAAATTCATCTAGAAACAGAACGCCTCCAGATGCCAGTGAGATTTCTCCTGGTTTTGGTATTCGTCCTCCGCCAGCAAGTGCTTGAGGACTAATGGTGTGATGAGGGCTGCGAAATGGACGTCGTACCATTAAAGGCATCTCAGGCGACAGCAAACCACTTACGCTGTAGATTTTTGATATCTCAATGGTCTCTTCCAGTGATAACGACGGCATTATGGTTGGTATTCTACTTGCTATCATAGATTTACCAGTGCCTGCCGGCCCTATATAAAGAATATTATGCATTCCTGCAACTGCCACTTCCGTTGCTCTACGAAGAAGCGGCATTCCTCCGATTTCAGAAAAATCCATATCGTAAGAATAAGGCTCTTCAATTTCAGAACTAGATATTACTTTTGTTTCATTCCTACAACCAGAGGAGTTTAGTTCAGCCATCAGTTCTTTTAGATGAGCTACCCCAATGATCTGGATTCCTTCAATTACCAAACCTTCTCTTACATTCTCCAGAGGAAGAAAACAAACTAATTTTCCATCCTTCTTTGCCGCGGCCGTAATAGAAAGAGCGCCATGAACCGGCTTTATGGTTCCATCAAGACCCAATTCACCTGAAATCACGAAATCTTTTAAAGCAGAAGAACTAATATGGCCTGAAGCCGATAATATAGAGATTGCTATGGGCAGGTCAAATGCAGTTCCCTCCTTGCGTATATCCGCAGGAGATAGATTAATCGTAACTTTCTTTGCCGGGAGTCGAAAGCCGGAATTTCTTAATGCTGTTCTAACACGGTCCTGTGCTTCTCGAACCTGAGAAGAAAGATATCCAACCATGGAAAAACCAGGTAGTCCATCACTGACGTCTGCTTCCACCAGTATGGGAACTCCCTCTACTCCCGTAATACCAACGCTATGAACTTTGCTGTACAAAGTGCTTCACCCTTTCTTGTTCAGTATAATACTTCCAGTCAAATGGAAAAACGTGCAGAAATGCACATGGAATGTTCCAGATATAGAACCTCGTTCCATCATAACCCAAAAGGAAATAAATGGCAAGAAATGTTTGTCAAGTATCCTTTAATCCCTGGGAAAATTCAGGCATATAGGGCCGATAACGAAGAGGCATGTGGCTTAACTGACAAACAGGATTCACCCTTTCTTTAATGGATACGCTCTTTCGGAAACATTGGAACAATTTCTCATACTCATCTTCTTCCGATGCTTTTTTAAGTTTGTTTTCCCACTCCGGGGAAATGAGATCAATAAGATACCATGGGCGATTTGCCGGATGGAGAACTGCCTTTTTTCGATTGTCATCATAGATGACCCAGTTCTCTCCTGACATGCGATCTGCAAAGTGAGGTGCCAATAACACAATTACATCATTCTTTGGACCAATCCGACTCACTAAAAGGTTCCCTTCCATCTCCACAAATCGTACAAATCCCGTCAGGTTGTGAGTTTCATTGTCAATGTGACGGCACATCTGAAAAATCTCATATACCTCTGGTTGCTGAAGCATACTCACGATACGTGATCCAACATGAAATCCGTAGATAAGAAAACGGTAAATCTTATCCGCTCTATCCGGATCCTTACTTAAGGCTGATTTATAAACAACCATATACGCTTCCCCAGAGATCTTATCCTTCATTGCTTTTGCCACTTTTTCCGCCTGGACCGGATCTGCCTTGACTTCTTCATACTGGCAAAATAGTTCCATGGTATCTTCGGTACCTATAACTTTTAATTTAACGTTATCATGTCCCTTTCTGCTGGTCCATGCAGTATATACCCCACTTAGGATGCCCACTACACTGTCCTCACATAAATAGATTGTCTTCATCACTTATAATCCTCCTGCAGCAGTAAGCGCCGGGACGCTCATATCATCAAACAAAGAGATCTGTCGATACGTACCAGTCGAACTGATATCCCATACTTTCTTTTTCTCATCCCCAATTAAATGGCTGCAAATATAGTCTTCCTCGATCTTAACTGGATACATCATTCTGCCGGAACAAGTGATAAAATAGATTGCTCGTTTTAAAACCACTCCGATTCTTTTTAGGGCATCAAAATCTAGCGGTCCGTTTTTTCTGGCCGCTATAATGCGCTTTGCTGATTTAACCCCCATTCCGGGTACTCTTAAAAGAGTATAATAGTCTGCCCGATTTACCTCCACAGGAAATAATTCCAGATGCCTTAATGCCCAATCGCACTTTGGATCCAGAAGTGTATTAAAGTTAGGACGATCTTCCGAAAGTAGTTCTCCCGCCTGAAACCCGTAAAAGCGCATAAGCCAATCCGCCTGATAAAGTCTGTGTTCCCTTAGTAGAGGGGGACCACCGGGCAAGGCAGGCAGACTGCTGTCTTGATTAACAGGAACAAAGGCAGAATAAAAAACTCTCTTTAAATCATATTTCTGATAAAGAGCCTCAGCCACCATCATCATCTGAAAATCATTCTCTGGCGTAGCACCTACAATCATCTGGGTACTCTGCCCAGCAGGTACAAAGGCCGGTGCCTTCTTATATTCCATCAGTTCAAAGCGATTGGCTGTAATTCCCCTTTGAATCTGCTTCATGGGGGTTAGTATCTTACTTCTAGTCTTTCCTGGTGCCAGCTTCTTTAGTCCATCTGATGTAGGCAATTCCAAATTAATACTCATACGGTCAGCTAAAAAACCTGTCTTTTCAATTAAAACAGGATCTGCTCCAGGTATAGCCTTTACATGAATGTATCCATGAAAATGATACTCTTCTCTTAGCTTCTTTAAAGTCTGGTAAATAAGGTCCATGGTATAATCCGGACTGTGCAAGATACCAGAACTGAGAAACAAACCTTCTATATAATTGCGCCGGTAAAACTGTATGGTTAGCTGACATACTTCTTCTGGCGTAAAGGAAGTGCGAACCACATCGTTAGAGCTACGGTTAATGCAATACTTACAGTCATAGATGCACTGATTGGTAAACAATATCTTCAGTAACGAAATACATCTGCCATCTGCTGAAAAGCTATGGCAAATTCCTGCATTCGCTGTATTCCCTAAAGTGCCAGCTTTGCCCTTCCGGTCAACACCGCTGGAAGTACAAGCCACATCATACTTTGCGGCATCTGATAAAATCTCAAGTTTTTTCTGAACACTTAATTCTTCCTGTATCAACATCTCATCACCTCGAACGCACGTTCTTTTAATGAAATTATATCATAAGAGAATATGATTTTCAAGGTTTTTCGAATATATGTTCGCATTTGGAAGGTATTACCATTTGTTGTTTTATTGATTCATTGGAATAAAAACTTTGAACCTACATTTATATAGGAAGATACGCATTCATAATAGCGCCTATTTATAAAAAAAAGGTATTAAAACAGATAAATAGAATGGAAGAAAGCAGAAACAAAAACCGCCAACCATCTATGAACGGAGGCGGTTTTGTTGATTAAACATATAATATTAACTTAAATATCCTTCTGGATTGTTTTTCTGCCAATTCCAGGAATCACGGCACATATCCTTTAAGCTACGCTCTGCTTTCCAACCAAGCTCTTTTTCGGCTTTGGATGGATCTGCGTAACATTTTGCTATGTCTCCTGGTCTTCTCTCTTTCATTACATAAGGGACTTTTAAATCATTGGCATCTTCAAATGCATGAATCACATCCAATACACTATAACCCATACCAGTGCCAAGATTATAAATCCATACGCCGCTTTGATCTTTCGCGACCTTTTCTACAGCATTTACATGACCTACAGCCAGATCCACTACATGGATATAGTCGCGAACACAAGTTCCGTCCTCAGTTTCATAATCATCTCCGAACACACCAAGACAATCTAATTTACCGACTGCGACCTGAGTGACATAGGGAATTAGATTATTTGGAATTCCTTTAGGATTTTCTCCGATACGGCCAGATTTATGGGCCCCAATGGGATTAAAGTAACGCAACAGCATTACCTTCCACTCAGGGTCAGCCGTATGTAGATCGGTTAAAATCTGCTCCAGCATAGCCTTCGTCCGTCCATAAGGATTTGTAATCTCGCCTTTTGGACATTCTTCCGTAATCGGAACAAAAGCAGGATCTCCATATACAGTTGCAGAGGAACTAAAGACAATGCTTTTTACTCCATGACTCTTCATAACATCACAAAGAATCAGGGTTCCAGTAATATTATTATGATAATATTCAAGCGGCATGCCTACAGACTCTCCCACTGCTTTTAATCCTGCAAAGTGTATTACCGCCTCTATGTTTTCCTTTTCAAATATCTCATCAAGGTCCTCACGGTCTAATAAGTCTGCTTCATAAAAGGTCAGGGACTTTCCCGTGATTTCCATCACACGCTTTAGGGACTCCTTACTGGAATTACAAAGATTATCTACTACTACTACTTCATATCCTGCATCCAGTAACTCGATACAAGTGTGGCTTCCAATGTAGCCAGCACCTCCGGTAACCAAAATAGTCATTTTGTTTCCTCCTTCAAAAATGTATGTCTTTCCTTATTATAAGCAGAAAGGTACAAAATGACAATGCAGAATTTAACGAAAAACCTATAGTTTTCTTCGTTTATCCCTTCACGCTGCCGGCTGTAACGCCTCCAATGATGAATTTAGACAGACATAAGTATATGATTGCTACTGGAACAATGGCAATGGTAATCAACATGTAAACCTGCCCCATGTCGAATTTCAAGAAATCCGCACTTCGAAGCTGGGCAATTAATATAGGAAGTGTCTTTCTTCCATTGGATTTCAGTACCAGGGAAGGAACAAAATAATTGTTCCAGGAAGCTACGAATGCAAAGATTCCCTGAACAGCAAGTGCTGGCTTAACAATTGGTAGAACAATAAAATTAAACGTATAAAATTCATTGGACCCGTCAATCCTTGCGGATTCCACAATTTCCAGCGGAAGGTTGCTTTCAAAATAAGATACCATGAAGTAAAATACAACTGGTGCTGCCATGGACGGAAGAATCAAAGGCAAAAAGCTGTCCATAAGACCCATTGTATTAATTAATCTTAAAAAGCCAAGGGTAGTTACCTGTGTCGGGATCATCATGATTAAAATAATAAACATATAGATGGTTTTACGCATCTTAAATTCATAAGCATGAATCCCGTATGCCGTCATTGCAGATACATATACTGCCAGAGCGGCGGAACTGCCGGCTATAATAAGACTGTTTATAATTCCCTGAACAACGGGAAGGTTTTTATTGTGAAGAACATTTTGTAGATTGGCACCAAAAGAGCTACCGGGAATAAATGAAAATCCCTTGGAAATCTCCGGATGAGATCTAGTGGCATTGATCACCAGACAGTAAAAAAAGAAGAGACATAACAATACCAAAATCGACAGCACAATATATACCACAGCTTTTTTAAGCTTTTCTGCCTTGCCCATTAATAGCGTCCCCCTTTCTTATTGCCTGAACTCGTCAGCATAACAAACACAAACATGCTGAGCACCGCTGTAATTAAGAATAATATGACAGATAAGGCACCTGCCATACCGTAATTCTTACTATAAAGATGATTGTTTAAAAACATGATCAAAGTCATACTGGTTCTGTCAGGTGTGCCTTGGGCGTTAGTAAGTACCTGGGGCACATCAAACATCTGAAGTCCACCAATCATAGATGTAATAAGTACATAGACGAAAATCGGCCTAATGATAGGCATTGTAACCTTAGTAAAAATCTGCAGAGATTTCGCTCCATCAATGGAAGCTGCCTCAAAAAGGGAAGCATCAACGCCCATAATGGCCGCCATTAAAAGTATGGTTGTGTTTCCAAACCACATCATGAAATTCATGAGTCCAATCAGTCCCCTTGTACCCCAAACTGTAGACATAAAACGAATCGGTTCTTCGCTCACTCCTGCTTTTATCAAGAGGTTATTCATAGGACCATTATCAGAAAACAATGCAAAGATCAACATGGCAAAGGATGCCGCCATTATGACATTAGGCATATAAATAATTGTCTTAAAGAACGCGCTTCCTCGTAGCTTCATTCGAAAATCAGCAAACCACACAGCCAAAATCAAGGAAATAATGATCTGAGGTACAAATCCTATGACCCATAAGATCATGGTGTTCCCAAAGTATTTAAGCAGATCGCTTTGGAATATGGATATGTAATTCTGAAATCCTACAAAATTAGGACCAATCTGGGTTAATCCAGAGCGGTAATTTTCAAACAAGCTGTTATAAAATGTATTGATCAGAGGGATCAATGAGAATATAAAATATGTGGCAAAAAATGGTATCAGAAAAATATATCCCCATTTTGCATAGCTGACTTTTTTTCTGGTCTTTGCCTTTTTTTCTTTTACCATAGCAAAACCTCCTGCTTTTTTCAGGGCGGGGAACACCCGCCCTGCAACTTACAGCTACTCGGTTTTTAATTCCGGGTATTTTTCTTTGATGGATGTATAGAAATTCTTCATTGCTGTGTCTTTATCAACAGTTCCGTTAAAGTAATCATGCATTGCTGTCTGAATGCTTTCATTAAGACCCTGATCGTATGGAGAGATCTTGCTCATATCAATCTTTTCTGCTGCATCATAGTACATCTGAAGTGGGTTCTGTCCGCCAAGGAACTGAGATTTGTAATCACTCTTAGCAAGCTCCTGCATAACGGTTTTGTTGTTTGCAAAATCATTCTTCTCTTCAACAATTTTTTTCATAGTAGCATCATCGGTACAAATAGTCTTCATAATATCAGCTACGATGTCAGCATTGTCTGTTCCAGCAGCTGCACATAACCAGGTTCCGCCCCAGTTATAGGATTCTGGTCCAGTGGTTGCAGCCCAGTCACCAAATGTGCCATTGCCAACTTCCTGTTTTCCGCCATCAGCTTCTGCTTTCGCAAGAGAGTTTTTCGCCATAACGAAATCTACGCCCCATGCTGGCATGAAATATCCGAATACCTTTGAATCTGGACCCTGGCCTGATGCCCATTCTGCTGCCCAGAGAACGGTTTTCTGATTGTAACCCTTGTCTGTGTAGTTCTTTGTCTGCTCAATCCATTTTTCAATCTTAGGATCAATTACTACCTTATCTCCATTTACCCATGGAGCGGAAACGTTATTAGAGAAAGTACGATAGGAATCATCGAAACCGGATACCATGTAATATCCTTTGTCTTTCATCTTTGCTGCGGTCTTATCAAAGGAATCCCAATCATTAATTGCTTTTTGTACTTCTGCTGGATCATCGGTTCCAAGTACTTCTTTTGCAATGGAACGACGGTAGATATAAAGTCCAGGACAACCCTGCCATGAAATACCTTTTTGTGCGCCCTTGGTATCCTGAGCGATTACCTTGGTATAATCAAACTGTTTTGACATATCCTGCTCTGTAATGCCAACTTCCTTTAAATCAAGAGTACTGTCGGAATTTACATATTTTAATATATAATCAGCCTCTACAAGGAACATATCTACTTTATCGTCTGCCTTGGCATCCGCCTGATTTAACAAAGCTTCGTCAAGTGCATTCTGATAGGCATTATTCTCACTTGGTGTGGTAACAAAATTCACCGTATATCCTGCTGGCAGTTTGGAAGCATAATAATCTTCATATCTTGCCTTGAATTCATCATTCCACACATAAATGTTAACAACTTTTCCCTCTTTGCCTGGCTCCTCTTTTTTTGCGTCTGCTCCTTTGCTTGTTGTTTCTGCAGTTGCATTCCCCTTGGTTGTTTCCTGAGTCTGGGTATTCTTTGCACCACAGCCTGCTGTCAATGATGCAACCATGACTGCACACAACAATCCACTTACTACCTTCTTCTTCATATTACCTCTCCTTTTCTTAGAAACTATTTTAATTCATATGCATATCCAACCGATTCCCCAACAAGCAAATCTCCCTCCACAATGATTTGCTCCGTAAATGTAGTTTTGGGTTTTTCGATGGTGCTTATCAACTTTTCAGCCGCCCGCCTTCCAATTGCAGCCGTATCCTGACGTATGGTTGTCAGAATTGGATTTAGAAACTGAGAAACCCGACTTCCATCATATCCAGCAATGGAGATGTCGTCCGGAACACTCATATTCCTTGCCCTGATCTCATTGAGACCGCCAATCAAAGCGGTATCGTCCGGGTAAAGAATACAGGTAGGCGGATCTTTTCGATCCAACAGTTTCGCGGTTGCTTCTGACGCCTGACTCACATCCAGATAATTTGCTTCTACCGCATAATCATCGGGAATTTCCAGATTGTAATTCTCTATAAACCTGTAATAGCTGGTAACTCTTGTTTTTGTAACAGCTGTACTGGACTGTCCATGGATATAGGCAATCTTTCTATGTCCCTTTTCATAGACGTGTTCTAAAAGAGTCTTCATTCCTTCTGCATTATCAGATAAAACAGAAGAACAGTTTTCATGTATGTGGTCTACCGTGATCACTGGTATATCACCTGTCATAAGTTCTACAACCTCTGGGCTGTCAAAATTTACACAGGCAATGACTACGCCATCAACATTCCGGTATTTGCAGTGTTCGTAATAAGATACCTTCTTCTTGCCAATCTGGCTATTGATAAAAGTAATATCATATCCCTGCTTTTCCGCTTCCACCTTAAACCCTTCCAGCACCGCTGCAAAGTATTCATGGGTGAGACCACTGTTAGCCTCATCTACAAACAAAACGCCAATATTGTAGCTTTTATTTGTTTTTAAAGACCTTGCTGCTGCATTTGGAAAATAACCGAACTTTTCTGCCGCCTTTTTGACTTTAATCTTTGTGCTCTCTCCAATATCGCTTTGATCGTTGAGTGCTTTGCTTACCGTGGCAACAGATACCCCGCAATGCTGCGCCAGTTCTTTCATCGAAATCATATGTCTCATCCTTTTACTTAATCGTTTTCGTAATTCCACTATACCCCTACTTTAAAAAAAAATCAATACTTTTTTAGAAATTTATCTAATTTATATAGATTATACGTTGACATTTTATGCATTATTACGATAGGTTTAAAAAAACGAACCTAGTCTCTTATAATTTCCACTTGTATTTCCCTAACAAATACGCTATTATTGCAATATGGCTCCAATTATCTTTTACTTAATCGTTTTCGAAAAATGTCATTTTTAGTAAAATATATCTTTCAGCCGAAAGGAGTTATCCTATATGAAATTTGGTTATTTCGATGATCAGGAAAAGGAATACATCATTAATACACCAGACACTCCGCTTCCCTGGATCAATTATTTGGGCAGCGAAAATTTCTTTTCCCTGATATCCAATACCGGAGGCGGCTACAGCTTTTATAAAGACGCAAAGCTTCTTAGACTGACCCGGTATCGTTATAATAACGTTCCTTTAGACAGCAATGGCCACTACTATTATATCAATGATAACGGAACAATCTGGAATCCAGGTTGGCAGCCTTCTCAGACTCCACTTGATTCTTACGAATGCCGTCACGGTCTAGGCTACACCCGCTACAGCGGCACAAAGAATGGAATTAACGCCAGCGTCACTGCCTTTGTTCCCCTCCATGATCCCTGCGAGGTTCATAAAGTTTCATTGGAGAATGCAACCGATTCTCCAAAGGATTTTACCCTTTATTCCTATGTAGAGTTTTGTTTGTGGAACGCTATGGATGATATGACTAATTTTCAGCGAAACTTAAGTACTGGTGAAGTTGAAGTAGAAGGATCCGTCATCTATCATAAAACAGAATACAGGGAACGTCGCAATCACTATGCCTATTACGGTGTGAATTCAGAAATTAATGGCTTTGATACCGATCGAAACACGTTCGTAGGGACGTATGGCTCAAATCAAGAGCCTGTTATGGTTGGAAAGAATTCATCCGGTAACTCCATGGCAAGCGGCTGGTCTCCAATCGGTTCCCATCGTCTATCCATTCATCTGGAACCAGGAGAAAAAAAGGAATTGGTTTTTGTACTTGGCTATGCAGAAAACCCCGATGAAAAGAAATGGAGTGCTCCTAATATTATAAATAAGGAGCCATCAAAGTCCATTCTGGAGAAATATAAGACCACGACTCAGGTGGATGAAGCAATTTCGGCTCTAAAGAAATACTGGGAGCAGCTTCTCTCCAACTATTCGGTTATCATGTCAGACCATAAGACGGCACGTATGGTAAACATCTGGAATCAGTATCAATGTATGGTTACCTTTAACATGTCACGTTCTGCCTCCTACTATGAGTCAGGTACCGGCAGAGGAATGGGCTTTCGGGATTCCTGCCAAGACCTTCTTGGCTTTGTACATATGATTCCAGAGAGAGCAAGAGAACGAATTATAGACATTGCATCCACTCAGTTTGAGGACGGAAGCGCTTACCATCAGTATCAGCCTCTGACTAAAAAGGGGAATCTTGACATTGGAAGCGGATTTAATGACGATCCTCTTTGGTTGATTGCCGGTGTTTCTGCTTACATCAGAGAAACTGGTGATTGGGATATTCTTAAAGAATCGGTTCCATTTGATAACGATGAAACAAAGAGCGAGTCTCTTATGGAACATTTAAGACGTTCTCTTGGTTTTACAAAAACTCATTTAGGTCCCCATGGACTTCCTTTGATTGGCAGGGCAGACTGGAATGACTGTCTGAATCTAAACTGTTTCTCTACAGAGCCTGGAGAATCCTTCCAAACAACAGGCCCCTCCGAGGGTCCAGTGGCGGAATCCGTTATGATCGCAGGCATGTTTGTAAAATACGGAAAAGAGTATGCCACCATTTGTCGTATGCTTGGACTGGAGCAGGAGGCACTGGAAACAGAGACTTCTGTGAAAGAAGTATACGAGGCAGTCGTTAAATCTGGCTGGGATGGAAACTGGTTTTTAAGGGCATACGATGCCTTTGGCGAGAAGGTAGGTTCCAGTGAATGTGAGGAAGGAAAGATCTTTATCGAGCCTCAAGGTTTTTGTATCATGGGAGGCATCGGAATTGAAGAAGGTCTTGCTAAGCAGGCGCTTGACAGCGTTAAGGAGCATCTTGATACCCCTTACGGGATTGTGATTTTACAGCCTGCCTATTCCACTTATCACAAGAATTTGGGAGAAATCACCTCCTATCCGCCTGGATACAAAGAAAATGCAGGAATTTTCTGTCACAACAATCCATGGATTACCATTGCAGAGACCATGATTGGCAGAGGAAATCGGGCATTTGAAGTATATCGTCGTACCTGTCCTGCCTACACGGAGGAAATCAGCGAACTTCACAAAACAGAACCTTACGTCTATTCCCAGATGATAGCAGGAAAAGATGCAAAGAATATGGGAGAAGCCAAGAACAGTTGGCTTACTGGTACCGCTGCTTGGACTTTTGTCAGCATATCCCAGTATATCCTTGGAATTCGACCTGGTTTTCACGGACTGATTGTAGATCCTTGTTTACCAGATACCATTGAAGAATTCTCTGCTGTCCGTAAATTCAGAGGCGCCGACTATGAAATTCAGGTCAAAAAGTGCTCTGACGGAGAAAGCAAAACCTTCCTTGTGGATGGAATTGCCATAGAAGGAAATGAAATCCCTTACGAAGAGGGAAAGAAAAAGTATCACGTAGCGATAACGCTTTAGTTCTTAAAAGGGTAAGGTCATATTACGGCTTTGCCCTTTTTTTCGTCCTATGTTATAATAATTAGTAAAAAATGGTTAAGGAGAGGAAAGAATGGATTTTTTAGAATTGGTCAAAGAACGTTACTCTGTCAGAAAATTCAGTGATAAGAAAGTGGAACAAGAAACATTGGATTTAATCTTGGAAGCCGGAAGGCTTGCTCCTACCGCAGTAAACTTTCAGCCCCAGAGAATCCTTGTAATTAATGATAAGGAAAACCTGGAAAAATTAAAAGCCTGTACCATTTATCATTTTCATGCTCCCATGGCGCTTTTGGTGTGCTACGATACAAATGTTAGTTGGAAACGTCCGTATGATAAAGAAGACATGGGAGTGGTCGATGCCAGTATTATTACCACTCAAATGATGCTGGAAGCTGCTAATTTAGGATTAGGTACAACATGGGTAGGACATTTTGATCCTGTAGCCATTCGAAGTGCCTTTGCAATTCCAGATGCACTCATTCCGGTTGCACTGCTTCCTCTTGGTTATCCAAGAGAGGATTGCATGCCTCATAAACTTCATGGAATCCGACATGATATGGACCATACGGTTTTTTATAATACCTTTGAAGGCATAAAAGAAGTAACACCTACACAAGAATAGCCATTTAAAAATATCCCCCTCTTTTTGAAACTGGTGTAAGCACCAAGGACAAAAAGAGGGGGATATTTCTATTTATAATCCTTCCCCGTCATAGGCACTAAGTGCGATGGGAAGGGAATGAATTACGGTATTTCCAACAGCCGGAAGGCCTGTTAATACACTGCTAATGATCTCTTCTCTTGTGGCCCCATGAGCTTTGGCCATTTGAACATGAAAGGGAAGTCCACTTTCTAACTTTACGGCTGCCATAACTGCTATATAGGCAAGCTCCTCTGTCTTTTTATCCAGAGCACTTGCGGCATCTAGTTTCTGAATGGTCTCCATCCATGCTTTATGAACCTCTGGTGCTTCTTTTGCAAATGTCTGAAACGCATTACTAACCTGCATATAATTTCCTCCTTTATTATCTCCTGATCCTAATTTTTTTGTATCTGTCTCTTTACTTTGATATATTGACTTGTAATTCATTGAGTGTGTACTCATTATAAATCTTTTGTCGTAAAAAATCAATGAGTTTTTGTTCTTTTTCTAAATTTGCTTGAAATACCTTATTCATTCAGTTTTATGCAAGCCACGATGACCCCCCGCATACTATATACATATACTTTGCTTTATCAGGCGCAGGAGGCAATTCATGCAAAAAATTCTGGACAATGATTATTATGATTTAATCATAAGCAATGCCTTAATTCCCAGTTCAAATCCAGGAGGCAACGTAACTAGGATTAACGAAAAGCATTCCCTGCTCCATATACATAGAAGTCAAATGAACGCCTGTGACCTGGGAATTTATCCTTATAGCAGCTTCCCCACTCTCTTTACCTTATCTTCAAAAGTAAGCGTAGAAAAATCAGGAATTGGAAATACACAAAGACAACCTGACTTAAATCTTTTTGGCCTTGGCGTTATCATAGGAATTATTGATACCGGTATTGATTATCAGCATCCTGCTTTCCGTAATCATGACGGGTCTAGCAGAATTCTTTCTATCTGGGATCAGACCGATCAGAAAGGAGTTCCTCCCAATGGGTTTGAGTTCGGTTCTGAATATACAAAAAGCAACATTGACACAGCCCTCATGTCCACTTCTCCTTTAAGCATTGTTCCAACCTTTGATGCCCATGGACACGGAACTGCAATTGCCAGCATTGTCTCAGGAACGCCCAATGAAGAACAATCCTTTACTGGAGTTGTACCTCAAACAAAGCTTGCTGTTGTAAAACTAAAAGAAGCAAAGAAAAATATAAAAGATGTTTTTTTTGTACCAGAAGACTCCCTATGTTACCAGGAATCGGATATTATGCTGGGAATCCGGTTCTTGCTTTCTGTTGGGGAAAGGTTAAACCGGCCGATTATTATTTGCATTGCCCTTGGAAGCAGTCAAGGAAGTCATAGCGGCCGTGGGGCACTGGCCCGTTACATTGACCATATCGTATATCTGAATAAAATAAATGTGGTAATTGCCGCTGGAAATGAAGCAGACAAACGACGCCACTATTTCCGCAATATTACTTCTGCTCCATTTGAGGATGGGTTTTATCTAAATGTGGGAGAACAAGATAAGATGTTCTCCATGGAAATCTGGCCATTTCCTCCTGGTAGAATCACACTGGACATTGTTTCTCCTAACGGAGAATTATTGGAAGGAAAACCACCTTCTTTAAACCGATGTGAGAAATATGAGCTCTCCTACAACGACACTAACGTATGGGTAAATAACATTGACATGGATGGAGAAACCGGTGACCAAATTATTTTAGTTCGCTTTTCTAACCCCACTCCTGGTCCTTGGTTTCTTAAGATAAAGAGTATTGAAAACGAACCCTTTTTTATCCATTCCTGGCTGCCTTCCGGTAATCTAATCACCAACGAAACCTATTTTTATAATCCAACGCTTCACACAACCATTACTGCTCCGGGGAATGCCAAAAATCCACTTACGGTAGCTGCTTATAATCAATTTACCAATCACATTCTTGAGGAATCAGGAAGGGGTTATACCAGGTTTGGAGATATTGTTCCAGATATCGCTGCTCCGGGATATCGTATCCCATGTGCCATTCCTGGAAATCAATATGGTACTCTAACTGGCACAGGTGCGGCTTGTTCTCACGCTGCTGGCGTTGCAGCCATGGTCATGGAGTGGGGGTACTGCAGAGGAAATCATACAGAAATTACTGGATTATTAGTAAACCGTATGATAATTAGAGGTGCCAGAAGAAGTGAAAGCCACGAATATCCCAACAATATATGGGGATATGGTCAGGTCGATATCTATCATTTATTCGAACGGCTGTCTTTAATTTGACAAACTAAGACTCCCTTCTAAGCGGCAAGTTTATAATATCTTACTTGTTCACCTAAAAGGGAGTCTTTTAACATCATTATTTGGTTTTAATTCCTGCAGCTGCTATGATTTATATAATATAAAATTGATACTACAGTACCTATTAGCGCGATCCCTGCCAGTACCAAATAACCACATCGAATACTAAAGGCAGAGGCTATGGTTCCTGTTATGATTGGAAATGTGGTCATACCGATGGCATAAACTGCCTGAAATAATCCCATTGCCGTAGAACGTGTTTTTGCTGGAATTCCACACATTGCCTCAGAAGTCAAATAAGAAAACAAAATTCCCGTAGATATTCCAGGTAATACTTGCAGGAATAAAAGCTGTGGAATATTTTTTGCTGATGGTACCAGAATACAGTATACAGATACAATGACAAAGACTGTGGGAATCCAGAATTTAGGGCCTTTCTTGCAACAAAGAAAGGTGGACCCAAAGGCGGAAAATGCCACCGCTGAAACCATATATATAATGGAAGATACTCCGACTAGTCCATTGGAGGCCCCAAGGTCTTTTAGGATCTGATTTGTAAATGACATTGCTGTCGTAAGCTGAATCCCTTGCTGAATTAAAGCAAGAATGGCGAATAACCATAACCGTTTGATCTTGCATACAGATAGAAGCACCTTTGTGTCAGTGGTCTCCGTCTTCTGGCAGGGTTCTTTTATTTGAAGTGAAAGAAAAAAGGCAAGCAACCCTGCAAACAGACTGAGAATACAAATTCCCATCATTCCAATCCTGCTATAGCCGATGGTGCTTAATAAAAAACCTATGAGCATACCAAAGTTGTTAAACATCACGATTCTACTGGTAGCCGCCTGCTGGTTCTTTGTTGAATAATGATTGGTGTAAAATATCATAAAAGAGATCCACATGGCAGAAGCAAGCCCCGAGAAGAGATTTGCAACTAAAAATCCCATTCCATCGCCTATAAATATACGAAACAAAGAGGCCAATCCGGAAAAGAGAGTTCCTGCCATAATAAAATATTTATGCCTTCCGATGGAATCTGCACAAAGTCCTATGGGAAACCGAAATACCAACTGTGTAATCCCATAAGCGCCTAAAACCATTCCGGTAAATGCACTGCTGACACCTAGAAACGTCAGATAAGTGGTTTGATAGGGAATGTATATGTACTGCGCAAACCAAAACAGGGAAACCATAGCAAGAAAATTGATTTCCTGTTTGCGCGTAAAAGTTTGTTCATTCAATTTCTGTCCCTTCATTTCTTGTTCTGCTGTGAGTATTCCTCCAATATCCGATGAATATGGACCGTTAAATACATTTCTTCCTGTCGTGACAGTCTAGAGTCAAATTTCTCCCGAATGAAGATTCCAATTTTTTTGACACATTCGTATTCCCTTGGACAACTTTCAATTACATGGGTATAAAAGGAGTCCTCATAATCATATAAATCCTGACTGCCATTCACAAGTCGTTGTGCAAAAAGCCGCAAATGCGTTACGAAACGGGTATAACCGATCCCATCTTCATTATAAACAATGGAGAAGTTATATTTCACAATATCTAAAATGCCTTTGACGGTTTCAAATATTGTCTGGTTGTCTGTACTATAAGAGTTGTTTGTTTGGGCATTGATAAAATGAAAGGCAATGTTGCCGGCCTCATCCTGGGGCAAGTCCACATGCAGCTGCTCCCTCACAAGCTGCAAGGCATATAAACCAACCTGATATTCGTTTGGATTAAAACGCTTTAATGTCTGAGTATAAAAGTTCTGTATTAAAATCCCCTCATTGAATCTTTTTACAGCAAAAGAAAGATGGTCCGTTAGTCCCAAATAAATGTGCTCCATCAGCACCATACCATAAGCTTCTATGGCATGGTCAATCACTTGCTTTGCCAGCTCAAAATAAGTGCTGTCAATTTCAGATGCAAGACGGATGATGTTTTTTGATATGGACCGGTCTTTTAAGACAAACACCTTCTCAATATCTTCACTTTTCAAATGATGTCCGATGGATTTATTAAAACCAATTCCCTTTCCCATCAAAATCACTTCTCTGCCGCTGTCGTCAAGCGCCAGCAACAGAGAATTATTCATTACCTTAACAACCCTCATAACCAAACCCCATTTCTGTTATTTAGAGTTCTTCCCCGTTGGTTTCGATGACTCGTTTATACCAATGAAAGCTGTCTTTCTTAATACGGCTCATATCCTTTAAGTCATGATCTTCACGATTGATATAAACAAAACCGTAACGTTTTTTAAATCCCTCGTGGGAGCTGAGTAAATCCATAAAGGACCATGGGGAATACCCCATCATCTCAACTCCATCTTCGATTGCCTGGCTACAGGCAAGAATATGCGCTCTTAAGTAATCAATTCGATAATCATCATGGACTTTTCCGTCTTCTGTCAGGGTATCAGCGGTGCCCAGTCCATTTTCAGTCACGATAAGAGGAAGATGATATTTCTGATAATAATTGTTTAATACAGTCCGTAAACCTAAGGGATCAATCTGTGCCCCATATTCGCTGGAAGCAAGATGTTCATTTTTAATATGATGGAAATATCCATACTGGTCAAAATCAACCTGATTGATTGGGAAGGCTCTCTCCCCTACGGGATGTTCCTCATCTGCTGGCAGATAATTGACGCAAAGTGTACGGTAATAATTCACCGCTATGAAATCCATTTTTGCGTCTTTTAATATGCCCTCATCTTCTGGCATCATAATCGGAACAATATTTCTCTCTTCCAGGTAACGCATATAGTATCCTGGATAACAGCCATAGTAATGCATGTCCAAACAGTAATCTGTCTTAAACCAATCATTTAACTTAGCTGCCCATACATCTTCCGGTCGATTGCTTTCTGGATAAGTACAGGTGGAAGAAACAGCCGGACCAATCTTTCCTTCCGGAATGATGTTATGACACGCTTTTACTGCCAACGCATGAGCCAAAAACATGTGATAATCCATCTGCGCTCTCTGGCGGTCTGCTTCCAGGCTGTCTTTAGCAGTAATGTTTACCCGTTCATCGACACGGACCATAAGATTTTGTTCGTTATGAACCTGCCAACTGGTCACTCTGTCACCAAATGCCTCAAAGCAAACCTTAGCATATCGCTCAAATGCTTTTACACATTCTCTGGATTCCCAGCCATTGTACTTTTCAACCAGTGCTTGAGGAAGATCAAAGTGGTACAGTGTGATAAATGGCTGAATCCCATTTTCTAATAAACAGTTGATGACATTGTTATAAAAATCAATGCCTTCCTGATTGATTTCTCCATCTCCATCCGGTATGATTCTAGCCCATGCAATAGAGAAACGGTATAGATTAAGTCCCATCTCTTTCATGAGAGCAATATCCTCTGGCCAATGATGGAAGAAATCACTGGCAACTTTACTATCCGCCTGTAAATGGGACCGCTTAAAGGAGTTTACATCTGCAACGGTTGGCCCTTTACCGCCTTCATCCCAACCGCCTTCGATCTGGAATGCGGATGATGATGCCCCCCATAAAAAGTTATCAGGAAACTTCGCCTTTAATTTATCCATGTTTAAAACTCCTTTACTGATTTTTTTTAATGGCAATGACAGACGTTTCTAGAGTTGCCCCTTTACCTGAAATACCGGAAACCTGCTGAAATACAGGAGTATTGCTTACGATAATTGGAACGATAGTGTCATAACCTTCCTTCTTTAATGCATCAATATCAAAGGATAGAATTTTGGTTCCTTTTTTAATATGACTGCCTTCTTCTACAAACTTCTCAAAATGCTTTCCTTCCAACTGAACGGTATCAATACCAACGTGAATGATCATTTCAACCCCATTATCTAACATAAGACCAAGTGCATGAAGCGTTGGATAAATCAATGTTACAGTACAGTCTTCCGGTGCTACCACTTCTCCCTTTTCAGGAATAATGGCAATTCCGTTTCCTAAAGCCAAAGAGGAAAATACCTCATCATTTACTTTTGTCATAGAAACAGCTTCCCCTTCAATTGGTGAACAGATTAATAAATCAGCGTTTGATGGGTCTAACTCGTTTTCTTTTGTATCTGCATTTGTATTTGTTTCTGCCACTTCAACTTCTGTAGTCACTTTTGCCTTCTTTTTCTTATCTCCCATTTCATCAAAACCAAACAGGTAAGTAAGTATCATCGCACCAAAGAAGGAAACACCTACACCAATCAGATAATAAATAAATGGTTTCATTCCGAATGCCGCATAGGTTGCAAAGGTAAGAATTCCATTGTTTGCAAAGGAATCACCGTATACACCGCCAACGCCCATGATAGCACCGCCAATGGCACCGCAAATGATGGCATAAATCATAGGTCTTTTTAAACGAAGGTTACATCCATAAATAGCTGGTTCTGTAATACCACAAACAGAAGCAGAGATTGCTGCTGACGCTGCTACCGTCTTTAAATCTTTATTCTTGGTTTTTAACATAACACCCAGTGCAGCTCCACCCTGTGAAAAGTTCGCAGCGCCTGCAAAAGCCAGAAGATTCTGGTGTCCGAACTGAGCCACATCATTAATACCAATTGGAAGAAGTGCTCTATGAGCTCCAAAGATAACAAACACGCACCACATACCACCGATAAATGCACCGCAGATGGCCGGGCTTAAATTCATCATACCAGTGTATACAAAGGTAATTGCATTACCAATGTAGATACCAATCGGTCCAAATACCATAAAGGTTGCCGGAAGCATAACCAGAAGTGATAAACCAGGAACCAGAATGATCTTTAAGACTTCTGGAATTACTTTTTCTAAAAATTTCTGTACATAGGAAAGAATGAAAACTCCAATAATAATCGGAATAACGGAGGAGGCATAGCTTGCTTTGGTGATTGTTACACCAAACATGCTTACCACATCTTTACCAGTCATCAGCGCTACAACAGAAGGGTAACACATGGTACCACCAAGTGCCATGGCTATAAATTCATTTGCCTTAAACACTTTAGCACTGGTATAAGCTAAGATAACGGGCATGAAATAGAACAGGGCGTCCGTACCAGCCATAATCAATGTGTACGTCTGGTTAACGGTAATATCCACACCTTGTTTTGCTGCTAAAATTTTTGCTATCGTTAAGAAGCCTTTTAAAAGTCCAGAAGCTGCAATCGCAGGTACCATAGGTGTAAACATGGCTGAAACTGCGATCAGAATACGGTTCCAGATGGATACCTTCTCTTCAATGATTTCTGTTGTTTCATCGATTGATATCATAGGAACGATGGCATCATAGACCTGGTTCACTTTTGTTCCAAGTACCACCTGAAACTGCCCTCCGCTTTCTACAACGGATATTACCCCTTCTAAATGCTCAATTGTTTCCTTATTCGCTTTCTTTGAATCCTTTAACTGAAACCTTAATCTTGTAAAACAATGGGTCAGTCCTTTTACATTAGCAGAACCGCCAACATTTGCTAAAATATCTTTGGCTATTTGATTATAATTCATATCCAAAAACCCCTTTCAAGTATTTACTTATCTTCTCATCCGGCCGGAATGACAAAATAAAAAGACCCAATTAAACAAACTCCTTATAAGACAAAATACCCCATACGTCTTATAACCATTCGTTTAATCCGATCTTGCCTGCATTACCAGTAACACGTCTTCATATGAAATCATTTAGTTGTCATCAACTTAACCATAATATATCACCATTTCTGTTATTATGCAACAACTTTTTAGTCCTTTCTATGTATATTACAAAATACATAGGTATTTTTTGTCGAAAACAAACAAAACCCCTGTTCTTTTTGATTGTCCTACTTTTCGTTTTAAATTCGTAGTATAATAAAAAGGTAGAATTTGATGACACCTTTTTATATTGGATAGGAATAAAAATAACATGAATAAAACAGAACGTTTAAGCGATATGATTATGTTTTTAAAAGACAAAAGTGCCTTTCGTCTTAAGGACATTATGGAGCACTTTGATATATCGAGAAGCACGGCACTCCGGGATGTACAGTCTTTAGAAAGAATGGGATTACCCATCTATACCAAGCAAGGCAGAAATGGCTATTATGGCATCCTTAAGAACCGTCTGCTATCTCCCATTCTTTTTACTATGGATGAGGTTTTTGCTTTGTATTTCTCCATGCTTACACTAGAAGCTTATGAGAGTACTCCTTTTCATTTAAGTTTAAATCAATTAAAAGTAAAATTTGAAACTTGTATCTCTTCCGATAATATTACATTGCTCCACCGTATGGAACAAGTTTTCCGTCTAGGTTCCATCAAACATTTTAATCACTGCCACTTTTTAAAGGACATTCTTCAATATGCAATAGAAGAAAAGGTTTGTGAAGTGATTTATAGAAAAAACGATCTGGAAATCATTTATGTGGTTCAATTTTTTGATATTACCTCTGCCTACGGTCAATGGTATGCCACAGGACATAACTATAAGGCAAGTGAATCCAGGGTATTTCGATGTGATAAAATCATCGATTTAAAAGAAAGTCACCAATATCAGGCAAAGCCATTGGAAGAATTTCAAAGAAAAGCAGAAGGTTTATATAAGAAATCAGGCGCAATTGATTTTGAAGTGGCTATTTCAAATGAGGGGGCTGATTTATTTTACAAGGAGCATTATCCCTCCATGGAACTTTTCTTAGAAAATGGTCAATACTTTATCCGTGGATTTTATAACCCGGGAGAAGAAACCTTCATCGCTCATTATTTTATGTCCTATGGAGAAAACATGATAGCAATCAAGCCTGATGCCCTTCGAAACGTTTTATCAGAACGATTAAAGGCTCTCATTAAACATTTGGAATCGCCCTCTGTTCATTCATGGAAAAACAGTTAAAAAAAGCGCCTGCATTATAACAACCATATGCAGGCGCTCAAATAATGAAAAAAATTGTGTGGACTAATTAATTTCTGTTTTCTTCTCAATTGGTATCCACAGCTCGCAGAACAATCCTGGTTCCTCTAAATCATAATATACTTCCATATCCGTATCTTCTGCCTGTATATAACCTGATTGTGGCAGAAACTCCTTAAAGAACCGGCTCCAGGTTTCACTAATGCAATCGCCACTATCTCCATAACATTTAAAAACCACAAATTCAGCAGGTTCCACATCCCATAACTGAAAGCCTTGGTCTTGTAAGGATATCTCATCTCCTGCAACCGTTTCCTCATCAAGTAAAATTCCAATGCCATAATCAAAGGTCACTTCATTTTCTTTGGTCGGGCTGCAAAGTCCATACATATCCTTTTTCCCCTGTGGCCGCATGTCAAGCATCTGTTTGACAATTCCCTGCTTACGGCAACTATCCCAGAACTGAGGTATCTCGTTGTTATCTTCTTCATTGATGATTTCATTACGAAATGCCATGACTCTTGAAATATACGTTCTCTTTCCAACTGCTTCTACTCTGTAATCCATAGATTTACCACCTTCCAATACGATTTTAATGACTAAGGCGTTAAATAAAGAAAGCTGGGTTCCTTTTACAGTGGCAAGCTTTGGGTTCACACCATGAAACCTGGAAAATGCTTTTGAAAAACTCTCCGGAGTTTCATAGCCGTATTTGTAGGCGACATCTATAATTTTAATCCCCGTTAGCTGCAGCTCCTGCCCTGCAAGAGACAGCCTTCGATTGCGAATATATTCATTTGCCGTCAGCCCTGCCATTAAGCTAAATGTCCTATGAAAATTGTAAGAAGACATATGTACTTGTCTAGCTACATCCTCATAGTTGATCTTATCCAAAAGATGTTCTTCCATATAATCAATTGCTTTCTGTATCAGAGTTACCCATTCCATCTTTACTTGCCTCCTTGTATCTCGTATTATAGAAGATATTCTTCAAACATTCCTGTTATGGTTTGCTCTCTTTTGTCCGGTTCGATGGATTAAAGGTTTTCTTCCGTTCTTTCATTATACATACCGTAATTAAACTGGTCAATATTGGTTTTTATATCGCTTTTATGATAAACTAAAAACAGATTAGCAAAAATAGTCGAGTAATTTTCTTTTACTATTGTTATGATTGTTGCTGTAAGGAGGTGGAAAAATGGAGGAACAGATGTCAGCTGTAAGGCGGATGCAGGATTATATTGAACAGCATTTACAAGAGAACATTACACTTGCTGACTTGGCAAATGCTTCAAACTTTTCTCCCTGGCATTCTCACAGATTATTCTCTCAATTTGTAAACATGACTCCTGCTGATTATATCCGACGGCTTCGACTGTCTAAATCAGCACTTAAGCTAAGAGATGAATCTTGCAAAATCATTGATGTTGCCATGGAGCTTGGATTTGGCAGCACAGATGGTTACCAGCGCGCGTTTTTACGAGAGTTCGGCTGCAATCCAAGAGAATACGCAAGAACCCCTATACCTCTATACCTTTTCACACCATACAGAGTTAGCGATCTAACAGTTCGAAAGGAGATTCTTATGAAACATTCAAAAACTGTATTTGTTCAACTGGTTGAAAAGCCTGCCAGAAAAGTAATTGTTAAACGAGGAGAAAAAGCAGCGGATTATTTTGCTTACTGCGAGGAAGTTGGCTGTGATGTGTGGGGACTGCTTACCAGCATAAAGTCTATTAGCAATGAACCGGTTTGCCTTTGGCTTCCAAAAGCTTACAAAAGTCCAAACACCTCAGAATATGTGCAAGGCGTTGAAGTATCATTGGACTATGACGGAATGATTCCCAATGGATTTGATACTATTTTACTGCCTCAAGCAAAATATTTGATGTTTAAGGGAGAACCATTTGCTGATGATGATTATTGCGAGGCCATTTTGGAACTGCAAGAATCCATGAGCCAATACGATCCTTCTTTTATGGGATTGGTCTGGGATGAGGAAAATCCTCGTATTCAATTAGAGCCCCTTGGGAATAGAGGTTATATTGAATTAAAGGCTGTAAAAGAATTATAGTGCCATTCACCTCTGTTTTGTACAGCAAGAGCCGGCTAATTAGCCGGCTCTTGCTTGTTGTTTTATATTTTATTTTGTAACAATCCGCCGAATTAATTTAGTGATTTCTACAAGAATCAAAGGCAGCAGGGACAGTGCTAACGTAACAAGCCATTGTGTCAAGGTAAGTGTAGTCAAGCTGAAAAAGCTTCTCAATACAGGAATGAGCATTATAAATGCAAGTATAATCCCAGAAGCAGCCATTGTACCAAACAAAGCCTTATTTGGATGGTTTCCTGGAGTGAAAATAGAATCTGTATTAGAACGCTGGTTCAGGGCATGGAACATCTGAGAAATGGCAAGAACAAGAAACGTCATGGTCATACCTACTGCATGACTTTCTACGGCTGTACCAAACCGATATGCACTAACGGTTGCAATTGTAATAAAAATACCATGTAAAATAACCCGGACTACCAATCCAGATTCAAATAAAGTACCTGATTTTACTGGCTTGTGCTTCATAATATTTTTACTGGCCGGATCGATTCCCAAAGCAATGGCTGGCAAAGAATCCGTTACCAGATTGATTAGCAAAATATGCACTGCAAGAATTGGTGCATCCCAATTGAGTAAGGTTGCAATAAACAGTGTCAATATTTCTGCTATATTACCAGCCAGAAGGAATTGAATTACCTTCTGAATATTTCGGTAAATACGCCGTCCTTCTCTAATGGCGTATTCAATGGTAGTGAAATTATCATCCAGAAGCAGCATATCGGCGGCCTCTTTTGCCACATCGGTTCCACTCTTACCCATGGCAACGCCAATATTAGCTGCTTTTAGGGCTGGAGCATCGTTAACTCCATCACCAGTCATGGCTGCGATTTCTCCCGTACGCTGAAGAGATTCAATGATACGAAGCTTATCACTAGGGGTTACACGAGCAAAGACGGTTGTAGTTACAATGGCTTTATCAAGCTCATCATCCGTCATCTTATGTAATTCATCCCCTGCCACTACGGTGTTACCTTCACCAAAAATCTTTAGCTGCTGTGCAATTGCTACTGCAGTTACCTTGTGATCTCCTGTTATCATAATCGTACGAATGCCTGCATCTTTACAGGTTTCCACCGCTTGAATTACTTCTTTACGAGGTGGATCAATCATACCAACCGCTCCAAGAAACGTAAGGTCATTTTCCAAATCAGTCTCATCATCTTCAGGAACTTCCATAATAATACGTTTGGCAAATCCCAAAACACGTAAAGCATCAGATGACATCTTTAAACATAACTCCCGGATCTCCTTACGGTCTTTATCTGTAATAGGACGTATTCCATTTGAAGTTAATATATAGTTACAAAGAGGAAGCATCTCATCCGCGGCACCTTTTGTAAAGGCGGTTATACCGTCTTCCATTTCGTGTACCGTTGTCATTCTCTTTCGATCAGAGTCAAAAGGCTGTTCAAACAACCTGGGATGTTCTTCTTCTAATATTTTTTGATCCAGCCCAAAAGCATTTCCCCAGAAAATCAACGCGCCCTCCGTGGGATCACCAAGAACATTTCCAGGACGATCAGGGTCAAGACTTGCGTTGTTACAAAGCAATGCAGCGTGTACCATATCAGAATAAATCTCTCGCTTTTCAGATGCCTTTCCTACTGCCGTGGTATGCCCAGATTCAAAATCTCCATTCATAGCAACCTGAGTTACAGTCATGCGATTTTGGGTTAATGTACCTGTTTTGTCACAGCAGATGACAGTGGCTCCACCTAGAGTCTCCACTGCTGGCAACTTACGTACCAGTGCATTTTTTTGCGCCATTCGCTGTACTCCGAGAGCCATTACAATCGTAGCTGTAGCTGGCAGACCTTCCGGAATTACTGAAATAGCCAAGGAAATTGCTGTCATTAGAAGTGGAATCCAAGGCCTTCCATACAGAGAACCAATTACAAAAATCACAACGCAGACCAGTAATCCAAAGATACTAAGAGTCTTGCCAACAGAATTCAGCTTCTGTTTTAGAGGTGTATCATATTCATCCTGTTGATCCAACAGATTGGCTATCTGTCCAACCTCCGTGCGCATTCCTGTTTCTACAACAATACCAGTTCCATTTCCATACATAACGATAGAAGAACTATAGGCCATGTTGCTGCGGTCTCCTAAAGGGGCTTCTTCTTCAAACAAAAGGGCTTCTTCCTTGTATACCGGAACAGATTCTCCAGTAAGAGAGGCCTCCTGAATTTTTAAATTGTTGGTATCAATTAATCGAATATCTGCCGGAACTATGCTTCCGTCCTCCAGATAAATAATATCTCCAACAACCAGTTCTTTTGCAGGAATAAGGCTTTCTTCCCCTTCTCTTAGTACTCGTGCATAAGGCGCTCCCATATTCTTTAAGGCTTCCAATGCATTAGCAGCTTTTCTTTCTTGAATAATACTAACAATCGCGTTTAACGCTACTATTACTAAAATTACGATTGCTTCTGTCCATTCATTCAAAAGAACAGATAGTACGGCAGCTCCAATTAATATTAAAATCATTACATCGGTAAGCTGCTCTTTCAACATAGTTAAAATACTTTTTTGTTTCTTCTGACGCAGTTCATTATACCCATATCTGCGTAGTCTGTGTTTCGCCTCGGTATCGCTTAAGCCATCCTCCGATGTTTTGAGCATTGCTTGCACATCTTCTGTTGTTTTCGCGTGCCAAGGCTTAGGTAAGTGGTCATCCATTAATGTAGTTCTCCTTTATATCATTTATTAAAAGTCAGAATAGCGCAAAAAGGCATGCCCTGCATAATTACACGCAAAGCACACCTTTGAATTATTCTGAAACCTTTTCTATTTATATACGTCTGATTACAGTTGTCGTTGTTACTACTGTCACCATCATCCATTGAATAAAATCTCTCTTTAAATATTTACGGAAAATTATATCTAAAAAATCTTATATTGTCAAGAAAATAATAATGACCCGGTAGACTCGCAAGCTACCAGGTCAAGAATTTTTTATTAACTTACCATTGCTTTTTCCATGTCTCTTTTAAAAATAGTACCAAAAATCAAACGAACGAAAGGTCCTACCAAAAAAATCTGTGACATAAGAGCCATTGGAAAATTAAATACAACCGTATTAATCCAAACAGCTACGATCTCAGTGCCAGGATTCTTAAAAAGTATTACAGCAATCAGACTCATGATTGGACACATCACGCAGACAGTTAATGCTGATATCAACAATACAATGAAAATTGAATTCTCCATCACCGGTGTAATAACTCGTTTCGCTAACTTCATGGTAATTCTTTCACCAATTAGTAATTCGATTATAATTGCGGCTGGCCACATAATAATCATTTCATGAAAAGCCAGTAAAAATATCTGATTTTTCATGCTCCCCATTTCTAATGCAATGTTATAGCAAATCATAACATACACCATAAAAAAGGTCATTAATAGAGTGAAAATAATTGTTTGGAATTTGTTTCTTGGCATTTGATGCTCCTCCTAGTAATATAATTTAAGCAAAGTATCTGTGTTGTTCATGCCAATAGCAATGTTTCCAATAAAGACCAAATTCTTCAACTTTAAAGCTATGTTAGTATATAACATTTTGATAAAACAAGCAAGTTAATTAATGAAAAACCTTAAAGACCATCTGTTATTTCACAACGCCTACGATAATCTTCCATGATATGTCTGAATATTTCGCCATTGGTTGGAGGTGTATAGGTGACAGCGTTTGCTCCTGCTTCTATTACTGCTTCTATGGTCTCTTTATTTGGACCTCCAGTTGCAATAATCGGAAAAGATGAATCAATCTTTCGCAGCTCCTTGATGATCTGAGCCGTATTCTTTCCACCAGACACATTAACAATATTTGCTCCAGAATGCAGCATTCGTTCTTCTAAATTCTCATTGATTGATATAATGGATAATACGATTGGAATATCAATATATTCTGATAAGTCCTTTACAAATTCTGTTTTGGTTGGCGCATTGAGTACTACTGCTATGGCTCCATGCAATTCCGCATCCAGAGCGATTTCACGAACTCTGGCCCCAGCGGTTGTTCCGCCACCGATGCCTGCAAAAACAGGTTTTTGTGAGACATCAATAATTGCATTTGTAATTTGCAAGGAAGGAGTAAATGGATATACTGCAATGACTGCATCCGCATTACAATTAGCAATAATAGCAACATCTGTAGAAAATAAAATGGATTTAACCCGCTGTCCGTTAATAATAATTCCTGTTGCCTGATTTATAGCATCTGGAACAATCACGGTATGACTGCGCAAGTTAGTGTTAATTCTCGGCACGATTCTTTCTTTCATATGTATGTTCCCCTTTGTATTTTATTCAATTACTTTTATTGATTATAACATATTTTAAAGAACAAAAAAACGAGTATTTTTTTGGATTACTCGTTTTTTGTTTCACCAAATTATTCTTAATATTTTACCCTTAGACCACTTCATTGTTCACTATTGTGTAATTAGGTCTTCTACTTCCTCGAGACGTGGTGCCCTTATGCCGTGCTTTCTTGCATCTAATAAAACTTCCTGTACGGCATAACCAGCTTTAGCGTGGTTATGTACCATAAGAGAATAGGTCATGCTTTTTGGCGAGAAAACAACATTACCCATAAGAAATCCAACAGCTCTAGGTGGCAGACAGCTAATCACTTTTGTTATAACATCAAGTTTTGAGCCTTTTGCTTTCAAAACAGGGAGAATTTCTTTCATATTACGGCCGATTCCAACCAGTGCTTCTGGTGAAGAAACTACGTTTTCAAAACTGTCGCTTTTTAATACTTCCGCTTCCATTGCAGCATTTAATGCGTAGTGATTCCAGAACCAGCTTTGAAGGTCTTTTTGAACCATTATCTTGAAGCCTGCGTCAGCAAAAAGTTTGCGGACCACTAAATCTCTTTTGGTAGGCTCAGATTCAAAGGTTCCAAACTGAACCATCTTGTAAAGACCACCGTAAAGAGTGTCTCCTTCGTATCCACCGCCTGCACCAGGAAAGCCAAAAACTATTTGGCTGAGGGGAATCGGCTGAGTAACCAGCCGAGGATCTTGCCAAAAGTTATTAAAAAATAAAACAGTTGTATTACCAAGCCGGGGCGCAAGGTATGTTACTGCACTTGATACTTGTGCGGAATTGACACTCATAAAAATGAGATCATAGTCGTGATCTTCTTTTATTTCTTCCTGTGTTACAATAGGCCATTTTTCTTTGACTATTCGGTCTTTTTTGCTTCGCCTTGCATCCCAAATTTTCAAGTTTACATGTGAGCCATATTGCTTCTTTCTACCTTCACGAACATAAAACTCAACGGTATGCCCTGCTTTTTCAAACGCCCAAGCGTATTGTGTACCGATAACGCCGCGACCAAAAAATAGTATTTTCATAAATTATCCTCCAAAATAATCACGTGTTGATTTTTCAACAAGTATTTGATATTCTTAGAATACTGATATATGGTGAATAATTCAATCGTTAGATTTGTTCCAACTGTTGAGAACTCAACACATTTTACTAAATTGTTGAATATATGGAGGTAAACTTCGTGGATAGAAGAATAGAAAAAACAAGACAGGTGATTATGAATACCTTTATCGACCTATTGGCTGAGAAAGGATTTGACAAATTAACCGTTATTGATATTGCCCAACGCGCGAACATAAACCGAGGAACTTTTTATCTGCATTATGTGGACAAATTTGATTTGCTTGATAAGTGTATTGAAACATATATTGAACTGCTGCTTCATTACTGTGCCAATAGTGCTGACAAGAATCTAAGCGAACGCGCATTTCATAGCGTATTTGAATATTTGGAGAAAAACTTTTCAATATACAAATTACTTCTTAGTAATAAGGGATTTGGATTTTTCCGCAGCCGCCTATATTCTATTATTGTGCAAACAGTAACCGAGGTTAATGGGATAAAAACAAAAAACGATATATCTTCAAATGAGGTGACGACTCATTTTTTAGCATCTGGTTTTATTGGAGTATTGGAATGGTGGATCAATAATTCCATGCCCTGCAGTGTGCAGGAAGTTACGGAACAACTCATGTTTTTACTAGAACCACACACCATGCAACTTGTATCATGGCAATCTGATATATAAAAAAAAATGCATCTTGAATGGGCTAATAAAAGCTTTTCAAGATGCATTTTATAATACCTGCAAGAACTATGAATCTAGTTGCTTCACTTTCCCCCTACGGATACAAGCTCTGAGGTATAACTTTTTATTTTAGACATCAGTGGCGCATTTAAAGTATAAGATGTATCATCAATAGCGTCATTAAATTTCCAGGTAAAGTCACCCTGATTCATACGTCCTGCACTTGTTGTTACAATTTGTTTTACATCGTTCACATTATGAATGCCAGATTCACTGACACCAATATCTTTTCCAGTATCAAAGTTGTTATATGTCGTATTTCCAACTAAGGTTTTGAAAGAGCTTGGAACGGTTTCATTTCTCGTGGAAGCTAAATAGGCATCAAATGAGGTTGCATTTAGGTTCGTTGTTCCAGCATTTGAGTTTGCATAGATCAGGCTTGAGGCACCTTCAATCCTATTATTAAAAGCCTTAATGATACCGCCGTTTTCACCGGAAAACGTACCGGCGCCTAAAGTATCGGTACCTTGCAAGGAACTCATCATAGGATATTTACTATTTCTAAAATAGTTTGCTTCTACAAATGCGGAACCACCATTTGTAATACCAACACCATATTTTGCATTTCCATCAAAATAATTATTGTAAATATGTACAGAGGCAACTCTGATTCTCGGATGGCGGGAATCGGAATGATCAAACCAGTTATGATGGTAGGTTACAAAAAATTCCGCACTATCTTTCATGCCGCATAGAGAACATTTTCCGGAATCCCAGAAATGATTATAGGCTATCGTTACATAGGTAGATGCTCCCTTTACATCAGCAGAACCATCTCCTTTTGCCTGATCGGCATCGGATCCTGCTGCTCCGTAAAAGATGTCATTGTTATGCACCCATATATTGCAGTTATCTGTGTCAAGGGAAATACCATCATCAGGGAACAGCATGATGCCTAAATTTCTGATTTCTAAGTTTCCGCAATTTCTAATTAAGAATCCCCAACCATAAGCAGTAGCATCCTCGCCAATGCCTTCCAAGGTCATATTCATTTCTGTGTAGGATGCTTTTCCTTTTACCTGTAAATATCCGGTGCTGTTAAGCATTCCCTTTAAGTCATCGGCTGTAACTTTTCCAATGAAACGAATGGCAAGTGGCGTTTTATCATATCCTTTTTGTCTTAACGTTAATATCTCACCAATTCCGGTCGCTGTTTGTTTCTTCCCTGAACCGTTTACAATAACATCAAGAGTCACTTTTTTTGCTGTTTCAGATGTAATGTAAATAACTTGCGCTCCATCTTTTAAGGTTCCATTATCCTGATAAGCCCCAGATCCAGAACCATACTTAGAATCTCCAGAAAAAGCAAATCCAGATCTGTCATTTGCACTTACTGTAATCGGACCGGAAACTGTACTTTCTTTTGAACCATCGGAAAGGATAGCTTCTGCTTTCATTACATATTGCCCGGCTGAAAGGCCTACTGCATCCGCTCTCCAATAGGAGGAATACTTTCTAATTAATTCATTATCTAGTTGTATATAAGTTGAATCACTTGCATTTGCAGATTTTATATATGTGTTGTAGGAAACTGCATTACTAATCGGACTCCATTCAATATAAGCACTTTCAAATCCACCTCCGCTCTCTTTGAGCGAAATACTTGATGCAAAAGCAGTTAATGCGAAATTACCTGATGCCATAATAAGCATTAGAGAAAAAAATAGTAGTTTTTTAGTAATTGCTCTCCAATTATTCATCATATTGTTTTCTTTACTCCCCCGTATTTTCAAATGTTTTTTCTTAAACTGGGTATCCATACTACAAAGAAAAAGTAATCCGTCATAGTGAACCGGACCATATCTATTAAACAAATTTAATAGAAAAACATTACATAAATGGATTCACCTCCTCATTTTTTCAGCATATACCTCATTGAAACAAATTTCAACCCAAGTGCCAAAATTATACATATTGAGTGCCAAAATTTAATTAATCTACATTTTATAACATTGGGTTACTTTTAACTAATTAATTGCTTTTACCGGTATAACATGCCATACTGTTGTCAAGTTATATGTTATATCATATACCCGAGGTGATAATGATGCAGATGAATCGACTTTTTGAAATTGTATATATTCTGTTAAATAAAAAAACGACGACAGCCAAAGAACTAGCCGAGAGATTTGAAGTCTCAGTAAGAACAATCTATCGTGATATCGATATGTTATCTTCTGCAGGCATCCCCATTTATGCAAGTCAAGGAAAAGGCGGCGGTATCTCCTTGCTAGAGGATTATATATTGAATAAATCTGTGCTCTCAGAAGAAGAGCAAAATGAGATTTTATTTGCATTGCAGAGCTTAACAGTAACGCAAAATCCTGAGACCGACCGAGTACTTTCTAAATTAAGCAGCTTGTTTAACAAAAGCAAAACCAATTGGATTGAAGTAGATTTATCGCCATGGGGAAGCGATGAGAATCGAAAATGTGAATTCACCCTCTTAAAAGAGGCGATTCTTAATTATCAAATTGTGGAATTTACTTATTTTAACTCCTCTGGTGAGAAAAGCACCAGAAAGGTGGAACCATTAAAGCTAATCTTTAAGGTAAATGCGTGGTATTTAAAAGGGTTCTGCCTAACGAAAAAAGAATATAGAACGTTTAAAATTTCCCGTATATTCCATATTGAAATAACACAGGAAACCTTTCAATACAGGAACCCAGATGAAGTGTCTATCGATGAAAAAGGTCAGAACTCTCAAAAGTGGATTCCGGTACGATTACAGATCTCTCACCAAGGGGCTTATCGTGTGTTTGAAGAATTCACAGAGCATGAAATAACCAAAAATCCAGACGGTTCATTCAACGTTGAGACTTCCTTACCAGAAGGGGAATGGCTGCTTCACTATATTCTCTCCTTTGGAACCAATATTGAAGTATTGGCTCCAGAACATATTCGTGAAATGATAGAAAGCAAATTAGAAGATATTATTTTAAAATATAAAAAATAAAATTATAACCTGACTCCATGTCGTCAAGTTATAGTCTGTATAATTAAAACATGGTTATGATTAACCGCAAAACAGATAACGGGAGGATAACAACAATGAATTTACAATTACCAAAAGAAATTGAAGCCTACTTTCAGGCATCAAACACCTACGATAGCAACTTGCTTTCCAACTGCTTTACTGAGGATGCGATACTCTATGATGAGGGATCGGTTTACCATGGCCCCACTACTATAGGGGCGTTTATTGTTAAGGCAAACAGAGATTTATTGGTGAAACATGAGATTACAAATGCTGTAGTAAAAGAGGAAGAAACCGTTGTTACTGCCATGACTTCTGGAAACTTTGAAGGTAGTCCGGTGGCTCTTGATTTCCATTTCACCATGAAAGATCAAAAGATTGACACTCTAAAAATCGACTTAGCAGGAGAATAAAGAAGTATTTATAAATAATAAGATAGCATGGCATTTAAAATTGCCACTTTCAAGGAGGTGATAAAGTTGGCAGAACAATTAAAAGACATATATTCAGAAGAGTTTTTGATGGAATTTAGCGAAAAAATCAAATCGGTGTACCCAGCTTTTCAAACCACAGACTTTATCGCTTCAATCATGAATGATACATGGGACAAGCTTACGCTTAAGGCTCGCTTTCGAATGATTGCAGAAAAACTGGGAGTTTTTTTGCCAAGCAAATACGAAGACGCTTTGGACATTTTATTTTCCATAGCCGATGATTGTGTCGGTTTTCCCTATCTTTTCTTCCCTGATTTTGTAGCGGTATATGGACAGGAAGAAAAGCATTGGGAATTATCTATGAGTGCGCTTGAAAATTTCACAGAGAAATCCTCTTCGGAATTTGCCATAAGACAGTTTTTGCTACGAGATCCCAAACGGGTGATGAATCGTATGACTGCATGGGCGACTCACCCCAACGAACACGTTCGACGCTTTGCCAGCGAAGGTTGCCGTCCAAGGCTACCATGGGGAGAGGCATTGCCCATATTTAAAAAAGATCCTACACCTGTTTTAAATATTTTAGAATTACTCAAAGAAGATCCCTCGCTGTATGTACGAAAAAGTGTAGCCAATAATCTCAATGATATATCTAAAGACAATTCTAATCTTGTTTTGGAGACTGCCAGGCGTTGGAAAGGTAAAACGCCTGATACCGATTGGATTATAAGGCATGGTTGCCGATCTTTAATCCGAAACAAACATCCAGAAGCCATGGAATTATTTGGTTATGCAAAGGAAGCTCAGATTACTACCCATGCTTCTATCATAGTACAACCCGCTGTTTTAACTATAGGAGAAAGCTGCGAGCTTCAATATGAGCTTACGATACGTCAAGGGGAAGATGCTCATATTCGCATGGAATACGGGATTGACTTTGTAAAAGCCAGGGGGCAGGTGTCACGAAAAGCCTTTCTTTTATCGGATAAAACAGTATCCGGTGGTACCCATTTAACTGGGACAAGATCACATAATTGGTCGGATTTGACGACACGCAAGCACTATCCTGGCGAACATCGCATTGTGCTTTTAGTGAATGGGCAGGAAGTGGCTCATACTGTGTTAACGCTTCAACAGTCACCAAATAAATCATAATAATGGAGAATGAAAATGATAACAAACACTTTACTTATTAAATTGAAAGAACAAAACCAGGAAACAATTGAAAAAACAAAGTCTGTGCTTTTAAGCATGGAAGGTAAAATAGAAGCCCTGCGAGGAATACAGGTTCAATCAGATATACGGCACGGAGCATCTTCCTATGACATTCTCTTGATCACTCATTTTAATTCAATGGAGGATATGGATGCTTATTTAGCTGACCCTGTTCATGTTGAAGTATCAAAGTATATAGCAAGTGTATTAGAATCAGGTGCATCTGTGTGTTATGAAGAATAGTCAATAATATGACAAGTCATTGTGTGTTTATATGAGTGTTTGATTTCCTCTCAACAAGCAGATTCTTTTGTAATGATATCGTTCATTTAAGTGCTTTCTTGACAGTGATATTTTCCATGTTATACTTATAAGTAGACTGGTCTGTCTATTATCGTAATCTTTTTTATCTATTATGATGTTATAAAAACTTGGAGGATGTATGAAAGCAAATCTTAAAGGTGAAAAAGCAAAAGAAACATTAATCGAATGTGCTGCAGAGTTATTCCTGCAAAAGGGATATAATGCTACTGGTATCAATGACATATTAGGCGTCGCAAAAATGTCCAAGGGTTCCTTTTATTTTTATTTCACCAGTAAAAGTGCCTTGGCAATGGAAGTAGCCGATTATTATAATAAAAAAAAGGTAGATGATATTTCTAGAGCTGCGATGGGAAAAAGCTGGAGTGATTTTATTGATACGATTACAGAAAACGAAATAGAGAAAGCAGTACAGGAAAAAAGTTTCGGTTGTCCCAATGCCACATTGGGGATGGAAATCGCTTTTTCGGAACCTGAAATCGCACAGAAATATTATTTCACACTCAAAAGTCAAATCAATATATTTGCTTCTGTTCTTGAGCACACAGGTGTTTCAAAAGAATCTGCAGCTTCTACTGCTGAACGGGCTTTTTCGGTGTACGAAGGATATCTACTGCTTTACCGCATTAGCAAAAATATTGATGAATTAAAGAAAATGAAACGAGACTTAAAAGCAATTATATAATTGAAACGAAGGGGCAGATTTGCATTTCGCATATCTGCCCCTTTCATCTGTATTGTAACAAGTTCCTGTTGTGGGATCATCAAATTACCATATAACAATCTCTTGACAAACTAGACCGACCGGTCTATTATTTGTATATCGGTTAGAAAGGAGTATTGTTATTTATGAAAAATAAAATAGACGATTCATCAAAAATGGGGACTTATCCAATAGGGAAATTATTATGGAGTATGTCACTTCCACCCGTGATCTCAATGACCTTAGTTGGATTATACGCTACGCTGGACGCCATATGGCTAGGACTTCTAGGTGAAAAGCCATTGACTGCTTTAACACTCGCACTTCCTATTACACCTCTTATCATTGCTTTTTCTGTTGGAACCGGCAATGGTTGCAGCTCATTGGTCGCGAGAAAACTAGGCGAAAGAAACAATGAAGAAGCAAATGAAATAGCAAAAACCGGAATTTTACTTGCTCTAGCAAACTCATTGCTTTTTGCTCTAATTGGCCTATTATTTTCAAGATCATTTATATCTTTATTTACTAGCGACAGAGAAATTATTACTATGGGCTCTCAATATATATTTATCAGCTGTATTTTTTCTTTTGGAATATTTATCGAGGTTACGTGTTCCAGATATTTTCAAGCCATTGGCAGGACTGGTATACCGATGATTACACAACTGGTTGGAGCACTGGTTAATCTTGTATTAGATCCATTGTTGATATTTGGGCTTTTCGGATTCTCTAATATGGGGGTTGCCGGGGCTGCCGCTTCAAATGTAATTGGGCAAATTGCAGCAATGTTGATTGCACTTATCATGTTTCTGATCAATAAAAGTGAGATAAGTATTTCTTTGATGCATTTTAAACCAAGACTTACTACACTGAAAGAAATCTATAAACTAGCTCTCCCCAACACCGCAATGTTAGCCTTAAATTCCATTGGTGTTGTATTAATCAATGCCGTTGTTTCAGGATATTCAGCAACTGCAATCGCAACCATTGGTGTTTTTTATAAGTTACAAAATCAATTTGAATATATACTTATCGGATTTTCACAAGCTATATTACCTATTTTATCATATAATTATGGGGCAAAAAATAGAGAGCGGTTTAAGAGCATTTACAAAATCAGTTTAGCAACAGGACTCATCATAGATACCATTGGCGTAATTCTACTTATATTATTTACGAAACCTGTTTTACAAGTATTTAGTGCCACTCCTGCTATGGTTGAAATTGGAGTATTCGCAATTCGGATTGCAGGGCTATCCTTCCTATTGAATGGAGTGAATTTCCTTGGTTTAATTATGTTCCAATCAATAGGGGACGCCCATTATTCCTTTTTTAGTTCTTTATCAAAGCAGATTTTATTTACAATTCCAATCGCATTCGTATTATCAATATTAATACGACTTCCAGGAATTTGGTTCTCATTCCCTTTAGGAGAAATCATCTGTACGGCAATATTTATTCCAATATCCTTTCGGAGATTAAACAAGGCATTTGAAATTAAAACTAATGTGAAAAAAGAAGTTTGATATCTATATGTTAAGAGTCTTCTAATGGTTTTAATGCCATTAGGGGGCTTTTTATTGAAGCAAAAGGTGAAACATCTTTGACTTGAAAGTTTCATTATCAATTGTCTTGCACATTATGGCATTTGGTTTTTCATTTATAAAACCATCTGAAACTGCCAGTACACTCCCATCATCAATGATAACCTGGCCATAGGTATATGGATCAATGATACATGTCTTACAGAAACACTCTACGGAATCTAGAACAATCTCAGGCCAAAGAACTACGCCCATTGCAACCGCATCTGGCAAATCAACAATATGCTCTCCGCTGCGTTTTAGATTGTATTCCAGTAATGATTGATTGCATTGAACTGCAAAAACAGCTTCTTTTTTACCGCTTTCTATTAGCATTTCCATATCACGTTTATTAAGCGCTGCGTCCCCAAGACATACATCAAATCCGATAATAGTGGTTGGAATATCAGCTCTAAGCATTATGTCATAAGCCTCTGCGTCAACGTAGATGTTAAATTCAGCTACGGGTGTTGTATTCCCTCTTCCAAAGCCGGCTGTGCCCATTGAGTATATATGCTTTACTTTTTTCATGGTGAATGGATCCTTCATAATAGCTAATGCTATATTGGTAGCCGGACCTATGGTGACTATCTCAATTTCATCTGGATTGCTTTCAACGAGTCTTAAGATTGCATCTACTGCATGTTCCTTTTCTGCTGTCAACAAAGGATGAATTAGATCTAAATCGCCCATACCATCTTTGCCATGAACATTTACCGCCGTTACAAGATCCCTCATTAAAGGTTTTGAAGCACCAACAAATAACGGTGGCCTTTGTGCATTAGTAACCTCGATTGTCATTAACGCATTAGCCGTCGCCAAATCAAGAGGTACATTGCCACAAACCGTTGTAATGGCCTCAACATGAACATCCTTTGATTTTAAAGCCATTATTAGTGCAACCGCATCGTCACTACCACAATCTGTATCAATTATTATCTTTCTCATATGAACCTCCAACATTGTTTTTTTTAAAATCATTTCTTGTTGACTTAATTCTAACGTAGAAGATAAAATATAAATAGGTCAAATGACCAAAACCAAATATTTATTGGAGGTAATTATGAGTCTAACTCACTTTATGGACAATGCTCCGCTATCAGTAAAAAATTCATTTATTCATAGAAAACACGAAAAAGGAAGTTATATATTATATCCAGGTGAAGAAAACAATTATCTATATATTTTGATAAAGGGATCTGCCAATGTAGTGATTCAGAATATCTCAGGTTCAGGTTTTGTATTATACACATATGATGCATACAGTTGTTTTGGAGAAATGGAGCTCTTTAATGGAAATATTAAAACATTCGATATAATAGCTCAAGCTAATTGCGAAACAATTATCGTACGGAGAGATCAGGTTTTTGAATGGATGAAGGCTGATTTTGAATTCACAAAATTTCTGATTGAACAACTGACGGAAAAACTTCTCAAAAGTTCTCAAAAACTCACAACCATTTCATTATTGAGCGTCAATGACCGACTCCTTTACTGCATTTATACCCATTATAAATTAGGTGATTTGGCAAAGCTTACAAAGCAAATGGTTTGCTCAGAGACCTTTATACCATTAAGAAGTTTAAATCGTGGGATAGCTGAATGCAAAGAAAATAATTATTTTGAATTTCGCAAGAAGCAATTTTTTGTTCTCTCAGAAGAAAAGCTGGAAGCATATTGCTCATCCTTGGTCTAATGATTAAATGGACAGTACCTATATCCTATTCTACCTTTCTGTTTCTATGGCTTGTTTGTGCTTACAATACTGATGCAAGTTTTCATGCCTGTGGCTTATTGTTTCAGCTCTATTACAATTAAAACGAAAAGGATATTACCCCATAACCAAATACTGGCTATGTAGTAATACCCTTACGTGTTCTTCCTAACATTATTTTACTTTTTTCTCTCATATTTGTAAAATGCGTATTCCGTGTCACAATAAACAAACTTCTCGGATTCTTCCGTAATGTTCCAATCTTCATCTTCATCCAAATCAGGGAAAAAGGTATCCGCTTGATATGCGTATTCAATCTTTGTTACAAAGGCTGTGTCACAAAAAGGAAGAAACTGTTTGTAAATGCTGGCACCACCGATAACATATATGTCTTCGGCTTTATATTTATTAACTTCCTCCATTGCTTCCTCTATACTGTGAACCACAACAGCATCCATCCTCACGTAGTTTTCATTCCGTGTAATTACAATATTAACTCTGTTCTTTAACGCGTTTCCACCCGGAAAAGTATCCAAAGTGTTTTTTCCCATGATTACAACCTTATTCATCGTTTTATTTCGGAAGAATCGCATATCCTCAGGAATGCTGATTAAAAGTTTATTCTGAAAGCCTATACCCCAATTTTTATCCACTGCAACTATAATTTTCATTCTTTAACTCCAATCTGGATATTAATAATTACGAAGTTCGCGAGCTTATACCGCAACCGGTATATGTTCTATCTTTGGTCCCGTTACATAATTCTCCAGTTTTACATCCTCAATGGTAAAATCATAAAAATTTTTAATATCCGGATTGATCCAGAAAGAGGGTGCATAATATACGGGCCTTTCAATCAACTCCCGAATAATCGGAATATGACGGTCATAAATATGGGCATCCGAAATGACATGAACCAGTTCACCGACTTCCATATCAGAAACCTGAGCCAGCATATGCATCAACACTGCATACTGACACACATTCCAGTTATTTGCTGCCAAAATATCCTGAGACCTCTGGTTTAATATAGCGTTTAGTTTCAGACGTCCGCTGTCTTTCGCTTTCGTAACGTTAAAGGTCATGCTGTAGGCGCAGGGATAAAGATTCATTTCATGAAGGTCCTCATGGACATAGATATTTGTCATTATTCTGCGGCTATAAGGATTGTTTTTCAAATCGTAAATAACCCGGTCAACCTGATCCATATCCCCTTCCTTATACTTGTGTTTTACCCCCAACTGATACCCGTATGCTTTTCCGATTGTGCCCGTTTCATCTGCCCAGCTATCCCAAATATGGCTGATAAGTTCATGAACATTATTTGATTTCTTCTGCCATATCCAGAGCATCTCATCTACACAGCTTTTAAAAGCGGTCCTGCGTAGTGTTAAAGCAGGAAATTCCTTTGATAAATCGTAGCGATTTATTATACCAAATTTTTTTATCGTGTAAGCAAATGAGCCATCTTCCCATTTCGGACGTACATTTTCACCTTCCGTACTGGTTCCGTTTTCCAAAATGTCCTTACACATGTTAATAAATAAATTATCTGCCAGACTCATTGCATTATCCTTCCTATCATTTTATTTTATATGTAGTTTCTATTACAGGAGATATATTCATTCCCCAATTTGTCATAAGCATGTTGCCACAGAACAGAAAGTTTCAGCAGACGCAACATCTCCAAATCCCTTATTATTATAAGATAACTGTACTGATTATAACATGACAACACTCATTTTTCGATATCTAATTTAGTAAAATATATGCTACTTAAAATGAAATTTAAAATTCCACATTCCCTTCAAAATTTAACACTCATAGAGTGAAATTTCATATGCCAGCCAATCAACTGGTTCTCCCATTTCAGCAATCGATGCTGCATATTGTTCCACTATTGAATAAGAATTTTCAATCAATCCATATGCATTAAAAGAAATTTCTTCATCTCCCTGAACATGAGTTTGCAAAGAATTACACAAAAATGTATGGAATGAACTAATATCCCAACCCAAAATATCGCAGCCAATGCTTTGCCCCATCGGTAACTCTGTACCCAAAAGTTTTAACTCTTCTTGTATCATCGGAAGATATTGCTCCGCTAAAGAGATTCCTAAAAGTAAACAGGAACCATCTGCAAAATAACTTTCATAGACACGTCGGGCATCTGCCAAATTTAAAAACCGACCATCTGCATCCAGTAACCTTCGTTCAAACAGACCACTTACCTCCAAAAACAATTGCTGAAAGGCTTCATCATTCAGCTTCCATCGCTTTTGGTACTCTTTTTTTTCCTTCTGATACCCCTGCCAGAAACAGCCACTTAGATTCGGATGCTGCTCTCCAATACAAGGACTGACGGAATATATCTCTTTAGAAAATCCATGAAGAAAATCCGGAGTAGAAACTCGCTCACAAATATAATATCCAATGACTTGCATAGAACACCTCCCGCTTCTATCATTGTTTTTCTGTTTTTTTATTCTTCCCAGAAGTAAAAATATATAAAAATCCTGCAAGTGCAGGGAAAATTGCAAACGTTAAATACATCCAATTGTATCCCAATACAGATGAGACAACACCAGCAACAATTGAACCAAAACCTATTCCGCCATCAAATCCGGTGAAAAATGTCGCATTCGCCGCTCCAAGTCTGTCTTTTGGCGCATAGATAACCGCCAACGTTTGCAAGCTCGACTGAACCGCACCAAATCCCACACCAAATAACAAAGCAACAAATAAAAAACTCAACATGGTAGATGCCTGAGACAGGATTACCATAGCTATAATCAGTAAAATTAAACCTGGGTACATGGCAGTGCTAAACTTCAGTCGATCAACTAAACGCCCAAAAATCGGTCTGGTTACTAGCATTGCGGCAGCATAGACAAAAAAATACAGGCCGATATTTGCAATTCCCTTTTCCAACGCATAGATAGAGAGGAAACTGACTATGGAACCATACGCAGCTGAAACGAAAAACATAACGATAGCCGGCAGTATGGAAGCAGTTTCAAAAACAGCCGCTTTCTTCGTGGCTATTTGCTGCCTCTCTACCGTACGATAACGGAAGAAAAGAGCCAAACAGAAGGCGATTACTCCAAAGCCTGCAGATGTAAACATCAAATTTGATGCATCCCCTCTCGCAAATAAAGCCAGGCCAAGACCTGGTGCCAATGCCATTGCAAGGCCCGAGGAAAGACTGAAAAATCCCATAGATTCTCCAAACCGTTCTTTTGGGATGACATCTGTCGCCACGGTATTGCTTGAGGTACTAGCTGCACCCCAACCAAACCCATGGAGAAAACGAATTGCAAGAATAACGCCCACATATGGGAACAACCAATAGGACAACGTTACTGCAATGATAAGCCCAATTCCAGCAAGTAGTATAACCTTACGTCCCCATTTATCAACAGCAACACCAGAAACAGGCCGGATAATCAATGCAGAGATTGTGGTAAGGCCTGTAATCCAGCCAATGGCAGAATCAGCACCACCTAAAGACTTGACGTAAAGCGGCAGCGTGGGGAGGAGCATTTGAAACCCCATAAAAATCAACAGATTAATGATTGTGATGCCAATAAAATCTTTTGTCCATATTTTCGGTTTATTTTCCATAATCATTATTCCTCTCTTAGTGACTTCAATAATTAAAGTTAATCTTCAGTCTTATTCTCTTCTAAAACATTATTTAGAATTCTTTTCAGCAGATCTTTCGTTTGTTTGATTTCTAATGGAGAAAGGTTTCTCGTTGTAATATCTACGACCTCCTTGAATGTTTCCTGCATCTGAGCCGATATTTGTTTTCCTTTTTCTGTCAGATACAACCGGTCATAGCGATTATCTTCCGTATCCTTTTCTTTACGCACATAACCGTGATCCATCAGATTCTTAACTGCTTTAGCAGTTGTTGATTTACTGATATACAGCCATTCACTTAGCTCTTTCTGTGTTATTCCCTCATATAGTGAGATGACATAAAAAAAATCATGCTGTCCGCTTCGAATCGAAATATCCTTTAACTTATGATTTAATATAATCTGCAAATTTCGATTAATTGCAGCAGTCAATTTCCCTATGGTTTCATTCATTATCATATCTCCTCAACAATAGTTTCACTTGCAACTATTATTAGTATAGCGTTAATTGGTTTCCTTTGCAACTAGTTTTTTTAATACATTATTTTTCCAATAAACCTATTGGATCAGTCCGCACAAGTGACCGCAGTTTGCATAGCAAGAGGAGAAGCAACTCAATAGCCTGCTTCTTACTTCAAGCCGTAAGCAATTTAATCTTGTTGGATACGCTTATTTGCTAATATTTTTAATAAAAGAAATAAAAAATATCCTAACAGTAAGGCACAGAAAACAAGGCTGTGTTTAACTATTAGGATACTTCTAGATATATAATACGGTAAAAGATTAGGAGTTTTATAGAAGGAAGGCGATTATCCATAATGATTTTAAAAAAGCTAATTGAATTTTTAAATAAATGTATAGCATTTCTCTTACTCTTCCACACACAAGTTCACTCCTGGAACATATCACATTTCAAATCAGATATATCAGTATAAGCGATTCTCCTATTGGCGATTTCCAATGTTCTACCCATATCATCCATTCGTGTTACCACTCCGGTTACCTGCACATATTCTCTGTTCTGATAACATTCCACTGTAATTATGTCTTCTTTTTGAATTTGTTTTAACTTCCAGTCTAACTCCTCTTTCTTCTCTTCCGATAAATCACGTTTAGGTACGATATTCCGTTCCTTTTCTACCACTGCTTCCCGAAACCCCTTTAATGCATCAAAGGGCATAAATTGTTTCGCTCGGCTTCCCCTGTCCATTTTACGCCTTCTATTCTCCACTTTTATGACCTCCAATCTGTCTGTTCCGCTCTATTGTGGTACCTGCTTCCTGTAGATCCATCCCACGCACAAGAGCATTTTTACCAAACCTTTCTTTAATTTCTAATGCTGCAACTTGTAACTTTTTGTCCTTTTCCAGTTCTGTCTGGTTAGTAAATAAATCATATTGTTCGTAAGCATCATTCACAATATGATTGCATGACAGACTTAACCGCCGTATTGGTATGCTCTTTTCCACAATACGTTCATACAGTCCCATCACATAAGGAATAATCAATCGGTAGGAATTCGTGGTAACAGACATGGTTATGGTTCCTATGGACGGTTTTAATCCCATTTCATTGGAATATCCAATCATCAATGACATAGAACCGGTAATCACGTTTTTATTTGCCATATCCAGACATAAGGCATCCGTCATTTCTTTTACAATCAGCCTGCACTCCTCAAAGCTGTAATCTCTTGCAAGCACCTGACCGTTGGACACGGAATTGCTTTTTGGCTTATATGCCTTAATGTCAGCCATAGTGGTTGTTTCCCTTCCCCATGCATGGTCTATCAAAAGCTCCGCATCAATACCAAACAATCGGTATAGGGAATCCTCATTTGCGCAGGTAATATCGCCCATATCGAAAATACCTATATGATTCAGGCTGTTTGAAATCCCCTTACCGATTCTCCAGAAATCAGTGAGGGGCCGATGCTTCCACAATGATTTTTGGTAGAGTTCTTCATTGAGATATCCGATATTGTCTTCCGAATGCTTTGCCATAATATCCAGTGCTACTTTTGCCAGATATAAGTTTGTTCCAATTCCTGCTGTAGCCGTGATTCCTTTGGTACTTTTAATATCTTCCATAATCCGCAATGCCAATTCCTTTGCGCTTATATGATACATAGAAAGATAATTGGTCACATCAAGGAAACATTCATCGATGGAATAAACATGGATATCCTCTTTGGAGATATATTTTAAATAAATACCATAAATATCCACGGAATATTGGATGTAGAGTTTCATTCTTGGCGGTGCCATAATGTACTGGACATCTTTAGGTATCTGGAATACTCTGCATCGGTTCTTTATTCCCAATGCCTTCATGGGTGGTGAAATCGCAAGGCATATTGTTTTCTCACTTCTCTCAGGGTCAGCTACCACAAGATTCGTAACCAGAGGATCAAGATTACGTTCCACACATTCTACAGAAGCATAAAATGATTTAAGATCAATACATAAGTAGATTCGCTCTTCCAACCGAGAAACACCTCCCATTTTTTATTACCATGATCTAAATCTAATTTTATTATACTGATAGAACATATGTTTGTATATGTGCTATTTCTGGAAATTTACGCTATGATTGGAGATGAATATCTATGCTGATCTCCTCATTTTTTTGGTGTTAATGTTTTGGAAAAATAAAAGGCACATCCTCGTGGTTGAAGATGTACCTTTCATTTATATGTCCTTAATTTCTATCAAGTGACACTAGCCCTATTAAGTTATAATTTAAACCATAAACTTCAATGCCTACGATAAACGGCTTAAATGGAGATAGTGAAATTTAAATCCATGACCTCTTGAATGCTTTTCAAGTGCTATCCTAGCTGAGCTATCCTTCTCATTTTCAAACCAAAAGTCATAACATTTTGAGTATAACCCTATTTTTTATCCTCATTACTACAATACATCATTAACACCACCATTTCCACATTTGGTGAAAGATTTTTTTTACTTCATGACAGAAGTATTGCAAAAGCTAAAGAGGTAAATTAGTTTTTTACCCCTTTTAGTCTTATAAAAATCACACATTCAATCACTGGTATATTGCTTCATTGGATATTATCTAAATCAGAATTCTTCGTATCTGTTAAACTAACTAAGAACTCTGCTACTGATCTTTGCTATATCTTCTGTCTTTTTTAATTCAATTCAAAGAGCAAGTCCATTAGTATACTCCAAGTGTCTATATAATTAGCAATTTTCTGAAGCCCAGAAAATCATTCTATCTGCTTCTGTATACAAGCGTTTCCCCTACTAAGATGATCACAAAAAGAAATATTATACAAATTCTTTTGAACACCAACATGATGGGATTAATTTCACCTAACACTTTTCTCTAAATATTCAGTACCAATAATCATAGGGTGATAAGACATACCACCTTCTAATTCACTGTAATGTTTTGCAATAACTAGTCCTAACATTTCTTTTTTATTGTTAATCACACCGTAAGATGTTGGTAAAGTCATATCAATAATTTCCATCGAAGATAACGTCAGCCATGCGTGAAGATTCGCAGAACGCAAATCTATTCCATCGGATAAAAGCCGCTTAAGCGAATCTTCCGTTTGATGATAAACATCTCTTTCATCTAATGTAACATACCCAATTGTAAAATATGATAAAATTCCTAACTCATCATTAAGGACAGTTTGTAACTGGTTGTGTATTGGAATACACCTTCCCGTTAAATCTTTCGGGTCTGGCCTTCCAAATGTATTTAAAATTAAATATGGGAATTGTGCATTGAAGTCATGATCAAGATATCTAGTATCTTCATAGGAAAAATATGGAGATTCTAATCCTAGTCGTGTATTTCTCTGCAGTGCTTCTTTAAATTCGTGTAAATATGGCATGTCTACTCCTTAATCTCTCTTCTTTATCGTAGTCCTTTCAAATCATTTATTAAGTGACATTTCAGATATTCAGTTATGGCTTCTTTATATTTTGTATACATCAATACTTTTTGAAATACCTTAGTGCATCTTCGATCGACTTTTCTTTTTTCAATGGCACTTTGGCACTATAAATTTCCCATCATCAATATTATCAAACCATGCTTTCTTTTAATCAGGGCGAAATATAATCGCCATACTTTTATACTGCATTATCAAGCACGTATTACCTTATCTCTACATAGGTTACTTTCTTCTTGCGATTGTTAAATTCATCTCAGCAAGCTCAATTTCAGCATTCTATTACCTTTATGGTAATAGAATGCTGAAATTATCAATGATATAACGCCTCAGAGCAATACCTAATCTGATTTGCTACAACAGTTAACTAACTTACTTAAATATGCTGTCGAACTGAAAGTAAACTTTTCACACTTTTTGAATGTTTCCGGTGGAATATAGCCTAGCACCAAAAACTCCAGTGGCCTGTTTTCTCTGCCCTAGAACATGATTTTTTATAAGAGGTTAGCTTAATTATAGCATAGATCTTAGAATAGTGCTCAAAAACTTCGATCATTTATGACAACTTTTAAAGGGGTGGTGGAATTTAGTCCTGCACTAGAATCTTCTTTTTCAAGTCAGCGATATGTATCTATCTGATATACTTTTATTCAATATTAGTTACTTTCTTTTTTCAATTTATATTTCATAAATATAAGTTGCCTCTTAGCTAAACCCTAATTTTTCTTCCATAAACAATAATCGAATTAATTACTCAACAGATTAGAAAAATCCATCTGTCTTTTTCATCTTCTTATTTATTTATATTTTTGTTATAATAGTTTCATAAGATGCTAGGAATATTTTATGATTATACAAACTGAAACTTACCGACCTATAGAATAAGATATTGCAAATTTATTTGTTCTTGAAGAACTCATTATACGCAACACGCTACTTTGTTTTAAATGATACTAAGAGAGACGTTGTTGACCATTGCGTTGTAATTCATGATTAACCAGAAAATATTGAGAATTTTCAATTAAAATTGAGGAGGACTTCAAATGGAAGATATTATAGATATTGGTCAAACCATAAGCGCTGATATTAATGAACTAATACAGAAAAACGAATCTAATACTATTCAGAATGATGATTTTACAAAAACATGGTGTGACTTAGTCATGCTTCCTGCAGCCCACATTGAATATATAATCCAGACATCTGTTCACACACACAAAGGCTATAATAGAGATGAAGCCGTTATATATGGACAGCTAATACGTATACAAAAAATGCTCTGTTTTCAAAGACGTTTAGTATGTAAAAGAATAATGACAACCGAATTAGCTGGTTTTTTTGAGAGAATGATATTGGAAGATAATATAAATCTACAATACTTTGTACTCAACTACCAGAGTTCACAATTAAATGATTTTCGCGTACATAGCTTAAAACCGGAAGTCTTTTTTGAAAAATCAATTAACGATGATATTAAAAAAAATGGAGGTAAAACATCATCATGGCAGACAAAATTATTAAGTTCTATTCACAACACTTATAATAAAGCTGGAATATCTTATGAGGAAGTCAGAAGAAACAAAACTAAAGTTCCCAACATTAGTGATAAATTCCGCTCTACTGGGAATCAGCGTCTATACGATATTGCATACAGAACCAAATGTCATACTATTCATGGCGATTGGGTAGATATCACCCAGAATTACTTGAATTACCACAAAGCCTCTGATACCTTCAGCCCTAATTTTCAAGAACATGAAGCCGATATTCGCCAACTCAACCAGGTATTGATTACATGCTGTGATACAATAACAAAATTCATTAAAGATTTTTCTGGTCATGGCATATCCCAAGACTTATGTACAGAAGTTGCTGAAGATCAACAACTGATAGTTCTCCTTGAAGAAATGCATGATAACTTTTTAAATAAACGGGATTTGCTAGATGGAATTGAGAGCCCAATGTTGCAATAAACATCTCTTTAGCATACTCCCTTATCATAATTATGAAAATATGCATATTCCTATATACCTCTTAGCGAAAATCTATCTTTTCCGCGAAAGTCCTGAAACATACATTTTGGCGTTACCCTATCCCCCCTTTAGGATTTCAGTAACGCCAAACAGATTTTATTAGCACATATTCATAATCTCAGAAAAAGCCTCTCAACACAGCATAGAATCAAGGTTTTCTCGACAGAAGGCAAACGGTCTCAACGTTCGCCGTAGAAGGAAACATATCCACACAACAAACCTTCTCCACCTTATACCCTCTCTCCTGAAGCACAACCAAATCCCTCACAAGACTAGTAGGTTTACAAGATACATACACCAACTTATCCACCCCAAAATCAATAATCTTCCCCAACGCCTTTGGATGTATCCCATCCCGAGGCGGATCCAAAATAATCAAATCTGGCTTGTCCTGAATCTCATCAATAACCTTTAATACATCCCCGGCAATAAACTCACAGTTTTCAAGGCCATTTCGCTTTGCATTCTCTTTTGCAGCCTCAACGGCCTCCTCAACGATCTCCACACCAACAACCTTCTTAGCAACAGGTGCAATGATCTGTGCAATCGTGCCAGTTCCGCTATATAAATCAAACACAACCTTATCCTTCGTCTCCCCAACATAACCTCTTGTTGCTTCATACAAAACTTCTGCTCCAAGTGAATTGGTCTGGAAAAATGAAAACGGAGAGATCTTAAAGGTAAGACCCAAAAGCTCTTCAAAAAAGAAATCCTGACCATACAAAATATCAGTACGATCATTCTTCACCACATCAGCCAGACTGTCATTAAACGTATGAAGAATTCCGACAATCGTCCCATTTAAAGATAAGCCCAATAAAATATCCGTCAAAGGTTTTAAATCCTTATCTTCCTGACTAGTCGTAACTAAATCAATTAATATTTCCCCCGTCTTAATCGCTCGACGTACCAAAAGATGACGCAGATAACCAGTATGCTGCATCTTTTTATAAAATCCAGCTCCTTCCGCTTCAAAATAACCCTTTACTGCCTTTAAAATATCCGTAAAATCAGAATTAACAATCTTACAATCCCCCGTTGTCACAACATCATAAAAGCTTCCTCTTTTATGCATACCAAGAGCCAACGGACCGTCCTTAAATTCATCCCCAAAAGAAAACTCCATCTTATTGCGGTATCCATCTTCGATAGGACTTCCTTTGATTCCTTCAAATTCATAGTCTTCACATACGCTATCAATTAAATCTTTTACTTGCTTCTCTTTAATCTTAAGCTGCTCTACATAAGGCAAAGTCTGATACGTACAACCACCGCAAATGCCATAATGAGGGCATGGATTCTCCGCTGTTTCAAGCTCTGATGGCTCTAAGATTTCAAGAATTCTACCTTCTAACCGACCTGCCCGTTTTTTATTAATCATAACACGTACCTTTTGACCTGGCAGTGTGTGCTTAACTGCAATCTTTCCTTCCGGAAGTTCTATGTAGCCTTTATCCGGAAAATCAAACCGTTCAATAATTCCTTCGTATATCTCACCCTTTTTCACTCTATTGACTCCTGTCCATTTTTATTTCTTACCGAGGAAAAAGCGTGTCTCACTGACTGAGGCACGCTCCTTCTCTATTATATCCTAAATCTTATTGTTCAGAACTTTCGACTGCCTGATCTTCTTCAAAAAAATCATCGTCGAAATCATCATCGAAATCATCCTCAAAATCTTCCAGATAATCCGGTGTGAAGAAACGGTAAACTGTATAGGCAATGCCTGCCACCGCTGCTACGGCTCCTACGATAGCCAATATCCAGAGAATACAATTTTTCTTCTTTTCTTCCCGTTCTCTTCTATGAAGCAATTCATTCACTTTACTTGAATTCATAAGATCTTCTAATCTGCTCATAGCCTCTTTACTCATTGCATCAAATCTGTTCATGTCTCCACGTCCTTTCTGAGAGCCTTGCTTTCCTAATCTCCGGCAAAGTATAGTCTCTCTGCCTATCGCAATTATTATACCATTATATTGGGTCTTTTACTATCATTTTCACATTTTTTCCGAATTTTATGTATTGATTATTATATTTATAAAAGTTTTAGTTTTGCGAAAGAGGCAAACATTTTTTTAACACCTGCGTTATCAAACTGGACCGTAACTTCATAATCTCTTCCGCCGTCTTTAATTTCCATAACAAGTCCTTCACCAAACTTGATGTGGCTTACCCGGTCTCCTTCTTTGTAACTTAAAGAAGATGATTTTTCCACTGTAAATGCTTTTCCAAAGCCAGGAGAAGTGGAAGGCTTGGCTGTTTTGGAGGCATATGCATTATTACCCGGCCCAAAACTGCTGACTCCCAGAGATTTTCCTGCCTTCCCCCAAGGCAATTCACTGTCATCAAAATCTGCTGCCGTGCGGATTTTTGCATTTCTTGGTTCCAGTCGGCTGGAATCTAACAACCCTTCTGGAATTTCTTCAATAAAACGGCTTACCTTACTGTATCTGGTTTCCCCATTTACCATACGTTGTCTTGCAGAGGTCATCATCAAGTAATTCTGGGCTCTGGTGATTCCTACGTAACAAAGTCTGCGCTCTTCCTCCACATCCTCTTTATCATCTGAAGAGATCGACATCATGCTTGGGAACAGACCATCTTCCATTCCAGTCAAATACACTCTTGGAAACTCAAGTCCTTTGGCACTGTGCAGCGTCATGAGAGTGATCCTGTTCTCGGAATCATCCATACGATCCACATCAGCTACCAAGGCCACCTCTTCCAGAAACTCACTTAAATCCGGATGCTCGTGTTCTCCCTCAAAGCTGACTGCTTTGTTAATAAGCTCTTCCATATTTTCAAGACGCGTCTGGTATTCAATTTCCCCTTCTGCCTCCAGTTCCTTTAGATATCCGGTCTCATCTAGTATGTCTTCGATCAGTTCATGAATGGAATAAGCCTCTTCTGCAATTCTGTTTCTGAAATCTTCAATCAGTTCTGTAAATTTTAAGACCTTGTCCGCTGCTTTCCCTAATCCAGGTACTGCTTTTGCCCGACAAAATGCATCATAGATATCAAAGCCGTGTTCCGATGCAAATGCCTGCACTCTGGAAATGCTGGTGGCACCAATTCCACGCTTAGGCACATTGATGACTCTTAATGCAGACAAATCATCCTTGCCGTTTGCAATGGTCTTTAAATACGCCAAAATATCCTTGATTTCCTTTCTCTGATAGAAGTTGACGCCTCCTACCATGCGATATGGTACATTGTGCTGAAGGCATTTTTCTTCTATTAGTCGAGATTGGGCATTGGTTCGATATAGGACTGCGCAGTCCTGATAACCGGTGGGACTGTTTAATATATCCCGAACAATGGCATCCGCTTCCTCTGACGCATTATCAAACTGCCTGAACTGAACCAGAGCGCCCTCATCATTGGCTGTCCAAAGGGTTTTATCCTTTCGCCCTCTGTTGTGGCGAATGACTTCATTGGCTGCATTTAAGATGCTCTGGCTGGAACGGTAGTTTTGCTCCAGTTTAATGACCACTGCTCCTGGATAGGACTTTTCAAAGTTTAATATATTTTCAATGTTTGCGCCTCGGAACTTATAGATGGACTGATCGTCATCACCTACCACGCAAAGATTCTTGTATTTCCCTGCTAAAAGGCTAACCAGCTTAAACTGAGCGGTATTGGTATCCTGGTACTCATCCACCAATATGTACTTAAAGCGCTCCTGGTAATAATTTAAGATCTCTGGGTTACCTTCAAAAAGCTGTACTGTTTTCATAATCAAATCATCAAAGTCAAGAGCGTTGTTCTTTTTTAGCTGGCTCTGATACTCTTTATAGACCTGAGCCACCTTCTTCTGTCTGAAATCACCGGATGCATTCAGTTCAAACTCCACTGCGGACATAAGCTCATTTTTCGCTGTGGAAATCACTCCAAGCATGGCTCTTTCCTTATAAAGCTTGGGGTCCATGTCAAGACCTTTTAATACATGGCGCATCAAGGTCTTCTGATCGTCTGTGTCATAGATGGTGAAATTAGTCGTATATCCAAGGCTTTCAATGTGTCTTCTTAAAATGCGTACACAAGAGGAATGAAACGTAGAGACCCATATACTGTCAGCTCCAAAGCTCACCAGACGATCCACACGTTCTCTCATCTCACCTGCCGCTTTATTGGTAAAGGTAATAGCAAGGATATTCCACGGATTGACTCCCTTTTCTTCTATTAAGTAAGCAATTCGGTGTGTAAGTACTCTGGTCTTTCCTGACCCGGCTCCGGCCAGTACAAGAAGCGGCCCCTCCGTATGGAGAACCGCCTCCTTTTGCATTGGATTCAATGTATCATAAATACTCATAAATTATACCGTCTTTTCCTTTCCTTCCTCTTCGATCCCCAGGTACTGCTTTAATTCGCTCATTTGGGCTTCTGCCAGCCGTCTTCCGTCTTCATAGAGGGCTTCCAGCTTTCGCTTATCCTGCTCGGTTCTCTGGACTGTTACATGCTTATCCGGACGTATCACATAGATTCGACCTGCTGCCTCCAACTGATCAATCTCTTCCTGCATTCGGTTGTAACGCTCCGGTACCTCTTCCAGTGATTTTAAAAGCCTTGGTAATGGCCCAAAATAGCGTTCATACCCTTTCTTCGTCCATTTATCAAGAAGTGGTTTCCGGTATCCTTTTTCTCTTGTGAGAACTACTACTATTTTTTCATATCCAAGATCTATGGCTCTCTGATAAGCAATGGGCATGGAACAGCCGCCATCCAGATATTTTTTTCCATTGACTGTAATCATGCTGGATAAAACAGGAATGCTACTTGACGCCTTTACCGCGCTGATAAAGTCATCGCTGGTGCTTTTCTCAAAGTATTCCGGTCTTCCAGTCTTACACCTGGTGGCTACTACCTCAAAAGTCTGATTGGAACGGTAAAATGTATCATAATCGAAGGGGACCAGGGTATCACTTAATTCCCCAAATAAAAAGTCAAAATTAAAAATCGAACGGTTTTTCACCATATTTTGAAAACTCATAAATCGTTTATCTCTGACGTACTCTAAATTGACCTTAATGGTACGCCCAGACTGTTTGCTCACATAGCTCATTCCCGACATGGAACCAGCCGATACGCCGTTAACATAGGATAATTCCACTTCCTGTTCTATTAATACGTCTAAGACACCGGCTGTAAAAACGCCGCGAAGGGAACCTCCCTCCAAAACCAATGCTCCTTCTGTCATTCTTATCACCTCGCCTTCTATTCTATTGCATTTCTCCGGTTCGGTCAATCCCTTTTAAGGTCTAAGCAAACTGGCTTTGATACAGATTATAGTAGGCACCCTTAAGAGCTAAAAGCTCCTCATGGCTTCCTGCCTCCATAATATTTCCCTGATCGATGACAAAAATCCGGTCTGCTTTTCGAATGGTTGATAAGCGGTGGGCAATGATAAAAGAGGTTCTTCCTTTAAGAAGTGCATCAATTCCTTTCTGCACCATAAGTTCTGTATGGGTATCAATGCTAGAGGTGGCCTCATCAAGAATGAGGATTCCTGGTTTTGAAACCATAGTCCTGGCAAATGCCAAAAGCTGCCTTTGCCCAATGGATAATCCGGCACCCCTTTCGCTAATTACCGTATCATACCCCTGCTCCAGTTTCATAATAAATTCATGGGCGCTGACCGCGGTTGCTGCTTCTATAATCTCTTCTTCTGTGGCATCAAGACGACCATATCGAATATTATCCCGGATGGTGCCTGAAAAGAGGAAATTGTCTTGTGTCATAATGCCCATTTGACTTCTTAAGCTGTTTAAGGTCACTCCCTTTATCTCATGGCCATCAATTAAAACATCTCCTTCAGTCGCTTCGTAAAAACGGCTGATCAGGTTGACGATTGTTGTTTTACCTGCCCCGGTTGGCCCTACTAAGGCTATGGTCTCACCTGGCTTTATAAGGAAATTCACATCACTTAAGATCAGACGGTCTGGCTCATCGCTATAGGCAAAGGAAATATTTTTAAATTCCACTTCTCCTTTTAATGCGGAAAGCTCTTTTGCTCCCTCCTGGTCAACGATCTCCGCCTCTGTATCAATAATATCAAATATACGCTCTGCCGCAGTGATGTTTGTGGTTAACTTATTATAAAAGTTCGCAAGATTACGAATAGGGCTCCAAAACATGGCGATATAAGTTGAGAATGCAAGAAACGTACCAATTCCTACTTCTTCTACCCCAATAATCTTAATTCCAATAAAATAAAGAAGGAAGCCGCCAAGTCCCCAAGTAATCTCAACCAGTGGGCCGAAGCTGTCTGCGATTAATACCGCGTCCATAAAAGATTTGTAGTGTTGGTTTACCAGGTCATGGAATATGTTCTTTGTTTCTTTTTCTGCTGCATAGCTTTGAATAATCCGGATTCCTGACAAGTCCTCATGAACGTATGCGTTTAAGTTTGAGGTCTTCTTACGATACACCTGCCATCTCTTATGAACCGTTGTTTCAATTAGAAACAGACCAATCGCCAGGATAGGTAAAGTAAGTAAAGCTGCCATGGCAAGCCGATAATTCTTAACGAGCATGATGACCGCTACGCAAATAACCGTTAATAGGTCTGGAATTAATTGGGTGACACTGTCTGATAATACATCTTTTAATGAGTTTACATCTCCAATGATTCTGGCAAGAATCTTTCCCGTTGGACGGCTGTCAAAAAAGCCAAAGCTTAGGGTTTGAATATGCTGATACAGCTCTTCCCTGATGTTTAAGAGCACTTTATTGGTCACCTGTGCCATAAGGCGCATGCGGATCTTGGTTCCTGCTAAAAATAAGAGAAATAAAATCAATGCTCCCGCCCCAAGCTTAAGGAGTCCTTTGATATCCTTTTGTGCCACACAAACGTTAATGGCATACTCCATAATGAGGGGCGTTAACATACTTATGGTAATGGTCCCTGCCATGATACATAAAACCACGGAAATCTGCTTTTTAAAATCCAGTAAATACCGAAACATACGAAGCATGGTATCCTTTTTTAGCACTTCCTTTTGCTCTTCATCTATTCTGCTTGAATTGACTGCCATTTTACTTCCTCCTCTCCGTATTGAACCTGATATGTTTTATAATACTGACCACGTTTCTTCATAAGCTGGTCATGTGTTCCCCGTTCTATGATTCTTCCTTCTGACAGGATTAAGATTTCATCCGCATTACGAACCGCAGAAATACGGTGAGCAATGATAATTTTAGAACTATCCTTTAACTTTGAAAGATGAGTTTCAATTTCTCTCTCTGTTTCCATGTCAAGGGCTGAGGTGGAATCGTCAAGAATCAGCACAGGACTATTCTTTGCAATGGCTCTGGCAATGCTGATACGCTGCTTTTGCCCTCCTGATAGCCCTACACCACGCTCTCCTATCACGGTATCATACTGTTCTGAAAGCTTTGAGATGAAACTGTGAGCCTCTGCGGATATGGAAGCCTGCTGTACCATCTCCCATTCCGTGGCATCCTTGTTACCAGTTTTAATATTCTCTGAGATGCTGTCAGAAAACAGAAAGACATCCTGCATGACTACTGATATCTGTCCTCGTAACACGGACAAAGGAAGTTCCCTTACATCCACCCCATCTAATAATATGGTTCCGTCTGTAACGTCATAAAACCGCTGTATCAGATTGACGATGGAGCTTTTTCCAGAACCAGTGACCCCCATAATACCAAGGGTCTTTCCTTTTTCTAAGGTGAAATCAATATCCTCTAAGATACGTTTTCCATCAAGTTCAAAGTTTACGTGGTCAAAGGATAAGTCTCCCTTTATGGTTTCTGGCCATACGGGATTTTCTGCATCTTTAATGACAGGCTTTTCATTCATAATCGCTTTGATTTTTTTATTGGATGCAACGGCAGCCGCTAAATCGTTGCTTAGCCAGCCCACCATTTCCATCGGCCATATGATATTGTTGGCATATTCAGAAAACGCACCTAATTCACCAATGGTCATCTTCTCATAGATGACTAGAATCCCTCCGACGACAATGACTGAAATCATCAGGACTTTAGAGAGAAAGGAGATATTTGGCTGATAACGAATGAGAAGCTTCGCCTGTTGCATGTTTAAATCATAATACTTTTTATTGTGCTTTTTAAATTTGCTGATTTCATGCTTTTCTCTGGCAAATGCTTTTACCGTACGAACCCCAGCAAGATTTTCCTGGGCTACGGTATTTAATTCTGCGGTCTGCTCGCTGATGTTGTCATAAACTTCTCCAAGCCCCTTCTCCATCTTAAGTGCATACCAGGCAATAAGCGGCATGATTGCGAGTGGCAGTAAAGTCAGAATAGGACTAATCCGGTACATACAGACAATGACGATTACCGTATGAATGGTGCACTCCAAAACTAACATTCCCACAAAGCCGAAGGCATTCCAGATTCGCTCCGCATCATCCTTGATTCTTGCCATCAGCTCCCCAGTATTATGGTCGTCAAAATAATCCATGGACAAGGTCTGGATATGATCAAACATATCCTTTCTTAATCCACTTCCAATCCCTGCTGCCGCATAGTCAAAGATAAATTCTTTGGTATACTGGAAAATAGCCCTTCCAAATCCAATTCCTATGAGTGCGAGTAGCAAATTCATAAGAATCTTCATATTTCCCCCCACAATCACATCGTCAATAATGTGCCTTGTGATCTGTGGTGACATGGCATCAAGAAATACACTGATGAACATCGCAGCAATCGCCAGGACATACAGAAAACGATACTTTTTTAAATACTTCCACAAGTTCTTCATACTTCCTCCTTTAAACGTTTTAAAACATGGGAATTTACTCCCAGGCATAAAAAAAACCGAAAAAAACAGCGCAAAGCGGTCTTTTTCGGTAAATTCACAAAAAAATAACCGCAGTCATCCAGACTGCGGTCACATACACAAAGATACTCCTGTTAAGAGCTTTTTATCCCTTGTTTGTTACATCCAAGAGAATTCTATGTTCCGTGAGGCAGACTGAATGAATTCCACATTAACTACTACATTGCCAATTCCTCTAAATCTAATTGTGTTGTTATTGCACATCATGGTCTCTGCCTCCTTTTCTTAATTTAATAAATATTTTCAATAACTAGAATACTGCCAATATTTTCATTTGTCAAGTAATTTATGAACATTTAAACAATTACCATCAAACCAGATACAGTTTTTTCTTCCCCCGAATGGCTTCCTTCCATTTACAGCAATCATTTAAATGGAGCATAACATGACGGGTGGGTGGCATTAATAAGAGCCCTGCCACATCTTTTCCTCCCCAAAACTCAAGAAGCCATTTAGAATCCTCCTCCATTGTTACACCACCTTCATGTCGTATTTTATCAATGGCAAGAGGGGTGACCTTTCTTACCACATCTCCTGGCTGTAAGTTTGCAACAATCTGTCTCGTTCGTCTACCAACCGCAGATCGGTAATGGAGCAGCTCTTCTACCTGCAAGCTTTTGCTTAATCTCATAATTCCGTCATCATCCAAAGCATTGCCTGTGTCAGTAATTGGAGCATTCATTCTCTTTTTCCAATCCTCATTAAAAAGCTGATCCTCCTCTGATACCAAAATGCCCATGGTCAGATCTTCAATCCTTGCAATATGCCAGATAACCCAGGCCATGGTTTCATCTTTACTAGTAGGCATAACAGCGTATTCCCAAGGCTCAAGATCAGAGAACAATCTATCGACTTCATTCTCCTCTCCTTCTGTTATATTTGATCGGTGGAGCTTTTTATGCAAGTCCAAAAAAAGAGTTTTTGCAGCTTCTATGTTATCCTGTTTCCGAATTATCTTATTGAGTTCCTTATGAGCCTCACTTAAACCTTCTCCAAAATACTTCATAAGTCCCCCTTCTTTACTGCACCGGTACTACTGCAAAAAATACCAGTTCTTTTTCCCCTGTATTGATTAAGCTGTGTGCATGTCCTTTTGGACAGTAATGGCAAAGCCCTGCCTTGACAGACTCTTCTCCTTCATCATACAAAACCGTTCCTTCCCCTTCCAGTATGTAAATGATCTCACTGTTGGTAACATGGGTATGCATTCCGATGGAGGCTCCTGGAGCCAATCTCCCTCTTTGAATCTTGTTAAGGTCATCTAAAAACATCCTGGTGTTAAATTCCTTTTCTCCCCCATTAAACTGAGGAAGTACTTTTTCTTCCGTCTTATCAAAATCAATAATCATGCCTTCTCCTCGCTCTCTCCTGATACACCATTTATTAATTCGTATTGTCACTTTATTCTTTTACCAAATTACCACTCTTAACAAAGAAAATCAACCCTTTTAAAAGGATTTGCATCATAAATGGCAGACAAAGAAGCCTTCATTTCAACCTCCTTGCCTGCCATCTATTATTTATCTTTTTTCAATGATGAATTCTGTTACAAGCTCCTCTTCCCCACTGATACAATACTCTGGGTGAACTGGTGCTCCCCAGCTGTCGTCACCGCCAACACCTCTCATGGCACCTAATATGTTCACAACGGTATAGCGAACCACAGGTAGATCCTCCCTATGAGTGGCTGACTCCAGTTCCTCCGCCGTATAAGGCAGAACAGATGCATCAAAAGGCTGATTTACCGCCCGAAAACCAATGGAGTGTCCTTCCATGTCAGATACCTTCAACCAACGGACTTCTGTCTTGTTTCCGCATTCCTGAGGAACAAGATACCGGGATAAGTTATTTTCCGGGGTGTCCTTAAAGATTCCAAGTCTTGCCCCCTGATTACGGTCACAGTAATTTTCCTCCGGCCCTTTTCCATACCATGCAAAGGTCTTAAGCGCATCCGGGGTAATGAGTCTCACCCCAAAGGCTGGTAGCTGAGGAAGCCCTTTCTGTCCCTGATACACTGCTTTTACTAAGATGCTGCCTTTTCCATCTACAATATAGGTAACTTTGGTAGAGGTTTTTGGCACTGTGGATAATTCATAGAGATAAGAAACTTTAATAAAGCCATCTCCTTCTTCCACTTGACAGTCCTTATTATCGTAACGGAAGAAACGGCCTGCGCCGTACCAGACGGAGCTGTTGACAGAGAATTTGTTTCCCTTGTCATTGTCCGTGGTAGCTCTCCAATATACAGGCATAATAGGCCTTCCTACCCATTCCTTGCCATCATAGACAAGAGAGACAATACTTCCTTCCTGTCTGGAAAAGAGGATTCGAAAGCCATCTCCCATGACACCAATGTTCACATCGCCATAGACTACTTTAAAAGACTCTTGAACGGGTGTTTCTAATGTTCCTTCTACCACGAAAACATGTTCTCCAAAGGAAATCTCAAATCCAGCATCAGCCCATAAGGTGTCTTCTTTTAAGAAGGCAGATACCTGATGAACATATTCTCCATGCTCTGTAAATTCTGGGATATTAACAGGGATAGATAAAGTCTTTAATGGGGCAACGTTTGCTTCTATGCTTTTCTCAAAGACAGGCTCTCCATCCTTTAACACCGTATATACAAACTCCAGGTCTGAAGTATCGATAAACATCCTTCTGTTTTCAATGGTTACACCATTTCGTTCTGGGGTAAGGCGGATATCCTGATACAGATATTTAACCTCTTGGGCCTTGGGTGATTCGGTTCGATCCGCATACACGATTCCATTTCCGCAGAAACTGTAATCCGTGGGACGATCGTTAAAATCACCACCATATGTCATGTGTTCTTTTCCATAGGCATCTTTTTTCATTAGGGACTGGTCCATATAATCCCAGATAAAGCCACCCTGATACATGTCATACTGATCTTCTAAATTGGTATACTTATGCATGCCTCCCAGGGAATTGCCCATGGCATGCATATATTCGCAAAGCACAAAGGGCTTCTTTGGATCACCAGACAAATACTCTGAAACATCGGCAGCCGTAGCATACATACGGCTTTCCATATCACTGATGTTGTCATAGGCTCGATTGTGGAACACCCCTTCATAGTGAACCAGTCTACCTGGATCCCTGTCCCTGAAAAAGTCAGCCATAGCAAGAATGTCTTCTCCTGCATACGACTCATTTCCACAAGACCAGATGAGAACACTTGGGTGATTCTTATCTCGTTCCAACACAGATTTTGCGCGGTCCACAACGCAGTCTTTCCATTCTGGAAGATTGCCAGGAACATTCCATGATGGTTCGATGGCACCCATCTTCTGCCAAGAGCCGTGACTTTCTAAGTTCGCTTCATCAATAAGATAGATTCCGTATTCATCACAAAGCTCATACCAAAGGCTTTGATCTGGATAGTGGCATGTTCGAACTGCATTGATGTTGTGGCGTTTTAAGAAACGGATGTCCCACATCATATCTTCTTTTGTGATACTGCGTCCTCGTCTCACATTAAACTCATGCCGGTTGACTCCTCGAAATACAATTCGTTTTCCGTTTAAATGCATGATGCGATTCTTCATTTCAAACCGGCGAAACCCTACCTTTTGAGGAATGACCTCTGTTACATTTCCTTGACTATCCGTAAGAACGATTGTCAGCTCATATTGATAAGGATTTTCTCCACTCCATAGATGGACATTGGAAATACAAGCGGAAAACTCCACGCTTTCTTTTGCAGGTACTGCTTCCCATGAAGCTACTTCTATTCCATCACGATCTCGCAAGCTAGCAGATATCCTGCCGCTTAAATCTCCTGTTAACTTTAGCTCTGACCGAAACAGGCCATCTTTATAATCATCGGAAACATCTCCGTGAATGAATACATCCTCTACGTGACATTTAGGAATGGCATATACGTAAACATCTCGAAATATACCGGAGAAGCGGAAAAAGTCCTGATCCTCGATCCAACTGGCACTGCTTCTTTTATATACCTCTACGGCTAGACGGTTTGTTCCTTCTTTTAACGCATGTGTGATCTCAAACTCAGACGGGGTAAATGAGTCCTCCCCGTAGCCGATAAAGATTCCGTTCACCCACACGTAAAAGGCTGTCTCCACTCCCTGAAAGGATATAAACTGCCGTTTATCCTTTAGTGGTGCATCCAGTTCAAAATCCCTAATATAGCTGCCAACCGGATTGTTTTGTTTATCGGTAAAAGGCGGACGGATATCTGCAAGTCCATCCCATGGGTACATCGTATTGATATATTGGCACTGGCCGTATCCATTAAGTTCAATATGACCGGGCACTTCAATTGTCCCCAATTGATCCGTAGGAAAATCAACCTCATAAAAACGCTCTTCCCTTTTCCCTGGTTGATCTGCGTAGGAAAACTTCCAAATGCCATTTAAGGACTGACGAAGCCCCATTACCCCATCTTGTGCTTCTTTCGCGGATTCATAATAACAATGATCGGAATGAGCTGGGATACGATTAACCGCAAAAACCTGCGGATCTTCCAGCCATTCCAGTTTTGGTGTTTTCAGTTCCATAAAGAACCCCCTCCTTTGATTCAAACTGTGGTTTTATTATAATCCACTCAAGTAAAAGAAGCTATCTTGTTTTTGTTATTTACCAATCTTTTTATCGCGTAATTTGTCTCAATCACCAATGTAACGTATCAATCATTTATAAAAGTTGTTACCATGGTTTCCAGACGCAGGAATTTTCCTTTGTTGATTCGGTAAGATACTGCCGGAATGGAGGCATTGGGGTAAAGTACGTTGGTGTTTGGATCTGCTTCAATAACTAATCCTTTCGCTTCTGGACCTTTCCCGGATACATGGCAACCCTGAATCTCGTAAGTAACAGAAGATTTTTCGCCCTCTGCTTTTTGTTCATAACCTTTTGTAAACTTTTCTACGGAAAAACCACAATCATAAGCGGTGCAATCAAACTCACTTTCGATTTCATGGATTCTCAAATGACCTTGTTCCACTGGTATAATAGTTGTTGTCACCTGAATTCCAGGAAATGGCTGCCATTTACTGATAACCCTATCCTCCAGTACTTCATAACTATTACTGTACTTTCTCACAAATACATAATCATCCCCATCAATGACAAAGGCAAGGGAGGAATCAGGTGCATTTTCGTGAAGTATGATCTGGCTTCTTGCAACAGAAAAGCCAAATCTGGTGGAGTAGGCAAATTTGGAGTATTTTTCTGGAACATGACCGTGTCCATACTTTTCACAAACACCAGCTGGATATGATATCACGTCCTTACCATTACGGTGCATCAGCATATCAGCCTGCTTTAACAGCTTTATTTCAGAAAGTTCAGGAAGCTCTTCTGATTCTGCTTTCCAAAATGGGTGATTATCATCAAGTGCAAGACATAAAAGCAGCTTCATTGCCCAGTAGGGGGAACCAGGAGCGTTATACCGTTCTGCCATGATAAGGTTTGGATAGCTGTATCCGATGGTTAACACTCCATCCCGGTCAAACATGGTTTGATCCATCCACCAGCTGATATGACGGCTGATAATACCTTTTACAATCCCAGTCGGAATATCATCAAGTCCTGCAAATACATAGGCGGACCAAAAAGCTGCTTGCCCGAAACGGTAGGAAAGACTTCTTCCATATGGAAGCGCTGCTCCATTTTCATCGAACCAGTAAAGAAAATCTCTGGCAAACAGCACTGCCCGCTCCTTAAAGCGCAAACACCGTTCAGGGTCCTCGGCTTCCATGGCTTTGGCATACATAAGTCCATAGTAATGGAGGGCAAAGGAAATGTAATAATCCTTTTGACTAGAGCCACCATCTCGGTACCAGCCATCACCAGTATAATAACTTTCTATTTTTAACAAACCAGATTTTAGACGTTCCTTGTCATAACGTCTCCCCAGCTTTTTAAGAGCTACATTGACAAGAATCATAAAAAACTGCCAGTTGCAATCTGGTATGATATGTTCATTGATTCCATAGAGCCAGTTGGCAAGATCCTCTTTCCCCTTTTCACCAAGAGGCTCCCACACCTTTTCAGGGGTAAATATCAAACCACAGGCAATGGCTGCCATCTCAACAAATCTTTGATCATAGTCTGAAAAACCACCCCAATACTCCGGATGTTCTGGGTCTGTTCCGTTTTTAAGTCCTGTTTGATATATGTCTTCAAATCCAGTTCCGCCGCCAAGCCAAAAAGGTACCAGTGCCCATAATGGACGAGAGAAGGCTTCCATCTCCATGCTTACCTTTGGATAGGTGACACCACTGTCTCCCAGATGAAGCCTTGCACACCCTTCACTGTATAAAGGTTTTAATGGGTCTAACACCTGGAACATCCATTGCCTAAAATCCTGCTTTGTATCAAGCTTCATATAAGTTCACCTCTCTTTATTATTTGACTATTACCAATATGGGTTCCAATCACCAGATAATCTTGTCAAAGCTTCCATATAGAAATAATCCCCCCATATGTTACACTCATCAACACCTTCTGGCGTGCAGGTATTATAAGGAGATTTTTTTGAATAGGTGCTGTGAAGAACAAGCCCGTTGGAATCTTTTTTATCCTTAACGGAATAATGCTCTACTACGGAAGCCATAATCTTTTTCGCCAGAGAGGTATAGTAGGCGGCATCCTCTTTTTCCATGTACTTTGCCATTTCTAACATCCCACAGGCTGCAATAGAGGCAGAGGAAGAATCTCTTGGTTCTTTTGATCCTTCGCCAAATTCCAGATCCCAGTAAGGAACCAGATCAGAAGGAAGGTGCTCAAGGAAGTAAGCGGTTACGTGTTTAAAATCTTCAATATACTCCGGACGTTTTGTATAGCGGTACGCCATAGCACAGCCGTAGACGCCCCAAGCCTGGCCTCTCGCCCATGCCGATCCGTCCCGGTATCCCTGACAGGTGGCGCCGTGACTTGGCTCTCCTGTTTCCATATTCATGAAAAATGTATGCCAGGTGGAGTAATCTTCTCTGATTACGTTTGCGATGGCAGTATGGATATGTTTCTCTGCAATCTCACGGTATTTCTGATCCCCTGTTTCCTCAGTAGCCCAGTATAATAGAGGCAGATTAAGCAGGCAATCTATGATAAAACGGTAATTTTCCGGCTGATTCATGGGCCCCCAGGCTTGAATAAACCCACCAACCGGCTGAAACCGGCTGATAAGCTGGTCAGCGGCTTTGATGGCAGCTTCTTTTCCCTTTTCATCACCAGCCAGTTTAAATCCGGCAACGCAAGAAGGGGAATACAAAAAGCCCATATCATGATGATCCACTTCTATCTTTTCGTTAATTCTCTTTAAGAAGCTCTCAATCTGAATTCTTCCGGCCGTTTCAAATGCTTCATTCTTACTCCACTCATAAGCAAGCCATATCTGTCCAGTCCAAAATCCCGTCGTCCAATTCACATTAGGCGTTGGCTGATAGAACCCTTCCTCACTATACGCCTTTTTAAAGGAATGGGTAAATTCCTTCAAATTATCCTTCACCTGTTCCACAGCAAAATCCATTGCTTTGCTGCATTCAACTTCCGTAAGTTCTATTTTATCCTCAAATAAATCCTCAATCTGTTTGCTCATGTATCATTACCTCCTCATAGAATTTCTTCATAACTAAAAACGCAGGTTTTTCCCTTTTCCGGTCAGCACTCACCAGCCCTTTGATGTTATATCCCTTTTGATAAGCACCAAGACGCTTTGGTGTACGGTAATCAAATAAAATCCAAGGAACTGTTCCTTGAATATAGCTGGTCTTTTTAAATAGCTCCACCTGCTTTTCATAGATTTCCTTTTGTTCCTCCTCAGAACCTCGCACATGGTTGTCAGTATTACTGGTAGAAAGATACCCATCGGCACCAAATTCACTGATGACCACAGGCTTATCCGGTTTCGAATCTTCCAATATGGTGATCAGCTTTTCATAATCCGGATCATACCAGCCGTAATACTCATTAAATCCGATAACATCTAAATGTTCTTCCAGTCGATCTGCAATCCTTAAGTTTACCGCATCCACCAAACAGGCAGCGGATATGAAACGGCTTTCATCACAGGCTCTTGCTGTCTGCGCCAGCTCTCGCATAAAGTGATATCGTTCATCGGTATCCGGATTTTCATTTCCTACAGACCATATGATAACACTAGCTCTGTTGTAATCCCTGGTTATTAACTCTGTTAGCTGATTTTTTGCATCCACTAAAGTCTTTTCATTGGCAAAATCGATCCACCAGTATACCGGTATCTCCTCCCATAAAAGAAAGCCCTCTTCATCTGCCAATTGAGAAACCCACTCGGTATGAGGATAATGGGCAAGACGAATAAAATTGCAGTTCATCTCTCTCGCTTTTGAAAATGCCTGACGGATGTCTTCTTTTGTTACTGCTTTTCCATGTTCCTCTGACTCCTCATGAAGACAAACTCCTCTTAAGAAAACGGTCTTTCCATTTAATAAGATTTCATTTCCTTTTGTCTTTAGACATCGAAAGCCAATTCGGTCTTTGACTTGATCCAGAACCGTTCCATGGAGACGATAAGTAAGCTCTACATCATAAAGCTTTGGATGCTCCAGGTTCCAGAGCGAAAGCGAATCTACTTCAAATACCATCTTCGCAGTCCCATCTGATCTTACAAAAACAGACTCTTCCAGATTAAGCTCTGGAATAGAAAAAATCGCCTCTCCCCCTTTGAATTGGGACGCGCCGCCTAAGGTCATAGAGACACAAACTCTCTTTTTCTCCCAGTCTTCTAAATGTACCTTCATATCTTTAATATAGATGTCAGGAACGCAAAAAAGAGAGACACTTCGATATATCCCACCGTATAAGAACCAGTCGGTGTTTTCACTGGGAACCTGGTCCTGGCGTCTGGTGTTGTCTGCAATTACGATCAATCGGTTTTCTTCTTTTAGATGAGTTGTGACTTCCACACAAAAAGGGGTGGAACCTCCCCTGTGAACGCCAAGAAATATACCATTTAAAAAGACTCTGGCTTCATAGGAAATTGCGCCAAATCTTAAAAATACATGGCCCTCTGCTTTTCTATCAAAAAGAAACCGGCGGCTATAAACCGCCGGTCCCTCATAATAAAAATATTCCGGTTTTGCAAGGTTCCATACTGCTGGCACTGGGATTTCCTCCCAGTCATCAAATCCGTAATCCAGAGGAACTAGTCTCCCCTCTGCATTCGTTTTCTCTTCCAGAAACCATTTGGCCCTGAGACAATTATCATACATATCAACGGAGAAATTCCATGAACCGTCTAAAGATTCTTCGCTCCGACCACCTGTAAACACATACGTTCCTGCGTCAATGACCGGGGAAAGATACATATCTTTATATGCTTCGTTATGGATATTGTCCACGAAATTTTTTATTATTTTCATTTTCTTAGCCTTTCACACCAGTTGCAGCCACACCCTCAACGAAATGCTTTTGCAGAGATAAGAACACAATAAGTACCGGAATCAGAGAAAGAACGGAGGCGGCCATAATGAGACCGTATTCGGAACTATACTGACTGATAAACATTTTAAGTCCTAACTGCAGGGTCTTTTTTGCTTCTGTTTTTAAATAAATGAGTGGTCCTAAGAAATCGTTCCAAGTGTTAACAAAAGTAAATATGGTCAAGGTAGAAAGTGCTGGCTTTGATAATGGCAGCATAATCCTTGCGTATATCTGGTATTCTGTCATACCATCGATTCTTGCTGCCTCACAAAGCTCATCCGGAATTCCCTGATAGAACTGACGCATCATGAACACTCCAAATGCAGAGAAGGCCTGAAGGAAAATAATGGCTAAGTGGGAATCATTTAACCCGAAATTTCTCATCATCATGAACTGAGGTACCATGTATACCTGCCATGGAACTGCGATGGTGGCAATGTAAGCCATAAATAAAGTATCTTTATATCTGAATTTTAATTTTGCAAATGCATAAGCTGCAAAGCTGCTGGTTAAAAGCTGTAACGTGGTAACAATGAGAGTAATCTTCATCGTATTTGTTACAAAGGTGAGTAGGGGAATCTTGGTCCAGATATCCAGATAATTCTGCCATCTTGGATTTTGGGGGATCCACCGAATCGGGAAGATAAAGACGTCTTTATCTAATTTTAAGGAAGCAGAGAGCATCCATGCAAATGGTACCAGCATGGCAGCGGTCAGAAGGAGCAAAACCACATACAGGAGGCATCTTCTGATTTTATAATTTGTGCTTTTCACTTTCATTTCGAATCCTCCTTTTCTTAGTTTGCATATTTCTTCTCACCACGGAACTGAACCAGTGTGATGACAAGTACCATTAAGAACAATACCATAGCAACTGCGCTGGCATAACCTAAATTCCAGTTACGGAACGCTTCTTCATAGATGTGGTAAACTAAAACCATTGCCTGGGAGCTGACAATACCATTGGAGCCACCTGCAAGCATGTAAACAATATCGTAAACCTTAAAGCAGTTAATGGTCAGAATAATCGTTACAAAGAATGTAGTAGGCTGAAGCTGAGGCCAGGTAATATAGCGGAATTTCTGCCATGCATTACAGCCATCAAGTCCTGCTGCCTCATAGAGTTCTCCATTGATGCCCTGCAGACCAGCCAGATAGATTACCATATAGTACCCCATATTCTTCCATACACTGAACAAAACGATGGTGAACATGACCCAGTTAGGATCTGCCGACCATTTGGGTAGGCTCTTTGCATGTACTCCCAGATTATAAAGCAGCATGTTCACAGGACCGCTTTTCATAGGACTAAATAACATATTCCATACAGCCGCTACAGCAACCAAGGAAGCTACATAAGGGAAGAAGCCAACCGTACGGAAAAAGTTTCTTCCTTTTACTTTCTGATTTAACACAATTGCCAGTCCAAGGGCACTAACCAGTGTTAATGGTACAGTTGCCAGACAGTATACGATGGTGTTAATAAAAGAAGCCCGGAATCTGTCATTGGCAAACATATCTATAAAATTCTTAAGTCCTGCAAACTCCATGGGGCTGTTTCCATCCCATTTCATAAATGCCAGGACAAAAGCAAAAATAATCGGTCCAAGGGTAAATATAGCAAATCCGATAAAGTTAGGAGCGATAAAGGAATATGCAATTAAATTCCTCTTTTCCTGCCTGGTAAACCGCTCTCCTGTTCTCACTTTTTTTATCTGTTCATCTATTTTTTCGATTTTCGCAATCAGCCCATCACGTTTACGCGTACCTACGGCATCTCTGAGCTTAAGACTGAAAGCTTCCCGCTCTTTTTGCAAGGCTGTGATTTTTTCCTGCTTTTGCGACTCTGTTATTGTCTTCGCCATTTATGCTTTTCCTCCTTTATTTCTATGCTCAAATCAGAAGTTTTCTTTAAATGAGGCGGGCTTTTTCGCCCGCCTCTCTTGACTCTAAACAATTACTTTCCTAAAATCGCACCAATCTTTTCATTCATCTGTGCAATGCCGTCATCGACAGACATGCTGCCTGTCATGATTGCATCATGAGCTTCATTTAAAACGGTCTCCATTTCAGAGCTCTTTTTGTTCACTGGCATCTCTAAATAAAGCTTAGAGGTATTAAGAGCGTCTGCACTTGTCTTATCATCCTTAGGGAAACCATCGGTTCCGGCAACAAGATCAGAAACTGCCTTGTTCATGACTGCTGGAATGGTTCCTGTGGAAGCAAGGATCTCTGCGCCATCTTTACCGCTTACAAAGTTAATAAATTCCCAAGCAAGGTCTTTATTCGGTGCATTGGATGGAATTGCAAGAGATGTTATGGTTGCAAGGGTGGAACCAGGCTCAACACCTTCTGCATGAGGATATTTTGCAATTCCCCAGTTGGTGCAGTCTGTGTATTCCCCTGTACGGATTTTATCCATTAATGTGGAAATGAACCATGTTCCCATATTCATCATAGCTACGTTGCCCTGTGCAAATGCACCTGAGTAATGAAGTCCACTGGTTTTTAAAGTTGCATAATCCTGAGTAATGCCATCTTCCTGCTCTTTTAATACCATCTCATAGTATGGTTTTAAGAATTCATATTTTCCATCTACGATTGTATTCTTTCCATCAAGAATACCGAAAAGCTGTACTGCAGATCTCCAAGTATGATAGTGAGCACCATATACTTCCTGTCCAGGTGTATCAACAGAAACGCTTCTTGCAAGTGCGTCGTACTGTTCGAATGTCATATCATTGGTTGGATAAGCTACGCCTGCTTTGTCAAAAATATCTTTGTTATAGAACATTACCCAGAAGTCATTACGGAAAGGAAGTTCGTATAATTTATCCTCTACCTTAATCTGATCGGTAAGACCTTTATACTGGGTCAAATCTACTCCAGAGGACTGGATGTAGCTGTCTAGAGGCTCTAAGACACCCTTATTTACAAGAGTCATGTATCCAGGAACGTCCTTTACGGTTACGACATCGAAATTAGAACCGCTTCCTGTAAGTTCTGTTGCAAGAACAGTCTGATAATCTGTGGAGCCTAAATCTACCATTTCAATCTTTACATCTGGATGAGACTTTTCAAATGCATCGATCAGTGGCTGATAGTATGTTGTTTTGCTGATGTCCCAAACGGACCATTTTAATGTTGTCTTACCATCTGCCGATTTTGCTGGTTCTGATGCTTTTGTCTCTGCTGCCGAACTTTCGGAAGATGCCTTTGTGGCATCCTTTGCTGCACCGGCACATCCAGCGAGGCTGGTCATTACCATTGCACAAGCAAGAGCAAAACTGAGCGTTCTTTTTTTCATTGTATACCCTCCTGATTTGAATAAATTAAACAGCAACTTCTTACATCTTTAAGAATTTACCATAACTGAATTATATATGAAAGATTCCATATTAAGAATGGAAATTCTCATAGAAAAGATTCAATATTTATTCAAGATCTTTATGATATGGATTCAAAGATGTAATATATTATGATTATCAGCACTATTTCTCTTTTGCATACATATTGACAAATTATAAACGAAATGAAGCCGGGTTTTTCATTGACATTTTACAAAAAATACGCTAACTTTGTAGATGTTACCGCAGGTCAATACTCTATAAGCAAAAGAAGGGACACATATATCATGTGGAAGAGGTTCATTCCAAAAACCATACGGGGTAAGCTCATGGCTCTTACAGCCTCTGTCACCCTGCTTATTACAATTCTTACAACTTCAATCTGCTTTTACGTCTTTCAGTCCTTTTTAAGGAAGAACCAGATTCAGTCAGCAGAATTCAACTTACAAGTTGCCAGCAATAACATTGCGACTGATATGAAAGGCATTATATATTTTAGCAAATGGTGCGGCTCTAATTCTACTATCATTAATTATCTGGAAGCATTTAAACATCAACCAAAGCTTCCTAGCGCACAAAATGATACCGATAATCTTCGGCCCATGGCACTCTCCACTCACAACCGGCTAAAGGAAGAGTATTATAACACACGCTCCTATGAATATATTTCACGAGTTCTTGTTTCTTCTGTAGATGAAAACAATTTTTTACAGATATCCACAAATAACTCTTCTTCCTATGCCGCTAAGATTATCAGCCAGAAGCCTTTTTTTAAGAGACTTTACGATTCCCCAGACTTTCTCTGGATCGGGTTGATTAACGATCCTCTGGCAGAAGTCGGTGGTGATACCATTATTCCCATATTACGACCAGCTTACAATGAGTTTAATTCAGAAATCATTGGCTGGACTTATGTAGAGATATCCACACGGCTGTTCACACGTTATCTCTCCTCCTATCCTCTTCCTGATGACAGTTCCTTATTTTTAACCATTGGAGGAAAGAACTATATCTATAACTTGGGAAGCTGGAAAGAAACTGAACTTCCTTATAAAAACCCCATTGGCCTCTCAGAGACAAGCTCATTATTTCAGGGAACTAAGGTACTTTCTGCTACCACCCAGGAAGGCGAAAAACGTATTGTCGTAGAACGCCCCATAGAAGGAATTGGAGATTTCAGTTTAATACAGGTATTATCCGAACAGCAGTTTAAACAACAGAAGAATTTATACATGTTGCTGCTCCTTGGAATCTGCCTTTTCATCCTTTCCCTTGGCATCCTTTTAATCTTCTTCTTAAACCGTATTATTATGGACCCCATTCGCAAGGTGAGGAGTAAACTTTCAAAAATTTCTTCCGGAGACTTCTCCAAAGATACTGAAATTGAATGGGATCACGAGATTGGACAGGTAGGAAAAGGCATTAACAGCATGTCAGAGAACATTATGACTCTTCTGGATAAAAAGGTTGCTGATGAAAAGCAGAAAAAGGATTTGGAATACCAGATACTTCAAAGCCAGATTAATCCTCATTTTTTATACAATACTCTTAATTCCATTAAGTGGATGGCCACCATACAAAACGCCACTGGCATAGCAGATATGACAACAGCACTTGCAAGACTGCTTAAAAATGTTTCAAAGGGAACTGCCTCTTTTATTACTTTAAAAGAAGAACTGGAACTAGTCAAAGATTATTTTCTCATTCAACAATACCGTTATGGAGGCAGCGTTACCATTGAATACCAGATCTCATCGGAAGATCTGTATCATTGCAAGATTCATCGTTTCTCCCTTCAACCCATTATTGAAAATGCCCTGTTTCACGGAATCGAACCGACCAAAACAGCAGGCCATATTATTGTCTCTGCCCAGGAAGAAGAGGCTTCTCCTTTGAAGATCCTTAAAATAGATATTACAGACAACGGAGTGGGAATGACCCCTGAAATGATTGAAAAGGTAATGCATGATGACACGGACAGCGCAAATAACACGGAGTTCTTCCGCCATATTGGAATCAGCAATGTAAACAAACGGATTCAACATGATTTTGGCCCGGATTACGGCATCACGATTACAAGCCAGCCAGGAGAATTTACCACCATGAGCATCCGGATTCCATATGAACTCTACACCGACAACCAGGGAGCAGAAAGGTAAGATTATGAAGAAATTATTGATTGCAGATGATGAGCCTTTGGTTCAGATTGGAATAAAGTCCATGTTAAACTGGGCAGATTATGGAATCGAGATTTGCGGAACGGCTGTTAACGGGCAAAATGCCCTTGAAATGATTGAAGAATACTCTCCTGAAATCGTTATCTCCGATATTCGCATGCCCATTATGAACGGTCTGGAGCTTGCAAAGGCCAGCAGAGAGAAATATGGAAGAATTCCTCTTTTTATCTTCCTCACCAGCTACGAGGAATTCCAACTAATAAAAGAGGCCATGTCTTACGAGGCCATTGATTATCTCATCAAGCTGGAGCTAAACGCAGACGCTCTGTCAGAAGCTGTAAAAAAGGCATTATCGCGACTGGATACGCTTCAGGTCTCTTTGGAATACAAAGAATCAGGCCGTCCCTTGCTCCAAAGCTATTTTGAAAAATTCTTTATGAGACTTCTCCATAATCTCTTTGAAAACGAGGAACAGTTTTTGCTTCAGGCGAAAGATTTGAAGCTGGATTTTGAGGAGAGCTGCTATTTTGCTGCATTTTGCGAAATCAGGGAAGATAGTCATAAGGATATGGATTACACAAAGCTAATGAATCTTTATAACAGCACCTTGCAAATGGCAAAAGAAATCATCGGCAAGCACCTTCCTGCTTATGTCTTTTCCTTGGATATGAAGCATTTTGCAGTTATATTTCATCTCCCCAAAACAGAAAATTTTAAGGAGGATATTGTCTCCCAGTGTTTCATAAATACAGCAGAGATGGTTCATAATTATTTTAATGTTTCCTTATTTACAGGAGTGGGAACCCCTGTCATTCACCCCCTTAATATCAGTGAATCCTATCAAGAGGCACGACAGGCGTTTGCAAGATCATCGGATGCGGAGCCAGCCGTTATTTTTACTTCATCGGATACATCTTCCATGCGGAATGCGTTTAATATATCTGTATTTAAAAGTGAAATCACAAAAGCCTTTAATGAGTTTGACACGGACGTGCTATATAAGACTCTTACGGAGATTATTGAACTGTTTGAATCCCATCCCATGCGCTTTTCCCAGGCGGCTGATGGGGCCTGCAATATTCTTTATCTTGCACTATCACTTCTCCCCGACGGAGAGAAAAATATGGCTGAAATTTTTTCCGCCTACAATGACGGCTACCGTTCCATCTATCGTTTCACTACGGTGAGTCAGATTTCTGAGTGGATGTCCACGTTCCGGGATGGGCTTTGTGAGGTTTTGAAATCCAAACGAAAAACCTATAAAGCACATGTGATTACAAATGTACAAAAATACATCAACAATCATATCACAGAAAAACTCAGCTTAAATGAGGTTGCCGGAATATTTGGTTTAAGCCCAAATTATTTAAGTATACTATTTAAAAAGAACTGCCAGCTTGGCTTTTCTGAATATATTGCTCAGGCAAAGGTGAATAAAGCGAAAACTTTGCTTCTGGAACAAGATATGAAAATATACGAAGCGGCTGACCAACTTGGTTTTGAGAGTGCCTTTTATTTTAGTAAAGTCTTTAAAAAAGTTACTGGTTTGTCCCCAAGAGAATTTATACAGCAAAATACCGTACGTGAATACGAGGAAGATTAAGGAGAATCTATTGTGATTACAGAACTTGCTAATAGCGTAAAGAAACCATTGTCAGACTTTCACCCCTATCCTCCTGCTTCTGAGCGGGATCCATGGGAAACACTTTCTAATGATCTAAGAGAACGGATCATACAAAACGGCGAAGTCTATCTTAATTTTGCTTACCCCTCTCTCACTGCTGTAGATTTCATGGAATTTACGAGGACAGGAAATCGGAATCAATTTGAAGACAAGCAGTTTTTAAGAAGGATTGCACTGGATAGTCTGGTTTTAGCAGAATGTGTGGAGTATAAAGGACGTTTTCTTGATGATATTATAAATGGACTTTATGTAATCTGTGAGGAAAATGCCTGGCACTTACCTGCTCATAACTCCTATATCCGAGATACTCCACAGTTCATTCTTCCAGATGTAACCCGACCTGTTATAGATTTATTTGCTGCTGAAACAGCCTCGGTTCTTTCTATGGCAGAATATTTGTTAAGACAGGAGCTACTGGATATCAGCCCCTTTTTATCAGAGATGATTCATAAAAATTTAAAGGAACGTATTTTTACGCCATATCTTCAGGAACACTTTTGGTGGATGGGCGACGGCCATAGCCAGATGAATAACTGGACGATTTGGTGTACCCAGAATATACTCCTTTCTGCCTTTAGCCGCGATCTGCCAAAAGAAGAAAAAGAGGCTATCTTGAAAAAGGCAGTAAAAAGCATGGATTATTTTCTTTTGGAATACGGTGAGGATGGCTGCTGTGATGAAGGCGCTCAGTACTTCCGACACGCAGGCTTATGTCTGTTTAACTGTCTTTTTTTGTTAAACGAAATAACCGATCAAGCATTTTCCTCTGTTTATGATTCCACCAAAATAAAAAACATTGCCTCTTACATAATAAATGTACACGTACATGATATTTATTACGTAAACTTCGCAGACTGTTCCCCAGTTGCGGGTCGCTGCGGAGCAAGAGAGTTTTTGTTTGGTAAAATGACTGACAACCAGGAGTTGATGGCCTTTGCCGCCTCTGATTATCAAAACAGCGAGGACCCTCTGACCCTGAAGGAAAATAACCTTTTTTACAGACTTCAGTCCATTTTTACCCATAGCGAGATGATGGCCTGGGATAAGACTTCAAACATCAGCCATAAAGACATCTGGTACGAAAGTGTTGGTATTTTTATCTCCAGAGATGACCACTTCTGTCTGGCGGTAAAGGCTGGGGATAACAATGACAGTCACAACCACAACGATACCGGAAGTTTTACCATATATAAAGATGGCTGCCCACTTCTAATTGATGTAGGGGTGGAAACCTACAGCAAAAAGACGTTCTCCCCTGACCGGTATCAAATCTGGACCATGCAGTCTTGTTACCACAACCTTCCCACCTTTTTTGACGGTGATAATGCAATTCTGCAAAAAGATGGCGCACAGTATCTCGCTTCCCAAGTCTCTCACCAGTTTGGAACTGAGGAAAACAAGGTATCCATGGATATTGCCACCGCTTACCCAGATGAACGAATACACTCTTACCATCGTAGTGCCAGTCACGAGAAGGGGAATCAAATTGTAATAAAGGATCATTATGAAGGCGATCTTAAAAAGGTGGTTTTATCCCTGATGTTCTATGAAGAGCCAGAGGTGTCGGAGAATATTGTAAGGATAGGAAATCTGGGAAAACTCATTATAACTGGTTCCTCTAATATTCAGAAAGAAAGAATTCCTATTGTTGACAAACGCTTGCAAACTGCATGGAAGCATGATATCTACCGCCTGCTAATTACCATGGAACATAAGGATCTAACACTCATCATACAGTGATGGGCAATTTTAATTAAATACAATACAAGACACTTAGTAGCTGCTGGAGTAACGCCTCACAAAATCAAAATTATTTGTGAAGCATTGCTCTAGCTTTTTTTATCTATCAAAATTCTCATTTAGCCATTCTCCATATTCCATAATTCTTCCATAATAGTATCCTTGTAAATATGGGGACACCCCTCATTCCTAAATGAAACGATTATTGAGAGGAATCAGACCTCGAGCTTCCCATCAATTTATGGAACAACTTTCTTTTTAAAGAGCTCTATTATTCAATTAAAATGCTATTTTTCAGGTTCATAAACCTAATTTTGTAAATCAAGTTGATTTTGTCTCTATCAAACTTAAGACTTCCTACATATGATATGTTATAAAGGAAAGTAAAACCTTTATGAACTATACTCATCTACAAAAACATTTACAAGAATATATTTCGCCTTGACAGGAGGGAGTTATAATGAATAATTGTAGAGATTGGGACGGAAACCGCTGCGGTTGTGGTGGTGGCTGCGTAGGACCCCAAGGGCCTAGAGGATGCCCCGGACCACAGGGACCACAAGGACCACAAGGACCACGAGGACCACAAGGACCTCAGGGACCTCAGGGGCCTAGAGGCTTCCAGGGACCAACCGGACCAACTGGACCTCAGGGTATTCCTGGAATTGACGGTCCAACCGGACCACAAGGACCTCAGGGACCTGTAGGACCACAGGGTCCACAGGGTATCCAGGGACCAACTGGTGCTACTGGCGCTACTGGCGCTCAGGGACCAACTGGACCAACTGGTGCTACCGGTGCTACTGGTGCTACCGGCGCTCAGGGTCCTGCTGGACCAACTGGGCCAACTGGTGCTACTGGCGCTACTGGTGCTGCTGGCGCTACTGGACCTACTGGTGCTACTGGTGCTACTGGCGCTACTGGTGCTACTGGTGCAACTGGACCTACTGGCGCAACTGGTGCTACCGGCGCTACCGGTGCAACTGGACCTACCGGACCTGCTGGACCTTCCGGCGGTGCTGGCGCTACTGGACCTACCGGACCTACTGGACCTACTGGTGCTACTGGTGCTACTGGTGCTACCGGCGCTACTGGACCTACTGGTGCTACCGGCGCTGCTGGCGCTACCGGACCTACTGGACCTACTGGTGCAACTGGTGCTACCGGCGATACTGGACCTACTGGACCTACTGGTGCTGCTGGCGCTACCGGACCTACAGGACCTACCGGACCTTCTGGGCCTCCAGCTCAGTTTAGAGGCCTTCAGGCTCAAAGAACCATTATTGGTGGGGAAGTCGCAAGTGGAAGCAATGTTATCTTTAATAACGTTTTAAACGATCAGAGTCTTAATATTTCTTACAACCCAGCTACAGGTGTTGCTACGATTTCTGCTGAAGGTAATTATTATGTAGCGTGGTGGGTATCCACAGACGGAGCTGGCCCATCCACATTTGTGGAATTTACAGTTCAAGTAAATGGCGGCGGCGGAGCATCCGCTAGTTCTCCAATCGTTACTGGTCAGATAAGCGGAACGGCATTCGTCTCAGTAGGAGCTATTCCTGCAACCATCCAACTCGTTAATACAACTGGTCAGACCGTATTCTATGCAACAACTCCAGTTGTTGCAAATATTGTCATCATCGAGGTTGCAGAACCGTAATTCACCAATTACAAGAAATTTCTCAAACTGAAAATTACCAAATAAATAATAAAAATATGCGTCGGAATTAAAAACTCCGGCGCATGTTTACTATAAAATCATATAATTTATATCATAACTGTAATTCATCTACATAAGAGGGGCAAATAGTCTTAATGCACGTCCTGCAAACCTTTCATGCCATGGATAGCTTCTTACATCCTCCAGGCTTACACTTCTGCACTTCTCCAAAGTATCTTTAAAATCTCGATCAATATCCCCAATCACTTCATTCCGATATAGATAGACAGCACATTCAAAGTGAAGATAAAGGCTTCTAAAGTCCATATTGATGGTTCCTACCACCGCTTTTGTGCCATCACTGCTAAATACCTTGGCATGAACAAAACCTGGCTTGTATTCACGAATCTGAACACCAGCACGAATCAATTCTAAATAATGGGATCTGGCAAGCAAAAATGCATATTTTTTATCTGGTATACGTGGCATGATAATAACAGTCTCAACCCCTCGCTTGGCAGCAAAGGTAAGAGCCTTTACCATCTCATAATCCAGAATCAAATAAGGTGTCATAATATATACATATTGTTTGGCTGAATGAATGATATCCAAATATACCTGTTTCCCAATGGTTTCTCCATCCAACGGACTGTCCCCATATGGAATCACAAATCCTTCACGACTAAGTTCCAGTGGGTAAAAATACTCTGGATCCTTTAAATACTTCCCATAGTCGTCCGGCTCCTTTTCTGAGATATCCCACATTTCAAGAAACATCATGGTAAAGCTGGTAACTGCATCTCCCTTTAACATGACTCCTGTATCCTTCCAGTGACCAAAACGCACCTTCCGGTTAATATATTCATCTGCCAGATTAACACCACCTGTAAAGGCGGTATGCCCGTCCACCACAAGTATCTTGCGATGATCTCGATTATTCTGATAGGTGGTTAACACAGGCTTAATGGGCGAAAACTCTTTGGCGTTTATGCCTTTTTCCTGCAATTGTTTTACATAACCATTTGGTAAAAGAGTGAGGGAACACATCCCATCGTACATAAAACGAACCTCTACTCCTTCTTTTACCTTCCTTTCCAATATCCCCAGAATCTCATCCCACATCTCACCTGGTTCAACGATAAAAAACTCCATAAAAATAAACCGGTTAGCGGCCTCCAGTTCTCTTTTCATTGCCTCAAACATGGTTTCGCCCAAAGAAAAATACTGGACATTCGTATTACCATAAGCAGGATAATGACCGATATTTTTAATATATCTGGCCAGATTCGCATCTTGCCTGCTAATCTTACTCAATTGATCCATGACTTTTGGATTCTGCTTTAGATATGTTTCTGTTTCTTCCATGTTAGCCTGATGCTTTTTATCCATAAGTTTTCCAATTATTTGAAGCTCCGCAAACAAATAAAATAAAATCCCAAAGACAGGAAATGCAGCAATAGGAATCATCCAGGAGAGCTTAAAACTGGGATTCTCTTCCTTGTTGAGAATGTAAATAATAACAAGTGCACTTAACAGTGTAAACCCACCATAAAAATATACCATGTAGCGACTTAGGAAACGGAAAATCCCAAAAAGAATGGCCACCTGAGCAATAAGAGATACAACTCCAAATGTAGTCCGGCCAAAAATGATTCTTAGCATCCCCCTGATTTGTTTCATACTCTTAACCTCCATATGCCCGTCTAAAAACTTCAATATGATCTTATTAGTTTATCATAAATAGAAATGGAAATAAAGTACCAATTCACTTCTTGAATTACCACCCCAACTACAGTATAATGAAACCAATAAAAATTATCAAAAGGAGACCGGTCATGGAGAAATCAAAGGTTTACTACACAAACTTTCGTACCACCTTTCGGGAAAACCTGCCTCAAAAGCTCAAACGACTGATAACAGCGGCTGGAATGATGGAGCAGATTGATTTCCATAACAAATATTCGGCAGTTAAAATTCATTTTGGAGAGCTGGGTAATCTTTCCTATCTTCGCCCTAATTATGCGAAGGTAGTGATCGATCTTATAAAAGAACAAGGCGGCAAACCATTTTTAACAGACTGCAACACCTTATACGTTGGAAGTCGTAAAAATGCCCTGGATCATTTGGATACCGCTTATGAAAATGGCTTCTCTCCTTTTTCTACTGGCTGCCATGTATTAATCGCCGATGGATTAAAGGGAACCGATGAAAGCCTTGTTCCTGTAAATGGAGAATATATAAAGGAAGCAAAAATTGGAAGAGCCATCATGGACGCTGATATTTTTATCTCTCTTACTCATTTTAAGGGACATGAAAGCACCGGGTTTGGAGGCGCATTAAAGAACATCGGAATGGGCTGCGGATCAAGGGCTGGCAAGATGGAGATGCATAACTCTGGAAAACCTCATGTGGTGGAGGACGATTGCATTGGATGTCATGCATGCGAGAAAAACTGCGCCCATGGTGCTATCTCCTTTCAAGAAAAGAAAGCTAATATCAGTCATGATTTATGCGTAGGCTGTGGCCGTTGCATCGGTGTCTGTCCCGTGGATGCTGTGGTAACTAATTTTGATGAATCCAATGATATATTAAATTATAAGATTGCAGAATACACCCAGGCAGTTATTAAGGACCGTCCACACTTTCACATCAGTCTGGTTATGGATGTCTCTCCTTATTGTGACTGCCATGCAGAAAATGATATCCCTATTATTCCCGATGTAGGCATGTTTGCATCCTTTGACCCGGTTGCTCTTGACATGGCGTGTGCAGATGCCGTAAACCAGCAGCCTGTGATGGCAGGAAGCATTCTAGAGAGACACGGAAGCCATCACCACGATCACTTTAAAGATACTCACCCAAACACCAATTGGCAGTCTTCCATTGAACATGCTGTAAAAATAGGCCTGGGCAATGATGAATATGAATTAATTAAGATTTAGCACAAAAAAAGAGAGCCTGGCTCTCTTTTTTCATTCCTCAGCTTTAAATCGAAAGGTTCCCGCTTCGCTTAGAGGCACCTTGTCCCTTCCAATCTGCCACACAGATATTTCTGAATCAACTACTTTATGCTCAGGTACATCTTTTGCAATGATTAACTGGGGCCATACAAAGGTTGTTTCAGTCATTTTACCATCTAAACATACTTTCGAATATGGCGTGAAATTATTTCCGTATACAAGTACATTGGAATCATTATAAACCACATGATCAATGGTGATGTTATCCACGCCCATCTTAAGATTTGAAGTCTGGTATGGATTTTCTCCTCCATAGACTTCATGGTTTCCATAAAGGATATCGTACTCCAGCGTTTTCATATCTCTTAGATAGTTTTCATTGTCTGCATTCTTATCTTTTAGATGTTTTTGATGAAATCTCATCATGGTTCCTTCATGAATATTCAGCATATCCAGGACATAAGCTGCAAGCTGATACGCTTCCACATCCTTTTTTACAACCGGAAGATTCATATTATTCCATATAACATATTCTGTCTGGAAAAGAGAACCGTTCTTCATCTCATTTTCAGACCATTGGAATCCAGGCAGATGATCTCCATACATAACCAGAACGGTAGGTTCTTTTCTGGTTCTCAGGGTATTAACCAGAGAACGGACAAACTCATCCATCTCACCAATCTGCTGACAGTAATATTCAAAGCTTGGATATTTCCCGTGTCCCTGTACGGATATGGTGTAAATATAATCAGGACTAGGAGTTGAGTCCAGAGTTTTAATGATCTCACCCGTTAAAATCTTATCCTTACACCAGCCAGTTGGATTCCGCTCGGCATTATTCATATACTCAATGGGAGTAAACGTATCAAAACCAAGCTGTGAAAATACCCGGTTTCTATCGTAAAAGGTTGCCTCATTGTTATGTATAGCATGAGCGCTGTAACCAATATTTTTCAAATCAAATGCAACACTTTCTGCTGAAGTCTTTTTTAATACCGTCTTATAAGGATACTCACCAGGGCCAAAAAAATCAAGATTCATTCCAGTGATGGATTCAAATTCAGTGTTCGCAGTTCCGGCTCCGACCACTGGCACATTCAAATATCCACTTGGATAATCTTTTTGCAATTGTCGAAAGAATGGAATTGGATCATGTTTTACCGGATTCTTTTTCCACAAGGTGGGATCAAAGAATGATTCCAATTGAATCATTATAATATTCGGTTTTGTTCCTTCTAATAAGGCAAACGTATTTTCCTGGACCAATTCTTTATCTTTGATGGTCTCCATAGCTTTATTGCTATATCCTTCCGGCTTGGATATCCCAGTATTAAAAATGGAATTGGAAAAGCAATAGGGAAACCCATATGTCCTAAATCCATCCCCAATATTACCAAAGTGAACCGCTACCAGACCGGTCTTCATGGATATACTAGTGGCTCCAATCACTACAACGCCACATGCAAGAACCATAACAGAACCCAAGCGATATCTAACCTTTTCATTGGATAAAGGCGCTTTACGCCAGACAAAAAACAGCAAGGTTGCTGCAAGAGCAAACCCAAGAACCATCAAAATAATCTGCATCCAGGTAAAATAAACAGTAGCAAGACTGATGGCATACTTAACCAGTCGAAAATCCGCCGCAGTAAAGGGGGTTGTCCTGAAAATAAGTAAAATCCCGTTTGTCACTCCTAAAAATATCCACAGTACAGAAATGGCGATACAACTAAAAACCTTTCTTTTTGTGATAAATACCACGGTAAAAGGAAGTAGCAAAATAATGGTATTCAACAAAAAGATTAAGAATCCATCTCGCATATAGGTATAAAGGCTGGTCAGAGATTTTCTGGCCGCCAGTTCAATCAGTATATTTATAAGGGCAGAAAGAAATAAAAGCTTTCCCAGCCACCTGACATTTGATTTCATATTATACCTCTTTGTATCTTTGATCATTTGTGAGTCGGGTCTAGTCTAACACATTTTACATTAAATTTACATACCTTTTTGCAAAAAGCAAAAATTGACAAAAACAGGGACCGGCTTCAAAGCCGATCCCTGAAATAATTAATTCTTTTCTTCCGTAGATTCAAACGCTTCTTCATTCACCTTGTTGATCCCAGAAGCCAGATTCTCTTCTTCCGATAATACGGGTTCTTCTGGTTCCACAATTGTCTCTTCATTCGCTACCGAACTTGCGGAGGCTTCTTTTACGTGTGCCCCGCACTTCCCGCAGTAAAAGGAATCTTTTAAAATCTTAGCACCGCATTCTGCACAGATACGGGTTCCCTCGCTTTGGGTCAGTTCCATCTCCAGAGCGGCAATTCTTTCCCGGCTGGCCCTGATGGCTTCGTAGGCCTTTGCATACGCTTCCTCTGGTTCTTCGTTCGCTTCATAGAATTGTTTACCGATGACTGCATAAGCTTCATCCAACTTCGTTTTTTCAGCACTGATCTGTGTCTTTAACTGAATCGTCTCTGTCAACGCTTTTGCCTTGGTAGCCACCTCTTTGCCGGTATCGCTGAGTGTCTTCCCCAGCTCTTCCAAAAATGCCATCAATGACTCCTCCTTTGACTTTTACTTCCCTTATTTTAACTTTATTGGAAGGAAAAGTCAATGAAAGACTTTTTACTGTTCTTTCTTTATCTATTGAATTTCTTTTCCAAGGGTTTGAGGAAGTTTATCCATTGGAATTCTGTATTGTATTTCAATTCTTCTTCCATCCATTGAGGAAACAGCAGTGAAGTTAACCTGATTATATCTGTAGTTAATAAATGGATTCATACTGGCATATTCCTCCACAATCGCATATTTCATAATTTCTTTGATTTCTTCAGGATTAGAGATGGTTATATACTGAGATTCCATACTTTCCCCTGTTTCCTTATATCTGTTGAACTGGTACTTTTCAATGTTTATTTCACTGATTTGATTTAAGTCATTCCAGCCATCCACATCAATCTTATATTCTTTTAATAATGCAAGAGTTTTTACAAAGGAGGGATAGATAGGATAATACCCTCTTTCAACTAAATGGTTATACTGCCAGTTATTCTGGGTATCTGTCTTCAGTTTTGCCACTTCAGCCTGCTTCTTTGTTATAAACTGAATGGATCCAATAGGGTTTTCTTTTTGCATGGTATCAACCTTCAGATTCATAAGTTCTTCCTGATAGGTTAACAGTAATTTATCGGTCATAGACTTATCAGTACCGTTTCTATCCATGCTTACCACTGATGTCTGACCGCCTCTGCCAACTTTGACTCCGGCAGTATCATCTGTAGTCTGTGTGAGTATAGGGAATACCGCCTGCCTGAATTCAGGATTTTCGTATATTTTTATGATTTCCTGACGATACATATCTCCCGAAACATCGTAAGAACGATAAATTGTCTTCCCACTATTAAGAGTATACTTCACAGAAAACCGGTAATTTCTTACATAGGTCTCTTCATCATAATCCGGCAGCTCTTGTTGGTTGAACCTTGAACTTACATTTAATTCATCGATTGCTTCTTTAACAATAGCAAGGACCGGCTCCGTATCTTTTAATTGCATATGACTAAAAATGTAATCATCTGAGGTCATATATTTCCACTCATAACTATCTATATCGTCATGCGGCACTTCTATCCCACCGTAGTTAATCCAATCATTGGTGTTGTCAAAGGATATGCCAACATATTTAATAGAATCTTTTGCAGGAACATAACGATCATATCCAAACAGGTCGTAGCGGAAACTTAAAAATACTGCTGCTGCGAAAACCGCGCAAACAATCATTTGCTTCCAGTTACAAAAGAGCTTACGGAAATCAAAGTGATAGATAATCTCTATGGCACAATGAGACAATAACAGTCCACAGATAAGTCCAAATACAGCCCACCCCAAGGTAGAATGAATCAACCAGAAAAAGAGACTGCCACTAAGAGAGGCAAGGATTACAATGGGAATCCGTATGATAGGCATACTTATCTTAAAAGCCATGGCCTTTCCAGCAGCTTCTGATCCTCTTTTTTTATAGAGCCAGAAAGAAAGGAGAGCCAGTATCACCGTTACAACAACAAGCACAACAATTCGTAATGCAACCCCTTCTATCGCTCTTCCTGGTTTCATACTATCCACATTTGCTACAAAGAAAAACAATGGGGAGGTTTTATCTAACATGAGAGTAAATAATGATTTGCTTCCTTGGTAACTGGTATTAAAAAACTGTTGATAACATAATTCTAAAACAGCAAAAACGCTGGCTCCATAAAATTCAAATACTAAAGTGCCTAAAATTCCAACCAAGATATTTCCTGTCAAAACCATTGCAAGCACAGTTACTGTATACAGAAGAAAATAATGGAGCATAAAAAGGCAAAAGCCTTTGATACTGGCTCCTGCTATTTCTGAAGTCAAAATTCCATTAACGGCAGCAACCCCATAAGAAATCAATAAATTAAAAGCATAAGCAACAAACACAATTAAAATTCCATTGAAATAATTAGCCCAGAACAGTTTTTTCCTGCTCACAGGTACACTGTGATAAAAATCCACCTTTTGTCTGGAATGCAGATAGGAAAAGCTGGACACTGCCATAATTAGGGACAAAAGTATGATAATTGCTACGATATATCCATTTTGAAAGCTCAACCACTTCTCAACAACTGCTAATGTATTTTTTCTGGTCAGTTCATCCTTAACTCCATCTGCCAGATTTAAAGCAACTCCCACTGGCAAGGCAAAGAAAAACAATAGAAAAGCAACTGCCACCGACCAAAGGCGCTGTTTTACATCTTCTTTTAATAAATTATAAAATAAGTTTCTTGATGTCATAACCGGCCACCTCCGTTTCACTAATAAATATTTCTTCTAAAGATAATGGAATCATCTCATAAAAAATCGGCTGGTAGGATTCCATTAATCCTTCTATCTCTTCTTTACTTCCCCGAACTGTTAAGGTGTATAACTTTCCTCTTTTTTCCGTCTTAATAAGGTTTAGGGCAGTTAAGTCATTCTCCGTCATTCCATCTTTTAATACACACTGTACTTTATGAATACTAAGTTTCATATCATCTAAATCTCTAGAGAGCAGAATTCCTCCCCGGTGAAGCAGACCCACATGATCACAGATATCCTCAAGCTCTCTTAAGTTATGGGAGGCAATAATGGGAGTTAGATTTCGCTCCGCCATATCATTGGCAAAAAGACTTTTTACCGCCTGACGCATGACAGGATCTAATCCGTCGAAGGTTTCATCACATAGCAGATAATCCGTATTTGCACAGATTCCACAGATTACGGAAAGCTGCTTCTTCATTCCCTTTGAAAAAGTCTGAATCTTTCTTCTCATATCAAGTCCAAACTTCTCCATCAAACTGCCAAAGCGCTCCCTGTCAAACTTTTTATAAACTCTGGAGTAAAAGTTCATCATATCAGATGGTGTGGCATTGTTAAAATAATACTGGTCATCAGAAATATAAAAGAAGCGTCCTTTTACATCCTCGTTCTCATAAACTGGTTCTCCATCAAAGGTTACGATCCCCTCATCCGGCCTTAATATTCCACTAATCATTCTAAGAAAGGTACTCTTTCCTGCACCGTTGGTTCCTATAAGACCAAATACACTCCCATCCCGTATCTCAGCACTAACATGATCAACGGCAACAATGTTATCAAATTTTTTGGTAATATTATCAGCTTTAATCATTCTATCTCTCCTCCCCCTGCAAATAATCTTGCTTTATCCACCCTTTTGCAATCCAGGTATGGACTTTATCTTCTGTAAGACCTGATCTCTTGGCTTCATCAATCCAAGCTCCAAGCTTAACTCTAAGCTCATTGTTTTTCAGTGCCTGTATGGAACTAGTATCTGCCACAAAACTTCCTCTTCCTTTCACGGAATAAATAAATCCCCTTCGCTCTAACTCTGCATAAGCTCTTTGAATGGTGTTAGGATTTATAGATAAATCAGTGGCCAAACTCCGCACAGACGGAAGCTGGCTATCTTGTTCCAATACTCCACATATCATTAAATCTTTTAATTTCTCTACAATTTGTTCGTATATTGGTCTGCGATCTTTATAGTCGAGCAGTATCATATTCCACCTCCTATATCTGTATTAACACATCTAATACACTAAGGATAGCAAAAAACCTCTGATCTGTCAACCAGAGGTTTCCTATTTTTAGCTTCTTCGATCTTCTACAATCAAAATACGTATGGCATTTTGTTCCAGGCTCCAGTTAAAAACATACATGGTGTATGAAACATTGCCTCTGATATAAATGTTGGAGGTTAATATGATATTGCCGCTGTAAATACTGCTGCTTGTCACAGACACCATGTAGTAACCATTGGTGGCGTATTGGAAATTCGTCACCTGCATGTAATTTACATCCCGATATATGATATTTCCTCCATTGAGTAATACATTAATCCTTCTGTTTGTTATAGAGAGGTTACAAACTCGAAAGCATCCGGTGTTAATCCCTCCATTACACAGATAATCATCAACAACCATAAGATCAAGACCTGTATCTGTATTAATAACTGCGACCGTTATGGCACCACTTGCGGGCACCTGAATCTGTTTTTTGATATACACATAGTTATTATCATCTGTTACGCTAATGGTTTGAGCCTCAGCAGACACCCTTCCATATTGACTCATATCCCCGTTATCCAGCCCCTCAACCGCCACTTGATCATTAATATAAACCATAAAAGGAGGATAGTTAGCCGCCGCATTTAAAAATCTTACAAGTCCTACCCGATCCGAATTGCAAAAATAACAAGGGATAATTGGCTTAGGAAACATTGTAATGATTGAACTCCACGTGCCATCTTTTCCGGCTTCTTCCGGAGAGTGAGGTTCAAATGCCGGCCATTCTACTTGAGGATTCGGCACCAATATATTCGACTGCTCTCCATCTGGAGAAACAGGTCCCGTCTCATTTGATGTATCATTATCACCGTCAGTAATCAATTCGAGTTCTTTTGGGGACTGCTGAGGTGTTGGTTTTGTCGGATCACCAGAATCAGGACCATTGTTCATATAAATTATAGTACCCATAGAAAACCTCATATATAATCGTTATATAATAAGTCTATTCTTACAATAATGACCAGTGCCTGTCTTCTTGTTTTTGTTTGTCTTAACCTCTTAGAATAAGAAAACACTTCTGAAAATTATGGCTGGACTTATATACATATTTGTAATTTTCTGTATATATACCGACTATTTATAACAAAAGTTCAATTACAAAAATAACACAAAAAAAATGTAAAATATGTATAATATGACGATTTTTTAACTTTTCTTACTTTTTTATTTAAATTGACAATATTTTCCTGTATAATGAATAAGTATAATACAAAAGAGAGGAAGGTTACAAAATATTATGAATGAATATTTATCAATGTGGAAGAATTATTTTAATTTTAAAGACCGTACTACAGCAAGGGGTTTTTGGATGGCAGTACTCTTTAATTTTATTGCTGCCTTTGTTTTAGCGATACTTGGAGGTATGGTAAAGTTTTTATTTGTTTTTTACTTAATTTACGTAGTAGCTATTATTATCCCATCTATAGCCCTTCAAATTCGACGTATGCATGATATTAATAAATCTGGTTTTTGGATATTGTTATCTTGCATTCCTTTCGTAGGTGCTATTGTCTGTATCGTTTTCTATTGCAAACCTAGCGTAAATGAAGGAAATGCTTACGGTACAACACAGGTATAATTAAAGCAATACATAAAAAAGCTCCTTTTTTGAAGATGGTTTCCTTAAGAAACCGCCTCCCCAAAAAGGAGCTATTTTTATGAAATTGGTATCTGCAATTCTGTAACAAACTGACTCTGATCAGTTGTCATTCCTGCATCAATCATGGTTATTTCAATGGAATCGCCTTTCAAATGAAAACCCGAATCGATAAGATAATCGAAAACCATGGCATAATAAAGAGGTGCGTCCTCATGAGTACCGCGGTATTGGATTGTAACATACATTCCCTCCTGTAATACCACATCGTTATCTATAAAATCATCCTCGTCCTCCACAATAATAAAAATAGAAGAAAAATGGGCAAACTCTTTTTTCTCTAAATCCTCCTTGCTAACGGATACCCCTACCTTTCCAAGAAAAATAGCATCATCAAGATCATATTTTTTGCTGATATCCCGGATAAGCGGTTCCAGATCTTCTTCACGGGTAATTTTCTTTTCTAATAAAACAACTTTTCTTTGTGGGATCTGTTTCACGATAACTTTCCCGTATGGTGCTGTTAATGCAGCTTTAATTTGTTCCATGCGTTTTGTGATTTTCTTTTCAATCCGCGATAACTGCTCCTGCTTTCTCACTACGCTCTCATGCTGTTCTACAAATATGGATAAAATTGTATTGACATCTTTTTCATTTAAAAATAACAAGATTTTTTCCAAAGGGACATCCAAAGCACGCAGATATTTAATTGTATTCAGGCGCTCAAACTGAACCGTGGAATAATAACGGTAATTTGTTTCCTCATTCACATATTCCGGTTTTAAGACCCCAATCTCATCGTAATAACGAAGCGTTCGTATATTCATGTGAAAAAGCCGGGCCATTTCCCCTATGGTAAACAAGGTCTTTTTACCAGCTCCCTTACGTTTTTTCTCTGCCATGTTGTAAGCCCCCTGATATGGATTAATTAGCTACCTTATATTTTATCTTACTCTAGGTATTTCAGCAATATTATAATTGTAAGTCCATATAAAATAAGGATTGACTCTCTGTTTACTAGAGGGTTTATAATTATTATATCTTTACATTTAGAAGGAGAATTATAATGATTGGAACATTTGTTAATGCCGGCATGATATTTGCTGGCAGTATGGTAGGAAGTATAATAAAAAAAGGTCTGAAAGAAAAATATCAAAATATTCTTTATGACGCTATGGGACTGGCTGCAACAGCTCTCGGTGTTCATGCTGTAGTAAAAAATATGTCAAATAGCAATTATCCTGTTCTTTTCATTGTCAGTCTCGCCATAGGAGGAGTTATCGGTACTGCAATTGATATTGATAAGACTTTTCGTAAACTGGTAGAAAAATATTCAAAAACCAACCTTTCACAAGGTTTATCTACAGCAATTGTACTCTTTTGCATTGGAACTTTATCGATTTTAGGTCCCATCGAAAGCGCTCTCAACCAAAACAATACCTATTTGTTTACCAATGCCACTCTGGATTTCGTTACCTCAATCGTATTAGCTTCCACTTATGGACCTGGTATAGCATTTTCTGCTTTGGTGTTATTGGCCTGGCAAGGAAGTATCTTTCTTCTTGCCAATGAAGTTGCCCCTTTTCTAACACCTGAATTCATGACCGAGATATCCATCGTGGGAGGGATTTTGATTTTGGCTTCGGGTCTATCTATTTTAAAAGTCAAATCCTTTCAGACCATGAATCTCCTGCCCTCATTGCTGGTACCTGTCGTCTGGTTTCTATTGATTCAGATGCTTTCCTAATGGTAAACGCTCCTATTTTACTTACAGCAACCCACAAAAAACGCCAGCCCTCAACAGGACTGGCGTTTTTTTAATCTTTAATTATTCATTACCATATAAAGTAACTAATTTCTGCAGATATTCAAATCTTGCTTTAGCATCTTCCTCATTCTTTTCGAACAATTCAGCTGCTCTCTCAGGATTCTTCATTGCTAAGGAAGCGTAACGAACCTCTCCCTTTAAGAATTCCTGATATCCTTCTAATACAGGAGGTTTGCTGTCTAAAGTGAATTTCTTTGCTGCGGAAGGATTAAATCTGAAGTTATTCCAGTAACCACATTCAACTGCAAGCTTCTCTTCTGTCTGAGCTTTAGACATACCCTTCTTGATACCATGGCTGATACATGGAGCGTAAGCAATGATCAGAGATGGGCCTGGATAAGCCTCAGCCTCAGAAATCGCTTTCACAGTCTGAGCATAATCTGCACCCATAGCAATCTGTGCAACGTATACATAACCGTAGCTCATTGCAATACTTGCTAAGTCTTTTTTGTTTGTTTCCTTACCGCCGGCTGCGAACTGAGCAACTGCACCAGTCTTAGTTGCCTTAGAAGACTGACCGCCTGTATTGGAATAGATTTCTGTATCGAATACAAAGATGTTGATGTCTTGGCCACTGGCAAGAACGTGGTCAACACCGCCGAAGCCAATATCATAAGCCCAGCCGTCACCACCAAAGATCCACTGAGATTTTTTACTCAAGTAGCTCTTATTCTTTAAAATATCCTTGCCTAATTCACAATCACAACCCTCTAACTCTGCTAATAATTTGTTTGAAGCAGGACCATTGGTTGCACCAACTGTGTAGGTGTCAAGGTATTCCTGGCAAGCAGCTTTCACTGCTTCAGAAGATTTCTCGGAATTTAAAATCTCTTCTACTTTTGATCTCAAACCACCTCTAAGAGCATTCTGAGCTAAAAGCATACCATAACCGAACTCTGCATTGTCCTCAAATAAGGAGTTAGACCAAGCTGGGCCTTGTCCGTCAGCATTCACAGTGTAAGGTGTAGATGGTGAAGAGTTACCCCAGATAGAAGTACATCCAGTTGCATTCGCAATGTACATTCTGTCTCCGTATAACTGAGTAATTAATTTAGCGTAAGGAGTCTCGCCGCAACCAGCACATGCTCCTGAGAACTCAAGAAGTGGCTTTTTAAACTGGCTACCCTTAACACTGTTTTCTTTGAACTTAGTAATAACTTCCTGCTTAATAGGAAGAGTCTGACCGAAATCAAATACCTTCTGTGATACATCGCAGTTAGCTTCCATATTTACCATAGTAAGAGCCTTCTCGCCCTTCTTTCCAGGACAAACATTAGCACAGGAGCCGCATCCGGTACAGTCAAATGCTGAAACGGTAATTGCGAACTGATATCCTGGCATACCTGTCATTGCAAGAGTCTTCATATCTTCTGGTCTGCCAGAAGCTTCGTCATCTGTCAGAGCAACTGGACGGATAACTGCATGAGGACAAACGTAAGCACAGAAGTTACACTGTATACAGTTGTCTGGATTCCATCCAGGAATATTAACAGCAATACCACGTTTCTCAAAAGCAGCAGAGCCAGATGGTGTAGAACCATTTGCATAATCAACAAATGCAGATACTGGTAAAGTATCGCCTTCCTGAGCGCTTACTTTTGTCTGAATGTTATTTACAAAGTTAACAACATCCTGCTTACCTTCTGTAATTACCTTATAGTCAAGACCTTCATCGGTACAGTTCTTCCAGCTTTCAGGTACCTCAACCTTAACAACACCCTTAGCACCAGCATCAATAGCTGCCCAGTTTTTCTGAACAATCTCATCACCCTTACGTCCGTAAGTAGCCTTTGCTGCAGCCTTCATCAATTCGTTTGCTTTTTCAGCAGGAATGATTCCAGTAAGCTCAAAGAATGCAGACTGAAGAATTGTATTGATACGTGTCTGTCCCATACCAGTCTCAATACCAATCTTAACACCATCAATGGTGTAGAACTTAATATTGTGATCTGCAATGTACTTTTTAACCTGTCCAGGTAAATGCTTATCAAGACCTTCTGCATCCCATGGGCAGTTCAATAAGAATACACCACCATCAACCAGTTCCTGAACCATATTGTACTTACGTACATAGGAAGGATTATGGCAAGCTACAAAGTTTGCCTTACGGATTAAATAAGTGGATTTGATTGGCTTATGTCCAAAACGTAAATGGGACATAGTAACACCGCCGGACTTCTTGGAATCATAGTCAAAGTAAGCCTGAGCGTACATATCAGTGTTATCACCAATGATCTTGATAGAGTTCTTATTAGCACCTACAGTACCATCAGCACCAAGACCCCAGAACTTACAGTTAGTTGTTCCTTCTGGTGTTGTAATAATAGGAGTACCACTTTCAAGGGATAAGAATGTTACATCATCCACAATACCGATTGTAAATGGAGTTTTTGTTTTGTTCTCGTAAACAGCAGCGATCTGAGCTGGAGTTGTATCCTTGGAACCTAAACCGTAGCGTCCTGCCAAAATCTTAACCTGATCAAACTTTGTTCCTCTAATAGCAGCAACAACGTCTAGGTACAGTGGCTCGCCTAATGATCCTGGTTCTTTCGTTCTATCTAAAATTGAAATTGTCTTAACAGAATCTGGAATTGCATCGATCAGCGCCTGAGCACTGAATGGTCTGAATAAACGAACCTTTATAACACCTACCTTATGGCCAGCCTTAACCAGATAATCAATGGTCTCTTCAATGGTTTCATTGACAGAACCCATGGAAATGATTACATGATCTGCATCAGCAGCTCCATAATAGTTGAATAATTTATAGTCAGTACCGATCTTTTCATTCACCTTGTCCATATATTTCTGAACGATACCTGGAAGAGCTTCGTAATTAGAATTACAAGCTTCTCTTGCCTGGAAGAAAATATCTGGGTTCTGAGCAGAACCTCTAATGTTAGGGTTATTTGGATTTAAAGCATTACGACGGAATGCATCGACTGCATCCATGTTTACCATATCTGCTAAATCTTCGTAATCCCATGTTTGCACCTTCTGAATCTCATGAGAGGTACGGAAACCATCAAAGAAGTTAATAAAAGGTACTTTACCTTCAAGGGCAGCCATATGAGCCACTGGAGTTAAATCCATTACTTCCTGTACGCTGGATTCGCATAACATAGCACAACCAGTCTGGCGACATGCATAAATATCAGAGTGGTCACCAAAAATAGATAACGCATGAGTTGCAATGGCACGTGCTGAAACATTGATTACTGCCGGTAACTGCTCACCTGCAATTTTATATAAGTTAGGAATCATAAGTAACAGACCCTGAGAAGCCGTATAGGTAGTAGTCAGTGCTCCTGCTGTTAATGAGCCGTGTACTGCACCTGCTGCACCTGCTTCAGACTGCATCTCTGTAATCTTTACAGTCTGCCCAAAGATGTTTGTCCTTCCGTCTGTCGACCATTCATCTGTGGCTTCAGCCATAGGTGTAGATGGGGTAATCGGATAAATAGCCGCAACATCAGTAAATGCGTAAGACGCATGCGCTGCTGCGTGGTTACCATCCATGGTTTTCATTTTTCTTGCCATTTTAGATTTCCTCCTGCAAATGTGAATATATAGTAAATAATTCCCGGAATGGGAAAGTGACCTGTCATTATTATAACAATTATTTATCAAAAAGCAAATATTAAAACTGGAAATTTAAGTATTATTTTTGGAACAATCGAAAAAAAGACTGGACAGTATAAAATGTCCAGTCTTTTCTATTTTTAAACGACGATCAGTTCATTGGATTTGGAGGAATAATATTTTCCGTAGCAGAAGAAGCGTCTCCGCCTTGATTGGAGGGCCCCTGTGATTTTGTAGGCTGTGTCTCAGGGGTAGTTGGCTTTTCCTGCTGCCCTTCGGTAGCAGGTTGAGTTACAGGAACCTCATTTCCATGTGACGCTGTAGTCTCCCCTCCGTTTTGAGAACCTGAAGTATTACCAGTATCCGCCGGATTTGTTGCAGGCACTACAACTCCAGAAGTATTTCTCTTAATTGTAGCTGGTTTTCCACGGTAAGTGCTGTTATGGAAAAATTCATCGCTGGTTACCACACCGTCTTTTTTCTTCACCAAATTGGTAACCCACCGGCTGCCTTTTGTTTCTGCCTTAACAATCTTTTGCTCATTAGGCTGTAATGTCTGGTCCTCTTCGTAAATTGGAGCCGGAGCATCTAACTCTGCGGTCTTTTTGGAAGACATGGAATAGGTGACTCCATCCTCTAAAATTGGAATGCCAACAATGGAAATTTTAAGTTTTTGCTTGGAAAAGCTTGCTCGGATAGCGATGGCACTGGAAGAACTATTTACGAACTTCATATCAGGTCCACCAAAGCTTACCATAGCATCTTCACCTGGCGTTACATAGGACGGCTCATAGCTGTGAGCGTGTCGCTCCGTTGTTGTAAGGCCAGAGAAAACCACTGCGTTATATAAGGTTGAAGACACCTGACAAACGCCGCCTCCGGGCTCTTCCACCAATACGCCATTTAGATACGCTCCTGCCGGACGATATCCTTTAGCCGCTGATCTTTCCCCGGTGGCTTTATTAAAGGAGAACTCTTCTCCTGGTTTAAGAATCAGCCCGTCTAGTGCACTAGAAGCCAGTTCAATATTCTTGTTTCGGTCACTGTTTGCTGTTGTAGTCGTACCGTAGGTGCCAATGGTTTTATAAAGCTTTTTCGCCTGGGCTTCTGTAATCTTTGGAGCTACTTCTTTGCTTGTTGCAGGAATTACAGCTTGAAAATTCTTTGTATTAAGCTGCGCGAGAACATCGGAAGCAAGCTTATCCTGATCGATTACGACTCCATTTTGTTCCCCTGCATAAACAAACTCTCCTGTTTTTTTATCAAATCCAGATATGGAACCATTTTTCGCCTCCACATCCCACTTTTTCGCAATTTCTTTCACCTCTGCCTTAACATCCTCTTCCATTCCATCAAGGTTTAAGGTATAGCTTTCTTTTGGATCCTTTGTGTATATTTCTTCTAATAAAGCGTCTACCTTTTCATCCAAAAGGTTTTTAAAACTGTATTCTTCGTCTTTATAAGTAATCTTCATCTGCCACTGGTACTTCTTTTCAATGGCATCACGAGCTTCTTTTCTGGACATGCCTGTAATAGAAACATCATCAACCTTTACATCCTTTTTTAATTCTGTTTCCTGGACCGTTGATGAAATTACTTCTGTCTCCTTACTTTTGCCGCTTCCGACTAGCTTAACAGCCGCCATAACCCCGATTACCGAGAGAACAGCAATAATAATCCCCAATAACACTTTCGTAATGTTATACTGAGGTCCTCTTCTTCTTTTCTTTCCACGTCTTGATTGGTTGGAGCCGCTTTGTCTGTAGGACTGACTTGTTCTTCGGCTTGTCCCCTGTGTGTTTCTTCTGTCTTCGTTTTGGGAGGAGCTATTTCTTCCTCCACTTCTTTGTCTGTTATCCACCTGACTCATTAATTTCACCTTTTTACATGATTATGTAGTTTTCATTGAGTAGTATACCATACTTTGTGGTAAATGCTATTACGATTTTATGAATTTTCTTAATTTAGTTTTCGAGTTTTTTCTACATTTTACAGAACTAAAAAAACATGTTACTATAGTGTTACCAAACTATTTCATTTTGGAGGTTTCTATGAATCTTGTCGATTTACATGTTCATTCCAATGCCTCTGATGGGACCTTAACTCCCACCGAGGTGGTGTCGCTTGCTGTCAAAAAAAATCTGACCGCCATTGCGCTGACCGATCACGATACCATTGACGGTCTAAAAGAAGCGAACGAAGCTTCTTTCAATCAGCCCCTGGAAATCATTCCGGGCATCGAACTTTCCTGCGTTTATCAAGGACAGGAAATTCATATTTTAGGCCTTTTTGTGGATTCTTCCGATTCACATTTCATATCAGAGATCAACGGACTTAAAAATATCCGGGACAAAAGGAACCAAGAAATGATCCGTCTTTTTCAGGAAGCCGATATGAAGATCACCCTGGAAGAAGTAACCGCCGGTAATCCAAAGACAGTCATAACCCGTGCTCACTTTGCCCGGGTACTCTACGAAAAAGGATATGTCAAAACAATGGATCAGGCCTTTAAAAAGTACCTGACGTATGGTGGCCACTTCTGTCCCAAAAAAGAAGATATCACTCCGGAGCATGCCATGAAAATCCTGACTGATAACCATGCTTTCCCAGTTCTTGCTCACCCTTGCCAATATCGCATGGGAGATAAAAAAACAGAAGAACTGGTAAAGGATTTAAAAGATTTGGGACTGCTTGGACTGGAGGTTTATCACTCTTCCAACAATTCCTATGAAAGCGGAAAATTAAAAAAGCTTTCAAAGCAATATAATCTCTACCCAACTGGAGGTTCTGATTTTCATGGCAGCAACAAACCTGACATTGATTTAGGCAGCGGGCGAGGTGGTCTTCGTATCTCTCATCTTCTGCTTGAAGACATCAAACAGTATCGCAAGAATCAAGCAGGGCTTTAATCAGCCAATTTTCCCTTCATCCATGTAACCTGCTAGTTCTATGGCAAAATAAGTGATTAAAATGTCTGCGCCGGCACGAAAGATGCTGACTGCTGATTCGCATATCACTTTTTCTTCTTCCACAAAACCTGCTTTTGATGCAGCCTTTATCATGGCGTATTCGCCGCTGACACTGTAAGCTGCTACTGGAACCTCATGCCGGTCTGCCACTTCTCTTATAATATCAAGATAAGAAAGGGCCGGCTTCACCATAATAATGTCAGCACCTTCCGATACGTCAAGGTCTGTTTCTTTTAATGCCTCTTTCCGGTTATGATAATCCATCTGATAACTTTTCCGGTCCCCAAAAGACGGAGCGGAACCAGCCGCTTCCCGAAATGGTCCGTAAAATGCCGAAGCATATTTTGCAGAATAAGCCATAATGGGAACATTAAGATATCCGGCTTCATCAAGAGCCTCTCTCATAGAGCCGATACGCCCGTCCATCATATCAGAGGGAGCTACCATATGAGCGCCTGCAAGGGCATGAGAAACTGCAATCTTATTTAGATATTCAAGGGTCTTATCATTATCTACATTTTCCCCGCAAAGAATGCCGCAGTGACCATGAGACGTATATTCACACATGCAGACATCGGTTACAATGTATACACTTGGATAGTCTTTTCTAATGAAGCGAATCGCCCGCTGAACAATACCCTCATCATCAAATGCCTGGCTTCCACATGTGTCTTTTAATGCTGGAATACCAAAGAGCATCACCTTTTCCACTCCTGCACTTACCAGTCGGTCCATAATAAGAGAAAGCTTGTCTACACTGTAACGAAACTGACCTTCCATGGTGGAGATTTCTTCCATAATGCCTTCTCCATCTATTACAAACAGGGGATATATGAGAGACTGCTTGGAAACCCTCGTTTCTCTTACCATTCTTCTCAAAGTATCCGATGTACGCAGCCTTCTTGGTCTGTATATTAAATCCATCTATATTACCTCCCTTTTATTCCTGTCCTATTATACACCCTCTTTTATAAGATTCAAGTAATTCTTGCAGTCGTATTAAAAATTGCTTATAATGGTATTTGTATAATACGAAGCAGAAATGAGGTACCTTTATGGAAGAACTATATCAGGCAATTGAAGAGACGATCCGCAAGACTGGTTATAACGGTCCAGTGAATGGGGAAGAGATTTATAATGAAATCAGCGATGAGATTGAAGACAAAGAACCAGGTGCTTACGTTTTCATGTCCAAAAAGACAGATGATGTCTTTTACGAATACAAAATACAGATTTTTGATGACCAATTTAATTTAAGTTCAATGGATATCCATACTCCCACACAGGTATTTCATGCAGACTTTGATTAACTCTTTTCAGACGGCAAATTCATATTGTACAATATGGGAAACATTGGTATAATATATTCGTAAAGACATTAAGATTTTTATCCCTAATCCAAGGAGGTATTAATATGAAAGTTCATAATATCAAAGATGTTGAGAAGTTTTTTAAAGTCATCGAGGAATGCAAGGGAACAGTGGAATTGGTTTCCGCGGAAGGGGACCGAATCAATTTAAAATCAAAACTAAGCCAGTACTTTTCCATGGCTAGTATCTTTTCCAATGGTTTCATTGATGAGCTTGAGCTGGTTGCTCATGATCCAGAGGATGTAGAACGTCTGATTAAATACATGTATCAAGGATTATAATCGTAAATCCCCTGGAGTCTATGGCTTTTATCACTTAGACTCCAGGGGATTTTTTATGGTATTTACATTTTCTTAATTTTGACTGACTTTTCTTTTCGTAATCTCACATTGACTGCTTCCCGAAGAAGGGTATACAATACAGAACTCAAAGGAATAAATATAAGCATTCCTACAACTCCCATGGTACTGCCTCCAAGAGTGACGGCTACAAGAACCCAGATGGATGGAAGTCCAACAGAGTTTCCTACTACATGAGGATAGATTAAGTTTCCTTCAATCTGCTGTAGCACAAAAAATATGATGAGAAATATCAGTGCCTGCAGCGGCTGAACCATAAGCATTAGGAACGCTCCGATGGCGCAGCCTATAAAAGCCCCAAACATAGGGATCAACGCAGTAAATGCGATTAATACACCGATTAAAAGGGCATATGGAAGCCTAAAGATGGAAAGTGTAACAAAAAACATACTTCCAAGTATAACAGCCTCCAGACATTGTCCTGCAAAAAAGTTGGCAAAGGTGGTATGGACAAGATCCAGTATTTCCAACGTGCGTGTGGTTACTGCATCAGGAAGATAGGCTCTCATCACCTTTTTAAACTGTCTTGATAAGATTTCTTTCTGTAAAAGAATATAAACAGCAAATACAAAACCAATCACAAAGGTGGTAACTCCACTTATGATTGACATGGCTGCAGATAAGGTGGAGGATAAGACAGTTCCAGCTCCATTGGATAAAAATTCTACAATCTGGTTTAAATAGGATTTCCAGTCTATTTGAATGCTATTAATATAATCTGCGATTTCTGGAAACTGGGCAAACAGCCTTTCTGCCCCTGTTTTAACTCCTGTTAAGAACGCAGGTATGCTGTTTTGCAGACTTAAAAGAGTTTCAATTACCTGGGGCATTACTACGAAAGTAACTAAAACTATGACTCCGATTACAAAGATAATAGAAAGACACAAGCTTAAAGGCCGCAGCAGCTTGCTTTCTCTTTTCAATGGCAATAAGGATTCAATTCTCTGCATAGGAACATTAATAATAAATGCCATGACACCGCCCAGTAAGAATGGCGTAATAAATCCAAATATCTTTACCGCATATCCAAATACACTTCGATAATTAAAACCTACAACAACGGCCACTACTGCAAATACAATCAGCCAGCGTATCTTTTTAATTGTTGCTTCACTTAGCTCCATCTGATTCTCCTTTCAACTCATTTAAAAATACTTCTTCTATCTCCCTTGCAAAGGCACGGAAGGTCCCCTGTGCCATCAAAGAGTTTCCCCCTCCACGTCCATTTAACTTCTCATTAAGCGCCTTAGATAACGCACGCATATCTAGTAGGCTGCTTCCGACTGCATACTGATACGTATCATCTGCGCCAGAACACACCAGAACCACATTTCCCTTTTGCTCTTCATATAACATGGTACAAAGCTGTCTTAGGAATACCGGAGTCAGACCTTCTTCAAATACAACAAGAGGCTGATTGGATACTGGATATTCCAGTACTTTTTTTTCTAATAGTTCTTTATATAGCTGGCCGATTAAGCCGTCTTTTTTCATACTTTCTTCTTTTAATTTATCCACTGCCTCTAAAATTCCATCAGGCTTGGCCGATAAAAGGGTTGAAATGCCTGATACTGATTTCATTTTTTTGCGATAATCAAGAAGTGCCAGCTTTCCACAGAGCATTGACATTCTTACTCCGCCTTTGTAATTCATAAGACCGGTCACCTTAACCATGCCAATCTCACCAGTACTCATTACATGGGTTCCACAACAGGCACACATATCTCCATCTGGGATTTCTATGATACGGACCTGACCGCTCAATTCTTTCTTACTGCGATAATCCATAGAAGAAAGTTCATCTTTCGATGGATAACTTTCCATTATGGCTACATTGTTCCAGATAAGGTCATTCACCTCTTCTTCAATGGCTTCTGCCTGCTCCCAAGTAAGGACTCCGTTAAAATCTACCGTTATCTCGTCTTTTCCCATATGAAATCCTACATTATCATAACCGTAATGCTTATGTACGATCCCGGACAAAATATGCTCCCCAGAATGATTCTGCATATGGCAGAACCTTCTTTCCCAATCTATAATTCCGATCACCTTACTTTCAGGCAATAGCTGCATGTCAGTAATATGAATAATCCCTTCTGGTCTTTCCTTAACATCGAGCACAGTGGCATCCCCAAGCTTGCCTGCATCTGCTGGCTGTCCACCGCCTTCTGGATAGAACCCCGTCCGGTTCAAAAGAACCTCATACTGTCCGTTCTTTCCTGCTCTGCAATCTATGACTACGGCCTCAAATTCCTTTACGTATGGTTTTTCATAAAACAATTTTTCCATCTTCAGCACCTCTTTTTCCTGTTGTTACTTATTATACACAACAATTGGATAAGTTCAATCACATGAAATCTAAAATTTTTAAAAATATTTGGAAACAGTGGCAAGCTGATATTCATACACTTACATTGTAAACAAAATATTTGGAGGAACCAATATGAGTGATCTGGCAGCAACTAACTGTGGATGCGGATGCGACAACGGAGGATGCAATAATGGTGGCTTTAACATTATTTGGCTTATCCTGATCCTTTGCTTCTGCGGCGGCGGTAATGGCGGTTGTGGAAACAGTTGTGGTGGCGGTTGTGGCGGTAACGACGGATGTGGAAGTTGGATTTGGATTATCATCCTTCTCTCCTGCTGCGGCGGCGGCGGATTTGGCGGTTGTGGTGGAAATAACTTCTGCTGCTAAAAATGAACATAAAATGGGGCCCGATTCTTTATGGATCGGGCCCCGTTTTCATCCCTTAGCGGTTCTGGCTGCCTTCCTGGCCTGGCCTTCTGTAAGGACCCTGGCTTTCGTTTCCCTTGCCGGGGTTACGGGTCTGTTTTCTCTTCATACACTCATCATCTATTTCGTATACAGCATTGCCATCTATAATTAATCGACTTCTCATATCTATATCACTCTCCTGTAATACTAATATATGCAGCCGCATATATTGTCAACAAGAAAATCAAGGAACTTATGCTATGAACGACGAACAAAATATGCGCGCTAATGATTTGGACTCCCGCATCGAAAATAATCATCTGCAAATGATGAAGGCCGCTCTGCCTTTCATGAATGCACCTCAGCAGCGTTTTATCTCTTACTTCGTTAAATTTAACGAGCTGCAACGCACCATAAATCTATTTGAAGATGAAGAAGTTGCTACCATGGGAATCTGCTCTACCGATAACCGTCAATCACCAGACTCTCCAATTGAGATGCTTAACACCATTAAGCCCTTTGCAAACAAAAATGAACAGGATCTAATTGATTTAATCGTCAATACATTCCAGGGCTTTAAAATTGCAGGTGCTTATCAGGATTTTGTACCTACTTCCAGCGTCCCTGTACAGGCTCAAGCTCAAAATCAGAATCAGACTCAGTCAGAAGGAGAAAACAAAACACAAAACAACAAGCGCCAAAACAATCCTCTTGGCAGAATGTCTTTCGACCAGCTAAAAAATTTTATTCCCCCAGAGCAGCAATCCCGTTTTGACACCATGCAGCTTATGATGTCCGCCATGCAGCAGATGAATTAACACGTCAACAGATGAATTTACATACTCACACAGAAAGGAAGATTGCAATCCATGAACTCAAACTGGAAACAGGACCCAAGGCTTAAAAAGATGAATCCCCAGAAAATTGCTTTGTTAAATGAATTTGCCAACCGGGTAGAACACACTCCACAAAATCAGCTAATGACTACACTCATGTCTCTAAACGCAGAGGCCAATCAAAAAGGAATCCAATTTAACAACGAGGAAACCGACCTGCTCATCTCTATTATGAGTGCCAACATGTCTCCAGCGGAGAGAAACCGTATGGAGACCCTCCGCATGCTATCAAAGAACCTAATGAACCGGAATAAAAAGTAAAAGAAAGGACATTATGGTTGATTGTATCATCAGTCATAATGTCCTTATTTTCCTCTATTTATCTAATTTTGCTTCTTTAATCCGTTTTTTCAAGAATAATAAAAATGCCGCACCACAAGCACAAAGGACCACCGCACCGATTACTGAAGTTGCAAAGCCCAGTTTATGTACTATGGTCTCCCAGTTGTTCCCTGCAGCCGCTCCTAAATTCACAAGCAATAGATTCCATAAAAGAGAACCTATGAAGGTAAATAGGATAAATATGGGCAGATTCATTTTTGATGTGCCAGCCGGTAGTGAAATGAGGCACCTTAAAACCGGAACACATCTGCAAAACAACACCGAATATTTCCCTTTTTTTTGAAACCACTCCGTTGATTTATAAATATCATCCTTTTTAAATCCAACGAGCCTACCTAACTTCGTATCCACCAAAGCAGCCAGCCTATCTTCCGATATAAAGCGTCCTATTCCATATAGCCCAAGAGAACCCACTACAGATAGAATCGTGGCGTCTAAGATGACTCCTGGCACTGTCATGGCAGATTGAGTGGTCATAAGCCCCGCAAAAGTCAGCACAAGTTCCGAAGGTACAAAAGGTAGAATATTTTCAAGCACTACAAAAACCATAATTGCTAAATATCCGTAATGATTCATTGCTTCAATAATAAATTGATCCATATTAATGCCTTTCCATGAATAAAGACATTATCAGCTATATTATGCCATAATGTCCTTATCATATATTATTTAGTCGATACCGATTAGTATAGGCTACATATGCCTTCTGGTCAAGGCTTTGCTACTACTATGATTTATTTACTGCTATCATTTTATTTTTCATCTAATAAATGAAGCAGCTCGTTCTCATCAAAATACCAACCACTAATTGTTAAATCATTGACTATTTTATTTATCATGAAAAGTTGAGATTCCTTATCCCACTTACTTAACTCGCTCTTGATTGTATCCAGGCCACCCTGTTTATTGGCTCTATAACGATCTTTTAAACATTCAAAATAGTATTCGTATTGATTGGTGAAATGTTTATTGCTCACTTCTTTCATCTTCTCTAAATCTTGTAATGTTTGCATTGCTCTTCTCCTATCAATTATTGTAATTACCATTATTTCGATTATACTTCCTATTTGGAGAACATGCAATGTTTTCCTGATAAAAAATAAGGACATTAAAACCGTATTGCTACCGTCATAATGTCCTCATTTTAAAGATGTTTATTTACATACTACATTAATAATTCTGCCTGGAACATAAATTTCTTTTACAATGGTTCCTGTAATCTTATCAAGAATCAGCTCTTTGCCTGCCGAAATTGCATCTTCCTTTGATACATCAGCAGGAAGTTTCACAACTGCTTTTGTCTTACCATTTATCTGAACTGCGATCTCTACTTCATCATCCTTCATCGCTTCCTGATCGCACTCAGGCCACTGATCATGGAAAACAGAACCGGTCCCGCCAAGCTGGTTCCATAATTCTTCTCCCATATGAGGAGCAAATGGAGCAAGTAAAACCACGAAGGTCTTAAGTGTTTCTTTATCAATGCCACCTGTCTTTTTCGCAAGTTCAATGAATTTATTGTTGTATTCCATGAATCCGGAAATAACAGTATTTAAATTAAACTGATTGAATCTCTGGTCAATATCAAAGATCATCTTATTACGAAGACGGATCATGTCTCTGGTTGGTTCTATGTCCTTTTTGCTACTTTCTGCAACTAAATTCCAGAAACGGTTTAAGAAACGGCTCACGCCTTCAATTCCTCTGTCATCCCATTCCGCATCCAAATCTGGTGGTCCAACGAAAAGCTCATACATACGAAGAGAATCACAGCCATAATCACGGACCAGTTCATCAGGAGAGACAACATTTCCCTTTGATTTACTCATCTTAATTCCATTCTTACCAGTAATCATACCCTGGTTGAACAGTTTTACGAACGGCTCATCAAAATCTACCACTCCAATGTCATTTAAAAACTTGGTGTAGAAGCGGGAATATAAAAGATGAAGCACTGCATGCTCTACGCCACCGATATACATGTCTACTGGAAGGAATTTATCTGCTTTTTCTCTGGAAACCAGCTCATTGTCATTGTGGCTATCTACATAACGAAGGAAGTACCAGGAGGAACCAGCCCACTGTGGCATGGTATTAGTCTCTCTCTTAGCTGCGCCGCCGCACTGAGGACAGGTCGTATTCACCCACTCTTCAATGTCTGCCAGAGGTGATTCTCCTGTTCCGGTTGGCTGATAGCTTTCAACATCTGGAAGTGTTAACGGAAGCTGATCTTCTGGTACCGGTACATTGCCACAATGTGGACAATGGATGATTGGAATCGGTTCTCCCCAATAACGCTGTCTTGAGAATACCCAGTCACGCAGTTTGAAGTTTTCTGTCTTCTTGCCAAGACCTCTCTCTTCAATTATAGCAGGTGCCTCTTTTTTAAGAACGGAAGATTCCATACCGTTCCACTCACCGGAATTAATCATGATTCCGCTGGCATCGGTATAAGCTTCTGTCATGTTTTCAATTTCTTTTCCGTCTTTTGCAATAACCTGGATAATCGGAACATTATATTTCTTTGCAAATTCAAAATCTCTGTCATCATGGGCTGGTACACACATGATAGCACCAGTTCCATAATCAGCAAGAACGTAATCAGAAAGCCAGATTGGCACCTTAGCACCATTTAACGGATTGATGGCATAGCTGCCTGTAAAGACGCCAGTCTTTTCTTTGTCCTGTAGACGGTCTACATTGGACTTCATGGAAGAATCGTAAATATATGCCTCAACCGCTTCCTTATTCTCAGGAGTGGCAAGAGACGCTGCAAGGCTATGCTCTGGTGCCAATACCATAAAAGTAGCACCAAATAAGGTGTCTGGTCTTGTGGTATATACGGTAATGGCTTCATCTCTTCCTTCTACCTTGAAATCAATCTCAGCGCCGTAAGATTTACCAATCCAGTCTGTCTGCATCTTTTTTACTTTATCCGGCCAGTCCAGCTTATCCAAATCATTTAATAATCTGTCTGCATAAGCAGTAATTTTTAACATCCACTGTCTTAAATTCTTCTTTGTAACAGGAGTTGAACAACGTTCGCAGCAGCCATTTACTACTTCTTCATTGGCAAGACCTGTCTTACAGGATGGACACCAGTTGATTGGAAATTCCTTTTCATAAGCCAATCCCTTTTTAAACATCTGAACAAAGATCCACTGAGTCCACTTGTAAAACTTAGGATCTGTGGTATTGACCTCCATATCCCAGTCATACACGGCTGCAATCTCATCGATCTGACGTTTGATGTTTGATACGTTTTCTGCTGTGGATTTTGCCGGATGGACTCCCATCTTAATGGCATAATTCTCTGCCGGAAGACCAAATGCATCCCACCCCATAGGATGGATCACATAATGCCCTTTTAAGATCTGATAACGACTCCAAACATCAGAAATTACATACCCTCTCCAGTGACCTACATGAAGACCGCTGCCTGACGGATATGGAAACATATCCAAACAATAATATTTTGGTTTCTTTCCATCATTCACATTGATGGGGGCTTTCGCCCAGTTCTCTCGCCATTTCTTTTCAATGGCACTGTGATTGTAAGATGTTGCCATAACATTTCCTCCTTTTAACTAGGGCTATCCCTTTCATCGGATGTCTGAGGAGCAATAAAAAAAGCGCCTCAGGCCATCATAAAATCAGCCATAGAGACGCAGATTCATCCGCGTGGTACCACTCTATTTCATACAATACTCGTATGCTCTCAACCGGATATGAATTTCATATCCTCCCGCTGTAACGGTCGGGTTTCCGGCAATACCTACGCAGAAAAAAATTCCTTCAGTACGCTACTCAAAGGCCAGTTCAGCAATCGTCCCCAACCAGCTCTCACCTACCGCTGGCTCTCTGCATGTTTCAGACCGCTTACTACTCCTTATCACTGTATTTTTGCTAACTGTAAATGTAACATAATAGAAGAACCGTGTCAACCGCATTTTACCGGATCTCCGAAAGAACAAAGGTCACGGTAGCGATGAGAAAAAAGAAAATCATGCCGAAGTTTAAGAATAAGGTCTGAAAGCTTCCCTTCCCCCAGATTTCTTTTATACCTGGCCAAAAGGTGAGATTCTTTCGATTTTGAATGAAAATAACGATGCCTGCGGACACAGCTATAAGCATAGCGATTGAATAAATGGGAATCAGCCACAGAACCTCCTGAACCTTTAATCCAAGTATGGAACCAATAAAATTGATTGTCATATGAAAAAGGATAGTATAACGGAGTTTTCCCGTTCTTATGTAAATATATGCAAGCACAATTCCGATGAAAAAAGCGTAAAAAAACTGATAAAAATTGCCGTGGCTGAGCCCAAAGATAAAACCAGACACAACGATAGCCGCTTTGTCACCAAAAACTCTTACCCGATCGATTAACACCTTACGGAACAAGATCTCTTCAAAAATAGGTGCCATAATTACCATGACAAGTATAATAGCCCAGCTGCTCAGGCTACTTAAAATCTCAGCCACAGGGTTTACCATAGGTCTTCCCAGCATCACAGATACCGCCTTCATTAAGGCCAACCCAATTAAATTGCCAATATACAAGCCACTCATGCAAACCAAAAAGCCTGCAAACAGCATTTTGGCACTCGCTTTTTCAGAATTTGTACTTCGAGAGACAGGCATATCCCGGATAATAAGATACGAGATACCACCTCCCACTACATAATTAGCCAGCGAACTAAAAATTACGTACCAGTTACCTATGGGAATATGAATATTCAGAATTGATAACACTTGAACGAAAACACCAAATCCAAATTGCAATAAAAGAGTGGTAGCGATAAATGCCCCATACCCAAATCCAATTCTGGAAAATGCCTTTACTACTACTTTCTTATCTTCCACGATTGATTGCCACCTCCTAACAGTTGTTAATAGTCTACCATAATTGGGCCCGATGCGCAATTCTTCTAATATTACAGGTTGTTAAAACACGCAACAGGAGGTGGCAAATGCTTGCCACCTCCTGACGATTCACTTTCTTAGACTCAATCCATATTAAGCCGTTCCTTTATCTACCTTTGAGGCACGTTCTTCCACCTCTCTCTTCTGAATATCTCCAGGAGCCAGTTCATAACGGCTGAATTCATATTCGTAGGTTCCCATACCACCGGTCATGGAACGAAGATCTGTATTATAACCAAACAGCTCAGAAACTGGTATATCCGCTTCAATGATCTGTTTTCCGTGGTGGTCAGAATTCATACCAAGGACACGGCCTCTTCTGCGGTTTAGATCTCCCATAACATCTCCTGTAAATTTATCAGGAACTCTTACTTTAAGGGAGGCGATTGGTTCTAAAAGAACCGGATTCGCTTCCATAAATCCTTTTTTAAAGGCAGTGGTCGCTGCCATCTTAAAGGCCAGCTCCGAGGAATCCACCGGATGGTAGGAGCCATCCATAAGTGTGGCTTTAATTCCTACTACTGGATAAGCAGCTAAGGGTCCTTTTAGCACACATTCTGCAATGCCCTTTTCAACAGCAGGGAAATAGTTTCTAGGTACGGATCCGCCAAAGACACATTCTTCAAATATATAAGGTTTTTCCAAATCATCGGAGGGCTCAAAGGACATCTTTACATCTCCATACTGGCCGTGTCCTCCAGACTGCTTTTTATATTTTCCCTGAACCTCAACTTTTTTACGTATGGTCTCCCGGTACGCAAATTTAGGCTTGCTCAGTTCGATTTCAACTTTATAACGGTTTAACAGCTTACTAACTGCCACTTCAAGCTGCTGGTCTCCAATGGCACATAATAGGGACTGGCGGTTTTCTGTATCATTTACCACTTTTAAAGTCCAATCTTCTTCTGTCAGCTTTGATAATGCATTGGATACCTTATCATCATCTCCCTTGGTCTTCGTGCGGTAGCGCATATAGGTATAGGGAGTTGATATCTCTGGTTTGTGATACACAATAGGAGCAGAACGAAGAGCTATAGTATCTCCTGTCTGAGTGACATTAAGCTTTGAAACCGCTCCAATGTCTCCTGCTCTCAATTCAGAAACCTCAATGGATTCCTTTCCTCTTAGTACGTATAGTCTTCCAATCTTCTCCTCTGCATCCTTATTTACATTAAATATAATAGAATCTGGTTTTAAGGTTCCGGTACATATTTTAAGAAGAGAATATTTGCCGATAAATGGATCTACAATGGTCTTAAACACCCTGGCTGATAACGAGACGTTATCATTATACTTTGCGGTGAACCGCTCTCCTGTGGATATATCCACACCAATGCATTCGTAATGGTCTGGAGCCGGGAAGTATTTATCGATTGCCTGAAGCACCATCTTTGCACCCTGGGCATTAAGGCCTGACCCTAACATGACCGGAACGATATTGCCTTCAATGACATGTTCTCTAAGGGCTGATGATATCTCATCAAGTGTAAATTCCTCCCCTGTGAAATAGCGTTCCATGTATTCCTCACTGGTCTCTGCCACAGCCTCCATAAGCGCCTCTCTGGCAATTGTAAGGTTCTTTTGACTGTACTCTGGTATCTCGCACTCCACATAGTCACTATTGACCGTAAAACGTCTTCCTGCCATCTTTACTACGTTGACAAAACCGATAAACTTCTCATTCTCACGGATGGGAAGATGGAACGGTGCAATCTTTCTTCCAAATTCCTTTTCCAGCTTAAGGAGCAGTTCCCGGAAGCTGGCCTGATCATCATCCATATTGGTTACAAAGAAAAGTCTTGGAAGCTTGTACTTCTCACACATCTCCCATGCCTTATATGTCCCAACTTCAATTCCTGCTTTGCAGTTTACAACAATCACGGCTGCATCCGCTACACTGATGGCTTCTTCCACCTCTCCTACAAAATCAAAATACCCGGGAGTATCAAGCAGGTTAACCTTTATGGGCCCATCTTCTCCTTCATACTCCAAAGGAATCAGAGAAGTAGAGATAGAAAACTGTCTCTTGGTCTCTTCTTTGTCATAATCGCTGATGGTATTACCATCGATAATTTTACCCATTCTGCCAATGGCTCCGGTCACGTATGCCATCGCTTCAGCCAGTGTGGTTTTACCGGCGCCCCCGTGCCCCAACAAGGCAACGTTGCGGATCTGTTTGGTTCCATACACGTTCATAAGCATTCCTCCTGTTCCGTATTTAAGTCTATGATAATATTTTACTAAAAATGTCGTATAATTGCAAGCATGTCATGCAATTTGCACAATTATTTTTCGACAATTTTCTTTTTTATCCAAAAAAAAGAGGGCTTAGCCCTCTTTCACAGTTAATCTTATTCATAAAAACTTTTGTTTAATTTCCCACTGGTCTCAAAGTAATAGTACGTCTGTCCCACATAGGTTGGGCCAGTGACCATATGACCGTCAGCCTCAAAATAAAACCAATCGTTACCAACCTGCTGCCAGCCAGTAACCATATATCCATCCTGATCAAAATAATACCATACGTTTTCCACGGCTCCAAAACAGCCCTTTGCATAGGAACCATCGCTGTTTTTTAACCTCCAGCCGTCTAATTCCTTCTGCCAGCCAAAAGAAGCGTTATCCAAATTAGTCTGAGCCATGGCTTCCATCTGAACAGGGGTCCCGGGAATACAGGTCACAGCTCCAATTAAGAGCATACTGCATGTCCCATAGGCAGCCAGTTTTTTCCATAATGTTCTCATATCTTTCCCTCCACCTGTTTTATCTATTATATCAGATAAAGCCCTTAAAGTTCAAGTATCGTTCGTATTTTTCCTTCCGCCTGCTTAAACCACAAATCTTCAGGATTAATAAATAAAAGGTAACGAATCTTTCCAAGAAGGGAATATAGATAGTGACGCTCTCCATCTGCTTCCGGTTCTTCTCTCCCTGTCATGGTGATATGGGACTTCACTCCGTATTTCAGGCAATAATACACCTCTTGGCGCAATCTCCTTCTATAATCTGGTGAAACATGAGGCTTATGATTGACCACAATTCCTGTTACCGTCTGTCTGCTTCCACTGGAAAGAATCTTCGTCTTCTCCCGATTAATGGAAAAACCCATAGCTTCTAAGAAGCCAGAGACCTTACGTATCACCGGTCCTGGCTGAAAGTCTCCTGAGAAAGTCATATCATCACAATATCTTGTATATGAAATCTTCCTTTCCTCACACCAGACCTTCATATAATCATCAAATGGTTTCATGACCAAATTGGAAATCACAGGAGAAGAAGGTGCGCCCTGAGGAAGATAATCACGATAACAGCAAAGAGCTGTCAGCAAGGTTCCCACAGACGGCGGAAAATACCGACTGGAGAATGCACCATTTAATACCATAGGGAAGGTAATGCTCCCAAAAAAATCTTCTATATCCAGCTTAAGCACCAATCGCTTCCCTGTATGAACCGAGGCATTCTTAAGCACAGAGGTTCCTTTGCAGTAAGCAGATGCACAAGAAGATAATTCAAATCCAGACAATACATTCTTTGCAATGTTTCTCTGAATCATCTTTAATAAGTCATCCGGCACTAAAAGCTTTCGCTTTGTTCCATCACTTTTGGGTATCATGGCTGTATGGTAATGGCGTTCCGTATGATTGCTGAGTGCATAAAGGCAGGCAATTGCTTTTTGATCCGGCCAGTCCTCTCCCAAAAGTTTAAAAGATAACAGCATGTCCTGACAATGCTTTGTGGTACTATATTTCCAAAGTTCAGTCTGATACATAGGCTAAATCCCTCCGCTCTGTCTGCAATCTAGAAATATAACAGCAGAAGCAATACTAAAATGATACCGTAAGATGCGAAGATGTACGCGCGCATGTGTCTTGCACATGCGTATGCACATGCAATGTGCAGTAGTACTTCGCAGCAGATTGCGGTCTATTGTAATCCCATTATGATCCGAACAACGACTCGCTGCCCAGCCGGCAGTTTTCCCGGAAAAACTATAACTTCTGCTGTTATGACAAATATTCTATCACATAATATTTTTTTAATCCATCCTTTTCATGGCAATGAAAGGGTTTAAACACCAATATACGTTAAAGTGCTAAACTTTAAAGTATAAAAGCGTTGACAACGAGGATATCATCAGATACAATGGGGATTAAATATTTGAAAAAAGGGAGAACATAGATTATGATAATCATTATGAAGCCTAATGCTTCCGAGGAAGCTGTACTTAAAATCAAAAAAATCATTGAGGATAATGGCCTTCAGGTACACTTATCCAAAGGTACCCAAGTCACCATCGTTGGAGTGGTTGGCGACAAATCAAAGCTCCTTAGCGCAAACATCGAGCTCATAGAAGGAGTAGATAAAATTGTGTCTGTTACAGAATCTTACAAAATTGTAAATAAAAAATTTCATCCCGATGACTCCGTTATTTCCGTAGGAACTGCTAAAATTGGTCCGGGACATTTTACCATGATGGCAGGTCCATGCGCCATTGAAAATCACGATATGCTATTAGAAACTGCCTTTGCTGTTAAAAAAGCTGGTGCCCAGTTTTTAAGAGGCGGCGCTTACAAGCCAAGAACTTCTCCATACGCATTTCAGGGTCTTGAAGAAGAAGGCTTAAAATACATGCAGGAGGCAAGAGAAGCTACGGGACTTAACATTATTTGTGAAGCTACCAGTTTACGTTCTCTGGAAACTGCGGTAAAATATGTAGATATGGTGCAGATCGGTGCCAGGAACATGCAGAATTTTGAGCTTTTAAAAGAAGCTGGTAAGGCAGGTGTCCCAGTTCTGTTAAAGAGAGGATTATGTGCTACCATCGACGAATGGCTCAATGCGGCTGAATACATTGCTTCAGAGGGAAATCCTAATATCGTTCTTTGCGAACGAGGCATTCGTACCTATGAGACTGCCACCAGAAACACTCTGGACATCAGTGCAGTTCCAGTCATCCGTTCTAAGAGCCATTTACCAGTTATCATTGATCCAAGCCATGCAACCGGCGTACGTGCTTATATTGAGCCAATTTCAAAGGCATCACTGGCAGTTGGAGCTGACGGTCTGATTGTAGAAGTGCACCCATGTCCATCCTGTGCATTATCAGACGGTCCTCAGTCCCTAACCTTTGAGCAATTTGATCATCTCATGGACGAACTTAAGCCTTACGCAGAACTCTCCAGGAGGACTACGAAATGAGTGAACCTTCCATTGCCTTTATCGGGCTTGGTTTGATTGGCGGCTCTATTGCCAAAGGAATCAAGCGTGAACACCCCAAGACCCAAATTATGGCTTACATGCGCTCCAAGTCCAGGCTTTTAAAAGCAAAAGAGGACGGAATCGTTGATGTGGTCTTAGACGGAATTGGGGAAGAATTAAAAGAATGTGATTTAATTTTTCTTTGTGCTCCTGTGGAATACAATGCCAATTATCTGGAACAGATTAAGCCCTACCTTAAGCCTGGAGCCATTATCACAGATGTAGGCAGTACTAAGACAGATATTCATGAAGCAGTCATTCGTGCAGGTTTGGAGCACTGTTTTATCGGAGGACACCCCATGGCTGGCTCTGAAAAAACAGGTTATGAAAATTCCTCTGTACATCTTCTTGAAAATGCTTATTATATCATCACTCCTACTGCCCTGTCCTCTGAGGAACAGATAGGCCGCATGGTCAATATGGGGAAATCAATCGGTTCCATTCCTCTGGTACTGGATTATAAGGAACACGACTATGTTACCGCGGCCATCAGCCATCTCCCCCATATCGTAGCCTCCAGTATGGTTAATCTGGTAAAAAATTCTGACAACAGTCAGGAACTGATGAGAAGGCTCTCTGCTGGTGGTTTTAAAGATATCACTCGCATCGCCTCTTCTTCCCCAGAGATGTGGGAGCAAATCTGCATGACCAATAGCAATAATCTTTCTCTTATTTTAAAGCGCTACATAGACTCCTTAAACGATATCCTTAAGGTGCTAGAGGCCAAGGACAATCAGTATATCTACCAGTTGTTTGAAACATCCAGAGATTACAGAAATTCCTTTTCAGAGAAAGCAACCGGCCCCATTGAGTCGGATTATTTCTTTACAGTTAACATGGCAGATGAAGTAGGCGCGATTTCCACATTGGCAGTCATTCTTGCGTCAAAGGGCATCAGTATTAGAAACATTGGCATTAATCACAACAGAGAACATGGAGAAGGTACTCTACGAATCGCATTCTACGATAAAGCAGCTATGGACAATGCTTGGAAACAGCTGGAAAAATATCATTATGACTTAATACCGAACTAAGAGAGGTACTTTATGAAGTTTACAAAAGCTTCCCCATTAAAGGGAGAAATCACCATCCCAGGGGACAAATCCATATCTCACCGCAGTGTTATGTTTGGCTCCATTGCAAAAGGAACAACTGAAATCAGTCATTTTCTTTCCGGTGCCGACTGTCTCTCTACCATCTCCTGCTTTCAGAGTATGGGTGTTTCTATTGACATCAAAGGAGACTCTGTTCTTGTAAAAGGAAGAGGACTTCGGGGGCTGAAAAAACCGGTTGATACTCTTGACTGCGGCAACAGCGGAACTACCACCCGCCTGATTTCCGGCATACTGGCCGCTCAGGACTTTGACGTCACACTAACAGGTGATGATTCTATAAAAAAACGTCCGATGAAGCGAATTATGGAGCCATTGTCCCTCATGGGAGCAGAGATTACCAGTATCAATGACAACGGCTGTGCTCCTCTTTCTATAAGCGGCAAAAAGCTTCATGGCATCCACTACACCAGTCAAGTTGCTTCTGCCCAGATAAAATCTTCTATTTTATTGGCTGGTCTATATGCAGAAGGGGAAACAAAGGTAACGGAGCCATATATATCAAGAAATCATTCCGAGATTATGTTAAAATATTTTGGCGCTGATGTGAAAACAGAAGGAACCACTGCATGCATCACTCCACCAAAGGAATTATTTGGCAACAAGATTAAGGTTCCTGGAGACATCTCCTCTGCCGCTTTCTTTATCGCTGCAGGGCTTATGATTCCTGGCTCTGAGATCCTAATCAAAAACACGGGTATTAATCCTACCAGAGATGGCATCCTCTCCGTATGTCTTGATATGGGGGCTGATATCACCCTTTTAAACGAAAACATGGATTCCGGAGAACCTACAGCAGATATTCTGGTAAAACACTCCTCTCTCCACGGCACCACAATTGAAGGAAGCATCATTCCAAGGCTTATTGACGAACTTCCCATGATTGCTGCCATGGCTTGCTTTGCAGAGGGAGAAACCATCATCAAGGATGCGGCAGAATTAAAGGTGAAGGAATCCAACCGGATTGAAGTCATGGTTCAAAACCTCACCGCTATGGGAGCAGATGTTGTTGAAACTGAGGATGGCATGATTATCCGTGGCGGAAAACCTTTGCACGGCGTTGTCATTGACAGCAAGTTAGACCATCGAATTGCTATGACCTTTGCAGTCACTGGTTTGTGCGCTGATGGAGAAACAGAAATTCTTGGCGCAGACTGTGTGAATATATCATATCCAGGCTTTTACAAGGATCTGGAAAAGCTAGGGTGTGTCTGAAAATCGAATCATAAAAAACACGTCTTGAAATGGCCCCAATATCATTCTTTGGAGCCAAGACAAGACGTGTTTTTTGTATACTTCTTCTTAATAATGAATCAAATCACTTGTACGTGACATATCTTCATTGCATTTAGCGCATTTTCATGACTCTCGGGGGTAACTCCAGCACAGCAAGAGGAATCCACCAGAAGGGGGATCTCCGGTGCAAATGCCTTTATTAAAAGGGCATTGGAGATCACACAGATATCCGTGCACAGGCCAATAAGTTCAACGGAATCATATCCTTTGGCTTTCACTAATTCACCTAACGCTTCACTGCCAAATGTATTCTTTTCAAATTGTTTTCCTTTGTATTCTTTCAGAGATTCGTGAAGCTCCCAGCCTTTGCTTCCTCGTACACAATGGAGAACCGGAAGATTTTTCCCTTCTTGGGTATCCATATAGTTTTCTTCGTGAGTATCCAGGGTAAAAACCACCTCATCATCCGATGCCAGATATTCTTCTATTTTCTTTTTCACTCTTGGGACTATTTTTAAAGCTTCTAAGGTCCCAAGGGACCCATCAATAAAATCATTTTGCATATCCACAACGACCAGTAATCTTTTCATAAGTAAAAACCTCCTGTCACAGCTCTGATAATGGTTTGTGCGTATATTATAACAAATTACTTATGTAATATGCAAGTCTTCTAAGACCTTCCAGGTATGGAAATATACTTATTTACGATTTTTCAAATACATATTGACAAAATGACTTTAACGCATTAAGATAGTGAATAATAATATAAACCGTTGAAAAAGAGAAGTAAGCTTTGCCTGCAATATTTCAGAGAGCCGCCGGTGGTGTGAGTGCGGTATAGAGCGGATAGCCGAATGGACTTTTGAGGGCAGCCTTGAACCTTGTATTTTTGTAGGGGCTGACGGATTCCACAACCGTTATACTGGTGGCATATATGTCTGTATATGAAAAGTGGGCTTTTTTAAAAGCCAATTTGAGTGGCACCGCGGATTGTATAATTCGTCTCAAGTACGTATTTTTACGTACTTGGGACTTTTTTTTATTTTCAAGACATTTTAGTCAATCAACCAAACAAGGAAATCAATGAAGGAGGACATATTTTATGAAAAAATCTGTTAAACTGTTATTAATCTCAGCAATTGCTGCTGCAGCTCTCTCCGCCTGTTCAAAGGCACCAGAAAAAGGCGCTGCTGGTTCCAAAGAAGGAAATTATACCATTGGCATCGCTCAATTTGCAGAACACGGATCACTGGATAACTGCCGGGAAGGTTTTATTCAGGGGTTAAAAGAAGAAGGCATTGAAGATGGCAAAAATCTTACAATCATGTATGAAAACGCTCAGGCCGACGGTGGCACAGGAAGCCAGATTATCAATAACTTTATTGCGAAGAAAAGTGATCTTATCTGCGCTATTGCAACTCCCATGGCACAGGCAGCGTACAGCGGTGCAAAAAAGACAGATATTCCTGTCATCTATACTGCTGTCACTGATCCTGTGGCAGCCGCACTTGCGAAAGAAGATGGAAGCTCCGTTGGGGAAATTACAGGAACCAGTGATAAGCTTCCCGTAGAAAAACAGCTTGAGATGATCCGCAAGGTTCTTCCTGATGCGAAAACCATTGGAATTCTCTACAGCACCAGTGAAGTAAATTCTGAAACTGCGATTGCAGAATATAAGAAAGCCGCTTCCAATTATGGATTTGAAATCGTAGAAGGACCAATCTCTGCTTCTGCTGACATTCCTCTTGCAACCGACAACCTTTTAGGAAAAGTAGACTGTTTAAACAACTTAACCGATAATACGGTTGTCAGCTCTCTTCCACTAATTTTAGATAAAGCCAGCAAGAAAAACATACCTGTATTTGGAAGTGAAATCGAGCAGGTTAAAATTGGCTGTATCGCTGCTATGGGACTTGATTATGTGGACTTAGGCAAGCAGACCGGTAAAATGGCAGCTAAAGTTTTAAAAGGCGAAGCAAAAGCAAGCGAGATAAAGTATGAAGTTATCAAAGATGCCGCATTCTATGGTAATACAAAGGTAGCTGAAAATCTGGGAATCACCTTACCAACTGAACTGACAGATTCTGCTGCTGAGCTTTTTAAAGTAATCAAATAATACAATGATAATTAGGAACATATTGGAGGAAGTCATATCATGTCAATTATACTTGGCGTTATAGAAGAAGGCCTGGTTTATGCCATCATGGCACTGGGCGTTTACATTACCTATAAGATTCTGGATTTTCCAGATCTGTCTGTGGATGGTACCTTTCCACTGGGAGGTGCTATCACTGCAGTTTTAGTTTTAGCTGGAGTCAACCCATTTGCCGCTTTGTTTCTTGCCTTTATCGCAGGTGCCTTGGCTGGGTGCATTACCGGTATTATCCACGTAAAACTAAAGGTAAGAGATCTTTTGTCAGGTATTATTGTCATGACTGCTCTTTACTCCGTTAACTTAAGACTGGTAGGAAAGTCCAATGTTGCGTTTTTTAACAGTGACTCCATCTTTGAAAATTCCATTGTTAGCAAGATTATACCAAAGGGACTCTCTGACGTAAGTGTAATTGCCATACTGGTTGTGATCGTAGTGATTGTTAAAATTCTACTTGATTTGTTCTTAAAGACCAGATCCGGCTATCTGTTAAGAGCTGTGGGGGATAACGAGACTCTTGTCACTTCACTTGCCAAGGACAAAGGAACCGTAAAGATCCTGGGTCTTTCCATTGCCAATGGTCTTGCTGCCCTGGCTGGATCTGTTTACTGTCAGCAGAAGGGATTCTTTGACATCAGCATGGGAACTGGTACGATAGTCATTGGTCTTGCCAATGTTATCATCGGCACAAAGCTCTTAAAACGGTTTGGAGCCATAAAAGCAACCACTGCCGTAATTATTGGTTCTATCGTATACAAGGCTTGCGTATCACTTGCTATCTTCTTTGGTATGGAAGCTTCTGACTTAAAGATTATTACCTCTGCTCTATTTTTAGGAATACTGATAGTAAGCAACGGAAGAGAAAAGAAGGTGAAAAATCATGCTTGAACTTCGAGACATTAATAAATATTACAATCATGGAACAGTCAATGAGATGTGCCTGTTTGAGAACTTTAATCTGACGATAGAGAATCAGCAATTTGTATCCGTAGTAGGAAGCAATGGTTCCGGTAAGACTTCTCTTCTAAACATCATCTGCGGCAGCATTCCTTTAGACAGCGGCTCCATTCAAATTAATGGCACAGATATATCCAACATGCCTGAACACAAGCGTCTTCGCCGTATTGGTAGAGTATATCAGAATCCTTCCGTAGGGACTTGTCCTAATATGACAATTCTTGAAAATATGGCAATCGCAGATACGAAAGGCAAACCCTTTAACCTGCTTCCTGGTACCAACAAAAGCCGCATTGATTTTTACAGGGATCAGCTTCGCTCTTTAGGTCTTGGCCTTGAGGATAAGATGCATGTAAAGGTTGGTGTCTTATCAGGAGGACAACGTCAGGCTATGGCCCTTCTTATGTCCACCATGACTCCTATTGAGTTTCTTATACTAGATGAACATACCGCTGCATTGGATCCGAAAACTGCCGAAATCATCATGGAGCTGACCGATCAGATTGTAAAAGAAAAAAAACTGACTACCATCATGGTAACCCATAACCTGCGCTATGCGGTGGATTATGGAAACCGTCTATTGATGATGCATCAGGGAAATGCGGTAATCGATAAGTCTGACGAAGAGAAAAACAGCTTAAATATTGAATATATCTTAGAAAAGTTCAATGAAATCAGCATTGAATGTGGAAACTAAAAAATGATACAAAAAATACGCCTTAATCCGGCTTAATCAGCCGTTTGGCGTATTTTTTATTCCATTTTAATGATTCTTATCTGCTCATCTCACTTTGAGGCCCTTTATCATTATGTTCCCGTATAACCGTATTAACCTCACTTAGATCTGAGGTTGGCAGATCTCCTGGAATGGTATTTTTTAAGGCCGCAGTGGCATTGCCGTACTGAACTGCTTTCATGCAGTCACCGCCGCTGCTTAAAAGACCATAAAGTGCTCCTGCAATATAAGCATCTCCACTTCCGATACGGTCTACTACATCAATGTTGTGGTAGGGCTCTTCTTCGTAATATTCTCCTCTGGAGCCATCGTATATAACCGATCCAAAGGTATGGCTTTTGGGGCTATGTACGATTCTTTGAGTGGAAGCTACAATCGAAATGGGATATTCTTCTGTAAAACTCTTCATCATCTCTTTGACGGTTCCCTGCTTTTTAAAGGTCAGTCTGGCTGTATCTTCGGAGCAAAAGAAGATGTCCACATAAGGAAGGATTTGCTCGATGCATTCCTTTGCCTCATCTCCTGTCCACAGATTACCTCGGAAATTCACGTCAAAGGATATAATAGTTCCTGATGCCTTGAATTTTCGAATCATATCTATGGCAGTCTTTCTTGTGTTTTCACACAGGGCAAGCGTTATGCCTGTTGTATGAAAACAAGTAGTTGCTTTGTACATATCATCTGGAAATGAATCCTCATTAATGTAGACAAAGGAACTGTTCTTTCTATCATAAACTACCTTAGGTTTTCTTGGATATGCACCATATTCATAGTAATAAAGTCCCAGCCTGGCATTGGAGCTCTCATCATAAACAAAATAATCATCACTAATTCCATAGGAACGAACTTTATTCTTTGCAAATTTCCCCATATCATGAGCTGGAAGTTGGGTAACCAAGCCTGTGTGTAATCCTAAAAGTGCTGCCCCTACTGCAACGTTTAATTCTGCTCCCCCAACCTGTTTCTGAAAGGAATCGCCTCTGACAAGCCTCTCCACACCTGCCGGAGACAGACGCAAAAGCAGTTCACCAAGGGTTAATAAATCAAATGGTCTGTCGCTCATACTGATATTTCCTCCATAAGTTTTAAAAAAGGGGGTCATTCTACATGACCCCCGATGTTATTATCCCTATTTAAATGGCAGGATTGTAATTCTCTCCTGTCTTAAAACAGCCGGTCAGTCATTATCTCTGAACACGACCTGATCCGTCTCCGCCTGCAAGAGTTTCAACATCTTCTCTTGTTACCAGGTTGAAATCTCCAGGAATTGTGTGCTTTAATGCAGAAGCTGCTACCGCATACTCAAGAGCACCCTTAAAGTCTTTTTTGTCAACCATTCCGCAAATAACGCCTGCTGCGAAGGAATCTCCGCCGCCTACACGGTCTACGATAGGGGTAACATGATATTTTCTGGAGTGATAGAATTCACGGCTTGCACCATCCATGATACATGCAGACCAGCCATTATCAGATGCAGAACGGCTCTCACGTAAGGAGCTAACTACATATTTAAATCCGAACTTGTCGATCATCTGATTGAAGATATCTACGTATCCCTGTAATTCCAGTTCTCCGCTTGTTACATCTGTATTGCCTGGCTTAAATCCAAGAACCTTTTCAGCATCCTCTTCATTACCGATACAAACGTCAACATACTGCATTAAGTTTGTCATAACCTTCTGAGCTTTTTCAGAAGACCATAATTTCTTACGGAAGTTTAAATCTACAGAAACAGTTACGCCGTGAGCCTTAGCTGCTTTTAAAGCCGCCTCAGTCAGTTCAGCAGCGCCATCGCTTACTGCTGGTGTAATTCCAGTAAAGTGGAACCAGTCAGCGCCTTCAAAGATCTCATCAAAGTTGAAATCAGAAGCTTTTGCAGTAGAGATAGAAGAATGTGCTCTATCGTAAACGACTGTAGAAGCTCTCATAGCAGAACCAGTCTCTAAGAAATAGATACCAAGTCTCTCTCCGCCTCTTGCTACGTGCTTTGTTCCTACATTATATTTTCTAAGTGCTGCAACTGCACACTCACCAATTGGATTCTTTGGTACTGCAGATACAAACTCAGCTTCATGTCCATAATTTGCTAAAGAAACAGCTACGTTAGCTTCTCCGCCGCCGTAGTTTACATCAAATTCATCTGCCTGAATAAATTTCTCGTTGTTCGGGGTAGATAATCTTAACATGATCTCGCCCATGGTTACGATCTTTGCCATTGTGTAATCTCCTTAATCTCTGATGTTTAATTTATTATTTGCGTGCTGCTGCTACTGCTTCAACGAATTCTTTTGCTTTCGCTGTAACTGCTGCAAAATCGCCTGTACTAGCGCCTTTTGTTAAACTGCTTCCTGTTCCAACTGCATATGCGCCAGCTTTGATCCATTTGTCAACGTTATCAACATCAACACCACCTGATGGCATGAAATCACCCTGTGGAAGAGGTCCTTTAAAGGAGCTGATAGCAGATGGTCCCATGATATTGCCTGGGAAGATCTTAATGATGTCACAACCAGCTTCTAATGCTGTGATTGCTTCGGTTGGAGTCATAACGCCTGGAAGCATTGGTACTCTGTAACGGTTGCAAAGTTTGATTGTATCTACGTTTAAGCCAGGGCTTACTACGTAATTTGCACCTGCAAGGATAACTGCTCTTGCTGTCTCAGGATCAAGTACAGTACCTGCTCCGATAACAACATCCTCATTACTCTTATATTTTTCAGACATTTTTGCGATGAATTCCACTGGGTTTCCCTCATCCATGGTCATAGTGATCTCAATAAAATTAATACCGCCTGCGATGATAGCGTCAACTAAAGTTTCACCCTGCTCTAAGTTCTTTGCACGAACAACAGCTACAAGGCAGTCTTTTTTCATCTTAGATAAAACTTGTTCTTTTTTCATGATTCTTGCTCTCTCCTTCTCTTAATTCGTATATACGAATCAACTTCATATTTACGATTCTTATACTTGAATATTAATCGTTTCTATTGATTTTGTCAACAGGTATTCCTCATATTTTTCCAAGATAACCTAATAACCTGGAAACCTCCATTGCCTTTTTAGAAATCATGTTTCCAAGGGCCACATAGTCCTCCGCTGGCTTATAAAGGGTGGACATGCTGATGGCACCTAATACATTGCCGTCACGATCAAATATAGGCGCGCCGACACACTGCATATGCTCTTCCATCTCTCTTGCGTCAAAGGCATAACCTCTCTCCTTCACCTCTTCAAGTTCCAAAAGAAGCTGGTCTCTGTCCTTTATGGTACGCTCGGTAAACGGAGTGAATTTGATCCGGCCAATCATCTGCTCTCTCTTTTCTTCCTCGCTGTAAGCTAAGATGACCTTTCCGAGGGAAGTACAGTACATAGGATTTCTGGATCCCACGGTTGCTGTGGTAATGATGGGGTTTTCCGGCTCAAACTTGCATATGTATACCACATGATGATCCGAGGGAACTCCGAAAAAGACTGTTTTCCCCACTTCTTTTGCAAAAGCCTTTAGTATTGGTTCTATGGTGCCTATGAAATTCAAGTTGTTTGTGTAATTGACTCCAATCCGGTAAGACATTAAGCCTATGGTATAATTTTGCTTCTGCCCTCGCTTTACATTTACCATTCCCATCTCTGCAAGGGTGGTCACGATATCATAGGCACTTGTTTTCGGCAAATCCAGTTTTTCACAGAGATCGTCTAATGTGGCACCTTCCGGTGACCGGGAAATAAGTTTTAATATTTCCACTGTTCTTTGGGTGGTTCTATTGAGTTTCATAGCTTGCCTCCATTTCTCCATCTTAGTATACTCCTTAGAAACAAATTAATGCAAGTCAATTTTCGCATATACGAAGATTTTGAAAGTATTTACATATTAGTGCTCATTTATTGTCATATTTGTCGAAAAAAACAAATCAGGGATTGTATTATATATCAGAATTAGGTATAATAAGTGAGGTATGTAAATACTTACAATTACGGAGGTGTTGCTTTTGAATATCTATGATGTTTCCAAACATGCCCATGTTTCAATTGCCACAGTTTCCAGGGTAATCAACGGGAATCCCAATGTCAGTGATAAAACCAGGCAACGGGTGATTGCTGTCATGGAGGAACTGGGTTATACCCCGAATGTATTTGCTAGAAGCCTGGGGCTTAATACGATGAAGACCATAGGTATCATGTGTTCCGACTCCTCAGACCCATGGCTTGCAGAGGCTATTTCGTATTTGGAGAAGGAGCTAAGAAGCAATGGATATGATTCCATCCTCTGCTGCAGCGGTTATCTGCCTGAGACAAAGAAGAAATACTTAGAACTCCTTTGTTCTAAGCGGGTGGACGCCATTATTTTAACTGGTTCCCATTATATAGAAGCAAAAGCCAAAGACAATGCTTATCTTTTAGAGGCAGCAAAGGACATCCCTATTATGCTGGTCAATGGCCATCTAGATGGGGAACAGATCTATAGCACAGTCTGTGATGACCAGGCCGCGGTATACGATGCTGTAACAAAATTGATTCAAGCTGGACGAAGTTCTATCCTTTACCTTTATTCCGGGAATTCTTATAGTAATTTATTAAAGCTTTCTGGATATCGTAAGGCATTAGAAGATGCCGGTCAGCCCATTCGCGATGAACTTTTGGTTCTTTGTCCGAAGGATATTGATTCCGCTATGGAACAACTTAAGCTTCTTTCCTCAAAAGGAATCCATTTTGATGCAGTCTTTGCTGCAGAAGACATTCTGGCTGTCAGCGCGGTCAAATATGGAGATCAGGCTGGTTTAAGGATTCCAGAGGATTTTAATATAATTGGTTATAATAACTCCATTCTGTCAAGATGTACGACTCCTGAGATCACTTCTGTGGACAATAAAGTAGAAGCTATCTGCACAACTACTGTTCATACTCTGATGAAGGTGCTAAACAATGGAAACGTACCGGCAAAGACCACCATAACAACGGAGTTAGTCAAACGAGGTACTACTAATTTTTAATGATATATACAAGGAGGACTCACTAACATGAAACAATTTATGGACCAGGATTTCTTACTGTCTAACGAATCAGCAAAATCACTTTTCCACAACTATGCAGAGAAAATGCCTGTTGTGGACTACCATTGCCACATCAACCCTCAGGAAATTTTTGAAGATCGCAAGTTCGAAACCATTACCCAGGTATGGTTAGGCGGCGACCATTATAAATGGCGTCAGATGCGTTCTAACGGTGTGGAAGAAAAATATATCACTGGCGATGCTACAGACCGTGAAAAATTCCAGAAATGGGCAGAGACACTTTCAAAGCTTATCGGCAATCCTCTCTATCACTGGAGCCACTTAGAACTTCAGAGATACTTTGGCTATACTGGTTATTTAAACGGCGATACCGCAGAAGAAGTATGGAATTTATGCAATGAAAAACTTCATGATGCTTCCATGAGCGCACGCAATATCATCAAACAGTCCAATGTTACTGTCATTTGTACCACAGATGATCCTGCCGATTCCTTAGAATGGCATCAGAAGATTGCTGCTGATTCTTCTTTTGACACTAAAGTTCTTCCTGCCTGGAGACCGGACAAGGCTATGAATGTAGAGAAACCTGATTTTAGTGCCTACATTACTAAATTGTCAGCAGTTAGCGGTATGGAGATTAAGGATTTTGCATCCTTAAAAGCTGCTCTTATTAACCGTATGGAATTCTTTAAGAATCAGGGCTGTTCTGTTTCTGACCACGCGCTTGAGTATGTGATGTATGTTCCAGCAGATGACGCTGAGCTGGAAGCAATCTTTGCGAAAGGTCTTTCCGGAGACACTATCACAAAAGAAGACGAACTGAAGTACAAAACTGCATTCATGTTATTTGCTGCAAAAGAATACAACCGCATGGGTTGGGTTATGCAGCTTCATTATGGCTGTAAGAGGGATAACAATGCCATGATGTTTGAAACACTTGGTGCTGATACAGGTTTTGACTGTATCAATAACTACGCTCCGTCTGCACAGATGGCAGATTTCTTAAATGCATTAAGTGCTACCAACGAAATTCCTAAGACTATTATTTATTCCTTAAATCCAAATGACAACGCTTCTATTGGAACTATCCTCGGCTGCTTCCAGAGTGATTATCCAGGAAAGATCCAGCAGGGTTCTGCATGGTGGTTTAACGATCATAAGACAGGAATGACAGAGCAGATGACTTCCCTTGCAAACCTTGGCTGTCTTGGTAATTTCATTGGTATGCTGACTGATTCCAGAAGCTTCTTATCTTATACAAGACACGAGTATTTCCGCAGAATCCTCTGTGAATTAATCGGTGGCTGGGTAGATAATGGAGAATATCCAGATGATCAGAAAGCATTAAAAGAAATTATTGAAGGTATTTCTTATAATAACACAATTAAATATTTTAATTTCTAATATAGAAGAAATCCCCCTGAAACGAAAAACGCTTCAAGGGGATTTCTTATTTACTTATTTTTGATTCATTATCTCACGGATCTTATTAGCAGTCTTCTCTTTGCCTACAGGACAGCCTGTAACAGGAGCACTGCCTTCTGCAATGGCCTTAGCCAGCCCATCACAGCCTGCATAACCACATCTACCACAGTTGATTCCTGGCAGTGCGTCTCGGACCATACCCTCGTTTTTGTTGGTTTCTAATTTGAATTTCTCCCCGGCTATGCCAAGAAGTATACCAACTAAAATACCCGTAACACCTAAAACAGCCGCCGCTTGAAGCATACCAGTTATCATGTGAATTCTTCTCCTTCGTTAAATCAACCCTGCAAATCCAAAAAATGCAATAGCCATAAGTCCTGCTGTTATTAATATAATAGGGGAACCTTTAAAAGATTCAGGTATATCGTTGTATTTGATTTTCTCTCTAATCCCTGCCAGCATGACGATTGCGATTGTAAAACCAACGGAGATACCGATTCCATTTACAACGCTTTGTATAATTCCATAATTTTTTGAAACATTGGTAAGAGCCGCTCCAAGCACTGCACAGTTCGTCGTGATAAGGGGTAGATAAATTCCCATGGCCTTGTGAAGAGGCGGCATACTTTTCTTCATAAACAGCTCAACAAGCTGAACCAGAGCTGCAATCACCAGAATAAATACCATGGTCTGGAGATACTCCAGATGAAGATTTACCAAGATTCCATTGTAAATTACGCTGGTAACTAAGGAAGAGATCGTGATGACGAAAACCACGGCGGCTCCCATTCCAGATGCGGTTTTTACATTTTTAGAAACCCCGAGAAAGGGGCATAAACCAAGAAACTGGCTGAGTACTACGTTATTTACCAGAGCAGCGCCCACAGCAATTAACAACAGTTCTTTCATCTTTTATCCTCCTATCCTCTCTTTTTCCCATGGTTTCCATGGGACGGACTCTTCTGCCTGGAAAGTTCTCCACAGGAGCCACAGCCTACACCACAGGAATCGGAATCGCCATTGGTTGCCGAAGGAGCCTTAAATTTGTTCTGCAATGCTGTCAGTATAGCTAAGGCAAAAAATGCACCTGGTGCCAACACAAAAGCAGAGATGTGGTATTGTTCTGGTATTACTACCATGCCTAGCACAGAACCTGCCCCAAGAATCTCACGGACAAAACCAATCAAAGACAGGGCAACGGTAAATCCAATTCCCATTCCCAGTCCGTCAAAGGCTGAAACTACGATGCCATTCTTAGAAGCAAATGACTCCGCTCTGCCTAAGATGATACAATTGACCACAATTAGAGGAATGTATATTCCAAGTGCAGTATAAAGAGAGGGAATATACGCCTGCAAAAGCATCTGAACGGTGGTTACCAAAGTGGCTATAATCACAATATACGCCGGAATCCGAATATTATCAGAAATGACCTTTCGCAGAAGTGAGATTAAAATATTAGAAAATATTAATACCAAGGCAGTGGAAATACCCATTGCAAAACCGTTGATTAACGAAGTCGTAACTGCTAGGGTGGGACACATACCAAGCATCATAACAAACGTAGGATTTTCCTTTCCTATGCCGTTCCATAAGCGTTCCATATTCTGATTTTTCATCTCTTCACCTCCTATTGGTCCAAATTATGAGAAACAAGATAAAGGACTGCATTGACTGCGTTCGTTACAGCACGGGAAGTTATGGTTGCTCCGCTGATGGCATTGATTTCTGCATCACCTGCATTCCCTGATTTTGTAACCGTCAGGCTTTCCCCTGATTTTCCAGCATATTGTCCCTTAAACTCAGGTTCCTCTGCCCTTTGACCCAGGCCTGGAGTATCATTAAGCTCTAAGATTTCAATTCCTGTTAAGGTCTTATCTTCCTTTACACCAACCAGAATTTTTACAAGTCCGTCGTAACTGTCATTGGAATGTGACGTAATTAGATAACCCAAGATAGTGCCGTCTTTGTCAATTGCCTGCAATGCCTGGTCCAGCCCCACATTGCCATAGTCTTTTGTAGGAAGCTCTTCATTGGTCTTTTTAAGAGTCTCTGTCAGCTTATCATCTTCTTTAAACTCAGCCGCATCAGGGAAAACGGCTTTGTAAGCTTCCATATAGGCTGAATTAGAAGACTTTGCAATGACATCCTTTGTCAGTTCATGGACACCACCTAAAATAAGTCCTGATATTACAGTAATCGCAAATAGGATTAACGCATCTTTTATAATTAGTTTACTCTTCATCTTATTTTCTCTCCTTTCCAAATGGGATTGGAAAAGATATTTCCTCAATCAGCGGTACGAAAAGGTTGCTGATAATAATGGCATAAGAGACACCTTCTGGGGAACCGCCAAATAAACGAAACAATCCAGTCAATATACCCAAAAGAATTCCAAAGAGAATTTGTCCTTTGCTTGTAATCGGGCTGGAAGAATAATCCGTTGCCATAAAAAATGCACCGAATATAACGCCACCTCCACATAAATGAGCCAGAACATAACTTAAATCCTGTCTCCCAAATAAAAATACAAACAAAGCAAAGGTAATGAGATAAGCGGCTGGAATCCGTAGGGTGATTACCCTGCGAACCAACATATAAACTGCACCGATTAAAAGAGCAATTACAGATACCTCACCCATGGATCCTGGGATCTTTCCAATAAACATGGCAGTTAGGTCTACAGACTGTCCTGCCTTTAGAGCAGCAAGTGGTGTTGGGCTTACAACCGTGTCATGGTATGTAAACGTGGTCATCTCACCTGCAAATGAAATAAGCAGAAAACATCTTGCTGCAAGGGCTGGGTTCATGAAATTCTGACCTATGCCGCCAAATAGCTGCTTTACAACAATAATGGCAAAAATACCGCCTAAAAAAGGAATCCAAAGTGATATGGTTGGTGGCATATTAAGTCCAAGTATCATGCCAGTAACCAAAGCACTTCCATCACTTATAGTAACTGGTTTGCCCATTAGTGATTGATATACAAATTCACTGAGTACACAAGAAATTACAGTGACAAACAAAACCAGGGCCGCTTTGATTCCAAACTGATACACTCCGTATGCAGATGCAGGAATCATGGCAATTGCCACATCAAACATAATATTGGGGGTTGTTACCTGACTTCTTATATGAGGTGACGATGAGATGCTTAATGATTTAGTCATTTTGATTCCTCCTGCCCGATTTTTCAACCTCGTATACCTTACGGTTCATCATAGAAAAGTTCTCAGTAAGGGGAATCCTGGCTGGACAGATATAAGAACAGCTTCCGCATTCGCAGCAGTTAGTACCATTTAATTTCAAGTACCGCTCTATATCAGAATGAACTGCCGCTATAATCATCTGCTGGGGAACAATACGACCTGGACATACCTCGACACATCTGCCACAACGAATACAAGATGTCACCGGATCATTGGTCCCCTCATCATCTGCCATACAAAGAAGCGCCGAAGTAACCCTGGTAACCGGGATGTTTGTATCAGCCAAAGCTCGTCCCATCATTGGTCCTCCGGAAATCAGCTTAACTGGATCCGCCTTAAATCCTCCCGAAGCTTCCACTAAATGCTGGTAATTGGTGCCTATTCTTACGTTATAATTCTGAGGATTTTCTATGGCATCTCCTGTTACGGTTATAATTCTACGAATCAGGGGCTTACTTTCTGCCACCGCCTGATAAATGGAAATTACGGTATCCACATTGTCCACGATACAGCCAGCTTCTGCCGGCAGAGTATTTGTGCTTACCCTTCTTCCTGTTATACCTTGAATAAGGGTCTTTTCCCAGCCTTGTGGATACTTGGTTTTCAAAGGGAATACTGTAATTCTTGGCTCATTCTTTACAAGCTCCTGAAGTTTTTTTATTGCTTCTGGTTTATTATTTTCTATACCAATTACTCCCCTTGCATTCTCAAACAAGCGAAGTATAATATGAAGACCCTGAATAAGCTTTTCCGGCTCCTCTATCATCATACGGTAATCTGAAGTCAGATATGGTTCACATTCTGCCCCGTTAACTATCACCGTATCGATTTTGGCGTCTTCTCTAGGTGATAGTTTTACACAGGTAGGAAATCCTGCTCCACCAAGACCTACGATACCTGATTCTTTTATGATCTCCCGTATCTCTTCCTTTGTTAATGCTTCAAGATCCCGTTTTATGCCAAAAGATTCCACGGTCTTGTCCTGTCCGTCATTTTCAATAATAATAGAAGGAACCATGGAACCACCTGCTGTCATTCTTTCTTCAATGCCCTTTACTGTACCTGATACAGAACTGATGATACAGGCTGAAATAGCACCATCCATTTCACCAATCTTCTGCCCGATTAAAACCTGGTCCCCTGCAGCCACCAATGACTTGGCCGGAGCACCGATATGCTGGGACAATGGAAACACCATCTCTCCCTTTGGTTCAAGTAAGACTATCGGTTTATTTTCAGTCAATTCCTTACCTTCGTAAGGATGAATGCCGCCTTTAAATGTAGGCAAACCCATCTTAACTACCCCTTTCTCTGCAAACGTTTATATTTTAACAAGTATACCATAATATGTCAGTTGAAACAATAAAAAATCTGACGCCATATAATGACAATTTTTTTCATCTTTCTCACCATCATATTCTATTTCATACGAACAATTCTATTCCTTTTTTCTAAAAATCCATGATTTCTTTTCGTAAAAATACCAGGAGCATGGTTAAAATATCCCTGCTCCTGGTATTAAATGATCAAAGCTGGCACTTAGTCAAGCTCTACCACACCTGTATAAAGTTGATAATAACGGCCCTTTTGAGCCAATAATTCCTCATGGTCACCTCTTTCAATGATCTATCCATTTTCCATTACCATTATGTAATTTGAATTGCGTACTGTTGAGAGCCGGTGAGCGATAATAAAGGTGGTCCGATCCGCCATCAGTGCGTCCATTCCCCGTTCAATATGCTTTTCCGTCCTGGTATCCACAGAACTGGTTGCTTCATCTAGAATGAGAATTGGTGCCTTTGAGATAGCTGCTCTTGCTATATTTAGCAACTGTCTCTGGCCCTGGCTCAAATTAGCACCATCCCCTTCTAGAACTGTATCAAATCCAGATGGGAGCCTTGTGATAAAGGAATACGCTGACGCTGTTTTTGCAGCTTCTATTACTTCTTCATCGCTGGCATCTAATCTACCATAACGAATGTTTTCCATTACGGTACCAGTAAATAAATGGGTATCCTGCAATACCATAGCAATGTTCTCACGCAAATTATGCTTTTTCAAATGACGAATGTCCGTACCATCAATGGTGATTTCACCACCCTGGATATCATAAAAACGATTGAGCAGATTTGTTATTGTAGTCTTTCCGGCTCCGGTAGATCCTACAAAAGCGATCTTCTGCCCAGGTTTTGCATACAGACTGATGTTTTTTAATATCACCTTATCTGGGTTGTAACCAAAGGTAACATTTTTCAATTTCACGTTACCGCTCATTGGTTCTAACACAACCGCATCCTTATCATCTTCTGGTTCTGGCTCTTCATCCATAATGGCGAAAACACGCTCTGCTCCTGCAAGGGCAGAAAAAACATTACTAAGCTGCATGGATATCTCATTGATTGGACGGCTAAATTGTCTGGAGAAGGATAAAAATACAGTAAGCCCTCCCACATCAAATCCTCGAAGAACACATAACAGGCCACCGATACAGGCTGTCAGTGTATAATTAAGCTGGCTTAAATTTCCCATAACAGGCATTATAACACCACCAAAAAACTGTGCATGAATCATGTTATTTCTTAAATCTTCATTTAAAATTCCAAACTCTTCTTCCGCCACATCCTCATGACAAAACACCTTAACCACCTTTTGTCCGGTGATGGTTTCTTCAATGTATCCATTGACAGCACCCAAAGATGCCTGCTGAGCGGAGAAGTACTTCTGACTTCTTGTTGCAATTGCCTTTCCTGCATTTATCATGATAGGGACAAGAACAACGGTTACAAGAGTCAGCCAGATATTGGTGTAAATCATAAGAAGGAGGGTTCCTACAATACTTAAGGCCCCTGAAAAAAGCTGAACCAAAGTACTGCTTAACATCTGCCCAATGGTGTCCACGTCATTGCTGAAACGACTGATTAGATCACCGTTATTATTGGTGTCGTAAAAACGAACTGGAAGAGACTGCATTTTCCCAAACAAGTCATCCCTGATCTTCTGAAGTGCATTCTGAGCAACGTTAAGCATAAGCCTGGATTGCACGTAATTTGCCGCAACACCTATTAAAAGAACTCCTGCCATTAACACGATTCCTCTTAACAGACCAGCCACATCACCTGGGCTGCCATCTGGCGGTGCGATGAACTGATTGATAATCGGCCTTAACATATATGCTCCAGAAAGCTGTGCCAGGGTTCCAACAATAACAGAAAGAAGAGCCAGTCCCATTGGGAGTCTATCATTATTTAAATAGGCCAAAAGCCGTCTTATGGTTGCTTTCGTATTACTAGGCGTACCTCCTGTTTTCATCCCTCTTCTTCCGCCCATGCCGCCATTTTGTTTTGTGGGTGGTACCGAACGACCGTAACGCCGTTTTAAGCTTTCAATTCTTTTTGTATTGTCCATCTACGCACCCACCTCCTCTTTTTTATCTCTCTGTGAATAGTAGATTTCCTGATAAGCATCACAGGTTTTCATCAGATCTTCATGAGATCCAATTCCTACGATTTCTCCTTCATCAAGTACAATGATCTTATCTGCCATTTCTACAGAACCAATTCTCTGAGCAATGATGAATTTTGTGGTTTCTTTTAAAGTTGTCTGAAAGCATTCCCGGATTTTTGCTTCGGTTGCCGTATCCACTGCAGAGGTACTATCATCTAAAATCAGTATTCTTGGTCTCTTTAAAAGGGCTCTGGCAATACAAAGCCTTTGCTTTTGACCACCAGATACATTGGATCCACCTTGCCCAAGATCGGTCTGATATCCATCCTTAAAACTTGTTACAAAGCCGTCGGCCTGAGCGCTTTCTGCCATTAGAATCATTTCTTCCGTGGACGCATTTTCATCTCCCCATAAGAGATTTTCTTCAATGGTGCCTGAGAATAAAACATTTTGCTGTAATACCATGGCAACACTTTCTCTTAAATTTCGAAGAGAATAGTCTTTAACATCGATATCATCTACCAAAACCTTACCCTTATCTGCATCGTAAAGGCGGGGAATCAGCTGCACCAAAGAGGTTTTACCACTTCCTGTAGAACCAATGATTCCTATAGTTTCTCCTGGTTGTGCTGTGAAATTGATTTTTTTCAAGACCATATCTTCTTTGCCTTTGTGATACTGGAAGCTAACATCTAAAAACTCAACCTTGCCTTTTGTAACAGTAGCTGATCTTTGAGCAGCGTCTTCATCGGTTAAATCAATTTCTGTATTTAATATTTCATTGACACGTTTTAAAGATGCAAAAGCCCTGGAAGCCTGTAAAAACACCATGGACAACATCATAAGAGACATAAGTATCTGCACAATATAGATGGTAAATGCAGTCAAATCTCCTACTGGCATTTTTCCAGCGATTATCAGGTTACCACCATACCAAACCACAGCAATGGTGGTGATATTCATAGCCAGCATCATCACAGGAAATGCTGTTACAACAACCTGCATTGCATTAAGACTGCTTTCTTTTAAATCTCTGTTGGTAGCTTTGAATCTCTCTTCCTCATGATCTTCCCTTACAAATGACTTAATGACCCGTACATTGGTAAGTGCTTCCTGAACTCCAGAATTTAATCGGTCAATCTTCTTTTGCATGGCCTGAAACCGTGGATAGGCAGTTTTTAATATAATTGCAATTGAAATTAAAAGCAAAGGAATTACAACAAGAAGAATCATCACTAACTGACTGTTCATCAGATATGCCATAATAAGGCCACCAATCAGCATTCCCGGCGCACGAAACAATAGACGAAGACTCATCATAATAACATTCTGTATCTGCTGTATGTCATTGGTTAATCTTGTAATCAACGAACCTGTGCTATAATCATCAATGTTTTTAAAGGAAAACTGCTGGACTTTATGAAATACATCTCTTCTTAAATCCGTACTAAAGGAAATAGAGGCCTTCGCTGAAAAATAAGCTCCTCCGATTCCTCCTACCGCCATAACCGCCGCAATTCCAATCATGATGGCTCCTGCCCGCATGATATACCCTACATCTCTGCCCGCTACTCCGTTATTTATAATCATGGATGTAAGCTTTGGGAGTATGATTTCTCCCAGAACTTCTGTCAACATCAACAATGGTGCCAAAATAAACGCAGTAAGATAGGGCTTTATATATTTCCAATAGATCTTCAAACCATCAATCCTCTCTCTCTGTCATGTCTTTATCCATATGAATCTCAGATAAATTATTGTAAATTCGGTTCATAAATTGTTCCATGGCAGCCAATTCTTCTTTTGAAAAATCATGAAACATCCATTCCTCTACATTCATAAAATATTCCCGGCTTAATTCAACCATATGCCTGCCTTTTTCCGTAAGGCAAAGTTTGTTCATGCGATTATCATTCTGATTCATTAAGCGGGTAATATATCCGCCATTTTCCAACTTTTTAACAGTAACGGCTATGGTAGCAGTTGAAACATACAGCCGCTCTGCCAATTCTTTTTGTGATACATTGGTATGGTCCGACAGTATCATCAAAATCTGATGCTGGCTACGGTAAACACCTGTTTTTTTTAGACGCATCTCCAGAATGCAGCGGTGCAGTTTCATGGTCTTCATGTAACTTAACATTACGCTTCTCAGCATGGAATGAGGTACTTCTCTGTTTTCGTCCTCATCTCCGATTACTGGCTTCATGAATCAATTCCCCCTTCTGTTAGCTTCTTAATCATTAGCTAATTAACTATATGTGAGTATAGCACTATCGTTTCTCAATTGCAACTATCGAAATAATGGAAAATAGATGAGAATAATAATCAATTTTGTAAGATTTCATTAAAAAAATAAAGTTCTTTTGTAATGTTATTCCACTACTGTTGGGGTTTTATAAGGAAACTCAGAGAAAAATTAAATGAAATGAAAATCATAGATATTAAAATGCCTTGTTTACTTACCAAAAGACTTATGTATTTAATAAATTAAAATGGGGATGTACGGTCATCCATAGGATAATCATACTATTCCCCACTTAAAAGTCCAATCGCTTCTCTTTCTGAAATCACTTCATAGCAGTCAAATTCCGGAGCTTCTGGATAAAAGTATCCAAGGGAGAGCCCACGCCGAACCCACGAGCCTTTCTCATAACCAAAAAACTGTCTTCCTTCTTGCTTTATTACAGTTCCCTGGTTCTCATAATCGGTTAATTTCAAAAATCTCGTATCATTCATGAGTTTTCACCTTTTCTATGCCCTTTGGAATTTTCATAGAATCTGACAGCTCAAACATCCTGTCACCTAATTCTATGTACCCTTTGCTGCTTACATCTTTGATAGGCCTTTGCTTTTCGTATAGTTCATGCATCTTCCCATTTTTTATTTCAAAACTTTCATGTGTGTGGTACTGAACCTCAAAGGTCAGTCCCTCGGGAGATTGTACGGTCGTATTAATTCCATTATATGGATTTTGTTTGTCAAGCCAGTAATTTTTGACTTCAATGGTATTATAACCTGAAATGGAGTACAGCTCAATCACTTTTGAGACTTTTTCCACTAGTTCTTCCTCAGAAGCTGTATAAGTATATCTTAATATATCTTTTACTTCGTAACACCTTCCTTTGGGTCCATTTTCTCTGCGGATCTTTCTATAATAAGACCGCCTTGATTTAATTCTATATTCTGTTCCTGCCATGTCCATTCCGACTTCTTTGGCTGTTTGCGATACTTGTTTAGTGATTTCAGGTTCTCTTTTTACAGTACGGTTATAATATAATATTCCTTTCATTTGGGCTGTAATATTCCCTCTTTCCTTAAATAACTCTCTGTAGCCGTTATACATCATTGTATCCATTGAACATTTATGCAACTTTTTTCCTCTTCGCATTGCTTTGTAATTCCTTTGGCATTTTTCTCATATGATTCAGAATATGCAGGATTTCTAAAAACGTGAAAAGTATTTTTAAAAGTACAAAAAAACCGCAAGCAAATGCGGTTCGCTTACGGTTTTTTAATAAGGTGGACATGGCTCCCAGAATCTAAGAGATGTCTTCTTTTATTTTATTTTCAATATAATGCTTTCTGCACAATGACACATACGCATCATTAGCACCTAACACAATTTGTTCTCCATTTCTTAGTATGTTTCCATCTTTGTCTAGTCTGGCGTTCATAATCGCATTATTGCCACACCAGCAGGCTGTTTTTAATTCCTCTACTTCATCTGCCAGTTCCAACAGACGCTTTGAGCCTGGAAACAGATGAGAAGTAAAATCCGTTCTCAAACCATAGCAAAAAACCGTGATATTATAATTGTCCACAATGTTCGCTAGAAAATCAATTTCTGAGGTCATAAGAAATTGGGCTTCATCCACAATGATTACATCATACCCTTTTATTACTTCTGGGTCATAGCCCTGTAACTCGGAAAATAGAATACATTCAGCCTCTAATCCCACTCTGGACCTAATCTTCCTTCTATCATCCCTGGTTTCAATATCAGGCTTTATAAGCAAAGCCTTTTTCCCTTTTTCTAGAAAATTGTATCTGGTCATCAGCGCATTGGCAGTTTTTGAACTTCCCATTGCACCATATTTAAAATATAATTTAGCCACGTTTCCTCCTAATGCCATTCTATATATGTAGTAAGACCCTACGATTTTTCCTACCTGAACAAAAACCTAAGTCACTTAGAGTCTGGATTTTGATGCTATGTTTATAAGCTTAGCTATTCTGGATTTACTAAATTCAAAAGTAAAAATCCTTTTCATAAATTCAGGTAGTGGATAAGACAATCTGATGTAGTAATAATTAATATATTCTATAATTGAAAATAAGTAAACAGCCAAACAAAAGATAAGACTTTTTCCCCTGAGATCTGAGAGAAACAATGGTACAAGATATAATAAGATTACACCTCCGTCAATCCATCGTAATAAGCGGTACACCTTTGCAATTAACTGCATATCAACCATACGTCCATTTATCTTCCATAAGCTTATCCCCCAGAATATACTGCCTTGTATCAATATAAAGCTACAGCATAAAATAGGATAAAAAATTACCAGAGAAAAAGGTAACTTAAATTCTTTAATCCAGTAAAAATATAAAATCAAAAAAGAGATTCCAGAGAAAGATTCTATTATAGTAAGCTCTTTTAGCTCTTTTTTTACTTTCACAACAAACCTCCTTATAAAGCCCCTATGGTGGTGCTTTGAGATCATGACACTTGTTGGATTCAAGGTACAATTATACCATTGATACCTGGGAATCGAAACCCTTATTTTGATATTTAGAAAATCTTAACGCTTATATCTTGATGAATTTAGGGTTTTCCTAGATTCATCCATTGAATTTACATACTTTTTTCTATAATCGTACATACTTAAATTGCGAGGTGATTATATGAATATTTTGTCTTCCATTGAATTTACTTATCGTTGTTTCTTGCTTGCTTTGGCCATTTATCATATGTTAAAACACAATTCCAGATTAATGAAGTCCATTCTTCTGGTGTTTGCTTTAACATTTTTACCTGCGCTTATAAAATTTATATTAAAAGTTGAAATTGATTCTTTTAGTATTCTGATCTATCTGGCCATTATCTTCATGACACTATACCTTGGCGGCTCTTACGGTTATTATGAAAAATTCAGTTGGTGGGACCGAATCACACATTTTCTTTCAGGCGTTGCATTTGTAGGCTTTGGAATTGCCACGATACGCGCAGGGTCTGAAATCTACAAAATATTAATCCTACTCTTTGGATTCAACTTTTCAATCACACTTCATGTGTTTTGGGAGGTACTGGAATATATAAGCGATTGTATTCTTCATGGAAATGCCCAGCGCTGGCAAAAGATACATGTTGAAAAGAACCGCGTATCTATTAATCATATATCCCCTAAGGCAATCCAACCAGCCGGCCTCGTTGATACCATGAATGATTTTAACTGCTGTATCGCAGGTGCTGCATTGGCAACAATCATTTGGTGGTTTATCTTGTAATTAAACAATTGACTTATAATCCTCTTCGTGCTATACTAAGCATGTATTTTGAATAAAGTTTTGATTTCGCATATATTTGTAAGTCATTATTCTATTGATGATTTACAAATATGTGCGATTTTTCTATCTTTAAGAAATACATTATAATTTTAAGGAGGTATCTTTCATGAAAAAAGGTACAGTTAAATGGTTTAACGCACAGAAGGGTTTTGGATTTATTTGTGATGAAGAAGGCAACGATATTTTCGTTCATTTCTCTGGTCTGGCTATGGAAGGCTTTAAGTCTTTAGAAGATGGTCAGTCAGTTGTTTTTGAGACAACTCAGGGCAACCGTGGTCTTCAGGCTGTTAACGTTCACATTGCATAATCTTCCATACATTGAAATTTATCACATCTGACTTATCCATTTTCTAAAAAATACCGAATTGATAAAGTGATTACGTTTCATCAATCTGTATATTAATAAGTCAGAGCAATGTTAATTATTACAGCTAAGTCAGCAAGGTTTATATTTATATTCCTTGCTGGCTCAACCTAAAAAAGAAAAACTAAAAACAATATATTTAAGATAAAAAACTACCAGCTATGAAGTCATAGCCAGTGGTTTTATTTTTTTGCGGTTATTAATTAAACTTTTTGCTGGTTAAAAAGTATTGTGTCATAGGGCCGACGTCTTCTCTTTTCTCTATTATAAAGTAATCCTCAATCAAACCCTCAAACTCTTTTGCAGATAAATGATATAGATCCTTCCTACCTAAAGATTCCTCAATCATCATCGTAATCCGACATTCAGGAGTTCCTAAATTTGGAACATCAAGAACAAACTTTCCATTGGGTTTTAAAATCCGATATGCTTCCATTATTACCTTTTCTACAAAGTCTTTTTCAAAATATTCCAATGAGCCAATACAAGCTCCTATGTCAAAATAGCTTGTTTCATATGGAGTTTCGTGCATACTACAACACTGTAAAGAACCGATTTTCAATTCATACTTTTCTACAAACTCATGTAGTAACTCAATGGTTTTACTGCTTATATCTACTCCATGATAGGTGGAAGCCCAGTCTTTATATCCACAAAACCTCAAATTCAAGCAACAACCAAGGTCAATGAAATTCATACCAACTGCCGGCGATAGATAGTCAACGATTTCTTGTCTCCCACTATCAGAAAGGGATTGCTCTTCTCTCATTTTTTGATACAACGGGTAACCAGGATCATTTTTTATATGCTCAGGAAGTTGGTTATAATCATCGATGCCTTTCCTCCCCAAATCAATTGCTCTATCATAAGACTTTGCTACCAATTCTAATTGCTTTTCCATTCAATGAATCCCCCTGTAAATTATTATAGTTATATTTTGAAACTATTTATAAATTCTTTCTCAATTGAGCTAACTAGATATTCTCTTCTTTCATTATTTAAAAGTATTGTTTGTAAGGCTCAGTTGGGAAAGGTGTCTCTAACCCTAATACTCTTGGCCATAAGCCGGTATCATCAATTATAAATCCCATGATCATGCCCATATGAGTATGAAGATGCCGGTGCTGCCCTAATATCAATGTGAATCTGTTATACTCACAGCATGGCGGATTTTCTAATAATTCATCATCTGATAATTGATTCAGATACCTATTTATCTTTAATTCTATTTCTTTATATAGAGCATTGATCTCCACTCTTGAAAGTTGTTTTGAGGATACAGCATCCAGATTGTTTAGATCCTTTTCATGAATTTCTGGAGCTATAAATAATGGATCCCGTGGATTGATAAACCACGTATTTAAAGAATAAAGCATATGATAGATGTGCTTCCAACATGGCGTGTCACAGTAGTTTTTATCCCATAATTCATCTGTAACACAATCGATTACATTCTTTACTTCCCACAAGGCTCTTTTTGTTTGCTCTCTTATAACTGATGTCAGAGAATTCACTTCCATTTTTTCTCCTCTAAGCTTTTTTATCATTATACAGGAATTCAATTGATCTATGCAACACGAAATACCACACAAAATAAAAAAGCCTAGCAAACGCTAAACTTTTTTAATAATATAGACGGAATATTAGCTTTTTAAAAAATACCCCCATTTTTCATATCAGTCTTATTCACAAAATCTATGTGATATAATTTTTCCCAATGGTTTATGTTTAATGTCCCTTTAGAGAGATGAATTGCTAATATACAACAATTTTCATCCTTTTCATTATTAACCTTATCATACCAATCGGCAAAGGTTGTACGAAGCTTGGTTCTAATCTCAGCATTATTTGGTTCAAGCACCCAACCGAGGTTTTCACCTATTCCATTTGCGGTAAACATCTCCAAACAACCTGAAACTGAAACTTCTGGATTTAGAGCGATTTGTTTTATTTTGTTTGACTTACCATTCACGACAGCATAAAATGTACCGTCTTCATAATAGGCATCCACGCTGCGTACCACTGGGCGGGGAATTCCGTTAGCACCTGGCTCCCGTGCAATGGTCGCAAGAGAAATAATATTGTCTTTGCCACCTCCGAACTTTTCTTCAATTAATCTTAATCCTTCTTCGTAATTGTTCATTTGTTTTCCTCCAATACAAATATTTTATTTTTCTCGTTTCTTGAAAGGAATCCACAACTCAACATAAGTAATGTCAGATTTACTTTTATAATACACTTCAGGGAAAAATCCATCGGCAATAAGATTATGCTTTTTTAACCAAAATCGAGTGTATCTCATTGCCTTACCTAAACAAATTATCATCTGTTCGTGATTTTCCGATTCAAAACCGCATAGAACATATTCTCGTATGGGTAGCTGCCACTTTGTAAATCCATGGTTTTCCTCACCTTTTTTGCTTTCTGTACCAATAAAGTAACTGGAATAACCATCTGGCGCATCACCGTGATAAGAAACGCCAATCCAGCGGCCTCCAGAGATATGAGGGATACTCGGAAGATTCAATAAAAACCTGTCCCAGATCTCACCAACCACATCAACACCGGTTCTTTCCCCGAACATTTTACCGTGTTTAAATGGATAATATCCTGTAATGCCAAGAAAATCAATTGGTTCTTCAAGAAATTTACGGTTCATTTCCAAAACCAAGCCATCGCTAATCAGCGGTACCCCCTCATCAACCACTAGATAACCAAGCAATAAATCGGGCTTGTCAAAATTCTGAACGCCAATCTGTTTGTCTCGGTATTGTGAAGGGGTGATCCCATAGGTTTCTTTAAAGGCTCGTGTATAGGTTACGTGACTACTAAAACCGTATTCCATTGCAATGTCGATAATGCGCTTCTCTTTATCACATAGCATAGAAACAGACTTTGCCAATCGTCGCAACTTTATATAATCTCGAACCGATACTTTTACCAGCCGTGTAAATAATCTCTGATAATAAAACAGGGACAAACCAGCAATCTCTGCTAATTCTTCAATTCTAATTTCTTCACCGAGATGTTCTTCCATGTGGTTCAGCGTTTTTTGTATGGCTTCCCATGCGTGCATAACGATTCCTTTCCTTAAAACAATATATCACAGATGAAAAGTAAATGCTTAACCGTGTCTGCTCTTTTTGATCTAATGGGTAAAGCAAAAAGATGTTTGCCTGCTCGAACTAGATACTGATGAGGATTATGACCAAAACGATCTATTGAAAATACTATATCATGGATGATGACTTTAAGAAATATTCAAACGAATAATATTTTTTTAATACAAAGTGTAGATAAATAGAGAAAAGCAAATGGCAGAGTTCTTTCTCTACAAAAGATTTTTAATTTCGTGTAATACAACTCACTCAGTAACGATAAAAGGCGGGCTCGCTATACTGGACCCGCCTTTTATCAAACTATTCTCTTACTCTAACATAGACATTACCAATAATGTTTCCGTCTGCATCCTTTGCACTAATTAAAACCAATCCTTTACTGAGCGCTGTAACTTTTCCTTTGCTGGTTACATTGGCTATTGATGAATCCATAGGAGCCCATGTAATATTTGCTGTGTTAGTGAAATCATCTGCTGTCAATCTGGCCGTCTCTCCAACTTTTAAATCAATAGCAAGTCTGTAATCGTCTGCATTTTCTACAACTAATACATTTATGTAATCTGTATAGGATCCATCCTTACTCTTAACTGTTATAACTGTATTACCAGGTACCAAAGCTGTTACTATACCTTTGTCATTTACTGTAGCAACCGTTGGTTCTGAGGAAGACCATGTCATTTGAGTATTAATATTTAGGTTGTCATCCACACTCAATCGGAGAGTTTCAGATACTTCTAAAACTACTTTTAATTTAGCTTCCGCTGAGGGAGGTATTTGAGATGCCTCTGGAGTGGCCATCGCTTCATTAGAATTACCGCTTTCCCTGCCATCAACGATTGCAGTTACTATATAATAGTATGTAGTTCCGTTCGTAACATCTGTATCTATATACGTAGCATCTTTTACATCTGTTGCTATTGGTGTATATGGACCTCCTGAGGTTGCGGAACGTTTAACGGTATAGCTTGTAGCATCGGTTAGCGTGTCCCATGTTAGATTCACTTTAGAATCGCCGCCAATGGATTTTAAAGCTGTTGGTAATTCTTCCATTGTAAAACCACTATATCTAACCATACTCTGAGAAAAATTATAAAATCCAAATTTACCTGATGTATACGTGCTATCATTAATTGTTATATTAGCTAAAATTTTATCTCCCTCTTTTACAACGATATTAAAGCTTCCCTCACCTGTAAAATTTAAAATAAAATTATATACAATATTTTCTTTATATCCAATATTATTACTATACAAAGAAGTGACTTTATTTTTACTTCCTGATGTAATCCACAAATCAGCATTACTAACTGAATCATCTGTATTTATGAGCTTAACGCTCATTCCTTGTTTTGCAGAATCTTGACTTAATTTTTTCCAATCAAACAAATAATAATGGCCTATATCTTTATATCCAAAAACAAACCCTATGAAATCATCATCTGAAGTAGTATTAACACTAAAATTTCCTTGTATTTTAGCATTATTGCACTCGATATCACTTAGAAAGGCTGAAGCTTTAGCATTTACCGTTTGTGTTACTGAAGTTTTAGTAGAGTCTAATTTCCAATTAGGTTGAGGATCACTAGAATTTGCTAATATGACACTCTTCCAATTAGATAAATCTAATTGCTTCGTAACTGCAGCAAAACCAATAGAAGAATAGGATGTTAATACTGCCATTAATACAATTACAAAGCTTAATAATTTGCTTATCTTCTTCATACAATATCCCTCCAAAATTTATCTTTTATAATTAATGTTGTTATAATTATTCCAAATCAATAAATAAAGTGCAGAAAAAAAGCCCTCTGAGTATAACAAATGACTTATAAATTATTAAATATAATCGATTATAGTATTCTGGGATTTCGGCACTTGATTTATGTTTTAGAATGCATTTATAATATCATCTCATATCAATCTGAACAATCGGTATCCTTACCAAACAAATCTAGCACTATTTCACTAATTTAAAAACTCACCAATGTGCTATGCTCCGTTCCAATCAGATACATATAATACACTCTCCGTAAGCGATTGGCTCGATTTTTACGGCTATAATACATTTTACATTCTCAATTTCTAGTGGTCAAATAGTCTTCTTGCAGCTTTAGATGTCTGGAGGGAGTCACAGAAGGTTGATACTACTCCCGGTGTAAATTTATGGGATGAGAACGTTGTTAAAGTAGTTGAATATCATAGATAATGTTTAAAATAGCAAAAGCCGCTCAGCACTCGCAATGCTGAACGGCTTTACATAGTTTTTCTCTTACCAGACTAATCCAAAAAGATTCAAACATTCACAAAATAAAAGAACCCCTGTAAATACAAGACTTTCGCGCATTTACAAGAGTTCTAAATGAGTGGAGCAGACGGGATTTGAACCCGTGTCCAAAAACTAATTCCCTGTTCTTCTACTATCATAGTCAGTTTATTGACATTCCCTCCACTGTACGGGAGCTGACACCCTTACAGCTTTAGTAGCTTCATAATACGACCGTATACTCAAAGCTTTGTACACGTCGTTTCTCACATAGTCGATGCCGGGATCTTAAAGTGTGAGTGCCTTAAGGCCGACAAGCAGCTTACGCTGCTAAAGCTAATTTATTATTGTTAGCGTTTAAATTTAAGTTTGCCATTTGACGCATCGCATACGGATAGCTTCACCAGCTGCATAGCCCCTGTCGAAACCAGTACTGCCCCTAACTGGTACTCTTCTATGAGAGTATTGTTATAGTAACATGAAAAAAAAAGTTTGTCAAGGTAGCCGCTTTAGCTGGGTTCATTCTTCTATTATAAATCGTCGATTAATGCACTGCTCTTTGCATAAGCTGTACTTCTAGCTTCAAAAAAATCTGTTTTAATTAAATTAGCATTGCTGTACTGACTGACCCAGGACATGCTCTCTGGCTCCCTGTCATAGCCTTCATATACGGGTTCCCAGCCAAGGCTTGCACAACGCAGATTCCCAAGATACTTAATGTAATCTGTGATCATTTGAGCGGTTAATCCTGGTACTTCATCACCGATGGCATAACAGCCCCACTCCATCTCCTGCTCGCAGCCTTCACGGATCATATCGCGGTAGGTTTCCACACATTCTTTTGTAAATAACTGTGGTTCCTCCTTAGCAAGTTCTAATATCATATTGCGAAACAACCATAAATGAGTATTCTCATCCCGATTGATATAACGGATTTCCTGAGAGGAGCCCGTCATCTTTTGGTTCCGGCCTAAATTATAAAAGAACATAAATCCGCTGTAGAAATAAATTCCTTCCAAAATATAATTAGCAACTACTACCTTCAAAAAAGCAAAAGAACTTTTATCCGTTTGAAATTCATTGTAAAGGTTGCCAATGAATGTATTTCGTTTCAGAAGATAAGGATCACTTTTCCACTGGTATAATACCTCATTCCTGGTCTGCGGTTCGCAGATAGAGTCCAGCATATAGCTATAACTCTGGCTATGAACGGCCTCCTGAAAGGTCTGAATGGAAAGACAAAGATTAATCTCATTGGCGGTCACATATTCTCCGATGGCGGGAAGATTTGCCGTTTGTATGCTGTCTAAAAATACTAGAAAAGACAAGATCTTATCATAAGCTCTTCGCTCCGGCTTGCTTAAAAGTGGATAATCCTTGGTATCCTTTCCTAAATTGATTTCTTCCGGTATCCAAAAATTATTCATGGCCTGACGATACCAGTCACTTACCCAGGAATATTTCATATTGTTAAAATCATTGAGATTCGTCGTATTGCCGTTTATCATCCGACGTTTTCTTACATCAGTGTCTCCATCTGGATTAAATAACGGTCGTTTTTTTAATTGTTCCATACAGGTATCCTGCTCCCTTCTCTGTACTTATATATTGGATGTGACAATTTAGCTGGAGCAGGACTCGCATTCCTCTACTTCCAGACTCTTTGACCGAACATAATACAGGGTCTTTACGCCCAATTCCCATGCCAGAATATAAAGGTTTAGTACCTGGCGCAAGGTATAGTCATTGGTAATATAAAGATTCATGCTCTGAGCCTGATCTATGTGTCTTTGGCGAACCCCTGCTGCCTGAATGGACCACTTCTGATCAATCAGATGTGCATTTTTATATCTCCAGAAGGTTTCGGGTGTCAGACCTGGAGCCACACGAGGAACAAGACCATTTTTCTTCTCTTCCAGGTAATACCGGCTCATGACCGGATCAAGACCTGCCGTAGTGCCAGCTATCATACTGGTGCTGCTGGTAGGCGCTATGGCTATCAACCAACCATTTCTCATACCTGAGTCCCCTACTTTTTGACGCAGGAGATTCCATTTTGGTGAGTTATAGTCTCGTTTTATAAAATAGGCTCCAGTCTCCCAGTCACTGCCTTCAAATTTTTCATAGCTGCCTTTTTCTTTAGCAATATCGCAACTAGCTTCAATGGCTGCAAAATTAATCGCTTCAAAAATTCGGTCTGCAAATTCCAGATGTTCTTCAGACTCCCATGAGATCTTATTCTTTGCCAGCATATGATGGTAACCGCTTACCCCCAGTCCGATTGGCCGGTAACGGTGATTGTTAATCTTTGCATAAGGAACGGGAAAGAAATTCAGATCAATCACATTATCAAGAGCTCTTATAGCACTCCTGGTAAGCTGTGTTAACTCCTCTGAATCTTTTAGGTCAATCTTTCCCAGCGAAAGGCTTGCCAGATTGCAAACTACAAAGTCTCCAGGCTTTGTGACTGTAACCACAACAGTCTCACCATTGATGGTCTCATAACGCTGCTCCATCTCTTCTACTCCGCTCATATTTTGAGCGATTTCTGTACAGAGATTGCTGCAATAGATGATGCCGCTGTGACTGTTAGGGTTTGCTTCATTTACAATGTCCCGGTTAAAGGCAAAGGGTGTTCCTGTCTCTACAGCACTTTTTAACACAAGGCGGATAATATCCTTAATGGGGATCACTCGCTTTTGAATCCGGCTGTCGTTGATACAGTCGTAATAGCGCTCCTCCCACTGGGATCCATAAGAATCCTCCAGAGCCCAGCCCTTTATCGTAAGAATCTCGTGGGGGCACATCAGATGCCAGTCCCCTTCTATATTCTCCTTTGCAAGCTTCCAAAACAAATTGGGATAACATACGGCTGGAAACACGTCATGAGCTTTCATGCGGTCATCCCCATTGTTGGTTCTTATGGCAAGAAATTCCGGCAAGTCCTTGTGCCAGGCATCTAAATATACGGCTACCGCACCCTGACGCACTCCCAATTGATCTACGGCTACTGCTGTGTCATTGGCAAGCTTTATCCAGCGGATTACACCTCCTGCTGCTCCCTTAAACCCACGTATGGTACTTCCGGCAGCCCGTACCTTACCAAAGTAAAGTCCCATGCCGCCTCCAAATTTGCTTACTTTCGCAAAACTATCTATACTTCGATAGATTCCATCCAGACTATCCGGTACCGTATCGATAAAGCAGGAAGACAATTGGTGATAAGGCTTTCTGGCATTGGATAACGTGGGCGTAGCCATGGTCACCTTTAATGAACTGAGCATATCATAAAAACGCTTTACCCAGCCATCCCGGTCTGTTTTCTCTTCCATAGCAAGATGCATGGCAATGCCAAGAAACATCTCCTGTGGTGTCTCCAGGGGCACATTGTGATGGTTTCTTATTACGTATCGGCTAAGTAACAGCTCCAATCCTGAATAATTAAAAAGATGATTTCTGGAGCCAACTATGTATGCCTCATAGCGGTCAACTTCTTCCTTCTTATAATGTTCCAGTATATAATCTCCGTAGAGACCTTCCTCTGTTAGAGAATATATTTTATCATAGAAACATTTTATATTTTGTTTTTTTAGCTCTAAGTTAAGATTTTCTTCAAATTGAAGCATCAATAACCTTGCACCAATGTACTCCCAGTCAGGTGCCTCCTGGGTGGTCAGTTCCACGGCAGCCTGTATCAGCAATTTAAACCGATTGGATAGACTTTCTTCCCCTTTATAAAACGTCTTGAATTTATCACAAAGAAGGGTAAGGCTATAGGAAGGTTCCTCCCACTTCTCTTCTATACTCTTTAGTGTATCATTAAGCTTTGGAAGCTCCTGAAATAGTTGTAAAAGTTCTTTATAGTTATCTTTTATATCCATTGATTATTCCCACCATTCTATAGAACATATATTAATACCAATAACTGTTATTAGATGTACTATAAAAATATACCACAAGATGTAGTTAAATTCAACTATCCAATCACAAAATATTCCATTTTAAATCCAAATCCCGAAAAAGAGCATCCACTGCATTTTGGTAATCAAACAGATTCTGTGCTTTGCGGATTTTCTTAACGTGCTTGTCTCCAGCATCAAAGCTTTGTATTAGATATGCCCATAGCTCTTTCATCTTAAATAAGACATTCCGATCTCCTGAAATGACCTTCTGATATCCTTGCAGCACCTCATCATGAAAGGCTCTAAAAAGTTCTTTGTCTGGACGGTTTCCATTTTTAAACTCTTTCGCTAGCCCGGGGTTGGCAATTAATCCTCTCCCCATCATAACCCGGTCAAGGGTTGGAAATTCAATGGTGATCCTTTCATAATCCTGACGTTCAAATAAATTCCCATTAAAACAAATGGGATTTTTGCTTGATAAAAAGGCTTCCTTAAACACCGGAAGGTTTGGCTGGTTTTTGTAAAAATCTTTTTGGACCCTGGGATGAATAATCAGCTCACTCAATGGATACTTATTATAGATTTCCATTAAATGGCTAAACTCGTCCGGATGATCTCTTCCGATTCTGGTTTTAATGGATATCTTCATATCAAGAGCTGAGAAAACTTCCTCTAGAAAATGATCTAATTTTTCTGGTTCACTTAAAAATCCAGATCCTTTTCCTTTTGACACTACCGTTCCTGACGGACAGCCCAGGTTTAAATTAACTTCCTGGTAACCGTACTGTGATAGTTCTCTTGCTGCCCATATGAAATCCTCCCCCTTATTGGTTAAAATTTGTGGGACGACGTTAATTCCCTCGTTATGCTCCGGCAGTATATCGTTTTTCTCTTTGGAAGGAAATAACCGATTTTGGTTTGGTACTATGAACGGGGTAAAATAAACATCTATATCTTTAAAAAACTTATAGTGGGCATTGCGGTAAATGTACCCGGTAATCCCCTCCATAGGTGCAAAATATAATTTCATGGAATTGCCTCTCTCTCTTGCTTTCTTTCTGCTTGTCCATTTTATCACAAGATAGAAAGAAATCAAATAAGACCATTTACAAATTCTTTCCAAAAGTGTTATAATATGAGATAAAATGCTAATATTCGGGAGGATCTGTCATGATCAATTTTAAAAACGTATTAACGGCTTCCGCCAGTGCCTTATTACTGGCAACTCTTATTTCCACCACAGCTATGTCTACTGCATGGGCAGAAGAGGAAATCGGACCTGCGTTTGCTCCTCCAGTTTCTAAAATAAGTGCTCCCCTCATCGGACCTGGAGCTAACCGTTCCTCTAAATTAGTGGTAGTTTTAGATCCAGGACACGGGAAGGTAAATGGTCATTATTCTGGTTGCAACTTCGAATATAATGGAGTGAAGTATTACGAAGATGAAATCAATATGAAAATTTCCACTTATACAAAGAAGTACCTGGAAGAAAACACGGATTATATTGTCTTACTAACAAAAGACAGTGTGGAAAAAACCGTACCACTGGAACAGCGTGCCGCATTAGCCGCTTCCGTTAAAGCAGATTTGTTTGTCAGCCAGCACGTAGACTCTGCTCCTGGCAACGGAACCACTAAGAATGCCTACGGCGTAAGTTCCATGGCACCAAAAACTGGTCGTTTCAACAATGAACTTGCCCTGCAGTCCCAGGATGCTGCTAATACTATTTTAAACCAGCTAAGCTCTATTGGTCTCCATAACCGGGGTCTGATTCTTAGAGATTCTCAAAACGGAACCTTGTTCCCTGACGGAAGCATGGCCGATTATTATGCAATCCCACGTTACTCCCAGATGTATGGCATCAGAGGTTTTATCATTGAACACGGATTTTTAAACCATACCAGTGACCTGACATCATATCTTTCAACAGAAGAATCATATAAGGCACTTGGAGAAGCCGATGCAAAGGGAATCATTGAATATCTAAAGAAGGCTGGAAAATCAAACTTTATACCAAATGTGACAACAAGTACGGATACCACACAGGTTCCTTCTGTTGAAGCAAAACCTACAGAGGAATCCAAAGGACCAGAGGCCAGCGCCCCACAAACCAACAGCTAAAACTCATAATCTAAGCCCCCCTGCATAATATATAGCATATACTTTGCTAACTTGGCAGGGGGGTTGATTTTGTCCAAAATTCTAGATAACGGCTTCTATGACTTATTGATCACTACGGCTTTGGCACCGACTTACGATACCGGTGACAACGTTACATATTTAAATAGGCAAAATTCGCTGCTCCATGTTCCCATTGGAACCCCTAATCCCTGTGATTTAGGGCGGCATTCTTACAGCAGTTTTCCTGCCCTCTATACGCAAACCTCCACCATCAGCATTGAGAAATCCGGTGTAAATACCGTTCAGAATAATCCAAATCTTGCTTTGTTTGGAAATGGGGTGTTAGTAGCTGTTATTGATACGGGTATTGACTACAGGCATCCAGCATTCAGAAACAGCGATGGTACCACCCGAATTGTATCCATATGGGATCAGACGGTGCAAACCGGAACCATACCAAATGAATTTACCTTTGGATCTGAATACAGCAAAGAGCAAATCAATGCTGCATTAACCTCTGAGGATCCTCTTTCCATAGTGCCAACCACGGATGAAAACGGACACGGGACGGCCATTGCCAGCATTCTGGCAGGCAGTCCAAACATAGATGAGTCTTTTCAGGGTGTGGTCCCCAAGGCTGAATTCATCATAATAAAACTTAAAAATGCCAAAGAGAACTTAAAGGCTATCTTTTTTGTACCAGAAAACAAGGTATGCTATCAGGAATCCGATATTATTCTGGGGGCACGATATGCGGTAACCGTTGCAGCACGCTATAATCGGCCTATCGTTATATGCATCGCCATGGGAAGCAGTCAGGGTGGGCATACAGGAAGAGGTCCAATTAGCGATTACCTGGACCATCTCACACTTCTTCCTGGTAATGGAGTCGCTGTATCTGCCGGAAACGAAGGCGGCGACCAGAGACATTATTTTAACGCAACTACAGCTCCACCGTTTTATAATGATGTAGAATTAAGGATTGGAGAAAGTGATACTATGTTTTCTATGGAAATCTGGTCCTTTTCCCCTGCCAGACTTACCATTGATATTTCTTCTCCAAACCGGGAATCCACACAGCCTATATTCCCCACAATTAATCAGTGCAGGAGATTTAGCTTCATCTTCAATCAGACGACTACCTACGTAAATAATTCTATTTTTGAAGAAAAAACAGGAGATCAGATGATTCTTTTGCGCTTTAACAATCCCTTGCCAGGGATCTGGTATCTGCGCATTCAGGCTAGAGAAAACGAGCCTTTTTCGTTTCATTCCTGGCTCCCTGCAGGTGACCTTTTATCCAATGGCACCTTCTTCTTAAATTCAAATCCGGATACCACCATTACTTCCCCTGGAAACACCAGGCATGCTCTGACCGTAACCGCTTATAATCAAAATAATGACAGCATCCTTTCCACCTCTGGGAGGGGTTACACCAGGACCGGACAGATTAAACCTGATATTGCAGCACCGGGATTCCAGGTCACCTGTGCAGTCCCTGGAAATTTATACGGTACTGCTACTGGTACAGGAGCCGCTGCTGCTCATGCTGCTGGAATCATTGCCATGGTTTTTGAATGGGCCATTGTTAAAGAAAACTATCTCAGAATGACTGGAAACGATGCAGGAAGGCTTATGATAAGCGGTGCTACCCGTAACCCTGCTTATGCCTATCCAAATAATGTTTGGGGCTACGGACAGGTGGAGGTTAACCGCCTGTTTGAACGATTGATCCCAACGGAATAAAATAAAACCTTCAATCCGGCTGATTACTCATCAACCGTTTGAAGGTTTTATCACTTATTCTTCTACTACGAACATATCTTTACCTACACCGCAAACTGGACAAACCCAATCATCTGGGATATCTTCAAATGCTGTACCTGGCTCAATACCGGAATCTGGATCTCCGATTTCTGGATCGTATACGTATCCGCATGGCTCACAAACATACTTTGCCACTAAAATCACCTCCTTTAATCACAATGTGTATCATTTATAGCATATTATACCATTTTTATCAATAGCTTTATACTTTTTTCATGAACACACCACTTATAAAAAGTCTTCCCTCATTGGGGTAAAAATATCAACAAGGATTCCTTTTTCTAAACAAACACAGCCGTGAACAATATCATTTTGCTTTAACAGGGTATCTCCTGCCTCCACAACCTTTGTCTCTTCCCCTATGGTAAACTCAAATTTGCCGCTTGCCACATAGGTGATTTGTGTGTGAGGATGATGATGAAGGGCTCCAACGGCACCTGTTTGAAAATGATTTTCCACGCACATCATCTCATCTCCATAGGCAAGTACTTTTCTTTCCACGCCTTCTGAGGCCTGTTCGCCTTGAATGTCCTTGTTAAATACCCACTTCTGTCCTTTTTCCGGTTTTCTCATTGCGCCTCCTCTATTCCCAACTCTTCCAAATCTCAGGCTTATAGCCCACAGTCGCCAGCTTTCCGTTTCTAACAATAGGAGTCTTTAAAACCTGTTGGTTTTCCAGGATTTTTTCGTCCTTATCCTCGTCCGGGGAATATTTTATAAGGGCAAGCGCATCCTGATCCCGGCAGTCCATACAAAGCAAAGCATCCCTGCCTCCAACGGCCTGTCTAACATTTTGATATTCTCCCTTACTTAAACCCTTTTCCTTTATGTCTATGAGCTGGTACTTGATGCCGCGTTCCTTAAAATACCGTTCTGCCTTCTTGGTATCAAAGCATTTCTTGGCTCCAAAGATTTGTATATTCATGGTCTGTCTGCCTTTCAAACATGTTTTAACGCATGTCTTATTTTAGCACAGCAAGGAGTTTAATTCAATCAGCGGAGTTTAAATATTCTTGTAACGTTTTACGAACCGCTCCTGGTCCAGCAAGCATTTTACGAAGCATCACTTCTATTTTTTCAGAAAGGCCAGCTTTTACAAGATCTGTACCAAAAAGGATAGGGCTTGATAAGATTCCCTTAAGTTCATCCTTTATGGAATTTCCATCCCCAAACTTAATATTCTTTAACTGATCCTTTAACTCTGAAAGCATGGGATCACTGCTGATCTCCATTGTATTTCCTTTGTCATCCACGCCAAGTAAATAACGAAGCCAGCCGGCAATGGCAAGGGGAATGGCGGTCAGGCTATCTACATCAAGGTTATCTTCTTCTAAGTAAGCCTTAATGGTCTCACCAAAGCGAATGGAAATCTTCTGGCTTGTGTCAGTAGCAATTCTTTGAGGTGTATCTGGAATGAATGGATTAGGGAGACGGTATTCAATGACTTCTTTTAAGAAATCCACTGGTTTTAAAATACCAGGATCTGTTACCACTGGCATTCCTTCTACGTATCCGATTCGCTCCACAAGAGCTTTTAATTCTTTATCTTTCATCTCAGCCGCAATGCTTTCATATCCCAAAAGGCAGCCATACACGGCAAGTGCAGTATGAAGTGGATTTAAGCAGGTGGTCACCTTCATCCGCTCCGTTTTGTTTACCGTTTCCCTGTCAGTCATATAGACGCCTGCTTTTTCAAGGGCTGGTCTGCCGGCTGGGAAACGATCTTCTACTACAAGATACTGGGGAACCTCAGCATTTACAAAGGGGGCGATGTAAGTGTTCTTGCTTGTGATGACTGGTGCCATATCTTCAATTCCGTCTGCCTCCAGTGCCTTTTCCACTACCTCTGCTGGTCTTGGTGTGATTTTATCAATCATGGACCAAGGGAAGGATATATTATTTTCATCTTCTACCCAAGCCTCAAATTCTACTGGTGCAAAGCCAGCATCTACCCATGCCTTGGCAATGGTAACGACGCTGGATTTAAGCTTCTCACCATTGTGGCTGCAGTTATCCATGCTGACCAGTGCAAGTGGAAATCCACCCGCCTGAAATCTCTCTAAAAGAAGGGCGGTTACCACGCTCATGGCATGAGTTGCCTTATCTGGGCCGGCTTCCATATCTTTCTTTACAAAAGGAAATAATTCTCCCTTAAAATCTGTAAGAGCATATCCCTTTTCTGTTATGGTAAAGCTCACCATTTGGAGGGAAGGATTCTTAAATGCTTTTACCAGGGAACCAAAATCCTCTTGATTGCTGATATCGGCCTTTAATCCTTTTGCAATGCTTGCGATTACTTCCCGTTCCATAGTGCCATCGGGTTTTAAACGTACCATCATGGTCATGTTATCATAGGGACGGTATATTTTATCAATGATGTCAAAATCAAAGGTATCAGCTGCGATGATTCCGCTCTTTTCCAGTCCTTCTTCCAAAAGACGCTGCTGCAGTTCCGCAATAAAACCTCTAAAGATATTTCCTGCACCAAAGTGGATCCATCTTGGTGCCTCCTCCGTAGCCTGTACCATCTGGTCCCAATCAAAGCTTGGAAGCTTTACAGAAATCGCTTCAAATGCTTCCCGGTTTTTCAAACAAGAACGATCTAATTTCATATTATTTCCCTCCTATCTTTTGTTTCTATGAGATTTGTCAACTGCCTCCCATAATCCTAACAGGTAATTTGCACCGATGGCACGGTCATACAGACCATAACCTGGACGAGCCTGCTCTCCCCATATCATACGGCCGTGATCCGGGCGGATATATCCTTCGAATCCAGACTCATAGAGAGCATTTACGATTTCATACATATCTAAGTCACCGCAGGAAGAAAGATGAGCTGCTTCATCAAAATCCTTTTCAGATATGTGCTTTACATTGCGAAGGTGTGCAAAATGAATTCGCTTCATTCCTCCAAACTCTCTCATTATTGCAGGAATATCATTGCTTAAATCACTTCCTAAGCTTCCTGTACATAAAGTCAGCCCGTTATATGGACTTTCATTTAAGGAAAGAAAGGTCCTGATATTCTCTGCATTTGTTATGACTTTTGGAAGACCGTACAGAGGCCATGGTGGATCATCTGGGTGAATGGCCATCTTAATATCGTATTTCTCCGCATAAGGAATGACTGCATCCAGGAAATACTTCATATTATCCCAATACTTCTCTTTTGTCATGCTCTGGTAGAATTCAATGTCCTGAGCCATGGCAGAAAGCCGCTCTGGCTCCCAGCCTGGAAGGGAATACCCTCTTGCTTTTCCCTCCATTGCTTTTGCCATCTTTTCCGGATTCATCTCAAGCACTTCTTCATGACGATAAGCCATTACACTGCTGCCATCCTCCGTCACATAGGAGAGATCACTTCTTGCCCAGTCCATCACTGGCATGAAGTTGTAACAAAGACATTTAACCCCTACATCTCTTAAGTGCTCCAGAGTTTTTTGATAAGCTTCAATATACTTATCCCTAGTCGGCAGGCCTTTTTTAATATCTTCGTGAATATTTACGCTCTCAATTACCTCCATCTCAAGACCTGCTTCATGAATCTCATCCCGAAGAGATTTTAAAATCTCAATGGGCCAGACCTCTCCCACTGGAACCTTAGGAAGACAGGTAGCCACACCTGAGACTCCAGGAGTCTGGCGGATCTGAGCCAGCGTAACGCTGTCATCCCCAAACGGGAACCAACGCATAATCATTTTCATGGTCTTACTCCTCCTTTACTAAATAATTTTGTATCTTGTCTCAAGTATACAACTTGTATACTAGTATTTCAATCTTTAAATTACATAAATTGAAACTTTTTTTCTATCTATTATGCACAAATTTAAAAGAGATTTCCAGTTCCTCTTAAAATCTGGATATAAAAAACGGTAATAGAAGGAAACTTCCTTTTATTACCGCATTCTTTACATAGTATGGAAAAAATCACTTAAAATATCCTGGATACTCTTTGCGCAAAGCTTCTTCATCAAATTTATATCTGGATAGATGCTTTTCCATGAGACGTTTTGCTTCTTCTCCATTCTTTGCCGCAATCGCCTCTACAATTTCCCTGTGATCAGAAATCGTCTTTAAGTCCTTAACAACAGCCAGGGACATTCTTCGCACTCGATCAAAATGAATAGTAATGCTGTCAAGGAGATGATAAACCTGATCCTTGCTGGTGATATGAAACAGCATTTGGTGAAACTCATTATCAAGCTCTAAAAGCTTGTCAGGAAACCGGTTTTCCATATAGAATTCTTGGAGTCTTACATTCTCTCTAAGGTCCCATATATCTTTCTCCGATGCCATACGACAAGCAAGTTCAACAACTGCCCCCTCCAGGACATCTCGCATAAACCTTGCTTCCTCTACCAATTCGTAATCTACAAATGCAACCGCACTTCCCTTCTGCGGATAAACCTCAACAATCTTTACCTTGGATAGTTCAATCAAAGCTTCTCTCACGGGAGTTCGGGACAAGTTCATCTCAGCAGATAATTCATTTTCACTTAACATGCTTCCTGGAATGAGATCAAGGTTAATAATATTCTCTTTTAGCATCCGAAGGGCATATTCCCGCCCAGTCTCTTTTACATTTCGTTCTGTCAGCCTCATTGTTCGCCCCCTATTTTTATCTGTTTTTAGAATAAGCGATATCTGGACTGCTGTCAAGCACTGGTATACCAGTTACTGCAACTAAAAATGTGCCATAGGGGCCAAACACTCCTATGGCACATTTTTAGTTTATTACCAAACTTCTTCTGAAATTTCTTTCACCAGCTTTAATTTATTCCACTGCTCTTCTTCGGTTAAGATATTACCCTCCTCGGTAGAAGCAAATCCACACTGTGGGCTTAATGCAAGACGCTCCAGAGGAACATACTTTGAAGCTTTTCTAATCTTTGCAATGATTTCTTCTTTTTCTTCTAACTTTGGTGATTTTGATGTGATGAGACCAAGAACAACCTGTTTCTCTCCATCTACATACTTTAAAGGTTCAAAATCGCCAGAGCGGTCATCGTCATATTCCAGATAATAAGCTGATACATTCTCCTCTCCAAATAGATGAGGTGCAATGGGAGCATACCCACCGGAAGATGCCCAGGTAGAGTGATAATTTCCTCTGCATACATGGGTGTTAATAACAAGATCTTCTGGCTGTCCCTGGGTAGCGAGATTGTTAATCCTTACATACTTTTTCGCTTCCTCTTCCACGGATTTCTTACCGCTTTGTCTAGCTTCCCAGTACTTGGCATCACAAAACATTCCCCAGGTACAGTCATCAAACTGTACGTTTCTGCAGCCTGCTGCATAGAGGTCTGAAAGTACGGTGCGATAAGCGGCTGCAATATCCAAAATCAGGCTTTCCTCATCCTCATAAATGGATCTGGTCTTACTTAAGTTATCCCCTCTTTCAAGCTCTGCCAGAAACTGCGCCGGGGCAGGAATGGTCTGTCTTGCAACCACATTATCATCTTCAAACAGCTTTACGAACTTAAAATGTTCCACAAACGGATGATTTTCTCCTGAAATTTTACCAGTAAGCCCAGCAGACTCGCCTCTTGTTTCCTCACCTTGAAAGGCATAACCCTTAGAAAGTTCCAGCTTTTCTACGCCCTGAAGCCCCCACATAAAATCAAGATGCCACCAGCTTCTGCGAAATTCACCATCTGTAATAACTGGAAGGCCAACTTCTTTTTGCTTTTCAATCAGTTCTGTAATAGCTTTATCTTCTACCTTTCTTAACTCTTCTGCAGTAACGGTTCCACGATTGAAACCTTCTCTTGCCTCCTTTAGATACTCCGGTCTTAAAAAACTACCAACAATATCAAATTTAAAAGGGGCTCTATTCTTTGTCCGACTCATATTTTCTTCCTCCAGATCCTATTTTGTTTGCTTTCCTAAATAATATCTTATGATGAAAGAAATGTAAAATTCTATAAATTTATAGCCTGATATAGTTTTAAACTATATCGATCTGTGTTAAACTACTAAAAACCACAGATGAAAGGAGCCATTATGACCTTACAGCAGCTACGTTACATCATTACCATCGTCAACTGCGGATCTATCTCAGAAGCAGCCAAACAGCTTTACATCACTCAGCCAAGCCTTTCAAACGCCGTGAAAGAGTTAGAATTGGAATACGGTGTTTCTATATTTAACAGAACCTCAAAAGGAATTACGTTATCCTCCGACGGTTCGGAATTCCTATCCTATGCCAGACAGATTCTGGAGCAGGCTGACTTAATGGAGCAGCATTATTTAAACAAGAAACCCTTAAAACGTATTTGTTCCATCTCCACTCAACATTATGCCTTTGCAGTAAATGCATTTGTTAATTTGGTATCCAGACAGGAAAATGACGAATATGAATTCACCCTTCGGGAAGCCAGAACTCATGAAATCATTGAAGATGTGAAAAATTATAGAAGCGAGCTGGGAATCTTATATTTGAATGATTTCAACGAACATGTATTAAGCAAGCTGTTTAAGGACAGTGGCCTTATCTTCCACCCTTTGTTTGTCGCCTCTCCACATGTGTTTCTAAGCTCCTCTCATCCCTTATCCTCAAAGGATTTTGTTACAATGACTGATTTAGAGGAGTTTCCTTTTCTTGCCTTTGAACAAGGAGAAAAAAACTCTTTTTACTTTTCCGAAGAGATCTTAAGTACGGTTCCCCGCAAGAAAATCATCTATGTCAGCGATCGTGCTACTCTTTTCAACCTCCTCATCGGTCTAAATGGTTATACCATATGCAGTGGAGTCTTAAACAGCAACTTAAATGGAGATAACATCATTGCCATCCCTCTTCAAACCAAGGAATCTATGAGAATTGGCTGGATTGCAAATCCCAAGGTTCATCTAAGTATCTTTGCTGAGAATTATCTGCAAGAGCTAAGAAATTTAATATCAAGTGACGGTCTTTCACTTATTCATTGACAGATGGAACCAATGGGTCTATAATAACCATAATTGAATAAAATCTTCGGGGCAGGGTGTAATTCCCGACCGGTGGTATAGCCCACGAACCGCAAGGTTGATTCGGTTAAATTCCGAAGCCGACAGTAAAGTCTGATAGTAGAAGATATAAGAAGTTTCGCGTCTTTACGTGGATATTTGAATGTATGCTCTGAAATGAATTGTCATTTCAGAGCTTTTTTATATCCAAGTAACATGATTGCGATACGCTTTTAAGACGCCTTGAACAATTGTATGTTCAAGGCGTTTTTTTTTGCAAAACAGCTTCTATTTCCCACGCGGTAAAACCGTCGTGAACTTCTCCTGCCCTGAGCATTTTGTTCAGGGTATTTTTTATTATAAGGAGGTGTATATGGAGGAAATCCAATATATGCGTCTTGCAATTGAACTTGCAAGGCAGGGCCAGGGATGGGTAAACCCAAATCCTATGGTTGGTGCAGTCATTGTGAAATGTGACAAGATCATTGGGCAAGGTTATCATGAAACACTTGGTGGACCCCATGCGGAGCGAAACGCACTGGCAAACTGTCAGACATCAGCAATCGGTGCCACCCTTTATGTTACGCTGGAGCCTTGTTGTCATCAAGGAAGAACCCCTCCTTGTACTGATGCGATCATTGAAAGTGGCATCAGTCGTGTGGTGGTCGGTTCTTATGACCCAAATCCACTGGTGGCCGGAAAAGGCATTTCCATCCTTCGTTCTCACGGGATTGAAGTCGTAGAGAATGTTGCAAAGGAAGAATGCGACAAGCTAAACGAAAGCTTTTTCCATTACATTCAAAACAAAACGCCCTATGTTATCATGAAATACGCCATGACCATGGACGGAAAAATTGCCACCCACACCGGTAAATCTAGGTGGATTACAGGTGAAGAGGCGCGCCAGCGTGTTCACGAGGATCGGCACCGCTACTCCGCTATTATGGTTGGCGTAGGGACCGTACTTACAGATGACCCAATGCTGACCTGTCGGCTTACAGACAGTAAAAATCCACTTCGCATCATTTGCGATACGAACCTTAGAACTCCGCTTGGAGCGAAGATTGTCACCACCACTCATATGGCTTCTACTATCATTGCTACTTCAATAACGGATGTTAGCAGACATCAGCCGTATCTGGAGGCAGGTTGTGAAATTATGGTGATTAGAAAAAAAGAGAATTACATTGATTTAAGCAGCTTGATGCGAAGACTTGGGGAACGACAGATTGACAGCCTTTTGCTGGAAGGTGGGGGCACATTGAATTGGTCTGCTCTGCAAAGTGGCATCGTTAGTAAGGTGCAGGCATATGTAGCGCCCAAGCTATTTGGTGGCAGCGGAAAGACCCCAGTAGAAGGTTTGGGAGTGGATTGTCCCGAAGGGGCCTTTTTCCTGAGTAAGCCAGTCATCACACCCATTGGTAATGATATTTTATTAGAAAGCGAGGTGTTATCTTGTTTACAGGATTGATTGAAGAAGTTGGCAAAATTCAGGGTGTGAAAAAAGGAACACGTTCTGCTATCCTCTCCGTTCAGGCATCAAAGGTCATGGAAGACATCCATCTTGGCGACAGCATTGCTGTGAACGGTGTCTGTCTTACTGTTACTTCCACTTCCCCTGGTGGTTTTACCGCTGACGTGATGCCTGAAACTTTAAACCGATCTTCCCTTGGGACTCTAAGGATTGGAAGCTATGTTAATCTGGAACGAGCCATGTCAACAAACGGGAGGTTTGGCGGACATATTGTTTCCGGGCATATTGATGGCACCGGCACAATATCAGACATCCGCCAAGATGATAACTCTGTTTGGTTCACGTTAAAAGCACCCTTACAGGTTCTTCATTACATCATAGAAAAAGGCTCCATTGCTATTGACGGAATCAGTCTGACCGTGGCGAGGGTTACTAAAGACAGCTTCCAGGTTTCCATCATTCCCCACACGGCTACCTTTACAACCCTATCCCATCGCCGCATTGGGGATGTGGTCAATTTGGAAAATGACTGCATTGGCAAATATGTAGAGCGCCTGATGGGAAAAGAAATGCCAAACAACAATATCACAGCCGGTTTTCTTGCAAAGCACGGCTTTTAGGAGGAATTAATATGTTTCAATTTAACACCATCGAAGAAGCGCTTAAAGACCTTCTCTCTGGAAAAATCATACTGGTTACTGACGATGAAGATCGGGAAAACGAAGGAGACTTTATTTGTGCCGCCGAGTTTGCTACCACCGAAAATGTAAATTTCATGGCGGTTCATGGAAAGGGCCTAATCTGTATGCCTATGAGTGAAGCCCTTTGTCAGAAACTACAATTTCCTCAGATGGTCAGGGATAACAAGGATAACCACGAAACAGCGTTTACAGTATCCATCGACCATATAGATACCACCACCGGTATTTCGGCTGCAGAACGTAGCTTAACAGCATTGAAATGCGTGGCAGAGGATGCCAAGCCAGAGGATTTTCGCCGTCCTGGCCATATGTTTCCGCTTTGCGCGAAGAAAAATGGGGTATTGGATCGCAACGGACACACGGAAGCTACCGTGGACTTGATGCGGCTGGCCGGATTAAAGGAATGCGGTCTCTGCTGCGAGATTATGGCAGAGGACGGTACCATGATGCGTACGCCAGAACTTATAGAACTGGCTCAAAAATGGGGAATCAAAATGATTACCATCAAAGCATTACAGGACTATCGTAAAAAACATGATAAACTTGTGGAAAGGGTAACCAGCACTCTTATGCCTACAAAGTATGGTAATTTCAGAACATATGGATACATCAGTAAGCTTAACGGAGAGCATCATATCGCCTTAGTCAAAGGTGAGATTGGAGATGGGGAAGATGTGTTATGTCGTGTCCATTCCGAATGTCTGACTGGAGATGCGTTTGGTTCTATGCGCTGTGACTGCGGACAGCAGTTTATAGCTGCTATGATGAAAATTGAAAAAGAAGGAAGAGGCATTCTGCTTTACATGCGTCAGGAGGGCCGCGGAATTGGGCTAATCCATAAACTGCGTGCCTATGCACTTCAAGATAAGGGAATGGATACTCTGGAAGCCAATCTTGCCCTTGGCTTTCCCGGGGATATGCGGGAATACTTTATTGGTGCACAGATCTTACAAGATCTTGGTGTTAAAACCATGCGCCTGCTTACCAACAATCCGGATAAAGTCTATCAGCTCTCAGTATATGGCATGGAAATCACGGAGCGTATTCCAATTGAAATGGACGCCACTGACCATGACTTATTTTACCTGAAAACCAAACAGAAAAAGATGGGTCACATCTTACATTATTAATAGAAAGGAATTTTAACTATGAATACTTTTGAAGGAAAATTAGTTTCCAAAGACATCCGAATTGGAATCGTTGCTGCCAGGTTTAATGAATTTATTACAAGCAAGCTGCTTGGAGGTGCTCTTGATGGACTAAAACGTCATGAGGTTAGCGAAAGCTCCATTGATATCGCATGGGTCCCTGGAGCATTTGAAATTCCCCTCATTGCTTCCAAAATGGTGAAAAGCGGAAAGTACGATGCGGTTATCTGCCTTGGTGCTGTGATTCGTGGCAGCACCACCCACTATGACTATGTATGCAGTGAGGTATCAAAGGGAATTGCTCAGGTATCCCTAAACAGTGATATCCCAGTTATGTTTGGTGTATTAACAACGGAAAATATAGAGCAGGCCATTGAACGGGCTGGCACAAAAGCAGGAAACAAAGGCTTCGATTGTGCAGTTGGCGCCATTGAGATGGTGAACCTGATTCGAGATATGCAAGGCTGATTACATATTGGGTAAGCAGACCTTAAGACAAGAGAAAGGCCGCAGGACTTAAGATCCTACGGCCTTTCGCTGGTTTTTAACGCTCAGTCACCGGACATGTTTTATATTTAAGATCTTCCTGGAAGTATTTCACGATTTCTTCCACTGCCGTTCTAATTTCCATCCTGGGACCAGTAAGTATTAAAGTGCCACTAAACCGATCCAAAAAACCTATAATTACATCTCCACTTTTCACTGCAATATCAGCCGCTATGATAGTGGACTCAGGTGGTGTTATATGTATGGTTCCAATGGACATCCCTGTAAAATCTGCTCCTGCATTGGTACCGATATCAAGTCCCAGATTCTTATATACAGAGGCTTCGGATACACCAATTACATGAGCCAGAGATATCTCCCGCCCAGCTACCGTGACTTTGACTACACGCCTTCGCCCGTTTTTTGCGAGTTCCATTGCCATAGCAAAGACTTCTTGTAATTCTTTATGATTTCCAATACTATCTGTCATTTTATCACACTCTCATCTTGGACGATTTCCTTTTATAGATCCCACTCACTAAGGCCCATTTCCTGAGCCTCCATAATCTTGTCCCATGTCAACTTATCGTTCTCATCTTTTTCTTCTTTAAGAAAGTTTAGTAAATCTTCCATTCCTTCTCTGCTCATGCTGCTGACAGGAAAAATCTTTTCACAGCCAGCTTCTACAAGCCACTGGCGAACCATGGAGACATTGGCATCAGGACAATCAATTTTCGTAATGATTCCGATAACAGGTCGGTTACAAGCTGCCGTAACTCCAGGAGGAAACAAATTAAAGGGTTCATTGGCACTGCACAATAGACCAATCACATCTGATTCATAGGAAAAACAACAAAGCCCTTGAAGCGCCAAATTCTTATTTTCCATGTACTCTCCAGGCGTATCTATGGTAATATCCCAATGATTTACATACTGAGTCTTATGATAAACCACTGGTTCTCCTTTTAATGCCTGAGTCAGAGAGGTTTTTCCTGCCTCGCTGCGACCGCATAAAAATAACTTCTTCATTGGATCACCGCTTTGTAATAGGGCAAGTTACATACCCTAAGGAGTCATGAAAATAAGTTACGATTTCCGTAATGGCAGTCATTACTTCTGCAATCTCCCCAGTTATAATCAAGGTTCCACTAAATCTATCTGCAAAACCAAGATAAATGTTTCCACTTTTCACTGCAATATCAGATGCAATCACCGCGGATTCCGGCGGTGTCATATTCATAATACCAATTGCCGAGGAACGGTAATCAATCTCAGGATTAAGCCCAAGTTTACGATATACAATAGGCAAAGGTCCCCCAATGATATGGGCCAGCGTGATTTCTCTTCCAGCTACGGTTTCTTGTACGATACGGATCTGTTCACCGTTTTCTTTTTCCATTACAACCACCTCGTATTTTTCTAAAAATATAACTATATTCTAATTATAACCATTGACCATGAGGGCAATGTCAATGATAATATGCGAAAATTCTTTCTATCATTCTTATATTTCACAATTTATTGAATACAAAATCTATAATAATCATCAAAATAACCGGAGAATTCTTTGTCAAATTTCAAAACCTCCTAATTTAATTAATATCCGAGGGAGAAAAAGCAAAGAACCTTCCCTATATAAGGAAGGTTCTTTGAATCCCGCTCTATTAATATCTCATTGGAATCACATTCATGTAATCTTCTACGGTAGCTCCGTTATAGAACATTTCAATGATTTGTTTTCCAAGAGGATTTAATTCGTCTGTATTAAACTGCATAAGCTCTTGTTTAAAGAAATCTGTCAGTATCTTCGCGCCAGCATCGTAGCCTTCCAGTCCAACTTCCTGTTGGGTTTCTGGTCTTAAGAATGCTCTGCTGATATACTGTCCGTCAATCTTTAAAGATTCTAATCCAAAACCTAAAAGAGGACAACGACACTCAACCAAATGCTCTGGCTTAAACTTTGCACTACCTCGTCTTGCAATGTATTCCCTGGATACCCACTGTGGCATAAAGCTCACTTCATAAGCACCAATATGCTGATTTGGAATCAATACATAGCGGGTATTGCTTGAGTTGACGATCTGATCTAAAAGAAGATTTGCCTGTGTTACCTTTTTGCCAGTAGCAAATGGCCAGTAAGATCCAACACCTTCACTTGTCATCTCCAAAGAGTCAATGATACTTGGATTATTGTAACCACGAGGAGCAACCAGACGCCACAGCCATGCAAGTGCAGGTGGCAGAACCTGGAAAATACCCATAATACCATAAGATGGATTCTCCTTGGTACATGCAGGTGTACGAACACCAAAGCTTCTTACATCTACTTCTACGGATCCTTGATATGCTTTCTCGATCATCTTTCTTGGCAGAATAACTCTTGGGTTTGGACATGGCTTACCATTGGAATCCAATGTGTGCTCCCATGGAAGAGTAGTTGCACCAGGAATTGCCTTCATATTTAAGTAAACAAGAGGTTCTTTTGTCTGAATCAGCAACTTTTCATACTGAGGAGAAGATCCATAGCTCTTAATATTGTCAAGACGAATGAACCAAGAAGACTCTGCATCAGTTACAACCAGCTTCTTGCTCTCATTTTGGATAGACGCTGGGCATAATGCCATATCATCCGTTACCGGAATCAATTCGCAGGTCTCACTCAGTACAAGATAATTCTTTTCTCCTGTTACTGTGTTAACTCCAAATATGGTCCTACCATCCATCTCTCGATGAATATCCTCGATCATTTCACTCTTACCGCCGCCGGAAGCACCTTCGTGCATGATTACGATCTCATTGTCATAAGGAGTGATTACCTTAACCGTTGAGGCATGTGCGGTTACCCAGCCCTCAGATTCCCCAATGTCTAACAACACGCTGTAAATACCTTTCTTTGCGCTTGGACCTGGATAGAGGTTATAGGAATAAACTTCATGCATACCATCAAGACGGTTATGAATGACTGCCTGTCTTCCATTAAAATGAGTATGGCGGAAAGGAGGTGCTAAATATACAATCGCTTTTAAATCAAAATCAGTGATCTCATCAATATTTTCAAATCCCTGAAGGTCTGCCAATCCAGCTGCAAAAAAGCCTGCATTTACTGGAGCAATGAGTACAGAATCATAACCATATTCGACTCCGCCTGATTTAAACGGGAAGAAAATTAATTCCTGGTCTTTGAGCCATTCGTAGGTTTCTGCTCTTAAGGTATCAAAGCTGCTATTAAAAACCTCCTCATATCTTGGTTTATCAGTCGGTTTTTTATCTGCAATGTACATACAGTTCGGATCACGTCTTCTCATGTAATCTTCAACATAATTAACTACGATACCGTTCGTACAACGGGTAGCGGTTGCTTCCAATACCCTGCCTTTGCCCTTAACGTCATATTCAATATGATATTCGTTATTGGTTCCATTCCCCATAGCAAGATCTAAAAGCTCTTCCCTTGTCTTTGGAACAATAACCCCTTTCGAATGGTTCAATATATCCTGTACATATTCCGGTAAATTTAATTTACGTAAACATTCAAGCATCTTTTCCTCCAATCCTGCGCATATATATGCACATCTCACGTTTAAATCGAACATATCTCCGAAGCAAACGCAGTAGCTAATTACCCTATTTTCCCAAGTATTACAAATCCCCTTTACATAGCGAGAATACTACTTCATCATATTCCTGAAATCCTTCCAACTCTCATTAGAATCCTTTTCCTAATTTCCTCAAAACGTATTGTCCATTAACCAGCCTCCTTTACGGCTTATATAATAAAAGCCGATATCCAAAACTTGGACATCGGCTCACCTACAACTTAGAACAATCCCTACTTTGTGATGTTTTCTGGCACTATTTAACTGTATTAAGTAATGAAACAATTCTATTCACAGTTATAAGAATAACCTTTCACCTGTTTTGGTTTTATATCAGAGTGGGTACTTGCGATGACAACATCCATGATATCCGTTACTATTTTCATATATTTGCTTCTATAAAATCAGTAAAATCCTGCATATAAAAAACAGTTTTGCTAAGGCTTGGTCAATCGAAATGGGAAACAATATAAATTTCCTATTGCTGACTGCAATCTTAATTCTTAATGAATCGGCTTATATAGAAATGTATTATTAAGCTTATAATATACAAAAATTAATATGATATGAAAACAGCAAAAAAGCCTTTTGTCATATACTCTATATGCACCACATACTAGAAATAACATATCATGAAACAGCCATGCTGTCAATGATTTTTTAACAAGCTGAAAGTTTTTTATTAATTTTTGTTAAGGTTTTTATTCGTTTCCTTACATGTCATCTATCGCCTTACCGATATCATTTCTCATGTATTTATTTTCAAACGAGATCCACTCTGTTGCCTCATAGGCATTTTTCCTGGCTTCTATTAAATCTTGCCCAATGGCTGTAATTCCAAGAACTCTACCACCATTGGTTACAGCGTCTCCGCTTTCATTGAAACAACTGCCAGCATGAAATGCATAATACCCAGTTTTATCACGGAATGTCAAAAGCCCCTTAATGGGCAACCCCTTTTCATAATGCTCGGGATATCCTTCTGACGCCAGGACCACACAGACGGCTGCATTGTCTTCAAACTGTAAATCAATTTGATCTAAGGTACCGTCGATGCAGGCTTCAAATACTTCCACAATATCATTTTTCATACGAGGAAGCACCACCTGAGTCTCCGGATCTCCAAATCTGGCATTGTACTCAAGAAGCTTTGGTCCGTCTTCCGTCAGCATCAATCCAAAGAAAATGATTCCTTTAAACTCAATTCCTTCCGACTTTAGAGCCTGTACCGTGGGCTCATAAATATGCAATTGACAGAAGTCATCCATCTCTTTGGTATAGAATGGACTTGGAGAGAAAGTTCCCATGCCTCCTGTATTAAGCCCCTGATCGCCATCTTTCGCCCTTTTATGATCCTGTGCAGAAGTCATAACCTTAACGGTATTGCCATCCACAAAGGAGAGCACAGAGACTTCACGTCCTGTCATAAATTCTTCTACCACGATTCTGTCTCCAGACGCCCCAAACTGCTTGTCTAACATGAGGGTTTTTACTCCCTCTTGCGCTTCCTCTTTGGTATTACAGATCAAAACGCCTTTTCCAAGAGCCAGGCCGTCTGCCTTGAGCACAATCGGCATCTTAGCTGTCTCTAAGTATGTGAATGCAGCCTCTGCTGAATCAAAGGTTTCGTAGGCAGCCGTGGGAATTCCATATTTTTTCATTAGATCTTTGGAAAAGGATTTAGAGCCTTCCAGGCGGGCCGCACTTTTGCTTGGTCCAAATACCCGAAGTCCTGCTGCTGCAAAAGCATCTGCTGCTCCTGCTACCAAAGGATCATCTGGTCCGATAATGGTTAAGTCAATCTCATGTTCCTTCGCAAAAGCAATTTGCTTATCAAAATCCATGACCTTAATATCCACACATTCTGCAATCTCTGCAATTCCTGCATTTCCAGGTGCACAGTAAAGCTTCTGAACGTTTGGACTTTGGGCAGTTTTCCATGCAATTGCATGTTCTCTCCCACCGCCTCCTATGATCAGAACTTTCATCCTATCTCCTCCTGTCCATTAGCAATCATTTGAATGGCTTTTGGTAAAATAATCCACTCTGCCTCTTCCATCACTCGTTTTTGTAGTTCCTTAGGGCTATCATTCTTTCTTACCTCAACCGCCTTTTGTAAAATAATAGGCCCTGTATCCGTTCCTTCGTCTACATAATGCACGGTGGCTCCTGTTATCTTTACCCCCCGCTCCAAAGCAGCTTCATGGACCCTTAGCCCATAATATCCCACTCCACAGAAAGATGGAATGAGAGAAGGGTGTACGTTAATAATACGATTTCTATATTTTTTAATCATAGCTTCCGGTATGGCAACAAGGAATCCGGCAAGAACGATGAGATCAAGCTGATACTCATCTATGGTCTTAATGAATGCATCGTAAAAGACTTCTCTGTTTTCAAACTCTTTAGGGGAGATACAAACATGATTAATTCCATTGTCCTCCGCCCGTTTCAGTGCATATGCATTTTTATTGTTACTTACCACCACACTCACCTCTGCGTTGGTGATGGTCCCATCTTTTATGGCATCTAATACTGCTTGGAGATTGGTGCCTCCTCCAGAAACAAGCACGCCGATCCTTAGCATAAAGTCACACCTTTATCGCCTAAAACAGTATGTCCAATGATATGAGGAACCTCGCCAGCCTTACGAATGGCTTCCATCGTAATCTCCACATCTTTTTCATCCACTGCCAATATCATTCCAATGCCCATATTGTAGGTGTTATACATGATTTCCTCTGTGATATCACCTTTTTTAGCCAGCAGTTTAAAAATTGCAGGTACTTCATAGCTGTTTTTATCTACAACTGCACAGATGCCATCTGGAAGCATCCTGGGAATATTCTCATAAAAACCGCCGCCAGTAATATGACTGCACGCTTTAATCAATACACCACTCTCTTTTACACTTTTTAAAGCTTTTACATAGATCTTTGTGGGAACGATTAAGGCTTCTCCAAGTGTTTTTCCCAGCTCTTCGTAATAGGTATTAAGACTTTCCTTTGAAACGTCAAATACTTTACGAACCAGGGAAAATCCATTGCTGTGAACGCCGGAAGATTCCATTCCTATGAGTACTTCTTTGGACTTTAATTGAGATCCTGTAATGAGATCCTTTTCATCCACAACTCCTACGGCAAATCCAGCAAGATCATATTCATCTTCTGGATAAAATCCTGGCATCTCAGCGGTCTCTCCACCAATCAAAGCCGCACCTGCTTGTTTACAGCCCTCTGCAACTCCGCTTACAATTTCAGCAATCTTCTCCGGAAAATTCTTTCCGCATGCAATATAATCCAGGAAAAATAAAGGTTCTCCACCGGCGCAGGCAATATCATTGACGCACATTGCCACACAATCGATGCCAACGGTGTCATGCTTGTCCATTAAAAAAGCAAGCTTTAATTTTGTACCAACACCATCGGTACCAGATACCAAGGTAGGCTTTTCCATATTTTTAAACGCAGACATGGAAAAAGCGCCTGAAAATCCTCCAAGTCCTCCAAGAACCTCTGGTCTCATGGTTTCCTTTACATGCTTTTTCATCAGTTCCACGGAACGATATCCAGCTTCTATGTCAACTCCTGCATTCTTATAATCCATACCTTTTTTCCTCCGTCTAAGATATTTACTGCTTCATCTGAGATACATATTCCTTATATCCGATCTGGTCAAGCTTCTCCGCCTTTTTTACCACTTCGTTCTTTAAGTTTTCAGAATAATCTTTTAATCGATTTAAAAGTGCTTCATCGCTGGCTGCCAAAATTTTTGCTGCCAATATTCCTGCATTGGTTCCACCATTGATAGCCACAGTTGCAACAGGAATGCCAGATGGCATCTGAACAATCGAATACAACGAATCCACTCCACCAAGATCAGAAGTTTTCATGGGAATTCCGATGACTGGCATTGGAAAGAGTGCTGCACACATACCTGGAAGATGAGCTGCTTTCCCAGCGCCAGCGATAATTACCTTAATCCCTCTCGCTTCTGCTGTTTTCGCATATTCAAAAAATATATCAGGCTCTCTGTGAGCTGAAATGACTGTCATCTCAAATTCCACACCAAGCTTTTCTAAAATTTCTGCCGCCTGGGCCATAATAGGCATATCAGAATCGCTTCCCATAACAATTGACACCTTTGCCATATTAAATTCTCCTTTTCGTCTTGTATCATATGGTAATTCATTATTAACAATTATATTATTGATTAGCTATGTTAATATATTATACTTTCTTATTAATCACTACTTATTAATTATAATACTAGTTTTTTTCTTCTTCGTCAATGGTTTTCTTTACAACTTTAAGTATATCCAAAGATGGCAAAACAATGGCGCATGGCAGGAAAGAAGTTCTCTCCGCCATGCGCCTGATTATGTATGATTAGTATTTATTGTTGCCATAGGATGGCGTATCTTCAAAATAGACCGGATCAATTGCTACAGGAGGGATCTCAATTTCTTCCTCATTGTAAGTAACTGGTGCCTGGGGTTCTTCTTTTAACTGCACAGATTCACTGCCGTTATATAACTTAAACTGCTGTACCAGTCCTTTCATGATATGAGCCTGGCCGGATAATTCTTCGCTTGCTGCTGCACTCTGTTCCGCAGTAGCTGAGTTCGTCTGAACTACACTGGAAATCTGATCGATTCCCTGAGTCACTTGATTTACCGCAACTGCCTGCTTGTCAGAAGCTTCCGCAACATTTTCAATAATCATGTTAATGCGTTTCGTACTCTCCACCACCTGATGCATGGATTTTGCTGTATCAGTAGAAATCTTAGTCCCATTTTCTACCGCACGCATACTCTCTTCGATCAGTAAAGTGGTATTCTTGGCCGCATCGCCAGATTTGCTGGCAAGATTGCGAACCTCGTCTGCAACCACTGCAAACCCTTTTCCTGCCTCTCCTGCTCTGGCAGCTTCCACTGCCGCATTCAGAGCCAGGATATTTGTCTGAAATGCAATGTCTTCAATGGTCTTAATAATCTTTCCAATTTCATTTGATTTATCGCTGATCTGCATCATGGCCTGATTCATCTCAACCATCTTCTGGTTGCTGGTCAGGACATTCTTTTCTGCACCCTCTGCTTCCTTACGTGCTTCTTTTGCATTCTGAGCATTGCTATTGATCTGATTTGATATATCGTTAATCGTAGCTGCAAGCTCCTGAATGGAAGATGCCTGTTCGGTGGCACCCTGTGATAATGCCTGGGCACCTGAGGAAACCTGCTCAGAACCATTTGCTACCTGATCTGCAGATTCGTTGATACGGGATAGAGCGTCGCTAAGATTATTGCGGATATTACGCAATGCTTCCATAATCGGCTCATAATCATAGACATACTGTTCCCTGCATTTGGATCCCACCTGGAAATCTCCTGATGCCATTGCACCAAGAAGATAAGTAATATCATCAATAATGTTTCCAATATTAAATATGGTCTTTCTCATGCTGTCTGCAAGATTACCAAGTTCATCTTTTGACTCATAGTTTAAATCTACATGCAGACTTCCCTTAGCCATCTCACCTGCTGCCTTTTCAATTTCCTTTACAGGTCTTACAATGCTTCTTGTAATGGTAGTTGCCAACACTATAGTCGCCACTGCTCCAAGGATCTGGAACAATACAATGATGATTTCAGTCACTGTCATAAGGGACTGAGACTGTTTAAAATCTGAATCTGCGCTTGCCTGAGCTGTACCGCTGATTTTAACAAGATCATCTTGGATCTTGTTAAATAGTGGTTCCAGTTTATCAAAGAAAAGATTGGATGCCTGACGGTTTTTATTCTCTTTCGACTGGTTATATACTTCTTCTTTGATGGGCTCTGCCTCTTTTAAGGTGTTGGCAATATCATCAACTAACGCTTGATCCCCATTGAAGTTCTCTTTTAAATACTTGATTCCTTCTTCAAGCTTAGCGAAATCGCCTTCTGCGGTTTCAATGTACTTGGTTGTTGTATTGATATCCAAACTCATTGTGGCATAACTTACATTCTTGGCTGATGATTGTAAATCCCGTCTCATCTCAGCCGCAAGCATGGTAACCTCATGACCGTTATTATAGAACTTAACAAATTTACTGTTATTCGTAATTAAGCCATACAAAGAAGTACAAGAAACAATTAAAAACAAAGCAAAAACAATTCCAAATGCAATTGTAATTCTTTTACCAATCTTTAAATTTTTCATTTGGTTCCCTCCATCACATTTCATCTTTCTTTGTATCTTCTATGCCTTTATCGGCATCTTTACAGAATTCTTAAGCATTTCCACGAATTTTCTGGCAATAATTGTATATTTTTGTTCAGTTTTCTTCCTTTTACTGGCTAATATTGATTAATGGAAGATTTAGCTCTTCAATTCCGTTTAAAACAAACTGACCATCTTTTATAATCAGTACCCTTTTTCCATCTGCCGTTACTGTCTCAATCTTATCTAGCTCTGCGTATGGAATGGTGATATCGGTGTGACAACTATAATAAGCCTTTGATAAATCCAGTTTCCTTAGTTCCGAAACTTCATTATCCCTGGCAATCACTTCTTTACCATTAGGATTATAAACCGGGCTATCCTCAGACCAGCTATAACAGGTATCTCCTACCGCAAAATGAGGACCCATCTTCTCTACAATTAGAATAGGAAGCTTGTCCAGGATTCCAAATTTTCTAGCCATTGCATAGGCTGTGGTATTGGTTCCAATTGCGAACTCTCCCATTGGCAGCGTATCGTGATTTTTTAATATTACTTGCTTAATTAAGGCTTTTCCTTGATCTGGGTCCTCAAAATTACTACAGGAATAATCCTTGATCATTCCATTTTCAAACGTCATCATCAGGTCTTTGAACTGAAAATCAGCAATGTAAACCGTACTTACAAACAAGGTACCTTCTGTACCCGCAAGCACAGGAGACGTAAATACTTCACCCAGTGGAATATTCACATCAGCAACACAGTTCTCAAAATTCGTTTCTTTTTCTCTGTTCTCTAATGCATGAAGCGCTACTCTTAAGCAGGTTTTATTCTCTCCACTTCCTTTTATCTCCACATACTGTGCTTCGTCAAGAGTATCGATGATAATCTGCTGAAGATCCTTATATTTTTCGTAATCCAAAGTATTAATGGCTATGGTCTCTTCGAAGATTTCTTCAAACTGTTCCCCAATATCAGGAACTGGAAAAGCGATGATGGTAAAGCTGATTTCGTCTCCACGAATAAACTGGTTTACAATTCTGGAAGATTCGTTGGCCATCTCTGCTGCCAGCTTCTCCTGCTTTGCATCAAGAATATTGGCCTGAGCTTTATTCATTGGCTTAAAGCCTTCTTTTCCAAAGGTCTCCAAAACTGCGGGACCTGCAAATTCAGAAGCCAGATCCTTATATGTCTCATAAGCAACCTTCATGACAGAAGCCCTTCTGTCTTTAAATGCTTTATTTAGATAGATGGCATTGTCATAACGGTGATCATAATCGTACTGTCTGTTAGCAGGTGTTCCAAAGTATCCACCTCTTCGGCCCACATTGACATTCACGGACCAAACTGCTGCACGGCAGAGGATGATATTAAGCCCCATCTTCTCAAAGTTTTCCATGGCATATTTTATCATACGTTCAAATCCAAGCTCATATCGAATCTGTACCATTTTTTTCTTTGATAAATCTCTGCCCATTACTTCAAATCCCTTACGGTAGCCTTCGGTGTAAGTGTCTGCCATCAGGCGCACTTTTTCCTCTGGCAGAGAATTTAAGAATTCAGCTACCTTAAGCTCTGAGTCAGATATATAATCGCCAAAGTAATACAGGTAGCGAAGGTCTGTTAAATCGTTATCCTTAATAATATCCACGGCATAAGACAAGGAAGGATCCAAGCTTTCTCTAATTCGATAAGCCACGGTATGATCTGTATAATCGCTGACAAACCAGTAAAGAAGCTCTTTTATAGTGGATCCCTGTGGAATCTCTTCTTCAAACATATTATAAATCTCAATAAATGCTTCATTTAAGATGGTAATGTCCGTCAGCCTTGATTCATGAACAAATATAATATCTCCTCTTATTTCCTTATATAAAAAGGAAAGGAGTTTCCCATATTCTTCTCCAAGCTTTTCTGTTGCATAAGCAGGATCGGCATAACTATGTTCATAGTTACCAGGTAAAATGTCCTCATAAAGTCTGTGATTCCAATCTTTTAACTCGCCTGCAGAAGCACTTTTTTGATTTCCCTGCTCCAAGAACTCATAGTATTCTCCAATCATTTGAATGAATGAAGCCGTTCTTTTAAAATAATCCAAATATGGATCTTGCACCGTATCTTCTAAAGAAATTCCACGAATCCTGTCCATTGACAGTTCAAAACGTTCCATTACAATTTCATTGTCCTGCTGAAACATCTTGCGATAGTCCATATCGCTTACCCCCTTATTCCTATAATAATGAGAACAACCCAAAGAATGACAAGGACAGCACTGACTGCGATGCCAATCTGGGATAGTAAATACTTTTTCTCTTTTTCAAAAAAAGAAAGAACGCCATAACCAATGGAAAAAAAGGATATCAGCAAACTGCAAAAACAGACAGCCGCAACATTAAGCTGCGTCTGCCCTGCTGCCATTACAGAGCTGGTAATCCCTATGATTCCCAAAACCAGCGCTCCAATTGAAAGACCCAGAGACAGAAAGCTCTTCCTGGCAAAGGGTTTTCTAATGTAGGATACTCTTTTTTGCTTTTTCACGTTTTTTTCTCCTTACCCTTATGTGCTGCACAATTTTATAAAGAATATAACCGAGGATACCCCCTGCCGTGTTTAGAATCATGTCATCCACATCAAAACTGCCAACCTTAAACACAAGCTGAATGGTCTCAATGCTTAAGCTAAACAAAAAGCTTAACAGCATTGTATTAAAAAAACGGCGGCTCCTGCGGCTAATAACAGGAAGAAAAAAACCAAAGGGCATAAATCCTACAATATTACCAACGATATTAAGAAGAAAAGACTCAATTCCAACCACCTTACGGTAAACAATAAAACGCCGTATCTCCTTGAACGGGACCAGGTTGTAGGCATAGTCCTCCCGGATATGACTTCCTCTTCCGAAATAATCCGAAAAAAACAGAAAATAGACCAAAAGGATAACGTATACTGAAAAGATTACCCATCCCATCTTCTGCCGCCTTGTCGCATTTTTAATCATAACAGCTCCATCTTTATAAAAAGAGAAAGGCTGTTGGAAAACTTTTTTTCCTACAGCTTCCTCTAAAAGTAATCATATTAGAATGTGATTTCAGATTTTCTTTTCAGCAGAAAGGATCCATTAATAATAGATATAATTCCGACTGCAAGGCCGATAACAGTTATAACAATTCCAACAGCAAGGCTCAGCGCTCCTGCATTTCTCATAGTCTTATAAACTCTTTCCATATCAGGCTCTCCTTATCTTACTCCATAGGTTTCATAATAAGTATCAATTGCAGCTTTTAAAGCATCATCAATGATGATCGTGCCGTCATATTCCCTGTTGTACAAATGCTCGATAACCTCTGCCATAGAAACGATAGCTGATGCCTGAAACCCATATTTTTCCTGGATCTCATCAAGAGCACTTTTATCTCCCTTTCCTTTTTCCATGCGGTTTAAGGAAACCATAAGCCCTAATATCTCCACATCTCCCTGAGCTTTAATGATTGGGAATGTCTCTTCAATGGATTTTCCAGAAGTTGTCACATCCTCAATGATGACCACACGGTCGCCACTTTTAATGGGGCTTCCAAGAAGAATCCCTGTATCACCATGATCTTTTTCTTCTTTACGGTTAGAGCAATATTTAATCTCCTTGCCGTACAGATCATGAAATGCAATGGTAGTAGCTACACTTAATGGAATTCCTTTATATGCTGGCCCAAATAATACATCAAAATCAGTGCCAAATTTTTCGTAAATTGCTTTTGCATAATATTCTCCCAGCTTTTTAAGCTGTGCTCCTGTGACATAAGAACCTGCATTCATAAAGAATGGCGATTTTCTTCCGCTTTTCAGTGTGAAGTCGCCAAATTTAAGGACTTTGCTATCTACCATAAATTCAATAAATTCCTGCTTATACTGTTCCATTTTTATCCTCTCTATTCAAATAGTTCTTACTCAGACCCATTTTATTTAACGTACTGCACCAATAAGATCATTGATGTTATCCACACCGTACTTTTTCATATACGCCTCAATGCCCTTTACTACTTCTTCGGCTGCATAAGGATTTCTGAAACTAGCGGTTCCAACGGAAACAGCGGTTGCTCCTGCCAGTATAAACTCAATGGCATCGTCTGCGTCCATAATACCGCCCATACCTATGATTGGAATCTTGACTGCATTTGCTACCTGATATACCATACGGACTGCAATAGGCTTAATGGCGGGACCTGACAAACCTCCCGTTTTATTGGCAACTGCAAAGGCACGGCGATGAATATCAATCTTCATTCCGGTCAGTGTATTTATTAAGGAGAGCACATCAGCGCCTCCCGCTTCTGCTGCTCTTGCCATCTCTCCAATGTCTGTCACATTGGGGCTTAATTTCATAATCACTGGCTGCTTGGCGTGTTTTTTCACTTCCTTGGTAATGGCTTCTACTGCTTTCGGATCTTGACCGAAAGCAATTCCTCCCTCTTTTACATTCGGACAGGATATGTTGATCTCCAACATGTCCACCGGTTCATCAGAAAGACGTTCTACCACCTGAAGATAATCTTCTGTGGTCTTTCCACAGACATTTACTATGATCTTTGTATCGTACTGTTTTAAAAAAGGAATATCTCGTTGAGCAAAAACCTCCATACCAGGATTCTGAAGACCAATGGCATTGAGCATACCACCATGGGTTTCAGCAATTCTGGGTGTTGGATTGCCAGGCCAGGGGATGTTTGCAACCCCTTTTGTAACCACAGCACCAAGGTGGCTTATATCAAACATCTCACTATATTCTTCACCGGAACCAAATGTCCCGGAAGCTGTCATAACAGGATTTTTCAGTTCAATTCCAGCCAGATTTACTTTTGTATTCATCTAAAAGTCTACCTCCTCTGCCTGAAATACCGGTCCGTCTTTGCAGACCCGCTTGTTGTGAACCTTGGAATGATCATCCACCTCACTGCTTTTGCAGACACAGGCAAGACATGCGCCGATACCACAAGCCATCCGCTCCTCCAAAGAAAGATAGCATTCAATCCCATTATCTTTGGCATATGCTTTTATGGCTTTTAACATGGGGGTAGGGCCGCAGGCAAAAATAACATCTGCTTTTAACCCGTGCTCTTTCACCGCATCTAATACATTCCCCTTTGTTCCTTCACTGCCATCCTCTGTGGCAACGTAAGTCACACCATAAGGGGAAAACTCTTCCTTTAAGAATATACTATCCCGGTACCCAAGAATGATCTGTTTTTCACAGGCAAGGTGCTTGGAAAGCTCTAGCATGGGGGGAATCCCAATGCCACCACCGATGATAAAAGCCTTTTTATCAGCGGCTCCGGCCTCTAGAGGAAATCCATTCCCCAAAGGACCCAATATCTCTATATAATCTCCTTCTTGATAACAGGAAAATTCTTCTGTACCGCTGCCTAATACCCGGTATACGATTCGTAAAAGACCCTTTTCCCTGTCAATCTCACAGATGCTGATAGGGCGGGGCAGAAGCTTGGAATTATCCCTTGTATACAAAGAAATAAACTGGCCTGGTAACGCTTCCAAGGCAATCTTCTTTGTCTCAATCCACATGCTGTATACACCGTCAGCCAGCTTGACCTGGCTGGCTACTCTTGCTGATTCCATTACTTTCGCCATGATGTCCCCCTATAATACCCGGTTAATGTCAGCTACCATATCAATTACCGCCTGTCTAGAGGCCTCACCAAAGTTTTCTGCACCGAAATTTTTATATTTATCCTGTTTGTAAGCCGCAATGATTCCTCTGGAAGAGTTAATCACAGCTCCTAATCCATCTTCATTAAAGCATGGCTTTAAATCCTCTGCCGTTCCTCCCTGGGCACCATAGCCCGGTACAAGGAAATAAGTATTGGGCATCAGCTTACGAAGAACTCTGCTCATCTCCGGATAAGTGGCTCCTACCACTGCACCTACATTGCTGTAAGTCCCATCCATGGATTCTCCGCCCCATTCCACTACTTTTTGTGCTACATGTTCATACAAAGGACGTCCATCAATGAGGCGGTCCTGGAATTCACCGCTGGAAGGGTTGGAAGTCTTAACCAGAACAAAGAGTCCTTTGTCTTCTTCGTTGCAAACATCTACAAAAGGCTTTACGCCATCTGTGCCCAGATATGGATTGATGGTAAGAAAATCGGTTGCAAAGGATGATAAGCGTTTGCTTCCTACTTTTACCTTACCGATATGAGCCACAGCATAAGCAGAGGATGTGGAACCAATATCACCTCTTTTTGCATCACCAATGACTAATAAATCCTTTTCATGACAATAGTTTACTGTTTTTACGTAAGCTTTTAATCCTTCAATGCCAAATTGTTCATACATGGCGATCTGAGGTTTTACGGAGGGGATCAAATCATATACATGATCTATAATTTCCTTATTATACTGCCAGATAGCCTCAGCAGCACCTTCCAGAGTTTCACCAAACTCATCCAATGCCCTTTTTAAGACATGTTCTGGTATATAGTCAAGCATCGGGTCAAGTCCTACACAAACCGGTGCCTTCGTCTTCTGGATTTTCTCAATTAATTGCTTGATCATTGTCTCCTCCTAGGTTCCATTTATTCTTATTATTCTCTATTCTTACCAATTCTATCATAAGAAAGAACTAGCTTCAAGCCTTCTTTCAAACTGACTAAAAAAATCCTGCTCCACATCATAAGGCATGAGATAGAAGTCTTTTAACACATGCAGACTCACTTGGTTGGTGAAAGCGGGATCATTTTCTTTTTTGACCCGTTCTTCTAAATCTTTTAAGTAACGATACCACTGAAACACAAATCTTTCATATTGTTTTACATCCGTCGTGTCCAGCCATTTTTTTACCTTAACCTTTGATCTGGCTTCCATCTTGCACTCATTGGATTGAAGAAAATATCGTACACCCTGTTCCTCATACGCTCTGCCTAAGGGGAACAATCTGCAGATCCCAGGGCGGAAGCTATGAATACGGCATCGGCCCTCCTGACTTAGGAAGCTGCACCGTTCTTTCTCACCTGCCATCTTTAAATTAGGAAGTACGATTCCATCTACTACATTTAATTCAAGCTTGTCCTGAAGCAGATCTTCCATGGTGCAAGATAAATTTTTGCACAAACGATAACAATCAAGAGGATCTAAAGTCACAGACTGTCCCATTCCCTGACAGCAATCAGAACAGCCACGGCAGTCCATGCAATCTGCCTTCACCATGTCATTTATTCCATATAATTTCCCATCAGAAATCTCGCTTAAATCAACTTCCCGTTTCATGAATCTCATTCCTCACTTTTATATACTAAACATATGGTTGTACACATAAAAAGGAGAAGGCTCAGGTAATGAACAGGCCTTCCTCCTCGTTGTTATCACTGCTTTTAACAGTTGAATTCTTTGAAAAATGCAGTGGTGATGTAGGTTCCACTTTTAAATGACTTCTTAAGCATAGCATCTTCTGCTTCCAGCTTAATGTTCATCCACATTTCTTCTGCTGCAATGGTTAAATGGGATAACATGATCCCAATACTGATATCACGCATGGAAACCAGCGGAGCGGATGGCAAGAATTCTCTACAGGCAAAGATATAAATCCTGTCATGGTAGACAATAAACCTCCAGGGCTGATTATTTACAGCGGATGGAGCCAATCTTGCGGCCTTTAAAATATTTTTTAAAGGCTCTTCTGCTTCCTCTTTAAATACACATAGTTCTTTTAAAGGCAACCGTTTTGCCGTAGCCGGATCACGATACAACAGTGTTTTTGGATAACCAAAGGCGACTGTTATAACCTGCTTCCCCCCTTCCATCTCCTGTCCTGAGATCTTTGCATTGCCCAGATAGCAAGAACCGATCCCTTTTCCTGTCATGTATAACAGAATCGGTTCTAAGATATATCCTGCATTGGTTAGATACCCCTCCTTCTCCTCGGAGTAAAACACAAGATAATAGGGAGCATCTACTTTCCATAACCCTTTTACAGAGAGATGACCATCCAAATTGTCGCATATTTCCATTTTCACTGAAATGTCCGCATGAAGCTTTAATACACAGTTTCCAAAATAAACAATATCCTTTAATAATTGTTCCGGAATCTGTTCCCTTTTATATTTTCTGATGGATCTTCTTTTAAATATCATCTGATAAAGATTCATACTTGCTCCCCTCTTTTTCAACCCGCAATCGGACCTAAATCAGCTCCCTCATTTCCTTTAAAAGCCCGGAGAACACCATAAGCGCATCCTTCACCGGCTCTGCTGTGGACATATCCACCCCGCAAAGCTTCAAAAGGTCAATGGGAGTCATCGAGTTTCCTCCGCTTAAAAATTCAAAATAACCCTTTAATACATTTTGATCCCCAGAAAGGATTTTACTGCTAATGGCAACCGCAGCCGAAAAACCGGTAGCATATTGATACACATAAAACGGTGTGTAAAAATGTGGGATTCTAGACCACTCAAAGTCGATTTCCGGATCAATGATCATATCTGGACCAAAGTAAAATTCATTGAGCTTATGGTATGTCTTACCCAGAAGTTCCCCAGTCAGAATCTGACCTTCCTTTACCAACCGATGGGTCTCAGACTCAAATTCTGCAAACATAGCCTGGCGGTAAAGCGTTCCACGAAAACTATCCATAAAATGATTCACCAGATAAGCCCGCTCATTCTTATCTTCTGTTGTTGCTAACAGGTGGCGGATCAAAAGTGCTTCATTGCAGGTGGATGCCACTTCTGCTACAAATATCTTATACCCTGCATCTACATAGGATTGATTCTTATCAGAAAACCAACTATGAAGAGCGTGACCCATCTCGTGAGCCAGGGTAAACACGCTGTCTAGAGTTCCATTATAATTAAGAAGAACATAAGGATGGATTCCATAAACGCCCCAGGAATACGCCCCGCTTCTCTTTCCTTCGTTCTCATACACATCAATCCATCGCTGATCAAAGCCTTCTCTTAACAGAGACAGATACTCTTCTCCCAATGGCTTAAGTCCTTCTAATACCATACGTTTGGCATCATCAAAGGATATTTTCTTTTCTTCTAATGAAACCATAGGTACGTATAAATCATACATATGAAGTTCATCTACTCCAAGAGCTTTTTTTCTAATGGAAACATATTCATGAAGATAGGATATATCTTCGTGAACTGCATGGATTAGATTATCATAGACACTCTCTGGTATCTCATTCTCTGATAAGGAATGAGCTCTTGCAGAGGTATAATTCCTTGCCGTTGCATAAAAAGAAGCCTTCTTAACATTGGAGAAAAATGTGGCAGCCAACGTATTCCCAAACTGCTTGTAAACACTGTAAAGGCCTTCAAATGCAGACTTTCTGACGCTTCTATCTTGCTTTTCCATAAAGGCGATATAATTACCATGGGTAATTTGCACTGGTTTTTGATTCTCATCAAGAATCTCAGGAAATTTGGCATCTGCATTGTTAAACATATTAAAAATATCCGATGCCCCTGACGTTGCCTCCAGGGATTTTGCCAGTAGTGCTTCTTCTGCTGCAGACAAGGTATGTGCCTTCTTGTTAAGAATAATCTCAAGGGTTCTTTTATAACGAGCAAGCTGAGGGTAATTCTCCTGGTACTCCCTAAGCGTTTCTTCTGGAATGGATAATATCTCAGGTACCAAATAAGCCGATAGACCAGCAGCTTGATAAGATAAAGCCCTCGCCTTCGCTGCAAACTCCTGATATTTCGCATTGCCTGTATCTTCATCCGACTTTTGCTTGCCGTAAACAAACAAAGTCTCTATCTTCAAGGACACCTCTTCGTCAAATTGCAGACAGGAAAAAAGCATCTCACCGGAATCCATAAGATGTCCTTCAAATTCTTTGTAACCTGAAAGTGCCTGCTCCGTCTCACGGAATAATTCCTCCCAGGCTGATTCAGACGGCAATATATCCGCCAGGTTCCAGGTATCGCAAACCGGTATTTCATCTCTCTTTTTCAATGATATCCCTCCAACTGATTTACTTGTGTTTATTCTATCACCCATATTTCAAAGAAACAACTGGAAATATGGAAATATTTCATTGAATTTTCATGTTTTTTTGTATTATACTATAGGAAAACAAATTAGGAGCCCTGATATGAATGTAATCCGCACTGATGTCCTAAACCAAATACAGAAAAAAGATGCTTTGAAACTGCAGGAAATCTGCAAAAATCATGATCATATTTCTTTAACACTACCGATAGAAGAAGATTGTGTTTACTACTTATTATACGACGAAGAAAACCTCTTATCCGTCCTCTGCGCATTTTTTACCGAAAATATGGATTATGAATGCAGCGGATTTACTCATCCCAATGATAGGCGAAAGGGACATTTCACAAGACTCTTAAAAGAGTTTATTAAAAAGGCAGAAGACAGTGATTTAATCTTTCCCGTGGACGACTCCTGCAAGGACACTCTCTCCACCTTAAAGGCCATGGACGCATCCTTTTGGTATCAGGAACACATCATGGAGCTGCCGCTTACTCAGTCAATAAAAATTAATCAGATAAAAAACGGCCCCTCTTTTGATGGACTTTCTCTCTCCATCGCCTCCTCACCAGAAGAGGAACCCATATCCTGTGTCTTTTTATTAGATGGTGCTTCGGTAGGATCCTGCTATCTGGATTCCCTGGAACATAAGGCTTATCTATATGGGTTTGAAATCGAAGAACCATTTCGAAATCGAGGATTGGGAAGTGCCTGCCTCTCACTCTTTTTGGATACATATTTTGCACACCCCAATGCCAGACGCTTTAAAAAGCTATTTCTCCAGGTTTCTGGCCTTAACAAACCAGCCATCTCACTTTATAAAAAAGCAGGGTTTCAGATAACGGAAAGCCTGTCCTACTATGTATATTAAACGTTTTTGCTTTCACGAATCATGCAAAATTGCTTTAAATCATATAGTGTTTCAACGATTTCGTATAATTCAAAGCCAAAATGCCTATAAAATGATACATTTTTTTCGTTATGAGTTTCCAGGGAAATCATTCGCTTATTTTTATCGGCATAACGAATGGCTTCCTTTAAGAGATTGGCTGAAATACCACGATGCTGCATGGTAGGCCTGACCGCGAGATAGATGATATGCAATCGACTTTGGGTATTGAGTGTTTCTGTCCATTTGGAATTTAAATAATCTCTTCCCTGGTAGAAATTCCAAAAAGTCCGGAAAGAAGGGTCTTCCTTAATCAGATATCCATCTGTTTTTAAGGAAGCGGCGGCCTCAGAGATATACTTTCTTAAAGAGGGGATGGATTCCGCTTCATCTTCCACCACAATGATCCCTTGAATCTCCTGACTGTCCGCATAGATCTGACAGGTTTTAAGAAGTTCTTCCATATCGCAGGCAAAAAGCCTTGGCAGCAGACGATCTCTTTTCTTCTTATCTGGAATCAGTCTGCAATAGAGAGGGTCTGATTCAAAGCATTCTGTGAGCAATTCCTTTAATTGAACGATGTCTTCTTTCTTCACCCGATACAGTTGGTCACAGTCCATGGTTCTAAACCTCTTCATTATATTTTTACAACATTCGACATTGCGGTTTTTAGCGCAATCTCTTTCCCGGTACTATGGTTTTTCTCAGACTATTTCCAGCTTACTCACTTGTATTTGTTCTATTATTATTATATAATAATATATAAAATGGTTTCCAATTCTTATAGGGGAAGGGCGTGGAATACAAATGATAGATCTTAGAAAATTCATCGACTTGGATTCTCTCCAAAAAATCCAGGATCAGTTTTCTGAAGCTACGGGGTTAGCAGCCATTGCAGTGGATGGAGAAGGCAAATATTTAACAAAGGGAAGTAATTTCACGGATTTTTGCATGAAGCATACTAGAAATAATGAAGAGGGAGCAAAACGTTGTCAGAAATGTGACACGGAAGGAAGCGGAACTTATTACTGCCATGCGGGACTTATGGATTTTTCTACTGATATCATAATAGATGGAGAAAAGGTAGGTGCTATTATTGGAGGTCAAGTACTTCCTGGAGTGCCTGATGAGGACAAGTTTCGAACCATTGCAAGAGATCTAGGTATAAAAGAAGACCAATATTTAGCAGCCTTAAAGAAGGTTCCTGTACGATCCGAATCTATGATTCGAGCCTCTGCGGATATGCTTGGTAATGTGGTAAATCAGTTAGTTAATCTAGAATACATAAAAACAGTAACAGAAAAAAGAAGTAACGCATTGGATCGGGAGATTGATACCATAGAAAATTCCTTAAATGAAGTCACAGAAAAAACCAGCGATCTTCAAAAGGTTGCCTCCATGGAAAAGATTCTTTCCATTAATGCTTCCATCGAAGCCGCTAGAGCTGGAGAGGCTGGAGTTGGATTTGCAGTGGTAGCCAGAGAGTTTGGTGAAATCTCAAAAAGCTCTGGAGACGTATATCAGAGAATCCATGAGCTTATAGGTACGATTAATAAATCTGTTCACAATTTAACGAATGTGATATAAATATAATAGCGGGAAAGCATTAGCTTTCCCGCTATTATATTTATTCATCCCAGTTATGATAAGTTGCCTGTACGTCATCTTCTGCATCGAGAAGATCTAAAATCTTGTTCATCTTTTTAATAGATTCTTCGTCTGAAAGCTCTGCCCAGGTCTGAGGTATCATGGTAATATCAGCTTCTACCATTGGTACGCCTATTGACTCCAATGCTTCTCTGACAGCACTAAATTCATCTGGATTCGTAACCACTTCAAAACTGTCCTCTTCCTCAGAAAAATCTTCGGCTCCAGCATCCAAAACGATCATCATCAGCTCATCTGGATCCATGTCGCATTCTTCTTTATCTATAATAATCTGACCTTTTCTATCAAAAAGGAAAGAAACACAGCCAGGGGTACCAACATTACCACCACCCTTTGTAAATGCATTCTTTACATTTGCGGCCGTACGATTTTTATTGTCCGTCAAAGTATCAACGATGATCGCAACCCCATTCGGGCCGTAACCTTCGTATGTAATGGTCTCATAGTTGACGCTACCAGCTTCACCGGCTGCTTTTTTAATTCCGCGGTCAATGGTATCATTGGGCATATTATTTGCTTTTGCCTTGGCAATCACATCACGGAGCCTGCTATTATTTGCAGGGTCTGATCCGCCTTCTTTTACTGCAACTGCAATTTCTCTTCCGATAATTGTAAATACCTTACCTTTTGCAGAATCGTTCTTCTCTTTTTTGTGTTTAATATTTGCGAATTTTGAATGTCCTGACATTGTTTATAGCACTCCTTTTCTTTCTCTATCTCTTTTTTCTCTCATTAAAAAAATACATCTTTACTATTTTAGCACTTATTAATTCTTCTTGCAAGAAAAAACAATACACAGCCTCCATAAATCACCTGCCTGACAGCAAGAAATTTATGGAGGCTGTGTCATTATTATGACAAAGCTTCAGAGCGTTCGGATTCTGTTTCCAGCTTCTTAACAGCCTCTTCCTCTCCTTTTGGCTCATCAGCTTCTTCTTTTCGAACCAAGATGGATTGAATAATCTTATTCTTCACCTGAAGAATCTTAAACCGATATCCAAGAACGGACACTTCCGTCTGTTCTCCCTCCTGAGGAATGCGATCCAGCTTTGAAATCAAAAGACCGTTTATGGTATCATAAGAATCAAAATCTTCTTCATCAAATTCGATTTCTAAAACCTTTTCCACATCTTCTAAAAAAGTCATACCGTTCATAATATAAGAACCGTCATCAGAGGAAACAATGTATTCCTCATCCACATCGTACTCATCAAGAATATTGCCTACAATCTCTTCCAAGATATCTTCCATGGTGACAATACCAGCGGTCTGACCATACTCATCCACTACAATTACCATATGAATCTTTTCGGATTGCATCTCTTTAAACAATTCATTGATATTCCTTGTTTCCGGAATAAAGACAGCCTCTCGCAAAAGTCCTTCGATTTCTCCCAGTTTACGTGACGCGTTCTTTTTGTGTTCCACAGCGATAAGGGCATCTTTCATATGAAGGATACCAATGATGTCATCCACGTCTTTTCTATAGATGGGGTAACGGGAATTCAGTCCTTGCTTTAATATGAAATCCACTGCCTCCCGAAGGGGCATATCTCCATCCAAAGCCACAAGACTTTTTCTATGGGTCATGATGTCACCAGCCTCTTTGTCATTTAATTCAAAGATATTGGTAATCATCTCCGCTTCTCTGGCCTCTAAAACGCCCTGTTCATGACCTTCGTTAACCATAGACATGATGTCTTCTTCCGTAACGTTTTCATTATCTGTTGCTATACCGATTCCAAACAGTTTCAAGACAAAGAAAGCCACCAGATTTGCCAGCCAGGCAATTGGCATCACCGGAATCATCAAGGTAGATACCACCGGCAAAAGTCCAAAGCCCCACTTTTCAGGATTCTTTGCAGCACAGCGCTTTGGTATAATAATTCCAAAACTGATTAATAACACAATCAATCCCACTGCCACCACAAAAAGACTTAAAAATGAGATCCATCTTCCTGCCAAAGCATGATTTCCGATTATAATCATTTCAAAATTAGCTCCCAGCTCTTCTAATACATAAGCTCCGGTAACCATGCCGATTAAATTGGTTGTTATTTGAATGGTATTTACGAAACGGGTAGGTCTGTTAACTATATGTAACAGCTTCTTAGCCTTTTCACTCCCATTCTCCATCTGGTGTTCCAGTTCGCTTGAATTCACATTTTGGATTGCTGCTCCAAAACCATAGAATATTGCGTCTAGTGCGATAAAAGCAATAAAAATAATCACGCGTATAAGCGGATTGCCATCGTCCATCTTAACTATCGACTCCTTTTGTTTATCATCATTCGTATTTTAAATGCAACTAATTAAAAATATACCATTTTATCAGCATTCCGTCAATAATGAACTATGTACCCAGTTCCAGGCTGACCCTTAATGCACAGTCCACTTCCTGCTGAAGTTCTTCATCGATATGACAGATTTTTTCTTTTAGTCTCTGCTTATCTATGGTGCGCAGTTGCTCTAAAAGAATAACGGAATCTTTTATCATATCACATTTTTTCGTATCAAGCTCCACATGGGTGGGTAGCTTTGCCTTGTTCATTCTGGAAGTTATTGCAGCACAGATCACAGTTGGACTGTGCTTATTCCCTATGTCGTTTTGTATGATAAGAACCGGGCGAATCCCGCCTTGTTCGGAACCTACTACTGGCCTAAGATCGGCATAATAAATGTCTCCACGTCTAATTATCACATTTTTCACACTCCGTCAATTTATTTAAGTCTATTATTGACCTTCTTTGACTCGTGTATACACTTTAGTTTTTCCGCCGCATACCTTATGATATGTTTTGGACATGGAGTTTGTTATCACACCTTTAAAAACCCTTTATAATTATCATCAAAATAATCCTTTGTCCCTATGATTTTTCCATCTTCATGGTACACTCTGGGAACACGTTTGCCAATATCACATAAAATTTCATAATGAAATCCCCCACAGGTATTCGCTAAGTCATCCACTGTTATCTCATGTTCCCCCTGCCTTCCAATTAAAACAGCTTCATCATCTTCCTCTACCCCCTCTATATCAGTGACATCAACCATAAATTGATCCATACACACCCTTCCAAGGATTTTAGCTCTCTGACCCCTTATTAAAACCTCTCCTTTGCCAGATAGATTTCTTGGGTATCCGTCTCCATATCCTACTGGTATGGTAGCTATGACCATTTCCCGGTCCGCAACAAAGGTACCTCCGTAGCTTACTGCTGTACCAGATGCTATGGTTTTTATGTAAGTGACCACGCTTTTTAAACCCATGGCAGGTGTTAGCCTTACGGTATTTTTATCTACCTGGTCCGAAGGATAGATGCCATAAATTGAGATACCTGCACGCACTGCATGGAAGTTTGCCGCTGGAAGGTCCAAAATACCAGCGCTGTTTGAGCAGTGAAGAATTGGAATTTCCAGTTCTCGTTCCAAAAGCATATCTACAAATCTACGGTAATGTTCCATCTGTCTGTTGGTCGCCGCTTTATCTGTTTCATCTGCCTTAGCAAAATGGGTAAACAATCCTTCCACTTCAATTCCTGGAAGGTTTTTGATCTTAACAGCCTCGTCAGCTGCCTCCTCTGTAATTCCAAGACCAATACGACTCATACCAGTATCCACAACCAGATGAATGACTGCCTTTTTTCCTTGCTCCAGAGCTGTTTGTGAAAGACGGTAAGCCCTTTTATACTGAAATACTGCGGAAGTGATGTCATATTCCACTAAGAGGTCATAGCCGTCATACGGAACAACACCTAAAACAAGAATTGGCTTCTTAATGCCATGTTTTCTTAAGATGACGGCTTCCTCTACGGTAGCCACAGCATATCCCCACACATAAGGGTCAATGGCTATGGCAACGGGAACGGCTCCATGCCCATATCCATCACACTTGACAACGCCAATCATTTTAGTTCCTTCTGCCAGATTTGCTATCATAGCCTCCATATTGTGCTTGATTGCATCCAAATCTACCGTTTCATAAACTCTGCTATATAATTTCATCTTTCTGTTACCTCGTTTGTTCCTGCAATATTGTAGAGATTTCTTCTGTCAACTGGCTTGCCAAAAGGCTATAACTTCCGTATCTTTTCTGCACCGCATCTCCAGCCCGCCCGTGGAGCCAGACCCCTAGGGCAGCCGCATCGGATTCTTCCAGACCAAGGGCAAGAAGTCCGGCAATGATTCCTGTTAGAACATCTCCAGTCCCAGCTTTTGCCATGGAGCTGTTTCCGGAGGAATTTACGTAAGTCCTTTGATCTTTTAATGCTCCGATTGTCACGGCATCCTTTAAGACACATGTAATACCAAATCGATCTGCATATTCCCTTGCCGCAGCAATTAGATTCTTTTTGATCGCCTCAATGGAGCTTCCGGTCAGCCTTGCCATCTCTCCCAAGTGAGGCGTTACTATAATATTCTCCGTAAAATACCCAGTAAGATCAGGATTATCTGCTACAGCTCCCAAACCGTCTGCATCCAGTATAATAGGAACGTATGCATTGGTGAGCACTTCTTCCACCAGATTTTTCACGTAAGGCTCCCGCCCAAGTCCTGGCCCCAGGACAATTACACTGGCCCATTCACATTGTCTTCTGAGAAGCTCCTGAAAGGTCTCTGTGCCTGACTGTGCTTCCTTAGGATCAAATGTTGCAATGATTGCTTCTGGCAGCCCTGACTGGAGTATGGTACGGTTCTCTTCTACTGTAAAGATCTTTACCAAGCCTGCTCCAGTGCGATAAGCCCCTAAGGCGCTTAAATAGGCGGCACCACTCATATTGCGGCTTCCTGCAACAACTAAGACCTTGCCAAAACTTCCTTTGTTGGAATAAGCAGGACGCAAAGGGATTATCTTTGAATCTTCCCCTTCAAATGTAAAGAATCCCGGATTAATAGAACGAAGGCTCTGTTCTGGAAAGCCTATATCTACTACCACAACCCTTCCGCTGTACTCCTTCCCTGGATAAAGCATAGTTCCAAGTTTCTCCCAACCAAAAGTAACCGTAACATCTGCCCGGAACGCAATCCCCATGATTTGCCCGGAATCTGCATGGATACCAGATGGAATATCCACGGCCACGGTACGTGGGGGCTTGCTTGCTATCACCTGATCCATAAGCTCCCGGTAAGAACCAAGAACTTCTCGATTCAGCCCCACTCCAAACAGAGCATCCACCAAAAGATCACATTTTCCAAAGGTGAAATCAGCATAATCCACAAGATGGACTCCCACCTTTTTGGCAATTTCAAATTGTATCTTGGTCTCCCTGGTGGCGTTCTCCCTCTTCCCGGCTAGGATAGCAAAGGGTTCATATCCTTTCAATTGAAGGAGTCTTGCAATGGCTATGCCATCCCCGCCATTATTGCCGTTGCCACACAACACCCAGATACGACTATCTTTATTCACAAGCCTTTCGATCTCACAGACCACTGCCAGGGCAGCCCGCTCCATAAGGACCAGAGAAGGGATTCCAATCGTCTCTATGGTGTAATGATCCACCTCTTTCATCTGATCTCCTGTAACCAGATATCTCAAAATGCTTTCACCTTTCTTTCCTATAGAAAAACAGCCGGCAGAAAAGAGTAATTCTCTTTGTCTGCCAGCAGGCTTATTCTCTATTTAACCAGATTATTTGTCTTCCAGCTCTGTACCACCATCTTGCATATTGCTGACACGGTAGGACAACCGCATCAGGCTCTCTGATAAATGAACATTCTCTACCACCACATCATCAGGTACTGTTAAATCCGTGTGGGCAAAATTCCAGATAGCCTTAATACCTGCCTGCACAAGGCGGTCTGCAATTTCCGGTGCCTTTGTCTTTGGTATGGTAAGGGCTGCAATCTGGACATCATTCTCCCTGACAAAGGGCTCTAAATCATCTACGCCTCGAATCTCTATTCCGCGGACCACCAGCCCAATTAGACGTGGATTGATATCGAACATTCCTTTAATCAGAAAACCACGCTTCTCAAAATTGGCATAGTTGGCAATCGCCTGGCCTAAGTTACCAGCGCCAATAATGACAATATTATGCTGCCTGTCGATCCCCAGTATCTTTGCTATCTCCGTATAAAGATATTTTACATTATAGCCATAGCCCTGTTGACCAAATCCACCGAAGTTATTCAGGTCCTGACGGATCTGAGAAGCGGTCACCCTCATTCGTACGCTTAAATCATTGGAGGAAATCCGTTCCACTCCTTCTTCCAGCAGCTCACCCAGATATCGGTAATATCTAGGAAGCCTGGCAATCACTGCTTTTGAAATTTCTTTATCTGCCACATCTTCACCTTCTTTTACTCAGAATAAACTACCATTATTATAACTTCACGTCAAAATAATGTCAAACTAGTTTTTCTATTGTATCCTTGAAAAAATAAAGGACCTATATTATACTAATCCTATTGTCTTACACTTATTCGGGAGGAAATCAAACCATGATTCTATCATGTAGTAACATAAGCAAAGCCTTTGGAAGCAATGAGGTGATTAAACACGCTTCCTTTCATATAGAGGAAAACGAAAAAGCGGCTATCGTAGGAATCAACGGTGCCGGCAAGTCTACACTCTTAAAAATCATCATTGGGGAACTACCTGCAGACGAAGGAGAGGTAGTTGTCTCAAAGGGTAAAACCATTGGTTACTTATCTCAGCATCAGGATCTTTCCGGTGAACGAACTGTCTACGAAGAAGTTCTTGAGATCAAAAGGCCCATCATTGAAATGGAAGCCAAAATTCGTCAGATGGAGCTGGATATGAAGCACCTTACTGGCAGCGAGTTAGATGACATGCTCTCTTCCTACAGCCGGTTAAACCATGAATTTGAGCAGCAAAACGGCTATGCCTACCAAAGCGAGGTTACTGGTGTCTTAAAAGGCTTGGGATTTACAGAGGAAGATTTTAAAAAACCGGTCAAAGCCTTATCTGGAGGACAAAAAACAAGAGTTGCCTTAGGACGCCTTCTTCTCTCTAAGCCAGACATCATCTTACTTGATGAGCCTACCAACCATCTGGATATGGAATCCATCGCCTGGCTGGAAACATATCTGGTCAATTATGCAGGCAGCGTTATTATCGTTGCTCATGACCGTTACTTTTTGGATCGGGTGGTTACAAAAATCATTGAACTTGATAATGGCATTATGAATGTTTATCAGGGAAATTATACGGATTACAGCAGCAAGAGGGCTATGATTCGAGAAGCAAAGATGAAAGCTTATTTAAACCAACAGCAGGAAATCAAACACCAGGAAGAGGTCATAACCAAACTAAAATCCTTTAACAGGGAAAAATCCATTCGCCGCGCAGAGAGCCGGGAAAAGATGTTGGACAAGATAGAACGCCTGGATCGGCCGACAGAGGTCAATGACGAGATGAAGATTCGTCTGGAGCCCAATATTATCAGTGGCAATGATGTCCTAACGGTGAAAGACTTAAAGAAAGCATTTGATCAGAATCTTTTATTTGACCATGTGAATTTTGAGATAAAAAGAGGGGAACGAATTTCCATTATTGGTGGCAATGGTACCGGAAAAACTACCATATTAAAAATGCTTAATGGCATTTTGGACGCAGACCAGGGTGAGATCATCTTAGGCTCCAAGGTACATATTGGATACTATGATCAGGAACATCAGGTTCTCCATATGGAAAAAACACTATTTGATGAGCTTCAAGATACGTATCCCTCTATGAATAACACTCAAATTAGAAATATATTGGCTGCGTTCTTATTTACAGGTGACGATGTGTACAAGCGGGTCAAGGATTTAAGCGGTGGAGAACGAGGACGTGTGTCTCTTGCAAAGCTCATGCTCTCTGAAGCCAATTTTTTAATCCTTGATGAGCCTACCAACCACTTGGATATCACATCAAAGGAAATCCTGGAAGAAGCCCTTAACAACTATACTGGCACCGTGCTTTACGTATCCCATGACCGTTATTTTATCAACCGGACTGCCACAAGAATTCTGGATCTAACCAATCAGACTGTGGTAAACTACATCGGCAATTATGATTATTATCTGGAAAAGAAGGATCTGATGACCAGCCTATATGCTGCTTCCCCTGTAACAACCTCAGATGCGAAGGAAGAGACTTCTGAAACAAAGCTGGACTGGAAAACTCAAAAAGAGGAACAGGCACGACTTAGAAAGCGTCAAAACGAGCTTAAGAAAACAGAGGATGAGATTCATAAACTGGAAACCAGAGATGGAGAGATTGACGAACTTCTTGTAAGAGAAGAAATCTTTACTGACGTGCCAAAACTTATGGAATTAAATCAGGAGAAAGACGCCATTCAAAAACAGCTAGAAGCACTCTATCAGCAGTGGGAAGAGCTGGCAGAATAAGCATTAATAGAAAATCACGCACAAAAACACCATGATTTGAGTTGTAAAGCCCAAATCATGGTGTTTTTTCACGTGAATCAAGATTATAAAGCCCTTCTTATTTGTCATTAGAAAGTTTCTGTTTCTTAATGGTTGGATATACTTCTGGATAATATACACTCTGGTAAATGCTAGAGGTGAACTTGCTCCAGTTTCCTTCTTTTTCACGTCCTATTTCTGCTAAATACGCTTCCATATCCTTATCGTACTGGTCAATGGATTCTTTCAATCCATCGGCATGATAAATTTCCTCATGTTTAAATGTGTTTAATGGAAGTCTTGGTTTTTTATGAGAATGATCTTTTGGATAACCCAAAGCAAGACCAACCGCAGGAAACGTATATTCTGGAAGCTTTAACAATTCAATCAGCTCCTCTGGACTTTTACGTACTCCTCCAATAGGAACAATTCCAAGTCCCAAAGATTCTGCTGAAATAATAGCAGCTCCCATCTGAAGACCAGCGTCAAAGGTTCCTACCATGGTTCCTTCTACGCTTTCATGGATCACCTGAGTAAGGCCATTCTTCTCCGCTCCTAATTTAGTCTTGTAAAAATCAATGAGGAACAATAAAAATACAGGTGCCTCCTCTATCCAAGTCTGGTTACCCGTAAGCTGGGCAATCTTTTTCTTTACTTCCTTATCTCTTATTACTATGACTGAGGTCTGCTGCCCATTGATAGAATTTGGCATAGCCTGAGCTGATTTTAAAATCTCATCAATGACGGCATCGTCAACCTCCTTATCAAGAAAGCTTCTTATGGATCTGTGGTCCTGTATTAATTTGATTGTCTCGTTCATGGTTCATCTCTCCTATTTTTTATTTTTATTTTTTAATAAATTATTATGACTCCTAAAAGCACCAGCAAAGCCGGCAGTGCCTGTTTGAAAAAAATCGACTTGGAGGAAGTTAAAGCACCGTAACTTCCAGCAATGACAACACATGACAGGAAAAATACAGCTATGTTCTTTGCCCATAATGGATCCCCTATGAATAAGGACCAGATAAGGCCAGCGGATAGAAATCCGTTATACAGTCCCTGATTTGCTGCAAGACCTTTTGTCTTCTCAAAAAGCGTGTTGTCTATAGAGGTAAATATACGCTTACCAGTCGTTGTCCATGCAAACATCTCGACCCATAGAATATACAAATGCTCTGCTGCAACCATAGCAATGAATACCTTCGCCAATAATGCCATCTTCTCTCTCCCTTTTAAATTTTATTAAATTCAATTGCACTAAATCTTTATACTGATAATAAACCATCTTTCTCCATTTGTCAATAAAATTTATACTTTTTTATACGACAAAAGCGGCCTGGGTTCGCCCAAAGCCGCTTACTCTTCCTTTTTCTGCTCATATAAAATGCTTTTTAAAATACTTACCGCCTCTGGAGATGCCACTTCCATCTCTGATCTTGTGTAGGGGGACTCCACGTAGGCGCCTACCAGTTTTCCAAAATAAAATGTGATGTCATCAGAATAATAATCTGGCACATAGATAAAATCTTCTAAGGTATCCCGGTACATCATAAGGTCCGTACCTCGTTTACTATTACTTTTGTAACAGCCGGAGGCATATCCAATGTACTCGCCAAATGCCTCTGCCAGTTCCGCTGGATTACAGATCTTAATTTTTTTATAATTGGTATCAAGGTTATGACCAACATAATAAAGACCGTTTCCTGTCATTGGCGCTGAAAAATACTGCTTATCCGGATAATAAAGAATTTGCCAGCCCTGGTCAATAAATCTCTTTACCCACTGTCTTGGAATATTTTTAGAAGATTCTGTAAATGCATCCTTTACCTCAGCAGGAAAAGAGTAGGAACTTTTCTTACCTTTAACGCTAATATCTAAATCCCGGTTGCGTACCCCGTTTTCATCCATATAGGCCAGTCCCACATATTGATTTGCAGCCATCTGTCCATTATCAAAAAAATAGTACCGGTTTCCAGATATGTTCTTATAACCAGAGGAGACCATCTCTCCTCTCGTAGAGAACCAATACCAGCTTTGGTCTTCATCCTGAAACCAGCCTTTTTGTACTTTTCCATCTTTGCCATAATAATGCCACTTTTCATCATCCTCATTGTAGCACCAGCCAATCTCCTGCTCACCGCTTTTGGCAAAGCAGTATTCCACTCCTTTAATCTTCACCCAGTCCGTGGCCATATAACCATCGTTGTCAAAATAATACCAGCTACCATTGATATCTTCCCAGGTATTCTTTTTAAAGCCTCCCTGGTCATCTACATACTTCCAACCATCAAAATCCTTCTGCCAGCTCCACCTGGTTTCCGGTATCAAAGATTTGCCACCAGATGCTGTGGAACCTACCTCCTCTGCCAAAGAATCCGTGATACAACCCAGGCTTATAAGGATACAGACAGATACCGTTATCCATGTTTTTTTCAAGGATTGTAACACCCCTTCCATACTGTCCCTGTTATTTAATAGAAATTCTACTATATATTAGGAGAAAAGTACAGGTCAGAAGCCATAACTTTTTATTAAGATTCTATAAGGGCTTCTTTCCAATCTTCCTATTATGAGATATAATAGAGTTTATATCAGGTTTAGAAAGCGAGGTTTTTTCCATGAACTTAAAACGCCCACTGGCAATGATTGGAGTCATATTAATTGTCTCCATGTATCTCATTGCATTATTCTCTGCATTTTCCCACCATCCTGATTCAAAGAACTGGCTGATGGCTGCTATTTTCTCAACTGTCGCTGTTCCTGTCTTTCTTTATGTACTACAACTAGTTGCCCGCGTCTTAAAGCCAGATGAACGAAAAAACACACGTAGTGAAGAAAAGGAAGTATAACACAATACATTTTCGTTTCAACACCATGTGCAAAAGGACAAGTTCCTTTTTATTTTTCTACAACAAAACAGGCTGCAGATTCGCTTTACGCGAACATGCAGCCCTTTTGTTGCAAGCTAGAACAATCCAGCAATGGAATTTATGAATTTGGGAACCACACCGTATAATGCGTATATGGTTACAAATAAGTAGAATATGTAACTAATCGTCATACAAATCTGAAGTGCTCTTGGTTCTTTGATTCCACGGTTAATATCTTTCCTCCAAATCATCCGAGTGATAAATAATCCGGCAACGGGTGTTGCTACACCAGTGGCAACATTGGATAAATATATTAATTGTACCGGAGATTTCCCATAACTAAAGCAAATGGCGGTTCCAATGGCAAGAACAATCATAGAACCAATTTTAATATTTTTACCGTCTAATGCCGTTGGTTGGTTAACACCTGCACTTAGCAGCACAACTCCTCTAGCCGTATTTCCTAGTATGGCGGAGAAGGCTGCGGAAAGTAAAGCGATTCCCATAACCAATGGGGCTGCATTTCCCAGTACAGGAATCAGCATGGCTGCCAGATCTGCCGGAGCGTTTATGGTAGCCCCTGTGGGATTCATTACAATTGCACCAACCAGTATAATTGCAATACTGATAACCACAACCCCAAAAATATGAGCGGCTGCATCCGTCATCATGACTCCGTTGAACAAATCCTGCTTTTTCCACTTCTTTTCATTACCAAGATACGTTCCATAAATACCTGTGGTTAAAGAGGCACTGGAACCAATGAATCCTATAATTACCGGAAGACTTCCCGCCGGAAACTTCCATTGCATCAGTCCCTTAGCAGATTCCCCGGCATCAGGTCCACCAGACATAATTAAAACCACCAGAAAGGCGATTGTCATGGCACATAACGCAACCATAATTCCTTTTTCAATCTTATTATAAACATTCTTAGAAAAATAGCAAAATATTACCGCAGCCATGATAATAATAGCCCCAAGCTTCCAGTTTATCCCAAAGATTAGATTCATTCCTGCTCCAATTCCAGAGATGTTTCCGATGGTGAAAAACATACAGGCTAAAAATGTAGCAATGCCAACAAAACCTGCAGCCGTTTTCCCATAATAATGACGGATTGCGTGGATGGATGGCATTCCAGTCAGCATAGACAGTCTATAAGTTGTCAACATGAATGTAGTTCCCATAAACAAAACAGGAATCATAATCCACAGCAAACGGTATCCGTATTCAGCACCAATCATGGCTGATGTGGTTAGAGAGCCAGGTCCAAGTACAATGCCTGCTAAAATAAACCCTGGTCCCACCTTTTTTAATAGTTCCCCTGTGGGAAGACGTTTTACAGTCTTCGGATCAAACCCCAATACATTGTCAGCAGCCTCAACATTATCATTGGACTCCTGTGTAATTACGAAATCCCCCGCATAATTACTTTCCATAAATACCCTCCTTAACATTCAAGTAAAATCATTCCATTTAAATTGTGAAAATCAAACAACAAAGCCTGCATGCAATCGTTTGCTTTTGTTGATTTATAATATAACATTTCACTTGCATCCGTCAATAATTCTAAGGCATTCTGCAATATGTTGCATTTAATAATAATTATGTATAAAACAGGTGTAAAAACGAAAGAAAGCCGATTTTGGATCATGATGATATCCTGAATCGACTTTCTCTCCTATGTTTATAAATGGTAAGGTTTCTCTTTCAGCTATCTGGATTAATCCATAAACTGCTTCATATCTACTTTTGCAAGATCACTACGCTCAAGACCAAGTGCAATCCAATCTTTTTCTTCTTTATTCAGTGGCAATACCGGTTTACGCATAAGTCCTGAGGTAAATACCCCTCGTTGTACTAACGCTTCTTTTAACCGTGCATGAGCTTCTCCAGACGGCTGTCCTCCACCATAGATTGCCTGTGAAATATGGTAAATGCGATCAGACCAGCTCTGTGCTTCTTTCAAAGTATGTTTATCAGGATTCTTAAATACATCCCATGCTGGGCAGATTATCTCAGGAACACAGCCTGCAAACCCGATTAAAGCTCCATCCATTCCAGGGAACCAGCTCACGCACAAAGTTTCATCGTGGCAAGTGATTAGAGAAATATCAGGGCATTCCTGACGAAGCAAACGTACATCATGTTCATAGACAGATGTAACACGGGTTCCCATCTTGATACATTTCACATGATCAATTTCTTTGCACATTTTAATTAAGGTTTGCACTGGATAAAATGCCTTACTAATTGCTGGATATAAGTGAATGATAATGTCAATATCAGCACCTTCCGCAACATCCTTTACATACTCAAACGGTGCATCCTCATGCATTCCAAAACGAAGCCACATATGTGGAGGCATTAACAGGATACCATCTGCGCCTGCTTCCTTTGCTTCTTTTGCCATTTCAATAGACTCCACGGTGTTTTCGCAGTTAATGCCGGAAACAATGGTCATTACATCCCCACATTCTTCACTGCAGATTTCAACGACACGTTTTCGTTCTGAACGTGACAGACCTGTTACTTCACCAGTATGCCCATTGCATACCAACCCCTCAATTCCTTTCCCATAAAACGTTTTGATCCAGCGAAGATATGCACGGAACTCTTTTTCATCAATAGAATAATCATCTTTTAACGGAACAGAAACAGCAGGGAATATAGTTTTAAAATTTTTAGTTTTTGCCATAATTTTTTTCTCCTTTAATTCGACCATTTGTTTGATATGTAAGCACTGCGCATATGCTTCAAGTTTTAATACAAACGTTTGCATCTCTTGTGTAACTCATTTATATCACGCCTAATTTAAGGAGTCAATACGATGGAGGTATCCTGCAATTTTTTGCATGTATCTAGAGAATATAAAGCCGGAAACAGAGATGAAAATCGAAATAAGTACGACTATTTCGGAGGATAGGATTATGCATAAAAGCTTGAAAACAAAGGAGTTTCAATGTTTTTTATGTTAACTTCGCTTTAAATAATGAATTAAATTATAAGGATTATTATAGTGTAAATAAGCACAAGAAATTAGTAGTTAGCCCTTTGCAGTACTTACGGGAGTATTGACACCAAAGAACAGAAACACTATAATGATTGCATAATAACAAACGTTTGCAGAGGCTTGCATTTCGCTTGAAACGTGATGAAAAGAGAAAGGAGAACGCCTACATATGGCAACTCTAAAGGATGTTGCAAGACTAGCCTGCGTTGATGTCAGTACAGCCTCCAGGGCATTGAACAATACATCTTACGTGCACCCGGAGACAAAAGCAAGAATCTATGCTGCAGTCAAACAGCTCAGCTACCACCCTAATTTATTGGCAAAAGGGCTTCGCCAGGGGAAACGCCATACCATAGGCGTGGTGGTCCCCAGTATCAGCATGTCAGTATTCTCTGAGATTACTCAGGGCATAGAACTGGAAGCTCGTAAGTTTGGTTATGAAACATTGATTTGCTGTACCAAAGATGATCCCAATGTGGAAAGAGAATGTTTGAATCGCTTGAGAAATGGATTTGGGGACGGCATTATCATAGCTTCGACAGGAGAAAACGCCCGTTTAATTCGCGATATCAGAGACAGCGGAATATCCGTTGTCCAAGTGGTACGAAGACAGGATAAATCCATGAGCAGTGTTGTAACTGATTATCACGAAATCGCCTATAACGGTGTGAAATATTTGGTTTCAAAGGGCTGCCACCACATCGGCTTAATCAACGGTTTTTCAAAACTCATTCCATATCGGGATCGCTATCGGGGCTATCACGATGCAATGGAAGAATGCGGTTTAACGGAAAATGTAGTTGGTCTAACAGGCCCATCCCGGGATTATTTCAAGGAAGGCTTTGAAGGAGTATATCAACTGCTTAAACAGGCCCCTCAGTTGGATGGCATTATGGCTGCGGTAGATATGCACGGAATCGGTGCCCTTAGGGCATTGAAAAAAGAAGGGCTTAAATTTCCAGAACAAATCAAGGTTATGAGTCTAACCGGTCATTGCATTGGGGATATGCTTGAAACTCCCATGACATCCATGGAGATGCCAGCCATGCAGATGGGGAGCAAAGCAGTTTCCCTCCTTATCGGCGAAATGGAGACACAGCAAGAAATAGCTCCAGCCTATCAGCATATTATGTTTCACGCTTCCTTAGCAGAGAGAGAAACTACATAATACACAAAACATCAAAAAAGCAGAGAACAGGACTGGGCATACGCCCTTATTCTTGTTCTCCGCTTTTTTTAATTACTCTTACTTGCGATAGATGATTTCATCTCTGCCAGGTCCGTTAGATACCATGGTGATTGGTGTCTCTAGTTCCTTCTCAATGAATTCAATATAGTTTCTGCAATTCTCTGGAAGATCTTCGTATTTTTTAATGCCACGTGTCTCACATTTCCAGCCTGGAAGGGTGGTGTACACAGGTTTTGCCTTATTAAGCTTAGAAGTTGTTGGGAAGTCCTTTGTCACTTCTCCGTCAATCTCATATCCAATACAGATTGGGAGCTCATCAAGGTATCCTAATACGTCAAGTACAGTCAGAGCCACTTCTGTAGCACCCTGAATGCGGCATCCGTATCTGGAAGCAACCGCATCAAACCAACCCATACGTCTTGGTCTTCCTGTGGTAGCTCCGAATTCGCCGCCATCTCCGCCTCTGCGTCTTAATTCATCTGCTTCCTCACCAAATATCTCACTTACAAATGCACCAGCACCGACTGCACTGGAATAAGCCTTTACTACCGTTGTAATGTTCTTGATTTCATATGGAGGAATTCCTGCTCCGATGGCACCGTAAGCTGCAAGTGTAGAAGATGAGGTTACCATTGGGTAAATACCATGATCCGTATCCTTTAATGAGCCAAGCTGACCCTCTAAAAGAATGGTTTTTCCTTCCTTGATTGCATCATGAAGGTATTTAGAGACATCGCATACGAATGGCTCAACCATCTCACGATATTCCAAAAGGGTCTGGAATAATTCATCTGGATTGATAGCTGGCTTATGATATAAGTGCTCTAACAGTATATTCTTTGTCTCACATACACGAGCAATCTTTTCTTTTAAAGCTTCTTCATCAAAAAGCTCACTAACCTGAAAACCGATTTTAGCATATTTATCTGAATAGAATGGAGCAATCCCTGATTTTGTGGATCCAAAAGACTGTTTGCCCAGACGTTCTTCTTCATACTGATCAAAAAGAATGTGGTACGGCATAAGGATCTGTGCACGATCAGAAACAAGAATCTGTGGCTTTGGTACACCCATGCTCACCAAATCATTCACTTCTTTTACAAGAAACGGAATATTTAATGCCACACCATTGCCGATGATACTTGTCGTATGATCGTAAAATACGCCTGAAGGCAGTAGATGAAGCGCAAACTTGCCATAATTGTTGATGATTGTATGTCCAGCATTGCTACCTCCCTGATAACGTACGATAATATCAGATTCCTTTGCCAGCATGTCTGTAATCTTGCCTTTTCCTTCGTCGCCCCAATTGGCGCCTACGATTGCTCTTACCATTTGATTGTTCCTCCTTCGAGTGAATAATACCTTTTACTTCTATATGATATCGTAAAGGGTCGCATAAGTAAAATCAATATTATTTATATTTATCATAAGTTCAGCTTATGTCATTCTTCATTAGCTGTAAAAGTCCTTTTCCAGCGGGAGAAACAGGGGTTTTCTTATCTGTTATAATGGAGAAATGACGCTTTGGCATTTCTTCTTTAAATTTTAATTCCATAAGATTGCCTCTTTCCAGCTCTACCTTTGCAAATCCAGACATAACACAGCCAATGCCAAGATTACGCATAGCAAACTGAACGATCATATCACTGGTGGAGAGTTCAAATTCTGGTTCCACTTCCACTCCTCTTTCTGCAAGAAATTGATCCATAAAGGCTCTTGTACTGGTATTTTTTTCCAGAAAAATACAGGGAAGCTCTTTTAAGATCTCATAGTTAAGCTTTTTCCCTTCCAAATGACGAAACTTATCTCCAGCTACGAACACATTCTCCACTTCCTTTACCGGTGTCACAGTCACTTCTGGCCTTGCATCAAAGGGCGTACTGACCACTCCGAAATCAATTTTTCCTTCATATAAAAAACGCAGGGTTTCTGAAGTTGGCCCGTTGGAAACCGTCACCTTAATGCCCGGATGAAGCTCATGAAACTTTTCCAGGTAAGGAAGGAGATAAAATTGCAGAGTCATATCGCTGGCTCCGATTCGAACTTCTCCGGTATCCAGGTCCTTCATACGTCTTAGCATATTTTCCCCATGCCAGATACTGTCCAGACCAGTTTTGATATATTCATAAAAAAACTCTCCCTCCCTGGTCAAACGAACACCTTTTGAAGTTCGCAAAAACAGCTGGCTATCTAAAGACTGCTCCAACTGCCTGACCGCCTGACTTACCGCAGGCTGGGAGATGCATAATTTTTCCGCTGCTAATGTTATGCTTCCCATCTGAGCCACATAATAAAACACTTTATAGTATTCCAGATTAATGCTCATAAATTCCTCCAGACAAAGACAAAAAACAGGCAGACCTTAAAGAATTCAGTCTGCCTGTACCATGACTATACGTTAATTTCCGCTGTCATACCAAGAATCTCTTTATTTCTTTCAAGCAAAGGATTTATGATTTCGCTTAAATAATTAGAAACCTGATAAGGAGCGCAACCAACGTATTTTTTCATCTCCATGCTTTTATTTAAATCTTCTAATGACAGATTAAACGTTGGATCTGCTGCAATGAGTTCCAGAAGATTATTTTCAAGTCCGCGTTCCTTTACGTTTCGTCCTGCTTCCATGGATAACTCACGAATTTTTTCATGAAGCTCCTGGCGGTCTCCACCAGCCTTAACGGCATCCATCATAATATTCTCCGTTGCCATAAAAGGTAGTTCTGCCATCATGTGCTTTTCAATTACCTTTTCATAAACCACAAGGCCATCTACCACATTTAAATAAAGGTCTAAAATACCGTCAATGGCTAAGAAGCCTTCTGGAATACTAAGACGTTTGTTAGCCGAATCATCCAGGGTACGTTCAAACCACTGGGTAGAAGAAACTAACATCGGGTTCATCACATCTGCCATAACATAATTGGACAACGATGCAATTCTCTCACTTCTCATGGGATTTCTCTTATATGCCATGGCAGAGGAACCGATCTGGCTCTTCTCAAAAGGCTCTTCAATTTCCTTTAAATGCTGTAACAGACGGATGTCATTGGAAAATTTGTGAGCGCTTTGGGCAATACCTGCCAAAACATTCACCACACGGCTGTCCACTTTTCTGGAATAGGTCTGTCCAGAAACGGGGTAACAACCAGCATATCCCATCTTATCTGCGATGAGGGTATCCACCTTTTTCACCTTTTCCATATCACCGTCAAACAGTTCTAAGAAGCTTGCCTGAGTTCCTGTTGTGCCCTTAGATCCAAGAAGACGGATGGAGTCTAAAAGATAATCCAGATCTTCTAAGTCCATAACCAGGTCATGAATCCACAGTGTGGCACGCTTTCCTACTGTGGTAGGCTGTGCGGGCTGAAAGTGAGTGAATGCAAGAGTGGGTAGATCTTTATAGGAATCTGCAAATTTAGCCAGCTCGTCAATGACATTAATTAACTTCATTCTTACAAGCTTAAGAGCTTCTGTCATTACAATAATATCCGTATTATCTCCAACGTAACAGGAGGTTGCGCCTAAATGAATGATACCCTTTGCTTTTGGACACTGGACGCCGTATGCGTATACGTGGGACATAACATCATGACGAACCTCTTTTTCCCTCTGTATGGCCACATCGTAATTAATCTCATCCTGGTGTGCCTTTAATTCTTCTATCTGCTCTTCCGTAACAGGAAGACCCAGCTCCTTTTCCGCTTCCGCAAGTGCAATCCAGAGCTTTCTCCATGTCCTGAATTTCTTATCCGGTGAAAAAATGTACTGCATCTCTTTGCTAGCATATCGTTCAGATAGCGGGCTTTGGTAACGATCTGTCATGTTTCTTATATTCCTCCTTGGTTCGTATTAGTTTAATGGTATCATATATTTGAACGTTTGGGAAGAGGTAGGAAGCAGACAAACGGTCCTTCCAATCACTTCAAAATATTATCTATTGTATTCTCCCCTGATATCCTCTTTTGGAGGTTCGATGGGATAATTTCCACTAAAGCATGCTGTACAGATAGGCAATCCTTCTGCCATACCGGCAAGCCGGTCAATCTTTAAATAAGACAGGGAGTCCGCTCCCAATAACTCTCTTACCTCATCAATGGTACGGTTATGAGCGATCAACTGATCCTGATTTGGGATATCAGTTCCAAAATAACAGGGGTGAAGAAATGGTGGAGCACTGATCCGTACATGAACCTCTTTTGCTCCTGATTCCCGCAGCATATTCACGATTAATGCGCTGGTTGTTCCCCTGACAATGGAATCATCAATCATAATAACACGTTTTCCTACAACTGCTTCTTTTAAAACATTTAATTTAATTCGTACTGAGGATTCCCGGTTGCTTTGCTTTGGCTTGATAAAAGTTCTGCCCACATAGGAATTCTTTATAAATGCAGTCCCGTAAGGAATACCAGACTGAAGAGAATAACCAAGAGCCGCTGCATTGCCTGATTCAGGAACTCCTACCACAAGATCTGCTTCTACTGGGGAATCCATGGCCAAGGCACGACCAGCACTGATTCTTGCATGATAAACGCTGACACCGTCAAATACACTGTCTGGTCTTGCAAAGTAAATATATTCAAAAACGCATCTGGCTTCCTTTGATTTATCTTTCGGACAAAGGCTGGTATCTGATGCAATTCCATCCTTTGTTATGGTTACGATCTCTCCTGGCAGGACATCCCGGACAAACTCAGCTCCAATGGTATCCAGCGCACAGCTTTCCGAAACAATAATATAAGCATTGTCCCTTTTGCCGATGCAAAGAGGCTTAAATCCATAAGGATCTCTAGCTCCAATTAGTTTTCGGGGGCTCATGACCACAAGAGAATATGCTCCCACGATCTTTTTCATGGCATTTGCCACAGCCGCCTCTACGGATGGGGCTTTTACCCGTTCTCTTGCAATATGATAAGCAATTACTTCAGAATCAATGGTGGTTTGGAAAATAGCTCCGTTATACTCAAGCTCCTTGCGCAGCTCCAATGCATTGACTAAATTGCCATTGTGAGCCATAGCAAGCGTTCCCTTTAAGTAATTAAGGACAAGAGGCTGTGCATTCTCTCTTGTACTGCTTCCTGCTGTGGAATAACGAACATGACCTACTCCGATATTGCCATGAAGACCTTCTAATATCTCTGGAGTAAATACCTCATTACATAATCCCATCCCTTTATAAGCATTTACTTTTCCTTTGGGACCTTCTGTATCGCTGACAGCGATTCCGCAGCTTTCCTGGCCTCTATGCTGTAAAGCAAATAATCCGTAATAAATGGTAGATGCAACGTCAGCGCCGTCAAAATCATACATACCGAAGACGCCACATTCTTCGTGCAGCTCTTCCTCAATGTTGAAGTTTAATTCGTTACTCATCTAGTGTTTTCCCTCTCTCTGCGTTTACTGAATTCCAAGACGACGAAAGACTTCCTCATACGCATCTTCCACATTTCCCATATCTCTACGGAATCGATCCTTGTCCAGTTTTTCATGGGTATCTTTATCCCATAATCTGCAGGTATCTGGTGAAATCTCATCAGCCAGTATAATCGTTCCATGATAACGGCCGAATTCAATCTTAAAATCAATAAGATCTATGTTTAAAGCTTCAAAATATTCAATCAATGCTTCATTTACCATAAATGCATACTTTGTTATGGCCTCAATCTCTTCTTTGGTTGCAAGATTTAAGGCAAGCGCATAATAATCGTTGATAAAGGGGTCTCCCAGTTCATCATCTTTATAGCTAAATTCAAGAGTTGGACAAGAAAACTTCACGCCTTCTTCCATTCCCATCTTTTTTGCGAAACTGCCAGCGGAGAAATTTCTGACGATTACTTCAAGAGGAACGATCTCCACTTTTTTTACTGCTGTCTCACGGTCACTTAATTCTTCAACCAGATGAGTTGGAACACCTTTGGCTTCTAACTTTTTGAAGATAAAATTGGTCATTCGATTGTTAATTGCACCTTTTCCAACAATCGTCCCCTTCTTAAGACCATTCAACGCTGTAGCATCATCTTTATATGAAACAATTAATACGTCCGGATCTTCCGTCGTATAAACTTTCTTTGCTTTTCCTTCATACAGCATTTCTTTTTTCTCCATGGTAGCCACCTGTCCTTTTCTGAATTAATTTATAAGTCTTTCAAATAAAACTCTGGTGTTTCAGTAGAAATTATAATACAGCGAAAATAGGATTGCAACTGATTTTCTTATTATAAATACTAATGACCAACCCATGGTTCTGTTTCTCAATCAGATTTTTGATATACCACCCGTTCTACTTTTTTCCAAATTTTGACCTTTCCTTCTTTTAGATCAAGGAAAAATCCATTCTCCTTCGTCTCCCCTTCATTCCCTCTATTAGAATCATTGCTTTTGGTTTCCAGCTCCAGCTCTTGATTCATAGAGAAGAGGAATCTAGAATAAAAAAGTATGTCATCTTTGTATTTTGGCACTAGAATGGAGGCCTCTAAAAAAACAAACAAAAGCAGGCACAGCCTGGTGAAATACAAAAAATGTTTCCTTTTGTATTCAATCAGATGCACGCTTCTCCAGGGTTTTCTTGTATGATTGTACCAGTATACCCGATACTTGTTGTAAATATCTGTCATAAAAAATCGCCTCCTAAAGTAAGGCTTTTGTCATTAGGGAATCAAAGGAATAAAAGTGACTAGAAAAAGAACAGCCATATGCTATGGCAAGACATGTTGCACCTTATTATAACCTATAACAAAAAAAGCTTCAAGCATTAAATATCTGCCTGAAACCTTTTTTGTTATAATCTGGATTATTTTGCTGTTGTGCTTTCCATTGTTGGCTGGCCATTGCTTTCGCCTGTAATCTTGTCTACGCCTTTTTCTACATCATTTACTACGCCGTTGACAACTCCAGTGCTTTCGGTTCCTGCTCCAGCACCACCTGCTGCGGTAGTTCCTTCTGTTGTAGTTGCATCCTTTTTCGTAGCTGCTGCTGTCGTCTGGGTGGAAGCTCCAGTCGTAGCTGCGGAAGTCCCTCCATTTTTCTTCGTTGTTCCGCAAGCAGAAAGAGACAGAACTGTAATGATTACCAGAAGGGCAATTAAATATGGTTTTATTCTTTTCATAATACATTCTCCTTTCATTTTCTACAATTAGTATGTGTAAAGGTCAAATGAATTATGGTGGAAAATTTTGGAAAATTATGATTCAATTACATCTTTCATGGTATATAAACCAGGACCTTTTCCTGCCAGATATTTCGCCGCTGATACGGCTCCCTGTGCAAAAATCGCCTTGGAATAAGCCGTATGATTAAAAGTAACTACTTCGTCTTTTCCTGCAAAAATCACATCGTGCTCTCCAACAATCGTGCCTCCGCGTACTGCCTGAATTCCGATTTCTTTTTTATCTCTGGCCTTTCTTAACTGGCTTCTGTCATACACATAATGGTATTCCTGATCCATGGCTTCATTAATAGAATCTGCCAATGCCAGCGCAGTCCCACTGGGAGCATCTAATTTTTTATTATGATGCTTTTCTAAAATCTCAATATCAAAACCAGCGATCGCAAGAACCTCTGCCGCTTCCTTCACCAGCTTCATAAGAAGATTTACACCCAAAGACATATTGGCTGATCTTAGAACGGCAACATGATTAGAGATTTCTTCTATTTTTTTAATCTGTTCTTCCGAAAGACCAGTCGTACATACTACCACAGGTATTTTCTTTTCCCTGCTGTAGTCAAGAAGTCCATCCACTGCCGTAACAGAAGCGAAATCAACAATCACATCCGCCGGAATATCACACTCAGCAAGGGAAGAAAACACTGGAAAAGAATGATTCTTCCTTTCTCTGGGATCAATTCCTGCTACAATTGTAATGTTCTTTTCTTCTGCTGCGAGTTCGGTAATCACTTGTCCCATTGCCCCGTTGCAGCCGTGCATTATCATCTTAATCATGTCATCCTCCTAAGTATATCTTTTACCTTTTATAAAATTCCATACTCAATCATGGCTTTTTTTAGACACTCCTGATTGTTCTCTTCCATCTCAGTAAGTGGCAAGCGTAATGGTCCTGCGTTCTTACCCATAAGATTTAGAGCCGCCTTTACTGGAATTGGATTCACTTCACAAAAAAGGGCATTAATAAGAGGAATTGCATCAAGCTGTAATCTAGCACTACGCTTTACATCTCCATCAAAATAAGCCTGGCAGATCTGATGAGTCTGGGAAGGTGCCACATTGGATAAAACGGAAATTACACCTTTTCCACCTAGAGATAAAATGGGTACAATCTGATTGTCATTGCCAGAATATACATCTGCTTTTCCATCTGTAAGGTACATAAGGTCCGCAATCGCGCAGAAATTGCCGCTTGCTTCCTTTACTCCCAGAATATTAGGTACGTTCTTACATAAGTCTGCAATGGTTTCCGCTTTGATATCCACACCGGTTCTAGAAGGCACATTATATAGAAGAATAGGGATTTTTACCATATCAGCAACTGCTTTAAAATGAATTTTCAAGCCTTTTTGAGTCGCTTTGTTATAGTAAGGAGACACCAAAAGCAGACCGTCTGCTCCACATTTTTCTGCCTCCTTGGACAAATAAATAGCAGTATCCGTACAATTAGAACCAGTTCCTGCAATAACTGGAATTCTCTTGTTCGTAACATCGCATACGTATTTAATCACAGCCACATGCTCTTCATGGGTCATGGTGGAAGCTTCTCCAGTGGTACCACATGCTATGATGGAATCTGTTCCTCCTGCAATTTGTTCCTCAACAAGTTCTTCCAGCTTCTCGTAGTTTACTTCTCCGTTTTCCTTAAATGGTGTTACCAGCGCAACACCGGCACCCTCAAAAATTGCCATGATCTCATCCTCCTGATCCATTTTCATCATACATAGTAAACCTTCATCCGGCATACGCCTTCTTTTTGTTTTCCTGACTGGAAACGAAAAAACAGAGCTGACAACAGGGTCAGCTCTTAAAGTGCAGAATTTGGTAATATCATCTCTCTTTAAGTAGCTCCCCATCCGACTTGGATGACAGTCATATGGCTCTTAACCATATGCCCAGAATGAATACGCTCAGGACGTAACAATCTTCGGCGTCTCTTCCTTCCCCCTGCCCTCATCTGTACCTGATACATCGGACAGAGTACTAATAAGCGACGCAACCTCTACTCTATTATGTATGTTACCATACTATCATTATTATTTTGTGTTGTCAACTTTAACGTGATTGATTTCCAAAATGCTGTCAACGTAAGGCTCTATCTCTTTTGAGAATACCTTGCCTGTTAAAACAACCTCCATGTCATCAACCTTTGCCTGCAAAAGCCGAATCAACTCTTGCGCCTCTATAATGTTCTGGTCTAGTATTCCTAGAATCTCATCAAGAATAAGCAGATCGCATTCCCCTGTGGAAACGACCTTCCTGGCAAAATTCAGACCATTGCGGATATTCATCTGCTCCTCTTCTTGCTCTTCCTTTGACAGATTCTCAAACAGACCGTCACACTTTTCAAATCGGAACATCTTCAACTCCGGCTCCAGGCGCTTGATAATATCAACTGAGCCTCGACCGGTACAGCCCTTTAAAAACTGTATGATGATAACATTCCTGTTCTTCATCAGAGCTTCGATTCCCATACCAAATGCAGCAGTGGTCTTTCCTTTACCTTCGCCGCATATTACTTGTATCGTACCTCTATTCATCCTTTCGCACCTCATAACAGCTAAAATGCAATAACATACATATTACGTTAGAACCTGCTTATAGTATCATAATTTTAAAACTTTTGCAAGTTTTCTTACCATTTTCTTAATATATGAATTACAGTTTTTACTCTGTACATTCCAGCTTGCTGACGGAAACTTCATAGGCAATGCGTTTTTCGCATTCTGTCTCAGTTAATTTTTTGGTGTACTCCCTGCTCTGGACTCTTCCCCATACCCTAACTCTAGTGCCTACATTAAAGCTGGAAGCAAATCTTGCATTTCTTCCCCAGGCAATACAGGGTATGTAGTCGGATTTTCCATAGGGCCGGTTTACTGCAAGGAGCAAATCAGCGATCTCCCTTCCAAGAGGGGTCTTTCTGTAAATTGGAGCTTTACATATGTATCCATCCAGTAAAATCTGATTGGTCTTCGTATAATCGGTAAATTCTTCCATAAAGTGAATCTCTCTTACAAAAACGGAAAGCACCAGGCGGTTTTTCGTTCCTTCATGACGATTGTAAGAGCGGAACTGACCAACTGCCTCGATGGTACAGCCAGAATAATCTCCATTGACGTCAATCAAACGTTCTGAAATCATGAGAGGTATGACATCAGCTTGGTCACTTAAACGGTTTACTGCCAGATCCACCATATAGAATCCTTCTCCAAATACCTCGTGGCTGAAGGTGAAGCCGGAGACAATCTCCCCGATAACGCTTACTTTGTTGTTCTCAATCATTTTTTCTGACATTGTATTTCTCCTCTTCTTTCACTTAATTTGCTTATACGCTTTGCAGCTAATATTAAATTTATGTGATAGATTACACAAAAATGATAAGAAACAATCCAAAAATATCGACAGGACCAGGCATAATGCATAAAAATAATGGAGAATGCTGGTCCATTGCCAATTTCTTGGCGATGAATGGCAGCATTCTCCATTATATTACAGATTAACCTAAAGATTTTTTATTTGAAGTATTTCTTTTTCTAACCGTTGGGTCAAGAATCTTCTTACGGATACGAAGGCTTACAGGAGTGATTTCTAAAAGTTCATCTGTATCGATGAAATCAAGACTCTGCTCCAGACTCATCTCTCTAGGAGTTGTCAGCTTAAGTGCATCATCTGCTCCGGAAGAACGAGTATTTGTAAGTTTCTTTGACTTGCAGACATTGATTTCCATGTCTTCTGCCTTTGGATTTTGTCCAATGACCATACCTGAGTAAACCTTAACTCCTGCTCCGATGAAAAGAGTTCCTCTTTCCTGAGCATTGAAAAGACCGTAGGTAATGGATTCTCCTGACTCGTAAGCGATTAAAGAACCAGTCTTTCTATAAGAGATCTCTCCCTTAAATGGTGCATAACCGTCAAAAGCTGTATTCATAATACCATTTCCCTTAGTATCCGTCATAAATTCTCCACGGTAACCGATAAGTCCTCTGGAAGGAATGGAGATCTCTAATCTTGTGTAACCACCGTTTGCAGGACTCATACCCTGAAGCTCGCCTTTACGGCTGGTAAGCTTTTGAATAACAGCTCCTGTAAATTCTTCTGGTACATCGATATAAGCAATTTCCATTGGCTCAAGCTTCTGGTTTCTTTCATCAAAACGGTAGAGAACCTCTGCCTTACTAACTGCAAATTCAAAACCTTCTCTTCTCATGTTTTCAATAAGAACGGATAAATGAAGCTCACCACGTCCAGATACTTTAAAGCAGTCTGGGGAGTCGGTCTCTTCTACACGAAGGCTGACGTCTGTATTTAATTCTCTAAATAAACGCTCTCTAATATGACGGGAAGTAACAAACTTTCCTTCCTGGCCAGCAAGAGGGCTGTCATTGATAATAAAGTTCATAGCAATGGTAGGCTCAGAAATCTTCTGGAAAGGAATCGCCTCAGGATTTTCTGTAGAGCAAAGGGTATCACCAATATGAATATCTGCAATACCAGAGATTGCAACGATTGCACCTACGGTTGCTTCCTGAACTTCTACCTTATTCAGACCTTCATACTCATAAAGCTTACCAACTTTTACCTTGCGGAATTTGTCGGGTTCGTGGTGGTTTACGATGACACAATCCTGATTTACACGAATTTTGCCGTTATCTACCTTACCTACACCGATACGTCCTACGTACTCATTAAAATCGATGGTACTAATTAAAAGCTGGGTTGAAGCATCTGGATCACCTTCAGGAGCTGGAATATGATTGATTACAGTCTCAAATAAAGGAGCCATATCTTCTGATGTATCATCTAAGGTACGCTTAGCAAATCCTGATTTAGCAGATGCATAAACAAAAGGACAGTCAAGCTGTTCTTCGCTGGCATCAAGATCCATAAGAAGTTCTAAGACTTCTTCTTCTACTTCCTCAGGTCTAGCTTCTGGGCGGTCAATCTTGTTAATACAAGTAACTACGGAAAGGCCTAACTCCAGTGCTTTTCTAAGAACGAATTTTGTCTGAGGCATAACACCTTCATAAGCATCTACTACGAGAACAACACCATTAACCATCTTTAACACACGCTCTACTTCACCACCGAAATCGGCATGTCCAGGTGTATCAATAATGTTGATTTTAGTGTCTTTGTAATGAACTGCTGTATTTTTGGACAGGATCGTGATTCCACGCTCTCGTTCAATATCATTGGAGTCCATAACGCGCTCCATAACTTCCTGATTTTCACGGAAAATACCGCTTTGCTTTAACAGGGAATCCACCAGTGTGGTTTTACCGTGGTCGACGTGGGCAATAATTGCCACATTTCTTACGTCTTCTCTTTTCATCATCATAAAATGTACTCTTCTTTCTCTTCGTTCAACAAAGATTGCCCCCAGCCGTCATAAAACACAAAGCCAGAGAACCTTTTATAATACAGGATCAGCCATCCTATATCATAAAAAACTAAGGACATTTTTGCCCTTAGTTCTATTAACATTATCACAATTAGCAAGTATAGCATCCTGTTTTTCATATTGCAAGATTTTTTTCTTGTTTTTTTACAAATACTTCTCTAAATTTCAAATAAAATAACTTCTTTTTCCAGGATACTGTAATAAACTTCCTCAAGTTCTATCATCTCAGCTTTTCCGCTTGTAACCTCAGTTATTTCTGCCTCTAAATTGATAAGTTTCTCATCAGGTACCAGTACAATCAAATCCACTCGGTCCGTATATTCGCTTTCCAGTATTTTCATCTCCTGCTGTAACAGGAGATACTGAATCTTGCCAATTCCGTTGTAATCTGTGGATATGGATATTTTCTTCGCTGGTTCAACCGTAAGTATGGTACAAGCAAGAAGGCCCTCCTTTACAGCGCCAGAATAAGCTCTCACAAGTCCGCCTGTCCCTAATAAAGTTCCTCCAAAGTAACGAGTCACCACCACGCAGACATTGACAATTTTTTCTCGTTCCAGCACTTCAAGCATAGGTTTTCCTGCTGTCTGACTAGGTTCTCCATCATCACTTGCGCGTTTTTCTTCTCCATTTTTACCGATTATCCAGGCATAACAGTTATGGCTGGCATCCCAATATTTTTTTCGAAGCTCCTCAATAAAAGCCATTGCCTCTACTTCTGATTTCACCGGCCGAACCGTTGCAATAAAGCGGGACTTTTTTTCACTTATCTCCCCTACTGCTCCTTCATATATAACCCGGTAAGCCTGTCTCATAAACATCCTCATTTCTATATTATATCCCGTCAACGGAAATTTCTCTCATTATATACAAAATAAAGGCTTCTATCAAGTCTTCATGTATATTTCTCCCTTTTTCTTCCGAAAATGGTAAGTGTTGAATTGCTATATAATTTTTGGTATAATGGTACCGGTAAAGGAGGTTTCCTATGAATTACGGCAAACAGTCGACAGAGAAAAAAATTCGATCTACCAATTCAAAAACAAGGAAATACGCCACTAAGGTTTTTCTGGCTTTTATTAAAAGTTTATTTGTGCTTTGCTTATTCGTCGGCATCGTTTTAGCCAGCGTCGGAATTGGCATGGTGAAAGGGATCATAGACAACACTCCTAATGTAGATATTTCCACAATCGTACCAAATGAATACGCTTCCACGGTCTATGACAGCGCCGGCAATGTAACAGAAACTCTGGTTACAGCAGGCTCTAACAGAGAGGAAGCCACCTATGAGGAACTTCCAAAAAATTTAATAAATGCGTTTGTCTCTTATGAAGATTCCCGTTATTGGGAACATAACGGCATTGATCTGCGGTCCATTCTCCGTGCAGTAAGGGGTGTGTTAACCGGGGATTCCTCTGCTGGTGGTGGAAGTACTATAACCCAGCAGCTCATAAAAAACAGCGTGTTTGGCGGTGGTATGGAAAAAAGCTTCGGAGAACGACTGGAGCGAAAATTTCAGGAATGGTATTTGGCAGTTAAGCTAGACGGTGTTATGTCCAAGGAACAGATTATCACAAATTATCTAAACACCATCAATCTAGGCAACAATACCCTGGGAGTAAAGGTGGCGGCCAAGAGATATTTTAATAAGGATATCAAAGATTTAACGTTGTCCGAATGCGCTGTTTTAGCTGGCATAACCCAGAATCCCTCTAAATTTAATCCTATCACAGAGCAAAAGAATAATGCCGCCAAAAGAAAGGTCATTCTTCAATACTTAAACGACCAGGGTTATATATCTAAAGAAGAAGAAGAAAGCGCTTTGGCTGATGATGTCTATTCCAGAATTCAAAACGTGGATATGGCTGCGAAAGAAACCTCCACTCCCTATAGCTATTTTACGGACGAGTTGGTGGACCAGGTCATAAAGGCCATGAAGAGCCAGCTGGGATATACGGAGACGCAAGCTCACAATATGTTATACAGCGGTGGATTGTCCATATATACCACTCAGGATCCAGGAATACAGACTATCGTTGATGAAGAGATCAGCAGCCCGGAAAATTATTCGGCCGTTCGTTATTCCATAGAATACCGGCTTTCTATTACCCATAAGGATGGCACTACCAAGCATTATTCTGAAAATAATGTTTACAGCTATCACAAGGAATTTAAAGCGGATGGATTTGATGGTCTCTATAACAATGAAGATGAAATAAATGCAGATATTAATGGATATAAGGCTGAGCTTATTAAAGAAGGAGATACCATAATCGGGGAAAGCCTTCATAAGACATTGGAGCCTCAAGCCTCATTTGTCATTATGGATCAAAAAACCGGAGAAGTAAAGGCGATCAGCGGAGGCAGAGGCCAAAAGCTGGCAAGCCTTACCCTTAACCGTGCTACCAAAACCTACCGTCAGCCTGGTTCTACCTTTAAAATTCTCACTGCCTTTGCACCTGCATTGGATACCAGTGGATCAACGCTTGGAAGCGTTTATTATGACTCACTTTATAAAGTAGGAAACAAAACATTCTCCAACTGGTATAGTTCCGGCTATCAAGGTTATTCCAGCATCAGGGAAGCTATTATATATTCTATGAACATCGTAGCTGTCCGCTGTCTGATGGAGACCGTAACACCTCAGCTTGGAGTGGAATACGCTAAGAACTTTGGCATTACTTCTCTAACGGATACAGATTTCAATCCTGCACTTGCGCTGGGTGGTATTACAAAAGGTGTGTCAAATCTAGAGCTTACGGGTGCTTTTGCTACTGTAGCCAATGGAGGCGTGTACACAAAACCAGTATTCTTTACAAAAATTTTAGATCATGACGGTAAAGTCTTAATTGAGAACAAACCAGATACTCACCGGGTTTTAAAGGATTCTACTGCATTTCTTTTAACAGATGCTATGGGAGATTCCATGAAAAGCAGCCGGAAGTTCTCCAGCAGTGGCCCTTCCTCAACCAGTACTGCAGCGGCGATACCTGGTATGTCGGCTGCTGGTAAAAGTGGTACCACATCTGCAAATAACGATATCTGGTTTGTAGGGTATACGCCTTACTACACGGCTGGTATCTGGGGTGGATGCGATGATAACCAGAAGCTTAATAAGCAAAACGGCGGTGTATCTTTCCACAAAGCCATATGGCGGAAAATCATGACGCGTGTTCATGAGGGCATGTCAGATCCTGGATTTCCGGTGCCAGACAGCATAGAAACAGCTCAGATTTGCAGAAAGTCAGGAAAGCTTGCTGTTACGGGAGTTTGTACTGATGATCCAAGAGGCAATGCTGTTTATACCGAATATTTTGCAAAAGGTTCTGTACCTACGGAAGTATGCAACAACCATGTTAGAGCTACGGTTTGTGCCGTATCTCACAAGCTTCCAAGTCCTTATTGTCCCGTGCGGACAACGGCTGTATTTATAGCCCTGCCTACTGGAGATGAAACTGCAACCGATGATTCCAAATATGCAATGCCAGGATATTGTACCATCCACTCAGCAAATTCGTTCATCATACCACCAGGAAATGAGTCAGAAGGTCCTGGATCCTATGAAAACGGACCTCAGCAGACAGCCCCTGGAAGCGCCCCTCAAACTCCCGGAGGAGTATTTGGACCGTGGGGATTTTAAAAAGCATAAAAATAACGCTGAAGATATTTTTCAGCGTTATTTTTATTAGCTTTTCATCCTTGGCTTAAAAATGACGGACCCAAGATATCCAAAAATCAATGCACCAGATATTCCAACTGCACTAGCAGTAAATCCACCTTTGAATATTCCTAATAATCCATCTTCCCCAATGCCCTTCCACACGCCTTTCCACAAGGCGTTTCCAAATCCAAGCAGCGGAACAGTTGCTCCCGCTCCTGCCCAGTCAGCAAAGGGCTGGTATATTCCAACTGCACCTAATATGCTTCCAGCAACTACCAGGAGCACCATAATACGTCCAGGCATCAACTTCGTGTTATCCATAAGGATTTGGATCACTGCACAGATTAGACCTCCTACAACAAATGCTTTTACATAATCCATAGTTTTCTCCTTTTCTCTTATCGTTAATTACCTATATGCTCAATCACAACTCCATGGGCGATACCGGGAATGGTTTCTCCTTCATTGAAGCTGACCGTGGAGAGCAGAGCGCCTGTAGGCACGTATAAAACCCGCCTCCACTCCCCACTTTGTACTTTAGGAAGAATGTAAGAACAAAGAACGGAAGCCGCACAGCCGCAGCCACTTCCGCCTGCATGAGTATCCTGGGTTTCACTATCAAATATCTCCAAGCCGCAGTCCGTATGAACGGATTCCAGATCATGTCCTTTATTTTTCATAAAATCCAACAAGATCGTACGGCCAACTTTCCCCAAATCACCAGTTATTATTTTGTCGTAATAAGATTCGTCCACTTGAAAATCATCAAAATTCTGTTGAATGGTATGAAATGCCGCTGGAGCCATAGCAGCTCCCATGTTCATGGAATCCTTGATTCCCATATCAACCATTCGTCCAGTAGTGATTCCAGCAATTGCTGCAATCCCATCCGTTCTATACTTTCCTAAAACTACAGAACCACAGCCAGTTACTGTCCATGAGGAGGAAAATGGTCTTTGATTTCCATAACCCAAGGGAAAGCGGAACTGCTTTTCTGCTGTTGCAAAATGACTGGAGGCCATTGCCATTACTTTATCCGCAAAACCTCCTGCAATTGCCATAGAACCAAGATTTAAGGCTTCTCCCATGGTAGAGCATGCACCAAATAATCCAAATAGTGGGATCTCTAAATCAACAGTTCCAAAGCTAGTTGCAATGAGCTGTCCCAATAGGTCTCCTGCAAATAGATAACGGATATCTTTTCTGCGGATATCTCCCTTTTCAATTGCAAGGTCTGCCGTTTGCTTTTGCAACGTACTTTCAGCCTTCTCCCAGGTATCAGCACCAAACATGTCATCCTGCTCCACCATATCAAACATTTTCCCAAGAGGACCTTCTCCTTCTTTTTTACCAACAATAGAAGCCATGCTTAATATGACCGGCGGCTCCTCAAATTTAATACTTGCTTTTCCTAGCTGCATCTTCTCTCTCCATTTCTCTGCTTGTTCATTCCTACAGTATGCCAAAAGCCATCAATACATAGGCGATGACTCCAAGAATCCAGGAGCTTAAAATTCCATATAAAATAACAGGTCCGGCTATGGTAAAAATCTTACAGCCGATACCAAAGATCTGTCCCTCTGACTTAAATTCAACAGCAGGAGCTACCACTGAATTGGCAACTCCGGTAATGGGTACCAGTGCGCCTGCTCCACCAAATTTTACAATTTTAGGATAAATATTTAATCCGGTTAAAATGACACTAGAGGCAATTAAAATTAAGGTAGTCCAAGCAGAAGCTGCTTCTTTTTCCAGACCACCATTTATAAATAGGTTGGTGCAAATTTGCCCTAAGGTACAAATAATTCCTCCTACCAAAAATGCTTTGATAATGCTTGGCCACTTTTTGTGTACCGGTGTTACCTCTTTTACATATGCTTCATACGCTTTTTTATTAATTTCCATTGTCTACCTCTATTCTGTATGTTTTTTCCTGTTTATTTTCCCAACCGTTCTGCAAAAAATACAAGAGAACCCAGCAGCTTTCCTAGTCCTATGGATAATATGATATACTGCAAACCTACTCCCAGATTAATTCTTCGGCTAAATATTGGCAGTGCTTTAAGAGTTTCTGCCAGGGACATGACCAGGCATCCGATAAAAATTCCAACAGATATACCATAGACGCCTAATACGAGATTTCCCCCATAACCGATAGGAAATTTATAGAGATCTAAAACGTTTCCAGTAATTCCTCCAAGGATGATACATGTTTCGAAAAGCATAATGTGTTTGTTTGTCCGAGTCGCACCGATCAGCCTGGGAAAAATTCCAATCATTACCAGGAAAGCAAAAACGCCGGCCGCTATAATGCCGCCAGCGCTTAACCCGATAAAACATAGAAATATCTCTTTAAGAAACATCAATGTCCTGCTCCTTTCTTCCATCGTTCTGAATTAAGGTTTTGCTGACGTTATCTTCATATAGCCGCATTTCCACTTCAATGGGTGTCGGGTCGGTAGTAAACTTGTACTTTGAAAAATGATTAAAAAAACCAATGATTCCAATAGACAGGCCTACGGAATAGCTTAATTCCAAAATTGTAAATCCACTAGATTCTTCTCTCATGATAATTTTATAGATTTCTTTAAAAACATCACCAACGCTGACATCATTGTTAAATGTCATAATGGCAAATGAGGCACCACAAAAACTGATAATACAAATGAAAATGGTTTTAATCCATTGCCAGACCCAGTTTGGAGCCTTCTTTTTATGGTAGTCAATAATATAATCTACTTCTCCAACATTATTTACAGAAATAGAAGGGTCCATCTCCACAAGTTTTTTAATGACATCAAGAGTGCTTTCTATATATCTTTTGTTTCGCTCCTCGTGGATCGTCTTTATGCGCAGTGCTTTGCATTTATTCATGACAGCAGAATCGTCACAATAAACATCTGCCACGTCTTTTAGCTGTATCTCCTTATGATGAACTTCTGTAATCTGGCTAATGTTTAAGTAAACCGTTTTACTCATAAAAACATCATCTCCAATCCTGGAAATGCTTTTACAAGAGTCCCTTCCTTTTCAAGCCCATCCGGCATAACAACAATCATATACCAGACAGCTACCGCAATTGCAATCAGGCACAAAACAAGAAGCGCCATGACAAGCTTATGTTTTACGGATTCCATACGTGCTCACATCCTTTACTCTGGTTTTTCAAAGTTAGTATGAGCCGTACGACTTTTTTTATTCTATAATTTTTCTCGCATTTGCTTTAAAATCTTTTTTTCCAGCCTGGAAACCTGGACTTGAGAAATTCCAAGCTTTGTGGCGATCTGACTTTGTGTCTCATTATAATAATATCTTCTAATTATAATTTCCCGATCCTTATCAGAAAGCTGTGTAAGCAAATCTCGAAGCACCATACGATTTAAAAGTTCTTCCTGGGCAGAGCTTTCTTCCTCGATTTTATCAATCAACAAAATACTGTTTTCATCATTTTTATTGACGGAACGGTACAAAGACTCCACCTCTGCTCCTGCTTCTATAGAGGCTGCCACTTCTTCCTTACTGGCCCCTATCTCTCCGGCAATCTCTTCCACCGTTGGCTCCCGGCCAAATCGAAATACCAGTTCCTCACGTACCCGTTTGACTTTAAGAGCCATCTCTTTGATGGACCTGCTTACTTTAATGATTCCGTCGTCTCTTAAAAAACGTTTGATTTCTCCTGTTATCATGGGCACTGCGTACGTAGAGAATTTTACATCATAGGACATATCGAATTTGTCGATTGCCTTCATAATTCCGATGCATCCAATCTGGAATAAATCCTCTGGTTCATAGCCGCGCCCAATAAATCTGCGCACAATACTCCAGACCAACCCAAAGTTCTCGGTTACAAGCTGATCCCTTGCCGCTTTATCTCCTTCGTGAGCCATTTCTATTAATTTCATGGTCTCATCCATAAGGCTCACCCGCTGATCTTCTTTTTCATGGTTACCGCAGTTCCTTCTCCAGGTGCTGATTGTACCTCCACCTGATCCATAAATGCTTCCATAAAGGAAAATCCCATTCCAGTTCGTTCTCCATCGGGATCTGTGGTATACATTGGCTCCATTGCCTGCTTAATATCGGGGATGCCAATTCCTACATCCTTGACCGTGATCGTAATTTCCTGATCATCCGCTTCCACTTCCAGATAAATGATTCCACCCTTCCCCTGGTATCCATGGATTACTGCATTGGTAACCGCCTCCGACACGGCTGTTTTTACATCATCCACCTCTTCCAGCGTGGGGTTTAATCTTGCCAGAAAAACAGCAACTGCCACCCTGGCAAACTCCTCATTCTTTGATAAGGCCTCTACTTCCATTTTTAGAATTTCTGGTTTATTCTGTTCAGACATATGTTCCTCCTCAACCTGTGACTGCAGCTTCTTTTGAGTCATATAGTTTCATTAATTTTAAAATGCCTCCCATTTTAAGAATGCGGAGAGCCTGGGCCCCAGCACCATAGATTGCTACGGATCCCCCGCTTAAAGCCATCTGCTTATAACGATTTAACAAAATCCCAAGTCCCGACGAATCCATAAATCTGGTTCTGGAAAAATCGAATAGAATTCGCTTAATATAATTTTCCGAAAGAATGATATCGGTTTCGTATTTCAGCCCTGAACAGTTATGATGGTCCAACTCCTCCGGCAGATGTACGATTAGGGTATTACCTTCTGCCTCATATGTAAAGTGTGGTTGATTCATATGCAATCTCCTCCATTCCTAATTTTCTGCCCGTAATAGAAAAAAAAGACACTACAAAAAAAGAGTCTTCTTCTGTAGTGTCTTTCTTTAATACTGCATCTTAAAAACCACGTTCGGTTTTTGCCTTTGTTGCTAATTCTACATCTTTGCTGTTATTAATGATATCTGAGAACAGTCCATTGGCCTGGTCTTTTTGTTCCATCGCTTTATAAATCATGGCAGCCTTATATTTCGCCTGCCAGCTTGCGGGCTTTAATTCAAAACACTTTGAATAATAAACAAGAGCAGTAGGACTATCACCAGCCGCCATAGACTTATCTCCCAGACCTTCCAGTATGGTGATACCATTGTCTGCAATATCTTTTCTGATTTCCCCGATAACAGCTTGTACTCCTTCTGAAGTGATAAGTGTGGAATCCAGACCGGCATATAGTTTAACTACCGTAGGGAAATCGTTCTTTTTATAAGCATTTAATATACCAATGACTGCCTGATACTGAGCTAGAATGCTATCTGCATTATTGGTCAGAGAAGCCAGGGAATCCTCTGCTGCCTTTTTCTCTGTCTTTAAGGTTTCCAGCTGATCATTTAAGCTAGTGGCCTTTTTATTGGCCTGACTGATCTGTTCGCTGTATTTTGAAATTTCTTTATTATGACTACTATTGATGGCTTTTGTATTGGCTGGCATGACCATAAAAAAGATGACCGCAGCCCCCAAAACAAGACCAGCTAAAATATATAAAACCGCTTGATCTTTTGTGTTCTCCCGGTAGCTTGGAGGGATGATTACATCATCATCTTCCATCTGTCTGTGGGATACCACATTTTTAAGCTTTCGCTTTTCTGGCTCTGGTTTCGTTGTTACTCCGGAAGCCTTTAATAATGATTTATAATATAAGGCTTTGGAATTGTTACAGTCAATTTGCAGAACTTTACTTATGGCTTTTGAGGCTTTTTGAAAATCCTCTCTAGCAATACACAAGAGTGCAAACAAAAGCTGAGCCTTAACGTAACCTGGTTTCCCTTCCACAACTTTATTAAGCTGCATAATAGCCAGATCTTCACTGCCGTTTTGTGCGTATACCAATGCCTGATTAAATCTACGAACCGCGCGGCGTTCATTATCCATGGAGCCCTTTTTTCGTTGTATCTCTCCCAGATAATAATCGGCCCGATTGTCTTGGGGCTGCAAGTTCATACTGATTACCCACTGTACAAGCGCATCCCCAACCTCTCCGACTTCATAATAAATCAGTCCCAATAGGTTTCTGGCATCCGTCATATACTTGTTAAAATGCAGGCTTTTTTTCAGACATTCTGCTGCTCCCGACAGATCCCGCAGTCTGGCTCGTTCCAATCCCATGTTGTAATAGCTGTTTGCAATCACACGGGTTTTTCTTCCATAATCCATATTTTAACCGCCTATTCCTTGCTGACTTCTTTTATAAGACCCATCATGATATCATTCATGTCTGTAAGATCACTTTTTACAATGGCATCTTCCACCGCATCTACTTCAAGGCTTGGCCTGTATTCATTTATTTCTGCTTCAAAATCAATCATATTTGTTCCTCCTTAAAACCGTTTTTATCTCACCCATCAGATAAAGAGAACCTACGCAGAAAATCAGGCGATCCTCATCCCTTTCATGAAGCAGGAATGATAAAGCCTCTTCTACGGAAGAAAATCCCTTTACCTGGCTTCCATAGACTTCGTGAAATTCCCTAAGAAGTGTTTCTGTCTTAAGACCCCTTTCTGAATCAATATGAGCTACTGCCACCTGGGAAAGAGGCAGCGTGTTTGCAACTCTTTTTATCATCAAACTGTAGTCTTTATCCGATACGGCTGAAAACATGAGGTCTGCCTTTTTATGTCTTGTCTGACAAAGGTTTAACGCGGCTTCTAAAAACGCTTCAATTCCAGCCGGATTATGAGCCCCATCTAAAAACACACCTGGCAAAACTTCTTCCATTCTGGCAGGCCAGAGCATATTAGAAAACCCTTCCTTTATCCCCTTTATGCCCCCTAATCCTGCTGCTTCCAACGCTCGAAAAGATAAAAGGGCGTTCATTACCTGATATTCTCCATGAGATGGAATCATAAATTCATGTTTTTTCCCATTGGTGTCTAAAAATTCAGCATAAAATCCCTTGTCATTTGTATCAATTATATGATACCCCTGCTTGTCCACCTCTTGAAAAGGGACAAAAAGCTCCTTAGCTCTGCTTTTTATAACTTCAGAGGCTTTCCTTTCATTTCCATCAAAAACCACTGGAACGCCTTCTTTTATGATTCCGGCTTTTTCCAATGCAATTTTCTCTATGGTGTCTCCAAGATATTCCGTATGATCCAAACCAATGGAGGTAATGACTGAAACAAGAGGATGCCGTATCACATTGGTGGTGTCAAGTCTTCCTCCAAGTCCCGTTTCCAAAATAACGTAATCTACTTCTGCCTGATGAAACAGGTCCATGGCCATATAAAAGAGAAATTCAAAATATGAGGGATGGCAAAATCCCTTCTCCATCATACTCTTAGAAAGCTTTTTCACTCGTTCACAGCTTTTGGAAAAGGATTCTTCTAAAACTACCTTTCCATTGATACAAAAGCGTTCCTTAATATCAATCAGATGAGGGGAGGTAAATGTCCCCACCCGGTAGCCGGCGTTTATTAATGCAGACTGGAGAAATGCACAAACGGATCCTTTTCCATTGGTTCCAGCCACATGAAAGATCTTCATACTTTCATCTGGTTCTCCCATTTCGTACAAGAATCTACGGATATCTTCAAGGGAATTCTTTTTTCTTGCCCACATTGGAATCTGGTCTATGTATTCTTCTGCCGTTTCATTCACATTCATCGTAAGAGTACCAACTTCCATTATTAAGTTAATCTTGATTTTCTTCCTCAATTTATTATAATATAAGTCCGTCAATATGCAACCCATTTCTTTCGCAAAAAGCCCTTAATTTCTACAAGTGGAAAAGAGAGTACCGCATTCTCACATGCTTGTACTCTCTTTTATCGGCTCGTAATGCTTTGTTTTATCCGGATTTTATTCTCCGCAGTAAGCGACTGCTTCAATCTCAATCAATGAATCTTTTGGTAAGGCAGCGACTTCAAAAGCCGCTCTTGCAGGATATTCTCCCTCAAAAAAAGTAGCATACACTTCGTTCATGGCGCTAAAATCGCTGATATTTTTTAATAACACCGTCGTCTTTACGATGTTTGACATAGTAAGACCATCGCGCTCAAGGATAGACTGGATGTTTGTCAAAGCTTGTCTTGTCTGAGAAATAATATCCTCACCTGCAAACGCGCCTGTAGCCGGATCAATGGGAAGCTGACCTGATACAAATACCATATCTCCACAACGTACACCCTGGGAATATGGGCCGATTGCTGCTGGAGCCTTTTCTGTAGCAATTACTTTTTTCATTATGTGTATCTCCTCTCCTATGCGAAATGAATAGTTTTAGATTAGCATACATTCTTTAAATGTCAAGAATATCTTATTTATCGCCTTTTACCTCTTGTCATCTGGTATTGAATACTATATAATATGACAAAGGGTATCATCCCTTATGTGGGAGCATTCTGCACACAGAACGGAGGAGCACATGAAAACAAACGACGAAAGAATGCAGGATATTTTACAGCACCTGAAGTCAATTCAACACATTAAACCGGAAACCATACCTAATATAGATTTATATATGGATCAGGTCACCACATTTATGGATGAGCATTTAAAAAACAACAAGCGCTATCCAGATGACAAGGTTCTTACGAAAACTATGATTAACAATTATGCAAAGAATAACCTTCTCCCAGCTCCTAGCAAGAAAAAATATACGAGAGAACACATTCTATTGCTTATATTTATCTATTATTTTAAGAATCTTCTTTCTTTTCATGATATCGAACAGCTTTTTCGGCCCATTACCGATAAGCACTTTAATACACCCGATGATCTCCCGCTGGAAGATATCTATAAAGAGATTTTTTCACAAGAGGAATCAGAGCTGGATCGTATCAAAGCAGATATTATGGATAAGTATGAGAACTCGAAGACTGTCTTTACAGATAAGAATTTAGATCCTGAAGATTTGGAATATCTTCAACTCTTTTCATTGATTTCCGGTCTTTCCTTTGATGTATATCTAAAAAAACAGGTGATAGAAAAGCTTATTGATGATTTAAAAGAAACGGGGCCTGGAAAAAAGAAAAAGTAAGCAAAAGGGACAACGCAATTAAGCTTGTCCCTTTCTTTTATTCCTGTCTTTTGTCCTCTAAACGTTTAAAGACCATGTCATACCCGTCATTTCCGTAATTCAATGATCGGTTAACACGGCTTATGGTTGCAGTGGAGGCACCTGTCTTCTCTGCAATTTCCAGATAAGTACGACCCTCCCTCAGCATTTTAGCCACTTCATACCTTTGAGATAAGCTTAAAAGCTCATTCACCGTACAAACATCCTCAAAGAAGGTATAACATTCTTCTGGTGTCTTTAAGGTCAAAATGGCTTCAAACAGATGATCAACTACATCTGTCTTGATTTTTTTATTCATAGTATTATTCAATCCCCTTTTTTTACTTTTACTATTAGGTACATTTTAACATATTAAAGTTGTAAAATCCACCCCTGACTGTCAGGAAAGCATAAATTTTTCTATTACATGAGCAACACCGTCATCGTTATTGGAGTACGTGATATAATCTGCTGCCTTCTTCACCGGAAGAACTGCATTTTCCATGGCAACTCCAAGACCTGCATACTCAATCATGGATAAATCATTATATCCATCGCCGCAGGCAATCATCTCTTCCTTAGTCATAGAGAGCCTGGAAAGCAGACGCTCTAAACTGGCTGCTTTATCAATTCCTTTGGGAAGGATTTCTAAAAAGTATGGCTCGGAACGGTAAACGCTATAGTCACGACCTAAATATGCCTTTACCTTTGGCTCCACCATCTGAAGGATCTCTCCCTCCTCAAGCATCATGAATTTAACAACCGGAAACGTTGCATAAGCTTCCATATTTGATACTTCTTTTACCTTTAATTTATTAATGAATGCTTCCTTTTGGACGTATTCATCTAAGGCATTGGGAGTAATGATCACGTCATCTTCATAAGTCAGGACATTCACCCCATGATCTTTGGATAGCTTTATAATCTTCTCATTTGATTCTACAGGCAGTTCTTTTGAAAATACTGCTTCTCCTGTACTTAAGTCTATAATCCGTCCCCCATTATAGGATAAAATATATCCTCCTGTCTCATGAAGCTCTAGTTCCCTGGCAAGAGGCATAATGCCATAGGTGGGGCGCCCGGAAGCCAGAACAATAATACCGCCCTGCCGCTTTAATTCAAAAAGTGCTTCTTTGGTTTTGGAGGTGATCTCTTTATTCCGATTGGTTAAAGTCCCATCCAAATCCAGCACAATCATCCGATAGTTCATTGCATTTCTCCTGCTTTTGCTGATTTACCATAGCAGTATACCACAGTTTGTCCTCTTATTCCATTGCATTTTAAATAAATATAGAAATGACAGAACAAAGGCAAGCTTGACTTCATACAATGCTACCAGAACAACGAAAGAAGGGGGAACCATGTGAATCGGACCATTGTTATCATACTGGCTGCTTTTATGGTAGCAGCTTCATTAACCAGTTGCAGGCACTCCTACCGGAAACAAATAAGACCTCTGTTCTCTCACACTACATTTGAGAGCAGAATCATATAATTTTTTTTAAGACAAGGTACCATTTTAGTCCTGACTAATACTATGTAGTATTAGATTCCCTAAGGAGGATTGTATGAGAAAGGTTCTACACTTTTTTCTGACCGCCATATTCACCGGGGCTGCCATCGTAAGCCTGACAGGCTGCGGATCCAAGGTTAAGCCATCCGATTTAACTCCGGTAACTTTAAATGAAGTTGCCCATTCCATCTTTTATGCACCACAATATGCTGCCATTGAGCTTGGATATTTTAAAGAGGAAGGCATTGACTTAAAACTAGTCAATGGGGCCGGAGCTGATAAGGTCATGACCGCCCTGATATCGGGAGATGCTGATATTGGTTTTATGGGATCAGAAGCCAGCATTTATACTTATGCCAACGGTTCTGATGATTACGCCGTTAATTTTGCTCAGCTAACCCAGCGTGCTGGAAACTTCCTCGTTGGAAGAACCAGCCAGCCTGACTTTAAATGGACGGATTTAAAAGGTAAAAAAGTACTTGGCGGAAGAGCCGGAGGAATGCCCCAGATGGTATTCGAGTATATTTTAAAGAAAAACGGCATTGATCCCGCGACAGATCTTGCCATTGATCAAAGCATTCAATTCGGTCTGACTGCTGCTGCTTTTACCAGCAATGATGCCGACTATACCGTTGAATTTGAACCATTTGCTACAGGACTTGAAAAAGAAGGCAGTGGATTTGTAGTTGCTTCTTTAGGTGTTAATTCTGGGTATGTTCCTTATACTGCTTATAGCGCTAAAAAAAGCTATTTAAAGAAAAATCCAGAAACGGTTCAGAAATTCACAAATGCAATTCAAAAAGGAATGGAGTTTGTAAACACACATTCTTCCGACGAAATTGCAAAGGTAATTCAGCCTCAATTTAAGGAAACTGATGTTAAGACCATTGCTGCCATTGTAGATCGTTATAAATCACAGGATTCCTGGAAAAAGGATACTGTGTTTGAAAAAGACAGCTTTGAGCTTCTGGAGAATATTTTAGAAGAGGCAGGTCAGTTAAAAGAACGAGTTCCTTATGAAGAGTTGGTTACAACTGAGTTTTCTGAAAAAGCAGCAAAATAAACCATAAAGCAATAAAGGGGGCGTTGCGGCATGCAATTGTCCCCTTCTGATTTTAAAATTCTCCCATTTGTTATATTCAAAGAAAATTTCCAATATATTGCAATTATAGTGACATTATGAGGTATAATCTATGGATATTCCATTAAATCAGGTATTAAATCCAACATATGAACAACGACATGAAATGATTAAAAATTCTTTGGAAACGGCTGGCAGGCCGGAAGATTATGAATACATTACTCGTTTGCTTAGTCCACCGCCGGATATTACAAATTACGCACAGCCAGGAGAGTTAAAAGGTGTAAAAATCGGCGTCATAGGTGGTGGTCTAGCCGGTTTATCTGCTGCCTTTGAGCTTCGCAAACTAGGTGCTGATATTACTATTTTGGATTCCAATGATCGGAGAATCGGGGGAAGAGTTTATACCTACTATTTTGATTCTGCCGGCAAATATTATAATGAATTTGGCGCACAAAGAGTACCAGTTACCCATGAAACCACCTGGCACTATATTAATTTGTTCGGCCTAAATACACGTCCTCTGTCAGTCAGACGCCGCAACAATTTTTTATATGTACATAATACTCGTTTGAGAACCTCAGACTCCATTGAACAGATGCTTTATCCCTTATACGATTTAACTCCCCAGGAAAGAAACACCCCCTGGGCAGAACTTAATGACTATGCCTTTTTGTATCTGATGATGCAGCTTCCACCTAATATCCGATCACAGCTCATTCAGATTTTACCGGAATATTCCCAAGAATATCTGCCTTTGGCAAACTATTCCGTTCGGCAGACTCTGGAAAACCTGGGATTAAGCCAGGGCGCAATCAGCTTGATCTCTGGGGTCGATCCAGGGACTGGGGCTCTCATTGATATCAGTTACGCGGAAAACGTTCACGAAGAATACACTCTTGACTACCGCAACACCTATAACATAGAAGGCGGAATGGTAAACCTGCCCTATGCGTTTGTCCAATCCTTCTATTCAGACAAATTACCACAATATGAATTTATACCCGCCTCACAACTAGGTACCGTTACTTACCGGCCCGGTCAGACGGTTACAGGCATTTATGAGCTGCAAAACAGCAATCAGATTACTCTGACTCATCGAAATGTACGGGATCTAAACAGATCTTCCGATACTTTTGATTATGTGATATGTGCCATTCCTTTCTCCACTTTGCGAGAAGTTGATATCAAGCCACGTTTTAGCAATCCAAAGATGCAGGCAATATCGGAATTTAATTATACGAATTCTCAAAAAACTTCTTTTTTATGTAAGGAAAGATTTTGGGAACAGGATGCGGATTATGGAAGAATGGTAGGAGGATTCTCTCAGACTGACTTGCCCATTCAGTATATCTTCTATCCAAGTGACCACATTCTGTGTCCTGATATTTCCACCTGCTCACCAAATGAACCAGGAGTACTAACTGCTTCCTATAATTATCATCTAAACGCAACAAGAGTGGGAAATATGCAACCAGACCTTCGTTATGAACTGATCAAAGAAAACGTGGAGGAAGTTCATGGATTGCCAAGAGGATTCTTAGATTCCATTGTGGAAGACCATAAGACAGTGGTTTGGGATAATGAACCTTATATCCGGGGGGCTTTTGCTCAGGCACTTCCAGGTCAGAAAGAGTTGTTTTCTTATGAGATGCTAAAACCTGAATTGAATGAGAGAATTTTCTTTGCCGGAGAACATGTATCCACAAAACATGGTTGGATGCAAGGGGCGTTGTATACAGGCATGATGGCTGCAAATCAGTTGGCAAATTCTTTTCATGGGCAGCTTTAACAGCTCTCCTTATAAAAGGACTCATTAAAAAGAAATCCCCTGTGCATCCAGGTAAAACGAACTGGATACACAGGGGATTTTTATACCCTAAGCTTTCACAACTAATATTGTAGAACCATTTATTTATTGCTCTGTTTTTTATGCACTCCCCTATAAAGGAAAGTCAATAAAAGTCCTGCAACTGAGATTGCCATTGCAAACAGAAACGCGTTCTGATAGGATCCACTGGCATCAAATATTTTATTTAAGATAATTGGACCAATGGTACCTGCTACTGCAAAACCAATAAACATGATACCATAGTTTACACTATTATTCTTTGGACCAAACTGGTCAGCCGTGAAGCCTGGGAACACACCCATAAAAGAACCAAAGCTGATGCCGATAATACAAATTGCAATATAGAAGATGGTAACGGTGCCTTCCCCTGAGATATACATCAACACCAATGCAAAGATTGATAATACGTAAGCAAGTGTCAATGTATTGATACGACCAATCTTATCAGAAACAGTACCTGCAAGCACTCTACCCAATACATTAAACAATGCAAGTGTTGATACAACTGCTGTTGCAGCAGGTGCTGACATGCCAATCATATTCTGGGCAATTGGAGATGCCAAAGGGATAAACATTAATGCTGCAAATGCACCACATGTCAATATAACAATCATAATATAAAAGATTGGAGTTGAAAGCATACCTTTCCAATCCTTGTTAACAGCAGCTTTGGCCTTTCCAGTAGGAACTGGTGGTGTCCAGCCATCTGGAACAAAATCAGCAGGACATTTTTCAATAAAAAATGCACTTCCACAGACGATAACAGCAAATACAACGCCAATAATTTTAAATGCTGCTGTAGGTCCGGTAGATGCCATGATTGCAGAGGCAATTGGAGGGATAATGACAGAACTAATACCAAAAGTTGCAGTTGTTAATCCACCTACAAGCCCTCTTTTATCAGGGAAGAACTTAATGGAAGTACTAATGGTAGTACCATATACCATTCCTAATCCCAAACCAAGCAACAACGAGTAGGTAAAAATCAGGAAACCTACACTATGTGCAAAGCCAGATAGGAACATACCGCCGCCAAACATCAGACCTCCGATAAATACCACCATCTTTGGTCCAAATGTATCATTTACCTTACCCCCGGCGATCATAGTAATCGGTCCAACTGCGTTGGCGATCACGAAAACTATGGACAAATCTCTTGCAGTTAATTTCACCCCGTTTAACTGACTTAAATACTCTGCCATTGGTCCTGCCAATACACTCCAGGCGTACAGGGAGCCAATGCAAAGATTAATAAAACAGCTTGCGATTAGTACAATCCATCGCTTTTTTGTAAAGTTCATATAATACCCCTCCTACATTGTTATTTTTATAACAATATTTATATCATAAACCGCGAATCATGTCAATGTATACATGTTTGACTGTCTATTTTTGTCTATTCCAAATTGGACTGATTCATTGACATGTCATGCAAATATGATATAGTTGATTAGAAAGAATGGAACAGCAACGGCTGTTCCGTCTGGTTATTTATTTAACATTTACATATGAAAAGGATTGAGACTATGCGAGCTTTAAAGTATGCCATTTTAGGACTTTTGATCAAACGACCCATGACCGGCTATGAAATTGCCAAAGAATTTAGTTATGAACTGGCTGAATTTTGGTATGCAAATCATAGCCAGATCTACCCTGAACTAAAAAAGCTGACATCGGAAGGACACGTGATTTTTAACATTGAAATTAGCGGAGACATACTAGAAGCCAAGCGATATACCATTACCGAAAAGGGAATGCAGGATTTTACCCAGTGGATTCTTAAGGATGAGAAACTACAAAAAACACCAAAAGATATTTTCCGCCTTCGCATGTACTTCTCAAACAATTTAGAGGTCAGCAGCAGAATTCATCTTCTTGAGAACCAGCGTCTCCAACACGTAAAGCGTATCAATACCTTAAAAAAGATATTTGAGCAGTACCAGGAAGTTCCCCCCGCTTCGTCAGATCGGTTCGGTGACTTTTTAGTACTTCGTGGCGCTATTATGCGGGAGGCAAATTATATTGCATGGATTGATGAATGCATCATGTACTCAAAGGGTAATCAAGAACCATCACAAAAGTAGCCTATCTCCTCTTTTTAATTCATTCTCCCAGTGGTATAATCAAATATGCAGAGCCTGTATTTCTTTGGTCTCTAAATTAAAAATGATGGGAGTTATGCTTATGAATATCGTATTGTTAGAATCACTTGGAATTCCAAACAACCTGCTTATGGATTATGCGAAATCTCTTATAGATGCAGGACATAGCTTTGCTGCCTACGAAAAAGACACCAATCCTCAGGTTCAGATAGAACGTGCCAAAGATGCGGATATCATCATGATCGCTAATATGCCTCTTTCTGGAGAAGTCATATCCGCCTGTAAGGACCTTAAATTCATTGATGTTGCTTTTACCGGGGTCGACCATGTGGACCTGGAGACCGCAAAATCAAGGGGAATTAAGGTAAGCAATGCTGCCGGATACTCCACCGAAGCGGTAGCAGAGCTGACCATCTGTATGATGCTCTCTCTCCTTAGAAATATTCCTCAGGTAGAAGCCAGGTGTCGGGAAGGAAAAACCAAAGAGGGTCTGGTGGGAAGTGAAATCAGGGGGAAAACTGTAGGAATTATTGGCATGGGCGCCATTGGCACTAGAACAGCAGAATTATTAAACGTATTTGGCTGTCACATCTTGGGATACAAACGGCACCTGACAGGAAATGAACCTTCTTTTATCGAGTTTACTTCGTTAGATGAGCTTCTATCCCACTCTGATATCGTAAGCCTTCATTGCCCTCTTAATGAGGACTCAAAACATCTAATTAATGTGGATACCATCAGCAAGATGAAGCAGGGAGCTTACTTAATTAATGCAGCAAGAGGTCCTGTTGTAGATTCTCAGGCATTGGCAGATGCATTAAATTCCGGTTATCTTTCTGGTGCAGGAATTGATGTATTTGAGACGGAACCTCCACTAGATACCAGTCACCCGCTCTTAAACTGCAAAAATACCATTGTAACACCACATGTGGCATTTGCTTCTGTTCAGTCCATGGAAGCAAGGGCTAAAATCGTATTTGATAACATCACAAAGTGGGTGGATGGCAATCAGGTCAATGTAATATTATAGAAAGTACACAAAACCTACCTAACATACTTGGCCTGTCTGTTTAGATTCTACTTGTATTTCAAAATCTTAGTGCTATAATCTAGGCAAGGGGATATAGCTCAGTTGGGAGAGCGATGCGTTCGCAACGCATAGGTCACGAGTTCGAATCTCGCTATCTCCAGAATAAGAAGTAATAAACAGCCAAAACACCGGAATTTCCTTAAATAAAGGGAATTCCGGTGTTCTTGTTTTCGAAACCTTTCAACCTACACAGCTTACTCAATTTACTCTAAGGAACCAATTGTTACGATTTTATCTAAATCTCCCTCTATTCCTTGTATTCACTGATTTTTTATGATATTATAGGGTCTAATGCTGGAAAATTGTGGAAATGTAACCAATATAAATTAAGATTATAAATCTCTAGTTTTAGATTAACTATTTTATCTATTTACTATTCAACTGTCATGAACCGTCCCCCTCCTAGTCCCGATTCTTGATCCATTTCATTCTTCTCTAGAGATAATGTCCAGTATACATATAACTACATAGATTACTGTACACAAATGATTAAATTAGCTTAGGCTTTTTAATAAATACAAGAAAAGAGGAAACGATAATGGAAAATCCAAACAACCAATTTACGCCCCCTGAGGCATCCGAAAAAACACCAATTTATAAACAAACCTGGTTTATTCTTGTAACCACGTTTTGTATCTGCTGCCCAGTAGGTCTGTTTTTAATGTGGAAATATAAGAAATTCCACATTGGTGTTCGAATCGCTTTTACATCTGTTTTTTCACTGTCAATAGTAGTCTTTACTGCCCTTGCTGTGGCTTATGCAATAGGTGCTTCATCAAGAAAAGCATCTAGTTCCGTTTATCCAACATATTCCATGGAAACAACGGCAAACGATCTATTTGAGACAGAAGAAGAAACAACAGCAATGGCTACTCGCCCCACAACTGAGGAAACAACGACTGCTGCTGTAATTCCTGAGACCACGATGGCTGCGGAAACTTCTGCATCTGCTAACGGAAATGTGTACGATGTTACTCTGGACGAATTATTAGCTGCCTATAGTGCCGATTCAGAAAAAGCTGACGTTCTCTATAAAGGTAAAACAGTGCGCTTTACAGGAACCGTTAATTACGTAGATAGAAGTTACCACAATACCATTATTTTGGATTTTAAAGTATCCGACAAAGACTATTCCGTTAATACCATAACAAGTTATTTCTATGATGAAACAGAAATTGCAAAAGCAGATAAGGTAAACGTTGGCGATACAGTCACCTTAGTAGGTGTTTGTGATGGTTCCATCGTAACACTCATTTTGAAAGATTGTAAAATTCAATAAATCATTAAAAACAGCAGATCTCTGTGAATCTCACAGCAGAACCTGCTGTTTTTTTATACCCTATTTATGTAAAAAAGTGCTGTCTACCTCTTTGCATTTTATAAATACAATGTGTTATACTGCTAATATGTGAAAGCATGAGGAGGAAAACAATGAAGATTACAGTAATTACTGGCACTGGACAAAAGGGCTGCACCTATCGCATCAAAGAGATTTTCTTACATGCACTTGGTACAGGTCATGAAATCACAGAATATTATCTCCCTAACGATCTACCTGATTTTTGCAGTGGTTGTAAGGTATGTTTTTTTAAAGATGAGAATCTTTGTCCCCATGCTGCTCATGTTATACCAATCTGGAATTCCATGCTGGAATCTGATTTGCTGGTCTTCGCTTCTCCTGTATATGCACTTAGGACCACAGCGCAGATGAAATCCCTGCTGGATCATTTATGCGTCCATTGGATGGTTCATCGGCCTAATGAACGCATGTTTTATAAAAAGGCGGTCATTCTTACAAACGCAGTAGGACCGATTCAAAAAGGTGCACAAAATGATATTGCTACCAGCCTTAGATGGCTTGGAGTCACTCAGATTCACACACTGGGGATCGGGTTAATGGAAGGGATTATCTTTAATCAATTATCTGACAAACGCCAGAAGGACATCACAAGAAAAACAGTTAAATTCGCAAAGAAAATCAACCATTCATCTCCGCCTCATAAGGGACTAAAAGTCAGGGGACTCTTTGCCCTTTGTAGACTTTTACATCAACAGGCTGCAAAGAAAGAGGCAGTACTGTCTGCCGACAATCAGTACTGGGTAGAGAAAGGCTTTATAAAACTTCCCATGAAAAAGCAAGGATAATCAATTTTTTGCCGCTCATATAAAATTCCTGTCTGCATAATATAGAACAAATACATCTTTTGGATCAGGCTGGTGGGTAAATTTGGAAAAAATTATAGATAATAACTATTATGATCTTATTATCAATAACGTCTCGATTCCCACATATGATTCGGGCGATAATATAACCCTGCTTAATTTTAGACATTCTCTGCTTAATGTCCCGGTTGCAGAATTTGATCCTTGCATTCTCGGAAGTTTTCCATATCATAATTTTCCTACTTTATATACACTTACTTCTACTATCAGCATTGAAAAATCAGGAATTGGAACCGTTCAGAGAAATCCTTTTCTTGGCCTTCTCGGCAGAGGTGTTCTCATTGGCATCATTGATACTGGAATTGATTATCCCCACCAAGCTTTTTTGCACAATGATAATACCACTAGAATACTTTCCATCTGGGATCAGACCATTCAAGACGGACCTCCGCCGCAAGGCTTTACCTTTGGAACTGAATATAACAGGGAGACCATCAATCTTGCGTTAAGATCTGAAAATCCCCGTGCTATCGTTCCAACGACAGATACCAACGGCCATGGCACTTCCATAGCAAGTATTATCGCTGGCAGACCAAACGAGGAGAATACCTTTTCAGGAGTTGTACCAGAATCAGAGCTGGTAGTCGTAAAACTCAAAGAAGCAAAGCCAGTCACGAAACAAATTATGTTTGTGCCGGAAGATAAGCTTTGCTATCAGGAGTCCGACATCATACTGGCACTACGCTATCTGGAGACCTACGCATCGACCTCTAGCCGCCCCATTGTCATCTGTATCGCTTTAGGCAGCAGTATGGGCTCACACGATGGAAGCAGTGCCGTTAGCAATTACGTAAATTATCTTGCAAGAATTCCTGGAATTGGTTTATCTGTTTCAGCAGGCAATGAAGGAAGCAGCCGCAGGCATTATTTTAACAGTACTACTACTGCCCCTTTTTATAACGATTTTGAATTAAGAATCGGGGAAAATGACAAACTATTTTCTATGGAAATCTGGCCCTACGCGTTAGGCCGACTCTCAATTGATATTTCCTCACCAAACAGAGAATCCACGCAACAGGTTTATCCTGCTATCAGTGACTGCAGAATGTTTGATTTTATATTTACTCCCAGTGTCTTATGGGTAAATAATTTTATTTTCGAAGAGGAAACTGGTGATCAATTGATACTGGTTCGTTTTCAAAATGCGCTTTCCGGAGTATGGAGGATCCGCATCCAAAGCCTGGATAATTCTCCCTTATCCTTTCATGTATGGTTGCCCTCGGGAGACTTAATTTCTAATGAAACTTTTTTCTTAAATCCAAACCCTGATACTACCATCACGTCTCCTGGAAATGGTGTTAGCCAGATGACCGTTACCGCATACAATCAATTTGATGAAAGCATCCTATTAGAATCTAGCAGAGGTTACACCAGAAACGGTCTTGTCACTCCTGATATCGCTTCTCCTGGATATCAAATCCCCTGTGCTTTGCCTGGCAATATTTACGGTACATTGACCGGTACCGGAGCGGCGGCAGCACATGCTGCCGGAGCTATGGCTATGCTTATGGAATGGGGTATTACAAGAGGAAATTATACATTAATGAGTGGATACGATGCCAGCAGACTTATTATAAGAGGGGCAAGGCGGGAGGACTCCCTAGTTTACCCCAATAATATATGGGGATATGGAAAACTGGATGTAAATAGCTTATTTGAACGATTAACGAATATCTAATGCCTTCTTGTGCTATTTGACCGCTCATAAAGGTCCTTGCTGTGCATAATATATATTGTATGCTTCATCCGGATAGACAGGAGGCTGGAACTTGAATAAAATTCTAGACAATGATTACTTTGACATAATCTTAAGCAATATATCTGTCCCAGCCTATGACAAGGGGGACAATATTACTTTTCTCACTGACCGTAGTTCTCTGGTTCATGTCCTAAGAACGGATATGGACCCTTGCAGTTTAGGTGGCCAGCCATACAATTCCTTTCCTGCCCTCTTTACTCTTGAATCTACTATAAGCATTGAAAAATCGGGGATCGGAACCGTCCAACGAAATCCTTTTCTCAACCTGTATGGCCGTGGGGTCATGGTTGGGGTCATTGATACTGGAATTGATTACCTTCATGAGGCATTCCGGAATAATGACGGAACTACCCGCATTCAATCAATTTGGGATCAGACCATACAAACAGGTACACCACCTGAGGGATTTACCTTTGGCAGTGAGTACAACCGGGATACCATCAATCAGGCTTTACTTTCTGAAGATCCCCGTTCCATTGTCCCGTCTGTGGATAGTAATGGTCACGGTACCGCGATTGCAAGTATTATTGCAGGAAAACCAAATCAGGATGAGACTTTTACTGGCGTTGTTCCAGAATCTGATCTTGTAATTGTTAAGCTAAAAGAGGCCAAACAGAATTTAAAAGAATTATTCTTTGTCAGGCCTGACGCATATTGCTTTCAGGAGTCAGATATCTTGCTTGGTACAAGGTATTTGCAAGCTGTAGCACAAAGAATAGGTCGTCCTATCATCATCTGTATCGCCTTAGGCAGCAGCCAGGGAGGGCATGACGGGCGAGGTGTTTTAAGCAGTTATCTGACCTATCTTGTACAGCTTCCCGGAATCGGAGTCACAGTCTCAGCAGGAAATGAAGGCAACAAAAGGAGGCACTACTTTAACAGTACTACAACTCCTCCCTTATACCATGATTTTGAATTAAGAATCGGGGAAAACGAGCCTTATTTGTGGATGGAGATATGGCCCTATGCGCCAGAACGAATCTCGATTGATGTCTCCTCTCCTAACAGGGAATCCACCCAGAGGGTTTTTCCTACCATAAGCGAATGCCGGAGATTCGATTTCATCTTTACACAAAGCGTTGTATGGGTCAATAACATTGTTTTAGAGGAGGAAACTGGTGATCAGCTAATTCTCATCCGTTTTCGAAATCCAGCTTCTGGTGTCTGGTATTTTCGTGCTCAAAGTGTTGGGAATGAACCTTTTTCCTTCCATTGCTGGCTTCCTAGCGGGGATTTAATTTCAAATGACACCTTTTTTCTTAATCCCAATCCAGATACAACCATTACTTCTCCTGGAAACGGTGTCAATCAACTAACGGTTACAGCCTATAATCAGCTTACGGATAGCATATTAGCAGAATCCAGCAGAGGGTATGCCAGAAATGGGCTTGTAGAGCCTGACATTGCCGCACCAGGCTTTGAATTGCCCTGCGCGGTCCCTGGTAACCTTTATGGTACAGCGACAGGTACCGGGGCTGCAAGTGCTCATGCCGCAGGAATTGTAGCTATGGTTATGGAATGGGCTGTTCCAAGAGGTAATTATCCCTCTATGACTGGTAATGATATTAACCGCCTGATTATTCGGGGCGCAAGACGTACCACGACAGAAACTTATCCCAATAACGTTTGGGGGTATGGTCAGATCGATATTAATAACTTATTTCAAGGGCTTACTAACATATAAATGGATCAAACACTGCATCCTCATAATGAGAAGGAGAAAGCGCATATGAAAAAGCACGTTCTAATTATCGGAATCTTATTTGTATGGATTATAGGTACATTGTTTCATTTCGTATATGAATGGTCAGGAGAAAACCTGATTGTAGGACTTATTTCCCCTGTCAATGAATCGGTGTGGGAGCACATGAAACTAATCTTCTTTCCTATGCTGATATTTGGTCTGCTAACGAAAAACAAGGATACCGATTCCTGCCAGACTTCCGCTTATTTTGCAGGAATGTTAATTGGTACTTTCTTGATACCTGCGGTGTTCTACCTCTACACCTCAATACTTGGAGCAAGCAGCCTTCTTCTTGACATACTGCTCTTTTATCTGTCTGTTTTAGTTGCCTTTTTATCAAGCTACTATCTGTCAAAGAATTGCCTGCTTCGTAAGTACAAAGGCCTTTTATTCTTTTTAATTGCACTGTTAACGCTTCTCTTCTTTTTGTTTACTTTTGTACCACCCTCTCTTCCTATTTTTCAAACTTCATAAGGCTTTACGTCATGTTGTCCATATTTATTCGTGATTTTTGTGCAAGTTTTCATGGAAGCTTCCTATTTTTTCACACATACTAAGTTTAGTAAAATAGGAGGTATGCCATGTTCCCGGATAAGATTTATTACGAGCCCGACTCCCTAAACTATGAGCTGGGCCAACAGTTAAAAGAAAAATATAGTGATGTGCCCTGGGTCCCTATTGAAACACATAATAAAATTGACGAACTCAGAACCCGCCCCAATAAAGATTTTCCTTCTTTAAAGCAAGTTATTGTTATAGGAGTTCGAAAGACTCACAACTACGTTCCAAACCATAAGGTTTCTGATTTTCTAGTACCCTATACATCTTCCGGCTGTACTGCCATGTGTCATTATTGTTATCTGGTATGCAATTATAACAAATGTGCTTATCTGCGCCTGTTTGTAAACCGAGATCAAATGCTGAAAAAAATTATGGATCACGGCAGCCGTTCCCAAAAGGATTATACCTACGAAATCGGCAGTAATAGTGACTTAGTTCTGGAAAATACCATCACTGGTAATCTATCCTGGACCATTGAACAATTTAGCAAAAGCCAATACGGCTCTCTCACCTTCCCCACTAAATTCAATCAGGTGGAGCCTCTTTTGGGATTAAATCATGGTGGCAGGGTTATTATTCGAATGAGTGTAAATCCCCAGTCCATAATTAGCCGCTTTGAACCTGGCACATCCAGTTTAAATGCCAGATTAACAGCTCTAAACCGGATGTGCGATGCTGGTTATAAGGTAGGGCTTTTAATTGCACCTGTCATCTTAACAGAAGACTGGAAAACCTTGTATTCGGAGCTTATTGATACTCTCTCCTTGCAATTATCGGACAAGGTAAAAAGAGAGGCTCTTATTGAAATCATCTTCATGACTTACAGTTACGTTCATAATGCCATTAACACAGAAGCCTTTCCCAAATCCGAACAGTTATATTCCAAAGAGCTGATGACTGGCCGGGGCAGGGGGAGATACTGCTACCGAAATGAATTAAAAACAGATGGTGAGATATTCTTAAGGAATATGATTGAACTAAAATTAAAAGAAATGACAATACTATATGTAGTCTGATCTTACTACTATGCCCGGACATATTCCGGGCATAATTATTATTTACGTATATTTTATGATAAAATACCGTTACAATTTGCACATTAATATTAAGTCTGCATAATTATAGTAACTTTATTTCATTTCTCCTATTATTTTTTTGTCGATTCATGTCGAATATATTGATGTTGAGCAGATATGATCTGAATTAAAAAAAGAAAGGAGGTTATTCTCTTATAGTTTCACAAAACGTTACTGCAGCCAGTGCAGTATATTTTTTGTTTTATAATTGGTAATTTTTTCCAATATGCCAATTATTTTATTAAGGGAGCATAACACTATGAAAAACAAGAAAAAATTGAATTTCAACAATTTCAAGCTAGCAACAAAAATGTCCATCGTAACGGGCGTAATCCTTGCAGTGAGTTTGACTCTGTTGATCGCAATCTCTGCCATGCAGACGAGCATCTCATTATCAAAAGCAATTAACGGGGAATTTAGCGGAATCGCCGGAAAAAATGGCCTTATGGTTCAATCTATGGTCAGTGGTGCCGCAGGATCTGCAAAAGAATTACAGGAATACTTAAACAACGTATACGGCGGTAACAAATCTGCTGCCGGCGAATTTAACGGTGAAGGGATTCAAAGTCATATTTACAATGCACAACTGACAGAATCCAATTATGCAATTGAGACCTATGTGATGAATTCAGCATGGGCAGCCCTTAACAATAGTGCTGATCTTTATGGTATCGGTGCTTTTTTTGAACCAGGCCAGTTTGATTCTTCCGTTAAGGATTACTCCGTTTATATTGATCGGGATAACGCAAAAAATAAAACAGCTCAGTCTCTTGGGGCATACAGTGAGTATTCAAAGAACGCTTACTACAAAGTAGCCAGAGATACAAAAGCTCCTTTTATTACTGACCCATTTGATTACAAAGGAACCATGATGAGTACAGTTGCTTACCCCATCATGAAAGGGGACAATGTAATCGGAGTTGTTTTAGCAGATATCAGCCTTGCTAATTTCTCTAAGATCAAAACAACAGATGCAAAATATCCTACGATGTATGTAGATATTTACACAGAAGACAATATCATCTCTTTTGACAGTAAATCAAGTGACAACATTGGGAAAAAGCTAGAAGAAATGCTGCCTGCTTCTGAATACAGTAAAATTGTGGAAGCCCAGAAAACAAAACAGGAATTCCACGTTGATACAAGAAGAGCTGACGGCACGTTTGAGTCCAGACATTACTATCCCATTACCTGTGAATCACAGACTTGGTGGGCATCAAGCAGCCTGGATAAGAGTGATTTGAATAAAGATGTATACTTAATTGTGGCAGTCATGCTTGTTATGGCCGTTGTTGCCACTGCTATTATCATTTGTGTCGTTACCTTTGTTATGAAGAGAACTCTTCGCCCAATTGAAGGAGTTGTAACAGCCGCTTCTAATATTGCTGCCGGTAACCTAGATGTAGAGCTGGATATCAAATCCAATGATGAAATTGGAATTCTTTCAAAGAATTTTGTTTCTATGGCAGATAACTTAAAGCTGATCATTGAAGATATCAATTACGTTCTAGGCGAGATGAGCAAAGGTGATTTCACCGTAACTACCACAAAAGAAGAGAAATACGTTGGTTCCTACCGCTATATCCTGGAAGCAATGCATAACATTCGTTTAACGTTAAGCGATGCTCTCTTAGAGATCGATCATGCTTCGGAACAAGTATCAACCGGTGCTTCTCAGGTATCTGACGCTGCCCAGGCCTTAAGCCAGGGTGCTACGGAGCAGGCTTCAAGCATTGAAGAATTATCTGCTACCATTACAGACATCTCCGATCGTATCAATGAAAATGCTACCAATGCATTGGAAGCAAATACACTGTCTCAGGAAGCTAGCGAAGGCGTATTGGCAGGCAACCAGAAGATGGCTGATATGATTGCTGCTATGAACGATATTGCCAACACCTCCAATGAGATTAGTAAGATTATCAGAACCATTGATGATATCGCTTTCCAGACCAACATTCTGGCCTTGAATGCGGCTGTAGAGGCTGCAAGAGCCGGTTCCGCCGGAAAGGGCTTTGCCGTAGTTGCAGATGAGGTTCGTAATTTAGCCGGAAAATCTGCTGAGGCTGCAAAGAATACCACAACCCTGATTGAAAATGCCATTACTGCAATTGGAAACGGCACAAAGATCGCCGGGGAAACGGCTGAGGCTCTTCGCATGGTCGTAGAAAAGTCAAACACCTCTGCTGTCCGCATTGCTGAGATCGCGGAAGCATCTACTGCACAAGCTGACGCTGTAATGCAGGTGACAACCGGTATTGACCAGATTTCTGCTGTGGTTCAGACTACCTCTGCAACATCAGAAGAAAGTGCTGCTACTTCTGAAGAATTATCTGCTCAGGCAGTAACCTTAAAAGCTCTGGTTGGTAAATTCAAATTGATGGATTCTCAATCAAACGATTATACTCAGTTATCAGAATCATCTACAAAGTTAGAGGATAAGTTTGAGGATGATTATAAGAATCATACAAACAGCAAATATTAAAGTGTTTAAATAAACAGGCGTCTGCAATGTCTCTTTGGGAACTTGCAGATGCTTGTTTTTTATTTATTCCTTCCCCCTTATTGTCAATCTTTACTTTTATAACTACTTATGATAAAGTAAACCATATCTGATTTTTGATAAAACTATTCGCTATGCTCGAACGAAAAGGAGAAACCAATGCTCACAGATGATTACGCAACCAGGATGACCAATAGTGCGGTAGGCACTTTATTAAAGCTGATTTTTAATATAGAACTTGGTAAAAATGAAGAGAATGCATGGAAAGATGAAAAGTATCTTACTCTCTATCATGAGCTCACAAAGATGATTGATGACGGAGAAATAAACGATGCAGAGAACAAACTGTTTGATTTATTAGATCCAGCCAATATGGAGATTTTTAAGCTTTCACTTATGTTCTACTATTACATGAATGATATGGACGGAGACTTCCTTGAGAAGCATGATTACACCAAATCAGAGATTACGGATGGTCTGAGACACGTATCAACCCTTTACGGCTATGAAAGTATGGCAAGTGCCCTATTTGGACATGCTTCTGAATAAAAAAGTCTACTATAAAATTATACAAAAAAACGCCTGGATTTGAGCTGTAAAGCCCATATCCAGGTGTTTTTTACAATAGCCACTTTTCTTTTTTAAAATCTTACTTTGCCATATGGCTATTGAGTTTTTCTACCAAAGGTTCTACTGGAACGCCATGTACCATACAAGCCTCTTCCAGACTTTCCATGGTTGAGGAAGGACAGCCTAAGCAGTGCATTCCCATTTCAAAAAAGTAAGGTGCTGTGGACTGATCCTCTCTTAAGATCTCTCCAATTAAAGTTTCTTTTGTCACTGTCATTTAAATTACCTCTCTTCTTAGATTTGTTTTACCAGAATCAAATGTTTCGAAAAAACGTCCGCTTCCTTCTTTTTGCATCAACACCTGCTCAAGTTTTGGAAGGGAAATACCAAGTGTCTCTTTTAGTACATCCTCTACAGTCTCTACTGGTATGATTGTTAGCTGTTCTTTGATCTCTTCAGGTACATCTTTTAAATCCACCAGGTTATCTTTTGGAATGAGAACCTTTTTTATACCTGCCCGCTGGGCTCCTAAAAGCTTTTCTTTTAATCCGCCAATAGGAAGTACTGCTCCACGTAAGGTAGTCTCACCTGTCATTGCTAATCTGGAATCCACCTTATGGCCTGTTACCAAAGATGCCAGAGCTGTAAAGAGTGCGATTCCAGCAGATGGTCCATCTTTTGGTACCGCTCCTGAAGGTACATGAATGTGTAAATCCTTTTCCTTAAAATTAAAGGTGTTAAGAGGCAGCCTTGATTTTAAAAGACTAAGGGAAATCCTTGCAGATTCCTTCATAACATCTCCCAATTTACCGGTTAATATCACATTGCCGCTTCCTGGCATATCAGTGGCTTCAATGAAGAGAATCTCTCCTCCCACTGGTGTATAAGCAAGTCCTGTTACCACTCCTGGTGGATTGTCATTTTGTGCCTTTTCATGGCGGGAAACTCTTCTTCCAAGAAGATCTTCCAGATCCTCTTCCTTAATGGTAAAAGGTCCTTCGCTCTTTTTAGAAACAATTCTCTCTCCTGCTATTCTGGCCAAAGCAGCAAGTTGTTTTTTAAGGCCTCTTACCCCTGCTTCCATGGTATAATCACTAATGATTTTTTTAAGAACAGCATCTTCTAGAACAATCTGATCCTTTGGAATGCCGTGGTCTTCTAACACTGCAGAGAGAAGATGATCTTTACCAATATGGAACTTTTCTTCTACGGTATAGCTAGAGATTGGGATCACTTCCATACGATCCAATAGAGGCAATGGTATGCTCTCCAGGGAATTGGCAGTTGCAATAAAGAACACATCGGATAAGTCGTAAGGTAGATCCAGATAATGATCTGTAAAGGTGGAATTTTGCTCTGGATCTAAAACCTCTAACAATGCACTGGAAGGATCTCCGTGAAATCCGCCAGACATCAGCTTATCTACTTCATCAAGAACCATAACTGGATTGGTATGCCCTGCTTTTTTTAGACTCTGAATGATTCTGCCTGGCATGGCACCTACGTAGGTTCTGCGGTGACCACGTATCTCTGATTCATCTCGAACACCGCCTAGGCTCAGCCGAACATATTCTCTTCCAAGAGCTTCTGCTATACTTCTTCCAAGGCTTGTCTTTCCGGTACCAGGAGGGCCTACCAGCAATAGGATCGAACCCTTTTTATTCTTATTTAACTGCATAACTGCAAGGTGCTGTATGATTCTCTCTTTTACTTTTTCAAGTCCATAATGCTGCTGGTTTAATATCTGTCTGGCTTCTTCAAGATTGACTGCCTTTGCCTCTTCCTTCTTCCAGGGAAGCTGAACCAAAAGATCTAAGTAGTTTTTAATTACATTGTAATCTGGCTTACTTGGTCCTTGTTCCTCCAGTTTGTTAAATTCCTCAATAGCAGCTTCCTTAACCTCCTCAGGCATTCCAGCCTCTTCAATTTTGGTTAAATAATCTGCTTCTTTTTTCCCGCTTTGTTCTTTTCCTTCGTTTAACTCTTCCTGTATTGCCTTAAGCTGTTCCCTTAGTACAGTTTCCCGGTAGTAACGATTGGTCCGCTCAGAAAACTTTTCTGAGATTTCCATCTGAAATTGAATCATCTCTTTGTTCTTTATAAGATGATCCAAAAAGCGAAGGCCTCGCTCCTTTTCTGACTTCATCTCTAAAAGTTCATACCGCTCAATGGCAGGAATCTGAAGAAACTGGGATAAGTATACGATCAGGGAATTTAAATCCTCAAATCCTTCTACAATTCTTTGATACTGTTCTCCGCCTGTAAATTTAGAACTGATCTCACCGCTGGTCTTCTTAACGTATCCTACCATCTCTTTTTTGCTTTTCTCGTCCAAATCCATTACATCAGGGGAAATGTCATAAGCGGCCAGCATAACGTCGTCTTCTTCCAATAACTCTTTTATTTCAACCCGCTCCAGAAGTTTTACAGAAAGTCTTACTCCTTTTTCGGTTCTTTCAAGACTTATTACCTCAAAAGTAACTCCGGTACGATAAAAGTCTTCTTCTGTCTTTTTTGATTTGCCGAAATTTTGTTTTAACGGCACCGCAATCTTTACAGCCTCTTCGTTCTCCAGATACTCCGCCAGAGCATCATCCAAAGATTCCATTTGAATCGAAGTTACGACATTCGGCAATAAAACCTTATATGAGACTGGAAATACAATTCCTAATTGTTTATTTAAGTAATTTTTCATAGTTTTATCCTTTCTGTGCGTATTCTAAAGTGAATGTTCATTTATAATAAAATATTTTTTTGCGAGATTTCTTGCAAATCTTTATGCAAAACAATCTCGCCTTATAGCTATCGCAATATTGCATACTGAATGATATGAATCATCTCTTCCAGCAACGCGTCCTTTTGTGCCTCTGTTTTTCTGTTGTCAACTGCGATTGCCTTAACTGGTTGAAACATAATCGCCAAAATATTATCTTCTCTGTAATCCTTAATAATATGTTGTAATTTCATCTCTTCCACAAGGCTATAGATATTACAGATTCCCCGTTTTCCGGTACACTTACCTCCAAGAGAGGGACAATTGGAAAACTGTTCCACAAAACTAAATATCTCTTTGTTATCTAAAATATAGCTGTAATAGCTGCGTATGAGAATTTCGATCTGCTTTTGCCCTTCCATCTTCCTGTCTATGCTCTCCAAAAGGTATGAATAAATCTCTTCGGAATATTCCATATAGATATCATGAAGCATAACGTCTTTATTCTCAAAGTAAATGTATACCGTCGCCGGCGAAACCCCTGCCATCTTAGCGATTTTAGAGACAGAAGTGCCATGAAAGCCCTCCTGCAGGATCAGCTTAATTACTGCTTCTTTTATGCTTCTCACTTTTTCGTCGTCTTTTTTTCTCATGTCATCACCTCTATGGTTTTATAATAAATGATCGTTCACTTATTGTCAAGTTATTTTTCACTAACTTATTTGACACTTATCTATATTATAAAATTCAGCCAACAAATCATATTACAAAAAAAGCCTCCGGTGGGCTTTTTAAGCTCTCCAGAGGCTCTTATTCAGAATCTGTTGTTATATGACAACACTCCCCTTGCAATCAGTCACAACAGATACGTTTCTATGATACTGCTTCTTTTAATTCACCGATATAAGCAGTCAGGGCTTCCATACCACCCTTTTGGTAACGCTTAATAAATTCAGTTCCTATAATCGCGCCATCGGCACCGTTTTTCACCACTTCTTTCACATCCTGAGAAGACTTAATACCAAAGCCTACAAAAGCTGGAATGGAGGTTAAAGCTTTCACCCGCTTTATCACCTCAATATACTCCGTCGGGAGAGATTCAAAAGAACCGGTTTTTCCCTCTCCTGACACAACATAGGCAAATAGTTGGTTATGCTCAAGAGCGACTGAAAGTGCTTGATCATCATAGGATTTACTGATTACAGAGATCTGATTTGGAAAAGTACCTGCTGGATAATCACCATCCACACATAGAAAACCATCATACAATTCCTTAGAGATCTCAGCGAGGCGAAATTTCTCCACACCTTCTTTGTAGGTCATGAGTACTACTTTAAACCGGAAACGTCTCTTTATTTCTTTTAATGTGTCTACCACGTCCTCAGGGGTGATACCTCGGGTCAATGTTTCCTTATTAATTTCTTTAATTACGTCACCATCCATAAAGGGATCGGAAACCGGTATGCCTATTTCAAGATATCCGGCTTCTTCCTGATCCAGGAGCTCCAGTATACGGAAGAAACCTTCTCTATCCGGATAGTGCAGCGTAAGGTAAAACACAAGATTTTTCATTACATACCTCCAAATAATTTAAGAACCAAACCTAAAATCGGTCCGTAGAAGGAGTAATCTGTCTCGCTTAAGATTCGCATAATCGGTGCATAGCTTCCGATCATTGGAAGTAGAAGCGCCTGTCCGAAAATCAGGATCAGACCGTTTACAAAGGAACCGATAATAGCACCTCTGCGTCCACCGTGGGCATTACCGAAGATAGCTGTAATAGCACCAGTGAAAAAGGTAGGAATTAATGCCGGGAATACCACAACCGGATAATTAATCAGTCCAAGAATCAACATACCAATCAGACCAGCAATTAAACTGGTAAGAAAACCTAGAATTACGGAGTTTGGATAGTTAGGGAATAAAAGTGGAATATCAAGTCCCGGTACGGAATTTGGAATAATCTTGTTGGCGATACCATGGAATGCTGCAATGATCTCAGAAAGCATCATTCTTACACCAGTAATAATAACGGTGATCCATAAACCAAAGGTAACTCCGCGTAAAATACTAAATACCACAAAATCCTGTCCACCTGTTACATTTTCACGTACCCATGTTGGTCCGGCAATTAAACTTAATACAAAAAACAAAATTGTCATTACGATAGTCAGTGAAATCGTCATTTCTCTTAAAAAGTTAAGCTTCTTTGGTACTTTGATGTTCTCAAGATCGTGTTCCTTGTTTCCAAACGCTTTACCAAGAAGAGAAGAAATAAGAATACCAACGGAACTGGAATGGGCAAGAGTAAAGCCCTCTCCTCCCTTTACTTCCTTCATAAACAGTGAAACGTATGCGCAGGAAAATGTCATATATGCGCCAAGGAGCAAAGAACCAATGATAACCATAGGAACAAAGGTAAGATTTGTTCCAAATTTCAGCAATGCAGCAATTAAACCTGCATAGAAAAAGGATACGTGTGCTGATAAGTGAACAAATTTAAAGCGGGTAAATCTTGCAAGAAGAAGATTTACTAGAAAGCCTAAAGCAAAGATCAGTGCCATCTCTGTTCCGATTCCAGTTAAACTTTCACTTGACGCTGCTCCGATATCTGCCGCAGCTACCGGTACGTTGAAAATTTTAGAAATCAAACTCTGGAGAGGCAAAAGTGCCATACCAAGGGTCTGTCCTCCTACGTTGATCATGGTAAAACCAATCATGGTCTTGATTACGCTTGGAAGAATCTGATCCCAGGTTTTCTTCTGAGCCGCCATACCAACGATAACTACGATTCCAATGATGAATACGGCCTGACTGAAAACATTATTAATCAGATACATTAATACTCCCATTTTTATCTCCCTTCTAAGGCTTACCTAAGCCCCCTTAAGTGAATTACTTCTTGTTAATCGCCTCAAGAAGCTGTTCTTTTAAATACTGTTTGTCCATCATATTGTCGATTCGGATAATATGAGCCTTGGAATCTCTCAGTACATCTGCAAAATCAGACGTCGTAATTAAAATGTCATAAAAATCTGCACTAACGGATCCAATATCAGAAGCATCCACGGTTGCTTCTATTTTTTCAGCGTCGAGAATCTGCTGGGTAAACAAACGAAGCATCATTGAACTACCTACACCTGCACCACATACTGTTACGATCTTAATCATAATGATCCCTCCTTAATAATATCTAAAATTTGTTCTGCATTTTCCGCCATAATCAGGCGTTCCACTTTATTTTCATCCATCAATATATCTGCAAGCTCTGTCAAAGCCTTTAGATGGGACTGATGGTCAATGGCACATAAGCCTACCACGATCTTAACCGGATCGTTCTTTGGGTGGCCGAATGGAATCGGCTCTTTTAATGTTACAATGCTAAGTCCTATATCCAGGGCGCCTTCCTCTGGTCTTGCATGAGGCATGGCAATTCCTGGTGCAATGACGATATAAGTGCCGTTTACCTCTACATTCTTTATCATGGCACGAATATAAGCTTCGTCAGCCAGCCCTTTTTGAACCAGAAGCCTTCCGCTTTCCGTTACGGCTTCATCCCGGCTGGTTGCTTCGAATTTCGCTGAAATCAGTTCAGTGGTCAAAATTTCTTTTAACATAGGTTGGTATATTCCTTTCTTTAATTGTGATTTTTCTGTAATTCCCAAATAGATACTTAATTCGTTCTTTAAGTGAGGCAGTTGGTCCTCTTCCACCTTTACGTATTTGTGAATGATATTCATCACATCTGATATATGAATCCTTGCCGTGAGAAAGGACAATTGATTCTGTATTTCTTTGATATCATAGTCTGAAAGGTATGGGGTCACCTTAATGACTGGGATATCTCTGAATCGAAATGGTACGGTGGAAATGATAAAATCAGGATAGTGTTCCTTAAGCCATAGGGCGGCATTTCTTACACCAAAGGTTCCAAGAATGTTTACATGAAAGAGGGATTGAAGCCTGCTCTTTAATATTTCGGAGGTACTAATGCCCGCATTGCATACAATAATTACATTAGGTGTCCTGCGGACTTGTTTCTCATTGCGCTCAATGACGGAGGCAAAGAATAAAGTAAAGTAAGATATTTCATGTTCGTGAAACGTTACCTTTAGCTTGTCCTCTAATACCTTGGCACCCTTTTCCACTGCCTTGTTAAGCCTTGAAAAATGATCTAACACATATTGAAGCAACGGATTTTCGGCCCATTCCGAAGACAATGCCCTCTTATAGGCAGGACGCAGGTGATTAAGAAGTCCCTCATAAAGTTTGGAATCCGTTAAAAATGGCTCAAAACCATATTCCTTTTCCACTGCCTCGATAAACTCATTGGTAACAAGATGAAAGGGAAGCCATTTCTCGGATAGCAGCTCTTCGTATTTAACTACCGAAGCTTCTCCCAGCTTATTGGCTAGATAAAAGCAGTCATCCACTGGTACCTCTTTGCCAAAGAGCTCTTCCAGCTCTTTCTTTCGTTCTACAAAGGTGATTTCTTCTCTGGTCAGGGGCTCCCTTGGACCTTCTGGAAAACACTTTCCAATGGAAAGTCTGGCATAGGTAACCCAAACGGTTACTAACATTCTCTGAAACGACACATCGCTTAATTCTACATTGAGCCGTTTTGCTACATCATCAAGAAATGCTTCACAGGAATAAAGAAACTGGGAATTTCGTTTTTCTAATTTATCCTCAAAGAACAAAGGATCTTCGCTGATTGTGAGTATGAGTAAATTTCTGATATTTCTTTCATTTCCAGTGATTTGGTATCCTTTAAAGGGCAAGGCCTCCATCTCTATGGAGTGGAAACGAAATATCTTCTTTATCTCCTTTAGATCTCCTAGAAGAGTATTTCTGGATATGTCCAGTTCTTTGACCAAATCTTCTACCGTAAAATTGTCTCCTGATAATAAAATGGATTCGATCACACGAAGTCTGCGAAATCTTTGGTTGGATAAAACAAAATCAGAGGTAGAACCAATCAGCTCCTCAAATTCAATGATTAAAGGTTCCTCGTAAATCAGCTTTCCTTTATCTGCATTGATGACCGGATACCCGGCAGCTTCTAGCATCTCATTTAACTTTTTTATATCGCTGTATATTGTCCTGGTACTTACAGCCATCTGCTGGGCCAGCTCCTGGACTGTGAATTCACGTTTATTCTGGCATACTAGCAGGAATATGTTTGGAAGTCGATTTTCCATTGGTTCCTCCTTTATGATGAAAGTATAACATTTGTGCAAAACCATCAACAAATCCAATTTGTTTCAATAATTTTGAACAGATATGTATATGATGTTTCATGATATGTTTTTTCATCTATTATAATCTGCTATTTCATTTTTTATCCTTTTTCCCTGGATTCGATGGAAACCACCCCTTCTCCACTCGTTTCTCCTGCTCAAATAATTCACCAATACTCCACAGCAGGGAGAATCCCATTACCGATGATACACATGAGGCAGCAACGTGAGAAAGAAACAGAGAAAGGCCGATAAAAGCAATTCCCGAAATTAAAAACAAAGGCCATATCTTTGTTCCAAAGTAATACTCCGATTTTATTACTACCGGATGCAGCAGTCCTATGATAAGAAAAGTTCCAATTCCAGTTATGATTCCTAAATAATTCATAAGTCCCTCCCTATGGATCCCCTGTCATTTTCACAGAAAGATGTTTTTCAATTTATATGTTATCTTATTTTCAGTTGAATGGAATTATACAATATAACACAGCTTCTGAATAGACAGAAAAATCGAAGGCATGCATCTACATACCTTCGATCGTTTTACACTCACATACTTATCTGTTTTTCTTAAATAAAGCTATGAATCAGGTGATCAAGAACACCATGATCCCGCTCCTGATCAAGCAGAGGTTTTCCATCCTTTAGTAGAACATGTTTCTTGTGGAAATCTGCCTTCTCCTCTCTATAAATAATTCCAGTAGGAATTCTATCATCTAATCCCATTGCAATTCTCATAGCCTCCAGCTTATCTGACGGATCATAATCCTCTGGAAGAGGTTTGACTGCATTTTTATAATAAGCAAAGGTGTTTATCTTATTAAAGGTAATACATGGCTGCATGATATCCACATAGGCATAGCCAGGATACTCAATTGCCGCTTTCATAATGGCGGTCAACTGCTTCGCATCTCCGCTAAAACCTCTCGCCACAAAACCAGCTCCTGACGCCAAAGCCAAAAGCATAGGATTTAAGGGGGGATTGATATTCCCCTCTGTCTGCACTACGGTCACATGACCTTCTGCTGTGGTTGGTGATGCCTGCCCTTTGGTCAGACCGTAAATCTGATTGTCATGAACAAAATGGGCAATATTAACGTTTCTTCTTATATTGTGAATAAAGTGGTTTCCACCCTCGCCGTAAGAATCTCCGTCTCCGGAGTTAACGATTACGGTAAGGTCTTCATTGGCAATTTTAGCTGCCACTGCTGCTGGAAGTGCTCTTCCGTGAAGGCCGCAAAAGCTATTGGCACTGATGTACTGTGGTGTTTTTGCCGCCTGACCGATGCCGCCAAGCATTAGAACCTCATGGGGACTTTTTCCTAACTCTTCTAATGCCGTCTTCAAACTATTTAATATGGAAAAATTACCGCAGCCAGGACACCAGGCTGTTTCATATGTTTTAAATTCACTCATGACTTTTGACCTCCTTCCAGAAGCTGCGCTACAATTTCTTCCCCAGTGATCTGGCGTCCATCGTATTTTAAGATACTATCATGGCATGCAATTCCAGTCTCTCCCCGAATCAGGGAAGCCAGTTGACCTGTTGCATTTTGCTCTACGTTAATTAACGTTCTACCATCTGCATATTTTTTCAGTTGTTTTTGAGGAAGTGGATAAATATCGCCAAATACTAGGGCCCCATAACTTCCTCCATTGTAATTTAGAGTTTTTACTGCTTCCTTTAAAGGACCATAGAGAGAACCCCAGCCAAGAAGTAGGGTGGTACAATTCTCATCTCCCATAAATTCCGGTTCCAAAAGTTCATCACGAAGGCCATCTAATTTCTTCATGCGCTTTTCCACCATCTGATTTCGAACCGTAGCGGATTCTGTAATCCAACCTCTTTCATCATGCTCATCACTGTCTGCTGCTACCAGATGTTTTGTCTTACCTGGAATCAGACGTTTTGAGATGCCATCCTCTGTAAGTCTATAACGTAGGTAGTCCCCATCTGCTTCTGTGTCGTAATTTACCATAGAGATCTTTGATACGTCGTAAGGCTTCACACAAGCTGTTGTGTCACCAAGATACTGATCGCTTAAAAGAATAATTGGAATCTGATATTTTTCTGCCAGGTTTAATGCTCTGGCTGTCTGATAAAAAGCATCTTCCTGAGTCCTTAGGGCAATGACCATACGAGGAAATTCTCCCTGGGATGCGGACACAACAAACTTTAAATCACTTTGTTCTGTTCTGGTAGGAAGACCGGTTGCAGGTCCTGGCCGTTGTACATCCACTACTACAAGAGGGATCTCTGCGATTCCAGAAAAACCTAAGGCCTCTACCTTAAGACAAAATCCTCCGCCGCTGGTTCCTGTCATAGCTCTTGCCCCTGCAAAGGAAGCACCAAGGGCCATGTTAACTGCAGCGATCTCATCCTCTGCCTGCTCTACTAAAACCTTGGCAGAGTTTCCTACTGATGCCAGATACTCAAGAACCGCTGTGGATGGAGACATTGGGTAAGCAGCATAGAATTTAAGTCCTCCTGCCACCGCTCCAAGCCCTAAGGCTTCACTTCCTGAGATCAACATATAGTCGGAAAATCCACCATCCAGATGCTCGAATAACGACTCTACGCTTTTATAACCAGCATCTGCTGATTTTACATTTACCTCAAGAATCTTATCTTTCATCTGGCTGGTCATAACCTCTTCCACATAGGAAAATGGTTCTCCAAATAATTTTAAAACAGCTCCAACTGCTACACTGCCAGACGCTCTTACATTACCCAGTTCTTTAGCGATCTGAGTCATAGGAAGCTTTATGATGTTTAAATCTGGATCTGAATAATTCAGACTACTGTCACATAATATAAAACCCTTCTTATTTAATTTGTCCTTATGTAATTCAATGGTCTCTTCATTCAGTGCTATGATTCCATCGAGTATGTAGCTATGAGAAGTAATTTCTTCTGTTCCAAACCGAAGTAAAGAAAAGTTATGGCCACCCCGTACACGGGACATGAAATCTCTGGTTGTAAAAATATAGTAACCGGAACGCTTTAAAAGCTTTTCCAGAATCGATACTGTGGTGTCAATGCCCTGTCCTGCTGCACCGCCAACTAAAATATTATACATATGCTTACCTCCTTTAATTCTTTTGTTAATCATAACCTATTTCGACAGAATTTGCAATATTTATCATAATTAGATTAGAAGTTTAATTATTTGTTTATTAATTGTTTATTTATATTATATTTTTTAGGTGTTCTTATACAAAAATGGGATAAATGGTCTATGCACTTCATCGCTTAACAAAATAAAATCTGGATTCATCATCCTCCGAAAAGCTTTGTATTGTCACACCAAAGGTTTCTCCAATTCGCTCATGAAGTCTCTGATCAGTAACCAGGTTAGACCCCTGAATCCTGCCCTTATTCATCAATATGATATTATCCGCATAATTCAATGCCAGATTCATATCATGAAGAACCATTACCACTGTCTTCCCCGCTTTTTGATTCATATCACGAATCAATTCCATCATCTCATAAGATACATTAATATCCAGATACGTGGTTGGCTCGTCTAGAAATATGATATTGGTATCCTGTGCCAAAATCATAGCAAGAAATACTCTTTGACGTTCTCCTCCGGATAGCTGGCACATGCGCTTCTCTCTTAAGACGTTACAGTCAGCCATGTCTATGGCCTGATCAATCATGAGATGATCCTCCTTGGACGCTGGCTTTAAGAAGGACTGATGAGGATATCTTCCGGAAAAGACAGCCTGTTCCACTGTCATGTCTGGAATATGGCCATTTTGCAGTAACACGGAGATCTCTTTGGCAAGAGACTTTCTCTTGATTGTACTGATTTCCACTCCATGTAATGTGATCCTTCCGCCATTAGGCTTTAACAAACGGGACGCCAGCTTAATCACGGTACTCTTCCCACAGCCGTTTGGGCCAATGACTGCGGTTATCTTTCCATCTTCCAAGGATAGATTCATATTCTCAATGAAGGGCGTTTTATTGTAGGAATACGTTACATGTTCAAATTGAATCATATTATAATCTCCTGTTCTTATCCTGTGAAGCCGTTTCGTTTGTTTTTTAACATCAAATACAAAAAACTCGGGCTTCCGATCAATGATAGGAAAATACCTACAGGCAGTTCATAAGGCAAAAACATGACTCTTGCAAGTAAATCACAAATAATAACAAATAATCCTCCAATTAGGGCACTTGCTGGGATTACAAACCGGTTATCTGAGCCAATAAGTAATTTCACCCCATGAGGAACTAATAGTCCTACAAAACCAATTAATCCACAAAAGCTCACGGCTGCACCAGCAAGGATGGAAGCGATTAAAAGATAAGTACACCGGCTTACGGCCACATTCATTCCAAGAGTTTTGGCATAATCTGCTCCAAGATTTAAGAGATTCAGGCCCTTGGCGCACAACATTGCAAGGATGAGTCCAAAAAGGATGAAAAAAGACGGACAGGTAATGGCTTTAGACGTTATGGTTGAAAGACCCCCTGCTAAGAAATTCCCTGACCCCACATAGGCATCTGGATACAAAATCATAATTACATTCATTCCAGCAGTGAATATACTATTTACCACAAATCCGATTAATACCAGCATTAGTTGGGACATCTGGCCTAAGGCTCCTGCTAAAAGCACAACAATACAGGCAAGGAGAGCACCAAAAAATGCGGAGATAGGAAGCAAATAAGTGGATGGTGGAAACATAGCGGAAGCCAACAAAACAAAGAATCCAGCTCCCGCATTGACTCCAATGATGTTGGGACTGGCAAGGGGATTGTTTAAAACAGACTGGATGATGGTTCCTGACACAGCCAGCCCGCTTCCTGCTAAAAGTGCGCCAAGGACTCTTGGCAGCCGTACCGTCATAATAATTCGGTATAAGAAATCATCCGAATCCTTTTGGCCTATGGTTTTTAAGAATAGGGATAGTTTCATTGGATTGGCTCCCAGACATAATCCTGCCCCTACTCCAATGAGTAGACCAACTAATGCCAAAAGTAGAAAAGCCCAGGCTCTACGATTTTTCCCCTGAAAGAATCTTTGAAAGATATTCATAGCTCTCTCCCCATCTTGCATCTGGTTTATAAAGAAACTTTTCTTTTGGTAATATAATGTACTTACCATTTTTTACTGCCTGAAGACCATTCCAGGCAGGATTACTTTCTATTGTTTCTTTCAGATTTTTTCTTGCCAGCGCGTCATCATTTCCCATGGGCACCACAAAAATATAATCCGGATCGTCCTTCATGATGGATTCCATGCTAAATTCCTTTAATAGACTTTTGTCCTCATCGGCAATGTTATTGCAGCCTAAGTCTTTTAGCATTTTACCAGTCATGGACTCAGAGTTCTTTACGACTGCTCCACCAGAATATGTAATGAGAAAGAGAATGGATGGGGAAGGCAGGCTGTTCTTTTTTGATAGTATGGAATCAATTTTTTCTTTTACCTCCAGACCATTCTTTTTATAAAGATCCTCTCGTCCAGTCATATCCGTACAGACTTTAAGCATCTTTAGATAATCCTCAAAATAGGTTACCTGAAAGTAGGCGGTAGGAATGCCTGCTTGTTTTAAGGTATCTTTGATTGCTACGTGCTCCCTCGTTTCTGAAGACAAGAGAACCAGATCTGGCGCACACCCTATGATTTTTTCCACGTTGGGACTGTTGTATGTCCCAACGGTTACCACATTGTTTGAAAGGGTAAGGCCTCTTTCGTCAAAGGCATCATCCGTTACTGCCGTCAGTTCTCCCCCGGCATTTAACCAGGTTTCTGCAAAGCTCCCCATGAGAGCCACTACCTTTTTCGGATTCTTAACCGTAATCTCCTGCCCCAACGCATCGGCAAACCGGTAACCTTCTAAAGTGGGCGCTGGTTCTTCTGTCTTCGGATTGCAGCCAGACAAAATCATTGCGAGCAACAACAGAACAAATGGTATCATAATGAATTTTACTTTCACGCCAGAGTCCCTCCTGTCTCCAATTGTTTCCCATAGGCACAATAGCTGTCCTCTGCCATATAATCACCTTCGTGGTAATACCCTGCTCTTGCCCGACAACCACCACATTCTTTTTCATAGGTGCAGCCACAACATGTCCCTTTGTAATGCTGTGTCCTCAAATGGTTTAATAGGTGGCTGTTCTTCCATATCTCATCAAAAGGTTCCTCCCGCACATTTCCTGCCTCCTCCGTCATGTAGGCGCAGGGCCTTACATTCCCCAAGGGATCTATAATGCAATAGGATAATCCAGCAAGGCAACCTTTTTGAAACCTGGTTTTTACGTCCATTTGATCGGCAACCCGAATAAACTGGGGAGCGCAGGTAGGTTTGATATCGATTGGCACCTGTTTTTGCTTTTCCATAATGGTCCTTAAGAGTTTTTCATATTCTACTACTTCAAGCGCTGTTTCTTCCAGGAATTTACCTCTGCCAACGGGGATTAGGAAAAACAGGTAGCAGGCAATGGCTCCTACCTTTACGCTAAAATCAATGATGTCACATACTTCATCCTGATTCCAGTCCATAATGGTGGTATGTATTTGGAAGGGCAGACCTGCCTTTTTGCAGTTTTCAATGCCTTCCATCGTCAGTTGAAACGCGTCTTCTTTTCCTCTAAAATAATTGTGTTTTTCCTCGACTAAGCTGTCAATGCTGATTCCCATTGCTTTTGCACCCCAGTTCTTCAGCTTTTTTGCTGTCTCTTCCGTAATCAGCGTTCCATTGGTGCCAAAAACAGGACGCAGTCCCTGTAAGGAGGCGTAAGATACCAGCTCATAGATGTCAGGGCGCATGAGCGGCTCTCCTCCACTAAATATCATAATCTTAAAACCAGCGGATTTTATTTCCTTAATCATTTTCTTAGCTTCTTCTGTGGTCAGCTCTTTTGCAGATTTGCTTCCAGCATCCTGATAGCAATGCCTGCATTTTAAATTGCACTGATTGGTGGTCAGCCATGATACAATCATTCTTTTTCTCCTTCCATTCCCGTCCATACCGTTTGCCGTAAAGCGAAAAAGTATATGCTATTATATGTCAATGACTTGGACCATAGAATCAAGGCTTCTTTGAAATAGCAAAGCTGATATTTACATTTTCACTAAGAATGGTATAATGAAATGAGTGATTTAGATACCTGATATACTTTATATACCGAAAAGAGGTGCTTTCTTGTCTACAAATGTGATTTGCAGCAAACCCATGCATGAAGAATGTTATATGAAAAATCAGTGCTTAAAATACAATGTCTGTCCCATGGCTATGGTACAGGACCTGGTTTCTGGTAAGTGGAAAATCCTGATTCTCTGGTATTTAAGCAGCAACACCTTACGTTTTAGTGAGATAAAGAAACGGCTTCCCCAGATTACCCAAAAGATGCTTACCTCACAACTGCGCAGTCTGGAAGAGGATAAATTGGTGAGTCGCAAGGTCTATCCTGTGGTCCCTTCCAGAGTAGAATACAGCTTAACAGACTTAGGGGAAAAGATTATTCCAATTCTTGAGCTGATGCACACGTTTGGCAGCCAGTACTTAAATGCAGAACTTGATACAGAATCTGATTCCGAAGAACGCATTGCACAAAATTAAAAGCCCCAGGAGGCCCGGGACCGATTAACGGTCCCAAGGATCCTGAGGCTTTTTATTTGCTATATTATCATCGAATTTAATTATTTGATAGATTGATGACTGTTACCTTTGGTCTTGACATGGACTCTATGGAGTAGCGGATTCCCTGGGTTCCAATACCGGAAGCCTTTACCCCTAAGAATGGAAAATGGTCTGGTCCTCTCTCTGTTTTGTTGTTGACCTGAACCGTACCTACCTCCAGCTTATTTGCCACATAGAAGGCATTGTTGATGTTCTGAGTAAAGACTGCGGACTGTAAGCCATACTCGGACTCATTGGCCAGCTTTATGGCCTCATCCTTATCCTTAACTCTAATAATAGGGAGAACAGGGCCAAATGGCTCTTCCCATGCCAAACGCATATCAGTGGTTACATTGTCAAACAGAGTTGGTTGAATTAGATTTCCTTCTCTATTACCACCAAACAATAACTTCGCGCCTTTTTCCTTTGCATCATCAATAAGCTCACAGACAAAATCTGCTGCCTTGGTGCTAATCAGAGGAACGATGTCTACATCCCGATCCACAGGATTTCCCATTGTAAGCTTTTCTAATTTAGGCAGAATCTTTTCAATTAGCTGGTCTGCCACTTCTTCTACCACAAGGATTCTCTTTACTGCAGTACATCTCTGACCAGAATAGGAATAACCACCTGCAACGATATTACTAGCTGTCAGTTCCAGATCTGCATCCTCTAATACGATGGCTGCATCCTTTCCTCCAAGCTCCATTAAAAGCGGTACCATGCTGGTTATACTGGATATATGGGCGCCCACCTCAGTACTTCCGGTAAAGTTAATAAAATCAATTCCCTTATGAGTGGTGATATAATCTCCAATCTCACTGCCTTTTCCAGTAACCGTATTTAATACACCAGCCGGAACTCCAGCCTCCTGAAATGCTCTAGCCAGATATAAACCGCACAGAACGCCCTGAGAAGCAGGCTTTAAAACAATAGAGTTACCAGCCATAAGACCCGGCGCGATTTTGGAAGCTGCAAGGTTTACTGGATAGTTAAATGGAGATATGGCTAAAACTACTCCTAAAGGTTCTCTTCTTACGATAGATACCTTATTGTTTTTTCCACCTGGGAAGCTGTCTCCTGGAATGCTTTCGCCGGATATGTTTTTAGCCGTATCAGCCGTGAACCGGATAAAGTCAGCCGTTCTTTCCACCTCGGAATAACAGCTTTTTCTATCTTTTGAGATCTCACGAACCATTAAATCTGCCAGTTCTTCTATATACTTAAGCAAAATATCTGCTGACCGATATAAAATCTCTGCTTTTTCATCTATGGTTACATTTCTCCATTGTTTTTGCGCTTTTTTCGCTGTCTCAATGGCCAGATCCACCTCTTCCTTTGACATGGCTGGTACCGTTCCTAAGACAGTATCGTCTATTGGGGATTTAATTGTAAGATAAGTATCATTCCTGCTTTCAACCCATTGGCCGTTTTGCAGATTTCTGTATCTGTTGTTCTCGTCTCTAATGGCTGTTATCATGTAACCACACTCCTATCTTTTTATTTATATTATGGTTGCCTAAAGTCCAGGCTGTTTCTTTTGACCGATTGCCTTTTCCAGACAGTACCTTTTTCTCTGTCTCTATAGTTAATATTATAACATTTACAATGTTTTATCCAGTAGGCACTATTTTGACACACAGTATCATAAAAGTAACCATGAAATAAAACATGTATTTTGATGCTTTTTTTCCTACCGTATTGACAAAAAATCGCACATACTAACATTATGAACTTAAATAGGCGAAAAAATGTAAAAATCATCTCCTGAGCTATTTACATTTTAAATAGGAAAGGATACAATTATTTATAAGAAAATAAAACCTAATTTCTGCTCCTTTTTTACTGGAGCCGTTTTCCTGATATTCGGTCAGGATTTGTTTACAGGTTATAACGCAAAGGAGTAAATTATGAGTGATTATACTATTTCTAAAGTTTCTTCGGATGACAAAAGGAGCAACCAGCTCATTGATCAACTTCTTTTAGGAGAGGGAATTCGTAGAGATAAGAATCTGGATTATACATGCGCTATGTTTGACGAAGATTTTAATGTTGTGGCTACAGGAAGCTGCTATGGCAATACCTTAAGATGTCTCGCTGTAAGCAGTAATCATCAGGGCGAAGGTCTGATGAACCAGGTGATGTCTCACCTCACTGAGGTACAGTTTTCTCAGGGTAACTCTCACATTTTCCTATATACAAAATCTACTGCTGCCAGATTTTTTTCTGATTTAGGTTTTTATGAGATCGTAAGGATTGAAGGCAAGGTCGTTTTCATGGAAAATAAGAGAAGCGGCTTTAAAGATTATATTGACCGTCTTGGTACCAATAAAAAAGAAGGGGATAACGTTGCCGCCATTGTAATGAATGCCAACCCTTTTACTCTAGGACATCTTACCCTTGTTGAAAAGGCCGCCGCGGAAAATGATGTGGTTCACTTATTTATAGTCAGCGAAGATGTGAGCCTGATTCCATTCGAAGTAAGAAAACGTCTGATCATAGAAGGTACCTCCCATCTCACCAATATCTGCTATCATGATAGCGGTCCATATATCATCAGCAATGCCACCTTTCCAAGTTATTTTCAAAAGGACGATAATGCTGTCATTGAAAGCCATGCACTTTTGGATCTGGGTATCTTTATTAAGATCTCAGAGTCTCTTGGTATTAACAGAAGGTACGTGGGAGAAGAACCTACGAGCCTGGTTACAGCCCTTTATAATCAGATTATGAAAGAAAAGCTGCCTGAAGCAGGAATTGAATGCATCATTATTCCCAGAAAAGAAGCTGCTGGTACTGCAATCAGTGCATCAACGGTTCGAAAACTGATAAAAGAAGGGGATTTCTCTCACTTAAGCAACTTTCTTCCCGAGACTACCTTACGTTTTTTCCAAAGCGACGAGGCACAGCCTATCATTCAAAAAATCAAAGATGCAGATCAAGTGATCCATTACTAAAAGACAAGCGACGGTCCCAAAAGGAACCGCCGCTTTTATGTTTCTTACTTTAGAAGGTTTCTGCTAATTTCTTAGCTTCTTCAATTTCCTTTGCTACTGCTGCCTCTACATCCACTCCCATCACATCAAGCTGCTCGGCAGCTATGGTAGTAAAGTCAAGGACTCCCATAAAGCCTAAGATGGTTCTCAGATATTTGTCACCAAGTTCATACTCTTTTGCTATGGCAGAGCTGTAATTTCCACCTCTGGTGGTAATGTTAATTGCTTTTTTACCATTGCAAAGACCAACAGGACCCTCAGCAGTATAATGGAAGGTGATACCAGAAACGCAGATATAATCAATGTAAGCTTTTAAAATAGCTGGGATGCTCAGATTCCATAAAGGCTCTGCAATTACGTATTTGTCTGCCTCTAAAAACTCATAAGCATATTTTAAAACTGGATGATCCTTTCCTACACCAGGTGCTGGATTATGATATTCAAGATCCTCTCCCTCTAGGAAATGAATCCCAAGTTTATATAAATCCAGAACTACCACTTCATCTTCTGGGTGATGTTTCTTATACTGCTCCACAAATGCGTCTGATATCTTAAATGTTCTTGAAACTCCATCTGGTTTTGAATTTGCTTTGATATAAAGTACTTTGCTCATAATTATAATCTCCTTTATGATAAAATTTTGACAAATGGATGGTCACTTTCTTTTCGTCTGCCATCTATTGGATGATTTTATTATAACACTCCAACAAAAATACACAAGTAGGCACAATTAAGTGGTGTGGTTACTAAAAAGATACTACTATCATTATTATGCTTGTTTTATTGTTTCCTATGTATATAAATGGTATCAATAAAGTAACTTAGTAACTTATTGGTGCCTACTTTACTGGTGGGGAGCACAGTATTATAATAAAGAATATACTTTAATAGACGAAAAAAGTCACAGATTACATACCAATTGTATTTCGTATTTTCTAATTCAGAACGGAGGTGTTAGATATGCTAGCTACCATCATTATTTTTGCTCTCATTGCAGCTTATGCTGGTTTTATCGTTATAAAAGGCATTCGAAAACTCAAACGTGGTGAGTCTGGGTGTGGATGTGGTTGCTCAGATTGTTCAAAAAGCAGTGAATAATTCATAAGAAATCTTAAATAGGAAAACGTATCAAGGGTGATGAAAGAAACACAAACCCTTGATACGTTTTACTTTTTTATTTCATGAAACGAAAGCCCTTGCTGTCTCCGTCTCCAATGTAGAGTACCTCATCAAATGCATTAGGATTAAGACGGCCTGCTTCATTTAAGTAAGACTCAGCAACAAGACGGCCTTTAATCTTTGCCAAGATGTTGGTAATGCCATAATGGTTCTGACTTTCAATCACATCGGTCAGCCTGCATTCAATGGAGATGGGGCACTCTGCAATGATTGGAGCACTGATCACTTTAGATGGTACTGGAGTCAGATTAATGCTGTCAAACTTCTTGCATTCCGCTCCTGTATTCTTGCCGCAGAAATTAATTGCCTCAATCTGGCTGCTGTCTGCAATATTGACTACAAAATCAGATACTTCCTTAATGCGGTTTAGACCGTAACCCTTAGTGCTAAATCCCAATGCCATCATATCCCTTAAGGTATAGGATGAAGACACGGTAGTCACATTGGGGGTACCGTCCGTATCATAATAGCTTACAAGAATGACAGGGAAGCCGTAATACAGCTTGTCATAAAATACATTTACTTTCTTCATGATTACCTCCACGAACTGAAATTGTTTAAAAGTTATTGTAAGCCAGCACTTACCTCATTATACTATCAAAAAAAGCAGGTCATGGACGTTGCCTGCGCAACATACATGACCTGCTATGATTAAAATGATTATGCGTTCATGAATAATTCCATATCTGCATCTACACTTCCCATTCCAGCAATACCAAAGGTATCTACAAGAACCTTAGCAACATTTGCGGATAAGAATCCTGGTAATGTTGGTCCTAAGTGAATGTTCTTTACGCCTAAGTGAAGAAGTGCAAGAAGTACGATAACGGCCTTCTGCTCATACCAAGCGATGTTGTAAGCGATTGGAAGTTCGTTAATATCATTAAGCTCAAATACTTCTTTTAACTTAAGTGCGATTAGTGCCAGAGAGTAGGAGTCATTACACTGTCCTGCATCTAATACTCTTGGAATACCACCGATATCGCCAAGCTCAAGCTTGTTGTATCTGTATTTCGCACAACCAGCAGTTAAAATTACAGTATCTTTTGGAAGCTTATCAGCAAACTCTGTATAGTAGTCTCTTGATTTCATTCTTCCATCACAACCTGCCATTACAAAGAATTTCTTGATTGCGCCGGATTTAACAGCATCAACAACCTTATCAGCAAGTGCAAATACCTGATTGTGAGCAAATCCACCTACGATAGTACCTGTCTCAATCTCATCTGGGCTTGAAAGAGTCTTAGCAAGAGCGATGATTTCAGAGAAATCCTTCTTACCATTCTCATCAGCTACGATGTGCTTGCAACCTGGGAAACCGGTAGCCCCTGTGGTGTAGATTCTTGCAGCAACTTCTGGATTCTTTGGAGGAACGATACAGTTTGTTGTAAACAGGATTGGTCCGCGGAAGGATTCAAATTCAGTCACCTGTTTCCACCAAGCATTTCCGTAGTTTCCTGCGAAGTTATCATATTTCTTGAATGCTGGATAGTAGTGAGCTGGAAGCATCTCGCCATGTGTATAAACATCAACGCCTGTTCCCTGTGTCTGCTCTAACAGCTGCTCGATATCAACTAAGTCATGACCGGAAATAAGGATAGCCGGATTCTTTCTAACGCCGATATTAACAGTTGTGATTTCTGGATTTCCGTAACGGGATGTATTAGCTTCATCAAGAAGCGCCATAGCACTTACACCAAGCTCACCTGTCTTTAAGGTTAAAGCAACCAGATCATCTGCTGACAGAGAATCATTCAGAGTTGCTGCAAGAGCTTCGTAGGTAAATGCATAAATATCGTTATTTTCTTTTCCAATGTTCAGTGCGTGCTCTACATAAGCTGCCATTCCCTTAACACCGTAGATGATCAGTTCTCTTAAAGAACGAACATCTTCGTTTTCAGTTGCAAGAACACCAACAGTAGCAGCCTTAGCAAGCATAGACTCTCTTGTGCTTACAGTGAAGGTAGCTGCATCATTATTACCCTGATAGCCAGCATCTTTTGCCAACTGATCTCTTAATCCAAGTACTTTCACGATCTGAGCTTCAATAGCATCTGCATCAAAGTTTGCATTTGTAATTGTGATAAAAAGACTTGTAATTACTTCATGGTTGATTTTAACAATGTCAGCAACGTTAGTATTTGTCTTAACTACAATTTCAGAAATACCTTTTACTGCATAGATAAGAAGATCTTGAAGGTTCGCTACCTCTTCTGTCTTACCGCATACACCCATAACTGTACAACCTGTGTTCTTTGCCGTTTCCTGGCACTGATAACAAAACATGCTCATATTCATTACCTCCTAAAGTAAGTTATTATGCACAGCACCTTTTTAATTCGGTGCAAATACTCTTCAACATTTTGTTGAGCTTCATATGGAAGAGGTTCCTTAGGCACTTGCCTTGCCCTCATTCCTTGTACAGGATAACATTATAAAGGAATCATGTCTGTTGTTATTACAACGTACTGCAATCTTTTTCATTTTTTATTTTAAAATGCTTTAAAAGCATGGAATAGAGTATCTCACTGTGGGACCTTCTTTTCTTTGTTTCTGTCCCAATCAGACAGATAACAGAGTATGATTCGTATTCCGACTTAAAATAGGATAAGATATCTCTCTCTTCCATCAAGGCTTTGTAGCCTTCTTCGTATTGCTCCCAGGAAGCCCAGTGCTTTAGATATGGGTCCAGGAGCTCATTGGTAGGGGCTAACGCCCGGTCATGGACATATTTGCCTCCTACTATGGTTCTGACGAAATACTCCAGATCTCTCTTCTTTGTAAAGCCACAAAGTTGAGATTCGTTTTTCTCTCTTATATCCAGTACTAGATCCACATGTTTTTCTTTTAATGTATCAAAAAATTTCTCTGCACTTGTTTCGTAAGCACTGAGAACGTATAGTTCTCTCATTTATTTTATCTCCTTTCACTTAATACTTTTTGTAGCTTTGAGAATACTGCCAATATTTCTAAAACCACCTTTTAAGCTATTTCATTTATCCGCTTTTTCAATGTTTCGTATAACTTCCCTGTTATCAGAAATAATAAATAAAAAACGAAAGGGAGAAATCCTAATGAAACATAAAGCAAAAGGTCTTAGCGCAGGCCGCTTAACAATGATGGCTCTTGGAACTGTAATCGGTGGTTCTTTCTTCTTAGGTTCATCGGTTGCCATTCAAGCCGCCGGGCCGGCAATCATACTCTCTTATTTGATTTGTGCCGTCATGGTTTACTTCATATTATTTGCACTTTCAGAAATGACAGTATCAAACCCTGATTCCGCATCGTTTCGTACCTTTGCGTCTCAGTACATCAATAAGGGGACGGGATTTGTGGTAGGCTGGGTGTATTGGACAGGAATGGTCATCTCCATGTCCAGTGAGGCTACTGCTGTTTCCTTACTGTTTCGGACGTGGTTTCCAGGTGTCTCGATTCCTATCCTGGGTACCATTCTTATTGTAGGGGTGACGTTATTAAACTTATTAGGTGCAAAACAATTAAGCCATTTGGAAAGCATTCTATCTGCCATTAAGATCTTAGCTATCATCGGGTTTATCCTATTAGGATGTCTCATCGTGTTTGGAATATTACCAGGCATTCGCCCACTGGGAACCAGCATTCTGCGCTCAGAACCCTTTCTCCCAGGAGGTCTAAAAAGCCTGGCCGGAAGTATGCTTATCGTCTTATTCACCTATGCTGGTTTTGAAATCATTGGACTAGCCGCCAGCGAAACGGAAGATAAGCAAAAAGATGTGCCGCGCGCCATTCACCTGACTGTGTTCTGGCTTGTGACACTTTATATTCTCTGTATTTCCGTGCTTTTACTGCTGATACCTACAGGTTCTTTAAGTGAGGATGTCAGCCCCATGGTTACAGCCTTAAACCGCTATCAAATGACCTGGGCTGGTACTGCCATGACCATAATCTTAATCAGCGCAATCTTATCAACCATGTTAGCTGCCATGTTTGGAATTGGAAGAATGCTTCGTTCTCTTGTGGAGGAGGGACTTGGCCCAGCTTTTTTAAGAGATAAAACGGACGTTCCTTACCGGGGAATCTTATTTTCTGGCCTCTCCATGTTGTTGTTTCTCTATGTGGGATTATTTTTCCCTGAGGTTTATTTGTTTTTAATCAGCTCTGGAGGATTTGCACTTCTTTTCACTTATATTGTTCTCATGTTCACTCACATCCGTTTTCGGAGAAAAAACGGGAAGCCAGAAGGCAACTGTCGCCTTTGCGGATTTCCCTACAGCTCTTTGTTTACCCTAGCAGGGCTTCTCATCTCCATGTTCAGCATGCCTTTCTTAAAGGGGCAGACATTGGGATTTCTTGCAGGAATTGCTCTTGTCATCTTCTTCACCGTTTGTTATGGTTTTGTGAAAGCAGCAAATAAGAGAAAAGTACAGAAGCAGAATTCATATCTGCCAGGTACACCAGGGCATCGTCGTATCCTGACGGAATTTTCAGAAGAAATATATAACCCGGATCAACCGAAAGATGAAACCAATTAATAAAGAATAATTAGAAGACCAAAAAGCTGGTAAATGACGGAATCTCCACCTCATTTACCAGCACAATTTAAATCCTTAGTTTTGTTTCCTGTATCTTTATATCCTAAAGCATTTGAACTGCATTTAAATAAGAATCCATATGCTTTTGAAATGCAGATAGTGCCTGATTTAGAGAACCACTTCGGCAGGCCTCAACAATCTTTTGATGCTCTTCGTATTTTTCCTCAGCAGATCCTAAGGTGGAAGCATCTTTATTCATAGCAGCCAGTAATTGAAAGTACTGGTTTTGTAAGATATCGGCTCTTCGATAGCTTTCTGATTTCTTCCAGAAAAATTCATGAAATGCAAGATCATAAGTATTAAAAATAAATTTCTTTTCTTTTTCATCTGAAATATTATCTTCGTCTAACGATATCATTTTCTTATTCAAAGCTTCCAGATATTCCAGGTCGTTCTCGTCTAATAGTTCCTTCTCAAATATAATGGTAAGTACCTGCATTTCCAAAGGAATTCGAATGGAAAAGATCTCTGCTATATCTTTCATATCCAGATTTAGAATCTGACTTCCCTTTTTCGGTGAGAACAAAAGAAACCCTCTCATATGAAGTTCTCTTAACGCCTCCCGTATCGGTGCTCTGCTTATCTGAAGTTCTTCGGACATGTCTGTTTCAACCAAACGGTCCCCACTTTTCAATTCTCCCGTAAGAATCTTGTTTTTCACATAAGTTACTACAATCTCGCTTAGATTGGATTTGGAATATGTGATCATGTTATTTATCTCATACGAATTAAATAGCATTTGTCCACCTCTCAATGTATTTTATGCCTCTAACAGAACATTATACTATAGATGGAAGGCAAATCAAATTAAGATTTTATCTTTTATAATAATTCTTTGCATAATTAATAAATAATTCCTGTGCTGGTGTTAAGATCATATCTTTCTTTAGTACGTAAAAGATATCTCGACTCAATTCTTCCGATTCAATTTCCACCATATTAACTAAATTCAAACGCTTATAAATCGAAGCTGCTGCTTTTGATACAAATGAAATGCCCAAACCTTTTGATACCGCTTCCACAATCCCCTGTGTGCTGCTAAAATAAGCAACAATTTTCATATCTTTTTCATACATTTTGTTTTGATTGAGAAACAATTGCATCTTTGCCCTGGTTCCAGATCCAATCTCACGCATAATAAAGTTTTTATTGCTGATAAAGGATACAATATCCGAAACGTTACGGCCCCCCGTGTATCTCATACTTTTGGGAAGTACTAATACCAACTGATCTTTACAGAAAGCAGTCAATTTATAACGACTGCTTTCTGTATCCGTGCCAACAAAGCCAATATCATATTGATATTGGCTTAACTCTTCAAAAACCACTCCACTATCTCTCTGGTATAATCGAAAGACAATGTTTGCATATTCTTTATTGAAATCAGAAATCAACTGTGGCAGTAAGTATTGGGCTGGAACACTAGATGCAAGAATATTAATTTCTCCTGCACATTCTTTCGTGAATTTACCCATATCAAACAAAGACTGATCTCGTAATGCCAGCATGTTCTGAGCATGTTCGTAAAACTTTACTCCTGCCTTTGTAGGATAAACCTTTTTCGTAGAACGGACTAACAACTGAGTCCCAATCTCTTTTTCCAGTATATTGATCTGATTGCTCAATGTGGGCTGAGTTAAAAATAAAGCTTCCGATGCTTTCGAAAAACTCTGCAGTTTGGAAATTTGTACAAATGCTTCTAATTGTTTAAAATCCATACGTTTCTCCACTTTCCTTCTGATTGTAATTCAGTGTGCTTATTTCTTACTTTTCTTTTGTATCCTCCGACCTCAATGCCTTTATCAAGCACACACAGGATAGTAACATGATAATTGCCAAAGGAAATGCTGCAACAATGGAACAATTCTTTAAGGAATCCAGTCCTCCTGACATGAGTAATACCAATGTCAAAAGTGCTAGAAGTGCTCCCCAGAGAATCTTTTTCCCATTTCCAGGATTCATCTCTCCATTACAAGAAAACATGGACAGCGCAAAAATTCCTGAATTTGCTGAGGTAATGGAAAACGTTGCCAACAGACAAATTGCAATTACTGCAAACAAGCTGCCTAAGGGGTATTCCCGTAAAACCACAAATAAAACAGTTTCCGTGGATTCCACTGCTTTTAAAATAATCTCTTTGTCCAAATTAAGTCCAAGACTTCCAAAGATAGAAAACCATATAAAGGACACGATGGAGGGTGCAAAAATAACCCCAATCACAAACTCCCGAATCGTCCTTCCCCTTGATATTCTGGCAATAAAAGTACCTACAAATGGTCCCCAGGCAATCCACCAGGCCCAGTAGAAGATGGTCCAGGACCCAAGCCATGTTTTATCTTCAAAAGGACTTGTCGCAAAGCTATCAGCTAAAAAGCTATTAATATAGCTTCCCAGTGAATTCATAAAGACATTTATGGATAGGAGCTTGGGGCCAATGATAAATGCGCCAAGTAATATGGTAATTGCCAATACAAAATTTATATCGGATAAAAACTTGACTCCCTTATCAATTCCTTTCACTGCCGTCCATGTGTAAATTACCATTAAAGTAAATATAATTACAATCTGAATTGTAATGGTTTTTGGCACCTGAAACAAGAAGTTAAGACCGGAATTGATTTGCATGGTTCCCTGCCCCAAAGAGGTGGCAAACCCAGCCACTGTGGCAAAGACTGCGCAAACATCAATTAATTTCCCAATGGGCCCCTTTATCCCCTTTTCTCCAAGGAGTGGATAAAAAATACTGCTAATCAAACCTGGAGAATTTTTTCTGAACTGGAAATAGCCAAGAGACATACCAATAATAGCATAAGCTGCCCATGGATGAAATCCCCAATGCATAAAGACTTTTTTCATTGCCAGATTCGCTGCCCCCTCATTGGCTCCAAAGCTGACAAAATGGGTTAGGGGCTCTGCAACTCCCCAGAACACAAGGCCAATGCCCATGCCTGCTGCAAAAAGCATTGCAAACCATGACCGGTTGCTGTATTCAGGCACTGAATCATCTGGCCCTAATTTAATTTTGCCATATTTGCTAAATGCGATTCCTAGTGAAAATACAACAAAAACTAACATACAGAATAAGTAAAACCACCCAAAATATCGAACTAGAAAATCTTTTGCCGCAATGGTTGCTGCTGTAAATACATCTTTTGCAACGAGACCAAGTGTAATAAATACAGCAGTTATAAATAGTGATATGTAAAAAACAAGGTTTTTCTTCATTACAAACCTCCTCCTTAAAATTAAAATTCAAACAGATATCTTTGCAACATTGCTTTGATGATAGAAAAACACTTTACACCAAGTTTGTGAAAAGTGTTTTTCTATCATGTATTCGTTCTGGATTAAATTTTAACTTTAAAGACCTGAGGTTCTTCAATCTCACTGGTTAACGCATCAAGTGCCACGCCTACTCTGTGATAACGAAGCTTAAACTGCTCTTCTCTTGATGTCGCTGGATCACCAAGGGGATAAGGAATTGAAATAGTTGGAACCAAACGGTTTACTCCAACGGTTTTTGCTACTGGAATCAAGTTTGCCATCTGAACAATGGTGATTCCTTCTCTTTCGATTTCTCTTGTCATTGTTGCACCGCAACGTGTACAAGTCCCTCATGTGGAGGTTAGAATTGCGGCTCGAATTCCATCCTTTTTTAGAACTCTAGCTATTTCCTTTCCCATTCTTGAAGCTTCCGCCTGAGTAGTTCCGGTTCCTACGGTAGAGAAGAAATGCTTATAAACTCCACCGATCTTCCCTTCCTTTTGATGCTTTCTCATTGCATCAAGAGGAACGATTACATCCGAATCATTATTGGCTGCCGCCGGATCAAATCCAGCATGGATGGTCATGTATTCCCCTTTTACTAAATCATCAATCTGGGAAATATCATATTTGCCCCATTTGGTTGCTGATGCAGACTGGATACGGTCTGGATTTCCTACTGGAACAATTCCTCCAGAAGTAAGCAGAGCAACTTCCATGGTGCTTAGTTCCTCCGGGGTAATTGCAGGAGCAATAGCAACCCGGTCAGATTTTGGTATGGGAAGCTCTGTCTCAAAAGGCTCTCCATGTACCTTTTTTAGAAGCATATCAATGACACGATCTGCTGCAGTAACAGGTGGATCCAGCCAAATCTGCTCTCTGATCCCTCTTCCAAAGTATCCTTCGGTGGCTGCTGGGAGTAAGGTCTCTCCTTTTAATAGCTTAAGACCAAATTTTGCCATAGCGCTTACATCTTTTCTCATGCTTGCAGCACTGGCTCCCCCCTTGAACACGTACATTTCCTTACGGAACATCTCAACGCCAGGGTTTTCATCATTCATGGAAGTGATTACCGGCACGTCAAACTCCTGCTTAACCGCCTTGCAGATATGGCCGCAGGCAGAGCCGTAACGACCTGCACGAAACGCTGGACCAGCAAAGAATATATCTATTTCCTTGCCTTTAAGCATAGAAATTATAGTTTCTACCGCTTTCTCTGTATTGGAACCAATGAAGTTATCCCCACAAATTATGGTATGGGTTATCTCAACTTCATTGCCTAGTGCCGCCTGTAAAGCCATTGCCGGACCTACAAGGCCCTCTCTAATTTCAGGCTTAAAATCAGCAAGTTCTTCTCCACCAATTTGGCCAAAGAACTGATTTAAGTATAAAATCCCCTTCATCTTTTCCCCTCCTTTAAAATTCTGCCATTGTCTTTGTTGACCAGCCAACCACACGGTCTCCGCAGAACATTGCATTATTCTCCATTATAATTGATCCATCCTCTTTTACAGATGCTCCCAGAATCTCATCATTGGACCAGCCTCCTGACATTCCATCTCTTGCCAGGGCCTCCAATTCACCTAAGACGGTTTCCATCTTTGGTAAACGGATGAGTGTGGAAACATTTCCGCAGGATACGATTGCATTTTCCTTTTCATCAAGGGATACTAAAGGCTGGCTGGCACCATCTCGACCTGTACATTCATTGGTGAGCCCAACGGTCTTTACGTTTGCATTCTCTAATGCTACAATGCAACCTGTAAAATCCGCATCCGGATTGCCATACCCTTCCTCTGCAACAATTGCTGAATCTGCTCCCAGAGACTTCGCCATCTGAGCCACAAACAATGCTGCCCTGTCTTTCTGTTCAAGAGCTACATTTAAGTTTGACATGATAACACCAAGGAAATTAATTGTTTTTCCATGCTCACCGTAAAGCTTTCGGATCATGGGAAGATTCTGAAAATCATAGGTAGACCACTTGGAGGAACACGGCATGAAAGAACCGCTGATCATAGCTCCATCTAACACCTCATTAGGATGCATAAAGGTGGGAAGCATCCGGTTTGTATCCCATCCATAATTTAGATCATTATAGCCGCCCTCTTCCATCTGAGATTGAGGCTGAAGCACTAAAACAACGCTTGGAAGATCATTTACTTCCTTACTTCTTTTTGTTACAGGCTCCAGTTCAAAGGTTTCCACCTCATCCGGTGTTAAATCCTTTGTCACCGCACCAATGTATTCTGAAAGGCGCATGCCTGCCCATCTTAATGCTCGGTTCTTTTTCTGCTGTTCTCTTTGTTCAAAGACTTCATCACTGTCCGCTACCAGAACCAGGTTTTTTAACTGAGAGTAATAGGTGTATTTTGCACCTTCTCCGCCCATGTCAATGAGCCCATCCTGAAATCCGCCGTAATGTTTTCCAACCACTAATACACTCATGTCTTTTAACGCGTATGTGGTGCCATCCCCCGCCTGCATAAGATCTCCTGTCACACCTGGGAAAACAGGACCTCCTCCAACACGGTAACGTGGTTCTATTGCTTCTTTTACAGGAACAAGCCGAACCATATCTCCCGGTGAAACAATATAAAGTTCTGCTTCTGTAATATGCTCATCTTCTTTTATGACCGAAAGAGCCTCCTCTTTGTTCACAGTAAGAATCCCATCTTTTAAAGAAGTTTTTTCACCAAAGCAAATATCTTTTACATAAAAATTGCCTAATTCCAACTTCATTGGGTGTCTCCTTTCAAAAAAAGACATGATGCATTCGTTCCATGCATCTTATATCCTTATAATTGATTTAAAAAATCTGCCGCTGTTTGAATTTCAGCTTCATCCATAGTTCTTACATCAAACAGCACTTTGTTTTTCCATATTCTTGTTACAATGGGGATGGAATTCTCTCTGAGCATTTGTTCCAGAATTCCTTCTGAGATATTTTTTCTGCAAACACTAACTGCATAAGAGGTAAGGCTTACCCCTGGCATAGAGCCCCCGCCAATCTGTCCCTGTGTTTTAACTATTTCATATTCTGCCTCTGGACACTGATCCAGTAACTGAAGAAAAAACCGTGCTCTTTTCTCCAGGAGCTCCAAGGGCTGCATAATCATATTCAGGGTAGGTATCCTCTCCATAGCCGCAGCTTCGTCTAAGTACTCTCGCAACGTAAGCTCCAAGGCGGTTAAGGTGAGCTTATCAATTCTCAATGCTCGAAGAAGATGGTTTTTCTTCATTTTGCTTATGTATTCCTTACTTCCAACTATAATCCCAGCCTGAGGACCTCCAAGCAATTTGTCTCCGCTAAAGCAGACCACATCTGCTCCGTCCTCCAAACACTTTTTAACCGTAGGCTCCTCTCCGATTCCATAAGCCTGAAGATCGATCAAAAGACCGGATCCCATATCATATATAACCGGGAGCTGATGCCTGACACCGATTGCTTTCAGCCGTTCTATAGAGACCTCTTCTGTAAAGCCAATGATTTTATAGTTGCTGGTATGGACTTTTAATAGCGCACCGGTATTCTCACTGATACCATCCAAAAAATCGGATTCATGAGTCTTATTTGTAGTCCCCACCTCTATCAGGTTACAACCGCTGGCTTTCATAATTTCTGGTACCCGAAAAGAGCCGCCGATTTCTACCAGTTCTCCTCTTGAGACAATTACTTCTTTTTCCTTTACCAGAGAATTCAGTATTAAAAATACAGCCGCTGCATTATTATTTACAACCAAAGCTGCCTCAGCACCTGTTAAAAAAGTAAGAAGCTGTTCCACATGGGCATATCTTGAGCCTCTTTCGCCAGCTTCCAGGTCATACTCCAGATTGGAATAATACGCACCAATATCTTGCATTTGATCAGATACCTGGATTGCAAGTTTTGCTCTTCCCAAATTTGTATGAAGAACAATTCCGGTGGCATTAATGACTCGCTTCAAATGTGGCTGATTCTGTCTTTTTATTTCACCTTCGATCCGCTCTAATAAAGCTTCCCGCGTGCACCCAGTGGATTCACCTGCTAATATTTTCTCTCTCTCAGCATCTATCTCTTTTTTAACAGCCAGTTTTATTAGAACTTCAGGCGCTTTTACGGCTCGTTCTATAATAATACAACGTATTATTTCATCTACCTTTGGTAGTTGTCTCATTAAACTGTTTTTATCGGTCATTCCATCTTCCTTTAAAGAAACTTTTTCTTAACCCATATTTATGGTTTCATCTTAGCCAATAAATTTTTTCTGGCTTAGAATATTCCTTGCTTGTTCCAGATTGTGTTCCCCAACAAGAACCACAGGTCCAGTACAGCCCATACCGCTTTCTGCATAGATGCCGGCTTCCCATAAGCAGGTGACCGCATCCTCCAGATCCATAATTTCAATGCCCAGAATCTCCTCTGTTACAACTTCCTTGGGAGGTGCCTTTACTTCTGCCACTGTCTCTTCCCGTTTTCCAGCTTTAAGTGAGGCTAGGATATCATTTAGACCAGCTTTTCTGGCTTTATTAAATTCCTCTGCTAATACCTTTTGATATTCACCTAAGAGCATCTCTGCTGCAAATTCAATTGCACCTGCAATTACAGGAACTCCAGATGCTCTTGATACGATCATAATCAGCTTATCGAAGTCTTCTCCAATGCCAGGCCCGTAGCCAAAGCCCAGGGATTCATACTTGCCCCCTGTGGTATAGGAAGATAAAAGCTTAGACAGTACGTTACCGGTTAAGGAATCCATAACCATTACATCAGCAGAGGCTGTTAATAGATCATTTCCACGCATAATCATGCCGCCATCACTTCTTCCTGAAGTAGCAAAGTTAATATCGTATCCATTTTCTTTCAGCTTTTGCAATGCAATTTCCGTTTGTCGGGCTCCGTCCACATTTAAAATTCCTACAGTGGGCTGGTTTACTCCACAGGCTTTGGCTGTAATAATGCCGTAAATGGCATTTTTTATCATTCCCTCTACCCGGTTCACAGAAGAGGTACCTGTAGTGGTTGCCAGATACATCTTTCTCCCGGCAGCCGGTGTAATCACACGCCCAACGGTAGATACTCCAATTGGAAATGGATAGTGCATGGTTACTGCCCCATAAGCAGCTTTTTCAGAGAGCATTTCGTCCATTTTCTTGTGTCCCTCTTCTTCCGAAGAAACTAGAATGGACTCAAGGTTATCTGCCTTTACATCTCTGGTTCCGATCACCTTTACAGAAATTCCTTTTTTTGCAGCTTCCAGGGCTGCATTGTAAATAGTCTCTTCCCCGTGCTCACTTCCAATGGCTGTAACTGCAATTGGCAACTTCCTGCCTGACTGCCCGGTTTCCAGGATTTGTGCCAGATCAAGAAAGGTATTAGCGACTATTTTTTTTATTCTTTCATCAGACATAGGTTCACCCCTCATCACCTTGAAGGTGCTTTGCAAAGTCCTTTAGTGAATCAGCAATCAACTTTCTGACGCTGGTTTCTGAAACAGACTCTTCTTCCCCTGCACCACTGTTTTGCTGGAGGATAAAAGATACTCCATCAAACAAGTTGGTCATTCTGCCAAGAAACAAGCTGCCCTTTCCAATTACCATGACTCTGCTAAGCTTTTTATCCATTAGTTCCTGTCTGGCAAAACCAAGATAAGGAACACCAGATGGGATATGTCCCTGAGTAGGTGCCCAGCCAACGAGGCCATGTTCTGATACAAAGTCTGCAAGCTGTGACTTTTCAATTTCTTTTCGCATGGCAGCAAGCGCCCCAATCATCTTATAATTGGCTTCCGGCACATTGCCTGCTCCAGCCGGCTTTGTTATATCAGGGTTTTGCATTTCCACGGAATACTTGTCAATGTCTGATAATTTCAGTCCCACCTTTTCCAGTGGAATTGCAGTCAGGGAGGAGATTACATTCTGTGGAGATGACCCGGTTCCCACCGTATGTCGTCCTACAATGTCACTGTTGATTTCCGGACTTACTCCATCGTTAGCACTGATTAACACAGCAAATCCAGCAACGCAGTCTTCCAGTATGGGCATGTTTTTATTTACGTGATCTTTTCCGTTCATACCAAGCTTCGCGGTGGATCCGCCTGCAGCGACAATTACATGTTTAAAGGTTCCGGATTTGACCAGGGCCGCTGCGTGAAGCAAAGCATGAGCTGGACCCGCACAAAATCCTCTAACATCAGAACCGGTAGCATTCACAAGACCTGCCATTTCAGAAGCAGCTTTTGCAAAGTTTCCTCCACCTCTCTGATTCATATCTCCACACGCTTCTTCCGAGCACTCAATTACATAATCGATCTCTTCTGCATTAATTTCTGTTTTGCCGATGAGATGCAATAAGGATAGAACGCAGGATGCTTTCGAAACAAGATTCTCAAATATGACATGTGCAGAAAGTGATTGGTCAATATCGTGTGCCGCCTTGATGCAGCCAACTATGTTGCCTTTATAGTACAAGGGCTCTGCATGAGTATCCTCAATCAACTGCACTACTTCAGGCAATTCAACTCCCTTTTCAAGGGCTTTTAATAGGGCTTTATTAATCAGGCTGTGTGATTCCAGTTTCGACCTTACGGTATTGGCAAAATTCACTTCCAACTTTACCAGGTCAAATACATCACATATGGCAATCAGGCCGATAAATTCATCTTCCGGCATGATCTCTCCGAACTTACCTTCTCTTTCTGTGTGTTCAGACTTCTGCGAAAACCATGGTTGCTCGTATCCAGCCAGTTCCTGTGGCGTTACATTTCCAATATAGGTCTGATTGGGGAGATACGCCTTGCACTCTTCATAGGTGCGCAGGCTCTTATCCAAGTTTTTTAAATATTCAGATTCCGGATCAATGGTTCTTTGCGTAGTTTGTGTCGTGCCATTGTGAATGACCATATCCGGCGTATGAGCAAGAATATAACTTGCTCCTTTTAAGACACTATACATATTTGCCTCCTAATAATAAATCAATTCCTGTAAAATGTTTACCTTATACCATTTCACAAGAATTGATCTGTAAAGAGAAGATACTAGTATTTACAATACTCGTCTCTTATCGTCGACATTTCCTTTATAATATCATCTACATCTAAAACCATTTCCATCATACTGATCTGCTCGTCATAAACAGCACTGTCTACTTCGTCTTTTACTTCTGGTTCACAGGCATGATATACTTTTAGTCCCAACTGGACTCCTGCTAAAGGTCCTGCATAAGTAGGGTCTCCTGCAGTAACAGTCTCAGCAGCAAGGCCTGCGGCCTCACCTTCTGCGGCACCTAAAATAACAATAATATTTTCAGGTCCATACTGTTCTGCTAATGCTTTTACCCTCTTTTGATTCTCAAGATCCATAGCACCCGCAGCCGTTCAGACAAAGCATTCTGTGGATGAGAATACTACTTGTGCGCCAGCTGTTTTTACACACTCTTCAATGGCAGGGCCGGGAATGCCGTCTCTGTCACCGATAATGATGGCTTTTTTGTCTCTCAGCATCATTTATTCCTCCTTTTATTATTTATATTAACGCAAATCATCAGGTGAAGCCCAATGCAAAGCATACAGTCCACACAAGAATTATTGCGCTATTACCCATGTTTTGTTTGTTACTTTCATTCAGCTAACGCATACTTTTTAACCATTTCTTCAATGCGATCAGTAGTCGCATCTTCTTTGACCAGCTCCTCTACCTTTTCACCGCCTTTGTAGATTGCCATGACAGGAAGACCAAGTATCTTTTGTGATATAGCAAGTCTCCTTGCCTTTGTGGTGTTAAGCTTTGTAAATTTCAGCTTATCTCCATATTCCTCTGCTAGCTTTTCCACGTGTGGCAAAAGCGCCTTACATGGCTCACAGCCATCTCCAAAGAAATCCACGAAAACAAAACCTTCTGCCTCGAGAACCTCTGGTACAAATGTGTCCTTATCAACGATTAACATAGCAATTCCTCCTCTATTCTGAAACATATTTTTCAGCCATTACTGCGGCAATCGCACCATCAGCACATGCTGTAACAACCTGCCTCAACTCTTTTACTCTGATATCTCCCACCGCATAGACCCCTGGAATATTGGTCTCCATATTCTCGTTTGTCTTAATGTAGCCGTAATCCATATCCAAAATGCCTTCGTAGCACTTTGACTGGGGAAGATATCCGATAAATCCAAACAAGCCAAAGGTACCATCGTCTTCATCGGCCACAATTTCCTTTTTCTCCCCGGTTTTCAGGTTCTCTACCGTCATACTCTGAACCATTCCGTCACCGTCTACTTCTTTCACCACAGAATCCCACATAAATTCAATCTTCTTATTTTTGAAGGCCTTTTCCTGAATGGATTTTGCAGCTCTTAATTCATCTCTTCTATGAATAATGGTGACTTTACGGCCAAACTTGGTGAGATAAATTGCTTCTTCCACTGCGGTATCCCCTCCGCCTACTACATAAATCTCAAAATCCTCAAAGAAATTACCATCACAGGTGGCGCAGTAGGATACGCCTTTTCCAATATATTCTTTCTCCCTTTCACACCCTATAGGTCTTGGAAATGCTCCGGTTGCAATGATGACTGTCTTGGCATAGTAATCATTCTTTTTGCCGTGAAGTACTTTCACATCCTTTGAAAAATCTACGGATTCCACACAATCTGCAGCTCGTTCTATTCCAAACGTCTCCACCTGCTTTGTCATTCTCTTTACCAGAGAACTTCCTGACTCTTCTGGAAGACATCCGGGATAATTCTCAATCTCAGATGTGATTACAATCTGTCCTCCATCTTTTTCTTTCTCAATCAGCAGCGCATCTAACCTTGCTCTTCCTGCATAAAGACCGGCTGAAAGTCCGGCTGGTCCCCCTCCAATTATTACAACATCATAAGTTTTCACTTGATACCCCCATGTATTTTAATTTGTATTTCAAACGATGATTCGATCTTCTCCCTGGCGTTTTGTAAACTTTTCCTGGTCAAACCTCTCCAACAATAGCAACGCAAACTTTCGGCTAGTTCCAGCCATATCTCTAAAGTCTGAAAGCTTTAACATGCCCTTTTGAGTAAAAAGCTTTTTTGCTTGCTCTTTTAATTCTTCATATTGACTTTGATTCATTATGTATTGACCTGGAAGCAAAAACAGTTCTTTCTTTAACAAAAATTCAAGGACTTGCTGTCTGTCTTTTTTATTTTCAGTAAGTTCAGCAATGGTCATAAGAGAATAACCACCCATATGAATTCTGCTTAACAATTCTTCCTTTATCTTTTGCTGGTTTTGTGTCAGTTCAGGTTGAAAAGAAATAGTGGATACAAGATTTTGTTCCAGCTTTACCCGTTTTATCTCAGACAGGTACTGAAGAAGAATTTCTCCCTGTTTTTTATGAGCCAGATTGAATTTTTCAATCAGCTCTGCCTTTGGCATCCCGTTTCTAAGGGGATTCCCTTTCTGGTAGTCCATTAATACCGATTCAACTCCAGACTGAAACCGTATCAAAAATTCTCTATGTAAATATTGCTTTCCAATCTGTATGACAGTCCCGTTTTCCATCAGGTCACTTAGTTCAGCTTCCACACTTTCCCCATTAATGAATGCAGCGATTTCTTCCAGAAGAGAAAAGGGATGCCCTTTTACATATTCTTCCATAATCTCATCTACAGACGAGGAATCCTTTAGACTCACAGACTTTATAAGCTCTTCTGTGAATTTTTTATATCGCAGAGGCTTGGGATCAATAATAATACCGCCTCCTATGGTGGTTACCGGAGTAATGGTTCGTAAGACAAAACGATCTCCTTTTAATACAACAATCGGGTGATCTAAAAGGATCTGAGCATAACCCTCATCCTTTGATTTTATTGTTTTATGAGTGATTGGAAGGATTTTGGCTAACACTTCCGTAGATCCTACATAAAGCTTCAAAGGAGAAAATCTCTTTAATTCAAATTTTGTATCTGATACGATCCGAAATTTTACATCTATAATATCTGTTACATATACGCTGTCTTTCACTGCAACCGTGTTTCCTCTTTTTAATTCTTCCAACGAAAGACCGGATAAATTAATTGCTGTTCTTTGCCCTGCATATGCTTCCTCTACATTATGATCATGAACCTGGAGATTTCTCACCTTTGCTGATAATCCCTGGGGATAAACAGTAAGTTCATCATTTACCTTTATGACCCCCTCCATCAGCGTACCGGTGACTACCGTCCCATATCCCTTTATAGAAAAAACCCTGTCTACATTCATACGGGGTTTTTTCGTAAAGCTCCTCTCTTGAATATCAAAAGACAGATTTTCAAGTTCCTTAATCAGAGTATCCAATCCCTTACGGCTAATGGAATCCACTTCAACGATCTTGGTTTGAGCCAGGAAAGTTCCTTTTAAATAATCTCTGATATCTTCCACTACCAAATCTTTAAATTCTTCATCCACCATATCGACTTTTGTAAGCACAATCAAATATTTTTGAATCCCTAAATACCCAAGGATTTCTATGTGCTCCCTCGTCTGTGGCATAATACCTTCTGTTGCCGCTATGATGATCAGTGCCAGATCGATTCCGGTTGCTCCAGCCAGCATGTTCTTAATAAATTTCTCATGTCCTGGGACATCGACTATGCCGATGTTTCGTCCATTGGGCAGCCGAAAGCTGGCAAAGCCAAGATTGATTGAAATTCCTCTTTTCTTCTCTTCTGCCAGCGTATCCGTATCGCAGCCGGTAAGTGCTTTTACCAAAGCTGTTTTTCCGTGGTCAATGTGACCTGCTGTCCCCACAATAATGCTATCCATGGAATCCCCCATCCCAATCCTTTACTTCCTTCATAAGGCAATCAAATATATGTAAATGTTAATTATTTTTGGCGGAAACATATGGGAATCGAACCCACCCACGGCAGTTAATACCGCAACACGGTTTTGAAGACCGGTAGGCACACCAGTTACCTCTCTGTTTCCATTGTTGTTATTGTAGATTGTCTACAATTCATATCCTTATTATAGCATTCTGAAATTCATTATCAATCTGGATATGGCTATATTGTTATGCAACTTTATTTGTTTTTTTTATAAATACTAGAATTTTATAGGCACATTGTACAATCGATCTAGGTATGTAAGGTTTCTATCTGTAGCTCTACATACAAACCGGATTTCTTCCTATATATACCCCGGGGAGAAATGCTGCTGCTTTTCAATAAACGGTATGCACAAAGACCATCATCCTCTGGCAGACGCAGACAAAGCCCGCATCCGGCTGTAATTGCTTCTGGCATCGGCATTACCTTTACTGGTATATTTGATTCAAGCAAGATCTTCTCAGCTAAAATTGAATGATGCGTGTTGTGAAATGTAAATAAGATATCCTCCATAAGGCACCTTCCCCAATTAAAAATTCACGTAGCATATTTATAGATTAATGACTGAACCTGCCAATGCCATCTCTTCCGTTATGGTCATCATATTTACAATTTTCCCAACGCCGATAGAAGATTTTACAGAATAGTAATCTGCACAGGTCCCGCATATTTTAATTTGAGTACCAGCCTGTTCAAGGGTAAGCAAATCTTCCAATGTATTAGATTCTTTCAAAGAAAGAAGGACTCCCGAATTGAAAAACAGGACTGATTTGGGGGGATTTTCAAGCTGTGTGAGGGAAAATATAAATCCTTTTATTAAAATTTTCCCTAACTCTTCACTTCCCTGCCCCATGGAATCTTTACTGATTACCACCACCAGGCCATTGCCTGCATGGGTAACAGGGAGATTCTCTTCAACAGATTGAGTTTTAACGAGTTCCTGGGATTGTGCCGCAACCTTTATAGTTACCCGGTATCTACCTGGTTCAAGCATCTCTTCCTTTGCGGTGTATCCCATACCATCAGCCATACTTTTTAAGTTTTCACATGCAGGCAGGTTATCTACCAGTACCTGTAATTCTCCACCTTCTATGGCAAGCCCAGCTGCTTCTTTTTTTGCTAAAACTACCGGTATGGGACAGGCTTTTCCCATGGCATCAATAATTTTCATATTAGTACACTCCTTTTCTACTTAATCACTGCACAAGGTCCGCAATGCATGGATTGCCATCTCAATCTCTTTTCTTGTATTGCTATGTGAGAAGGAAAATCGGACTGCTCCTATATCTTGTGTTCCTAGAGCCTGGTGCATGAGGGGAGCACAATGAGCTCCTGCACGAACAAAAATATCATACTTCTCACTAAGCTCATACGCCAATTCACTGCTGGCAATTCTATCTGAATTAATTGTTACCACTGGCGTACGCAGACTGCTTTTCATATCACCATACACATTAATAGAAGGTATCTTCCATAACTCTTCCACAAAATAATTTGACAATTCCAGTGCCTCGCTTAAAAACTGTTCTCTTTTATCGCTTACATAGCGGACACCTGCCAGCAGACCTGCAATTCCCTGAGCATTTTGAGTGCCTGCCTCCAGACGCTCCGGCATTTCCTCTGGGCCAGTTTTTGAAAAGGAATTGTTTCCGCTTCCTCCCGTCAAGATAGGGGTAATAGAAAATTCCGGCTTTACACAGATTGCACCTGTTCCCTGTGGCCCGTATAGAGATTTATGACCGCTAAAGCAAAGTGCAGTAATATTCATAGCTTTCATATCAATAGGAAGTAGCCCAGCAGACTGAGAGGCATCTACAATAAAAAAGATTCCTTTTCTTTTACAGATTTCACCTACTTTAGAAATATCGTAACCATTCCCAGTTACATTGGAAGCATGTGTCATAACAATTGCCTCAGTATCAGGACGAATTGCATGTTCCATCTGGTCTAAATCCAGTCTTCCCTTCCCATCAACAGGCACAATGGTATAATTACCATGCCGGTAGACCGGTCTAAGTACACTATTATGCTCAGCCGCCGTTGTGACTATATGTTTTTGAACCGACCCAATGACCTGATTCAATGCCATGGTAGCATTTTGACAAAATGCTACATCGACCTCATTCTCACCTCCAAAAAATCGGGCGATTTCCTGCCTTGCTTCTGTGATACAACGAAGCCCGTCAAGGGAGGCTTTGTTAACGCCTCTTAATGGATTACCAAATGTAAGCATGGCAGAGGTAACTGCATCAATGACACACTGAGGTTTTGGCAATGAAGTAGCAGCACTATTAAAATACATAATAAAGTCCTTTCTGACATCAGCAAACACTGATCTCAATCATCTTTTCGAATTTTTAATCCATTACTGTAATTCCTTATAGTAATTAAGAAGAAAGGTTTGAAACAACTTCTGCACTGGTTGTAAAATCATTTCTTTTTTTGATAACAGATAAAAGTTTCGTCTCACAATGAAATCTTTTAAATCAATGGTTTTAATTAGTCTCATTTTTGTGTATAAGTCTGTAGAGGCTCTGGAAACAAATGAAATACCTGCTCCGCTGGAAACAGCCTGCAACACCCCATGTGTATTGTTAAAGCTGCACACGGTATTCAAATGATCCAGGGATAGATTGATTCGATTCAAAAAGCTTTCCAGCTCCTTCTTAGTTCCCGATCCATCCTCTCTCATAATAAAGGGCTGGGTTCGTAGTATTTTTATCAATGCCTCTAGTGACATGTTCTCAGGAATAGTAAAGCCCATAGGAACGGCAAGCACCAATGTATCATGATAAAAAGGAGTTTGAACAAACCTGTTCCCGGTTATTTTTGTTCCTGTAATTCCAAAATCATAAATACAGTTTGAAAGCATCTTCCCTACTTGCTCACTGTCACTTTGTTTGACTTTGAAAAAAATATCAGGATAGGTTTTTTGAAATACTGCTATGAAGGAAGGCAGCAAATATTGAGCCGGAACACTAGAAGCCAAAAGAGAAATCTCTCCTCTAATACAACTAACAGACTGTGCCACTGAATGAATGGCCTCGTCACGAAGTGCCAGCATATTTTGAGCATACACATAAAAATCCAGACCGCTTTTCGTTGGATATACCTCTTTTGTAGAGCGTATTAACAACTGCGTACCTAATTCTTTTTCCAACGCATTGATATGGGAACTGATCGTAGGCTGAGATAAATAAATTGTATCAGCCGCTTTAGAGAAGCTATTTAACTTTGCAACATAAACAAATGCTTCAAGTTGCCTTAAATCCATAATGACACAACCTTTCAATCAAAGAAGAATCCCAATATGTAATGGATCAGCCAGAGATAATAATGTTCTTATCCTGACGTGTTATAACGGTAGCAATGTTATTACTTATTATATTTAAGTCGGCCAGGTCCTCTAACAGAGCTTTGGTATCCCGCGGGTCCACACTAAGTAACAAACCTCCGGACGTTTGGGGATCAAATAATATTTCCTGGATTGGTCTGGAAACCTCTTCAAACCGTAGTTTATCCTGTAAAAATTTACGGTTCTTCTGACCACCACCCGTAATCAAATATTGCTCTGCCAGATGAAATGCTTCCGGAATATAATGGATGCGGGAACAATCTACTTGAATGGAATATTCTTCTGTAACCATTTCATTTAGATGTCCTAAGAAACCAAATCCAGTTACATCGGTGATTGCATGCACTCGGTATTTTTTACTTGCTTGGGCAGCGTATTTATTTAATGTCTGCATGCTTTGAACGGCTTGTTTATAGCTTTCAACAGAAGCCTCTCCCGCTTTATATGAGGAACATACCAGGCCCACCCCTAATGGCTTGGTGAGGATAATATCATCCCCCATCTCACAAGCATTATTTCTCATGATTTTTTCTGGATGAATGATGCCGGTCACTGATAAACCATATTTTGTTTCTTTATCTGCAATAGAATGTCCTCCACAAAGGACTCCTCCTGCTTCTTTTACCTTTTCCGCTCCTCCTCTAAGAATCTCTCCCAATATCCCAGGGTCTTCATCTTCAGGAAAGCAGACAATATTAAGCGCAACCTTAACTTCACCCCCCATTGCATAAATATCACTTAATGCGTTTGCTGCTGCAATCTTACCAAATAAATAGGGGTCTTCCACCATTGGAGGAAAGAAATCAAGTGTTTGTATGATTGCCAGATCATCCGTTAAACGATACACCGCCCCATCATCAGAAGTATCAAATCCCACAATCAGATCTGGATCGTCAAAATGAGGTATATTTAACAATGCCTCTTTTAACATACCCTGGGGCAGTTTGGCAATACAGCCTCCACAGGTGGTAAACTTATTAATCTTACGAATGTCCATAACTTCTCCTTAAACCAGTTAGACTTTATAAAACAACACCCCGAACTGTAGATTGTCTACAATCAACAGTTATATCATAATGGAACATAATATCTTTTACAAGCAAATATTGACAATATAGGCGGCATTCTTTATTAGTTTTATCTATAAAGCATCATTTTTTCGACATTTTTGTGTATACTTCTCACATATGATGTTAATACTCCTAATATTTTTATACAAAAATGCACAATTGAAGTTTTCCAATTGTGCATTTTGTATTTGTTTTATTAGGTTTACCTCTCAGGCTTTTAATGCTGCCCCAATTGCCCCTGCATAACGGGATAGAGGGGATACATGAATGGGGTGCCCAACTTGTTGTTCCAGTACCTTTCTCATTCCTTCAAAATCAGCCAATCCTCCAGTTAGAAGAATGGGAGATTCCACGAGAACTCTTCCCGCCAGTGCCATCACCCTTTGTACTACAGATTGAACAATTCCTCCTGCAATTTCTTCACGGTTTTTCCCTGCCGCCAATAAGGATACGATTTCTGAATCAGCAAACACTGCACACATACTGCTAAGAGAACAACATTTACCTGCCTCTAATAATTTTTTAAAATCATCTAAGTCAACCCCCATACGGTGAGCAGACATTTCTAAAAATCGTCCTGTTCCGGCGGCACATTTGTCATTCATCTGAAAAGATATCACTTTTCCGCTTTCTACTGATATCACTTTAGAATCCTGACCACCAATATCAATGATTGTGCGTACTTTAGGCAGAAGAAAATCTGCACCTAATGCATGACACGTTATTTCGGTGATTCTTTTATGAGCAAAATCAATTCCAACTCTTCCATATCCAGTTGCCACTACACATGTTTCTTTTTCAAGAATCTCTGCCTCTTCCATCAATTCCTGATACACTGCCTTTGCAGTATCTCTAGGACTCCAGCCAGTTGGTTTCACACACGTGGCTGCAACCTGATTTTCTTTTAGGAGAACTCCCTTGCAAGCGGCCGAGCCGCAATCAATTCCAACTGCTATCTTTTCCATTCTTTATAACATCTCCACAAATGCACCAGCTCTTGTTGATAGCTGTCCAATATCAGCGGTGCTATAATCTGTTTCTAACTGTAGATACGGAATATTCTTTTCCTTCAGGAAGGTCTTTACGGTATACGACTCCACTGCATAAGTATGGCATGCCTGTAAGGTCATCTCCACTACGCCGTCGACATGAAACTGTTCGCATAACCTGCCTAAAAGCTCGAAACGGTTGGGATTGGGTATCATAATAGAACAGCCAATCTGGAGATAATGATCTGCAATATTAGTCAGGGGATCTCCCTCCTCCTTGCATTGTCTATCCATTTGCTTTGCACCTGTACAGTTTTCATAAGCAACAACCACAGCACCAGCCTCTTCAATTACCTTAACTACCTTTTCTGTTACGCCCCCCATGGGACAGCCTGTAATGAGAATACGGGGTGCATCTACTGATACTGGCCGCTCGCCAGCCTCATATGCTTCCTTTATATTCATAATTGCACTTCGTATCTCATCCGTCTTCTCCTGCCAGTCAAATTTAAACTGAGAGCCAAACAAGATCTGGAGCTGGCGAAGACCGGTAATTGGAGGAGGGCACATGGTGCTCAGCTCATACAACTCCTTTAATAATCTTCGCTCGACGTTACGCTTCTTTATGGCTTCGATTAGATTGTCATCCGTAATTGTTACACCAAAGTCTTTTTCTACCCGTTCCTTTAGACGAATCAGTTCTGATTTCCAAAGTGCCTTTGCTTCTTTTGTAAACTGATTACGGGGAAGCTGAAGAATATGTAGATTTTTCTTTTTTGCAAGTAATTCATACATTTTCACCTTGCCATCACAGGTTGTTTCTCCTACTACCAAATCAGCAAAATACATATAAGGACATTTATCCGTAACTGCAAAGCCATAGCTTGATTTAATAAGAGGACATAAATTACTTGGCAGCTCTTTTTCTGCCTCTGGGATTGTCTCATCACTGGTGGAACAAAGGCTTACGGATACCAAGTCAGCCGCCATAAAAATTTCAAGGGGTGTATAAGTGCAAAACTGACCCACTACTCCCTTTCCGGAATCTTTAATTTTTTTCACTGCAAGAAACCCGTTTTTTCTTGCCTCCGCAAAACTATCAAAAACCTGAGGCAGCTCTTTTTTCATCTGTATCATGGTATAACTCCCTTCTTTTACGACCCGCTATTTTGAACAAAAAGACTAATTAATTTACATTGTAATCCAGGAAACGTTTCAATCTCTCATCCTTAGGAAAATCTATGATCTCTTCCGGTGTCCCATCCGCAACAATGGTCCCTTCCGCCATAAATAAGATTCTGGTAGCGATCTTTCTGGCAAACATAATTTCATGAGTCACCAAGACCATGGTGGCACCTTCCTGTGCCACCTTTTGAATGGTACTTAGTACCTCGCCCACTAGTTCAGGATCAAGGGCAGAGGTAGGTTCATCAAATAAAAGTACCTCTGGTTCCACTGCCAATGCTCTGGCAATGCCGATACGCTGCTGCTGACCACCAGAAAGCTTAGAAGGATAAAAATCTTTCCGATCCAGCATTCCAACCTTTTCTAATAACTGCAAGCCAATTCTCTCAGCATCTTTCTTACTCTTTTTATTGATACAGATCAGCGCTTCTATGATATTTTCTATGGCTGTCTTATTTTTAAATAGGTTATAATTTTGAAATACCATAGCAGAATGGCTGCGAAGTTTCATGATGTCTTTCTTCGTATGTTTTTTTGCATCAATGGATGTGGCACCGATTCTGATACTACCATCTGTTGGTTTGGTCAGATAATTCAGGCATCTAAGCAATGTGGATTTTCCAGTTCCAGACGAACCAAGAATCACCACAATCTCCCCTTTTCTAATGGTTATATTAATATCCTTTAAAATATCTGTCCGCCCATCAAAGGACTTGCGCAGATCTCGTATTTCAATCATTTCCTATCCCTCTTCCTTGCTCATTCACGAATCATTTTCGTCATATCGGAATACATCCATTTGGTAATGATCTTCGAAGTAGTACCATCTTTCATCATCTCATCAAGTACCTGATTTACTTCATCGCATAGTACCTGTCCCTTCTCGTTTTGTTGAAAATAATAGGCCACATTATTCGCCAATAATCGGTTATCTAAAATATGGAACTTCATATTCTGAGACTTCTCATATTTATGAACGAGGCTGTCTGTGGTCGCCATAGCATTAATTCTCTTTAAATAAAGATCCTGATAGCCCGTATCACTTGTTTCATAAACTACAACGTTCCACTGATAGGTATCCGCCAATTTTTCAACAGACACCTGAGAAGCCTGTCCCTGAGTTACCCCGATTGTTATGCCTTTTAGCTCCTCCAATGTATTGATACCAGATTGATCTTCGTTAACAATTACACACTGGGCGTCCCCATAATAAGGGTGAGACGTAATATATTTTTCCATCCTTGCTTTTGTTGTTGCGAAACAGTTTGCTGCTACATCCACCCGTCCAGCATCCAGTTCTCCAAACAAGGAAGAGAACTCCGTTTGCTTAACTTCAATCTCCCAGCCAGTACGTTTTGAAATCTCACTCCACATCTCTGCATCAATCCCAGTCCAGTTTTTTCCATCACTGCTAAGCAGGCTATAAGGCTCTCCTGTGCCACCGGTTGCAATGATTACTTTACGTTGCTCAGCATTGGTGCTTTTGCTACAGCCACAAAGTACAACTGCTACAGCCACCAGTAGAATCGGTACCATTTTTTTCATTTGTATTTCCTCCCTAATTTAAGTTTCTTTTTAGTACATTTCCATACATTTTCTATCCATAATCTTATGAAGATGAGAAAATCCCAAAACTAAAATCCAATAAATAATCATTACTGCCAGATATATTTCAAAGTAACGAAAAGATTGGGCCCCTTCACTTTTGGCCTGTCCCATAATATCTCTCACACCTAGCATAAACGCCAGGGAGGTGGCCTTTAAAAGATTAATTAAATCATTAAATAAAGATGGCAATGACACTCGAAACGCCTGAGGCAAAACTATTCTTTTAATGGTCTGAAGCTCTGACATGCCTAACATAGCTGCCGCTTCTTTTTGGCCGGAATCAACAGAAAGCAGGCCACCACGTATGCTTTCCGACATAAAAGCACCGGTATTTAAGCTTAACACCAGAGCTACTGCTGCCAACGGTTTCATATTTAACACAATTTCACTGACACGAGCCAGTCCATAGTAAAAAAAATATAACTGTGCAACGAGAGGGGTTCCCCTTAAAATCGAAAGATAAAGGCGAGTGATGGGATAAATGAAAGATATTTTATAATATCCGATTACCGCAATTATGACGCCGATACCAATGGAAAAAACAGCGGCTGTTAAGGTCAAGGAAAGCGTCACTTGTAATTTTGAAGCAATGACTGGAAATACACCGAAAAAATAAGAGAGATCAAACACGTTATTACACTCCTTCAACTAGAATGAATTCTAGCACGATTATAGCATCAGGGCGTATTCGAGACAAATTCAAAATATGTATCAGTCTTTCTCTCATCTATACATAATACGAATATTCATAGTGAAACAAAAAAATCCAGCCGCTCATAAAAAAGCGACTGGATGATACAAATCCTTCTATATTACGATTTATCTTTTACCTTAATATCTAAAATATCCAAAAGGAACATGAAAAGTGGAATTCCAAACAGAAGTCCCCAAACTCCAATATAATGTTCACTCACTAACAAAATTAAGAATACTAAAAATACAGGAATCTTTGTTTTGGCTGACATCAACTTGGGATTTAGCACGTATGTTTCCAGGGAGTGAAGAACCACAATCATCACTATGACCTCAATAATTTTAATTGCTCCACCAATATTAAATGCTATGATGGTTAGGGGAACGAGAGAAATAATCACGCCCGCTACTGGGATCAGTCCCAGAATAAATATCATAGCTCCAAGACCAAGTGTCTGAGGAAATCCCATGATTGTGAGAGCCAATACAGACAATATGGAATTAATGAATGCAATGACAATCTGTAATTCAATTACCTTACCAAAGGAATTTAAAAATTTCTTTCCATAATAAACAAAGTACTCATAGAGAAAAGATACCTTGCTGTTTTTCATCTGCTTTAAGAAACCAAGAATCTCATCTCGCTCTAATAAAAAGAGGAAACTGATTAAGAAAGAAAGCACTAAGTTAATGCTAAAGGTACCAGCGGTTGCAACAAAGCTAAGTAAATGACTTTCTGCCATACGGATATATCCGTCAATTTGCTCTTTGGGAATGTTGTTAATAATATCAATATTTATTTCTGATTGTACCTGATTTAAATCAAACTTGGAGATCAGATTGACTATATCAAATAGCTGCTGAGTGACCTTTGGAATATAAACGATTCCGCTGATGGTAAAAATCAGAAGAATCACCAGATACATCAATATAGTGATCAGCTTACGACTAACTTTTATACGGGAATTCACCTTATCGTATATATATTTTTGCAACTGCCCCAAAATAAATGTAATAATAAAAATAAGCAGAAGCTGATTAAACATTCCCCGAAACAAATACATAAACAGGGCAAGTAATATAACACTTAAAATCTTTTTTGCCAGAGTGTTATTAACAATATCATCAAATCGATTCATCCAGAATGCCTCTCTATTCCCCAAAACTGGGTTTTATCCATTATGTACCACTTTTCACCAAATTAAGCAGACTTATTAAATTATAATATAAAATATGTATTATGAGAATACCCGGATTATTATATTTTGTCTTTTGTTTCCTTAAGGTTTTCTTATGACGCCGTGCTCCATCAAATAATTTGTCCAAATACTATAGTATGCCGCCTTTAAATGAACATTATCAAAGGTATATTCCGATGGAATTCCACCGGAAGCATCCATAATGACTTGATTTACATCAATATAAAAGATAGAGTTATTGTCAGCCAGAGACTCGATGGCTGCATTTCTTTCCTGTATGTTTTTATTGTTAAATATGGGATCTGAATCTGATTTTTTCTTGGAAACTCCCATAATTCCTTCAATGAAAATGATTGCATCTGGCTGGAGCTCTCTGATTCTTCCAATTACCTGACTATATTTCGCTGCAAAGGTTTCCGTTGTCCCTCTTCCAAGTTCATTGATGCCCAGCATAATATAAATCTTACCAAATTTCTGCCGTTGAAGGGCCTGGTCTATATTCATGGTCTCACCATTTACTTTTGCGATCTCTTTATCAAATACATGATATACCGTAAGGCCTACATCGGCATAATAAACTGGATTTTTCCAATTGGAATACTCTGACAGACCAACTGTCCTGGAATCACCGATAAATAAAGCATCATCAAAATAACTTTCATCTACCTTTGTAAATGGATTGGTTTCTTGAACCTGGGAAGGGGTCGCCTCTTTCGTCGAAGCAGTCTCCTCTTCTGCCTGGGCAGTCTCCTCTTCCCCAGCAGGCTCTGTGACCGGAACCTCCTCCTTTTTCATCTCGATCTCTTTTGATACTTCCTCTGTTTTTGATGACTGGGAGAGTATCTCCCATGGATATTTCCCTTGCTTTATTCCCTCAAACACTACCATAAGCTGAGGTAACTTTAACAAATCAATTGTATTATCTGCATATACCGTATTTCTCCCTGCAAATCCAATGGACGACAGAATGAAAGTGGTGATAAAAATCAAAGCCAGCAAACGGTATCTTTTAAAATCTTTTAACTGTTTCATTCTAACCCTTTCGTGATCTATGTACTTCTAAAACTTAAAATATAGGAAGGGATTATTTATCCCATTGGAAATAAGGTATACAGAGTACCAGAATAGAAACAATAAAAATATGGTACACGCCAGGCTGTTCTGAAATCGATTAAATAACCTTCTTCCATATGGGAAGCAAAGAAAACCTCCAATGAGAAACATCCATTTATATTGACCGAGATATCGAAGATAATCATAAGGATTTACATTAATGCCATGACTAATTCCAAACATTCTTCCTAAATAGATTGTTAAATCCTTACTACGATTGATGGCAAAGATCATCCAGGACACGGGCATGACAAAAAGCATATAGAGTCTTGCAAGAATCCGGGACCGATCAAGCAATGGTTTATAAAAAAGCTTTTCTAGGAGGATTAAGAGAAACAGCAAAAATCCCCATAATATGAAATTCCAGCTTGCGCCGTGCCAAAGCCCTGTAAGAATCCATACGGCAAAAAGGTTTGCAACAAGCCGTTTCATGCCATAACGGTTTCCACCAAGAGGAATATACACATAGCTTCGAAACCACATACCAAGGGTCATATGCCACCTGCGCCAAAATTCGGTAACGGATTTGGACATATAGGGGTGATTAAAATTGTTTGGAAGATGAAATCCAAGCATTCTTCCTATTCCAATGGCCATAAGGGAATACCCTTGAAAATCCAGATAAATTTGTATGCTGTATGCCATGGACCCCAGCCATGCAAGGGGGGTGGAGATACTTTGAAAGCCTATGGTCTGGATATCATTCCATAACATTCCAATACGATCTGCTACTAGAACCTTCATTCCCAGTCCCAAGATAAAAAGTCTCAGTCCCATTTCAATCTTAAAGATGTTGTATTTTCTGGTTGTCAGCTCGTCTGAGATCTCTCCATAGGAAGTAATTGGGCCAGATAATATTTTAGGAAACATGGTAACGTAGGTAGCGAATTGAAAAAACGTTAGCTCTTCTTTTATTTCCTTTCGATAAACATCTACAACGCATGAGATGATTTGAAACGTATAAAAGCTAATTCCTAGAGGTAACCCCAGGTTCAAAAGAGGAAGGTCTTTCTCATAGTGGCTAAGCCTTAGAATCGTGTTCACATTTTCAATAAGAAAATTGGAGTATTTGAAGAAAAATAATGTCCCTATATTATATACCAGGGAAACAAAAAGCCAGATCTTCTCTTGATTGGGATGACGAATCATCTGTCTGACTGCAAGGTAATTGACTAAAATCGATACTATAATAAGAGGAAGATATCTAATATCACCAAGGGCATAAAAACAAAGACTTCCTATTAGAAGGACTTTATTTCTATGCTTTTTGGCCACCAGAAAATAGAGTGCCAGAAATGCCGGAAAAAAACGAAAAATAAATTCTAAACTACTAAATGCCACTCTTATGTCCTCCTCACGCTGCTATGTGTGGCTGAACCACAAAGACCTATTATATACCTTTATTTTGAGAAAGCCATTAAGTAAGCATTAATTAATTTTAAGTTTTTTTGTATTTGTTTACAAAATTATAACATTAAAGAAATCCCCGCTGACCGATCCAGTCAACGGGGATTTATATTCTTAATTATAGTTCATTTTCCTTATCATATGGCTTTCCTGCTTCCCAGTCTTTCGTCAGCTTTATTACAACGCCTCCAAGCAATGTAATCGCCAATATGTTAGGAATGACCATAAGGCCATTGAAGAGATCTGCCAGACTCCAGACAAGATCAACCTTTAGTGCACAACCTATTCCTACAAAGATAGAAACCATCACTGCATAAAACGGAATGGCTTTCTTACCAAAGAGATACTTCACATTGGCTAGGCCAAAAAAGTACCAGCCCATGATGGTAGCGAATGCAAAGAAAAAAACACAGATTGCTATAATAACATAGCCAAAATGTCCAAAGACCTGAGCAAAGGCAGATTGAGTCAGCTGAATTCCTGTAACAAATTTGCCTGCCCCATCTCTTGTTCCAAGAACACCAGTGGTCAAGATAGCAAACACAGTTAATGGCAGCAATACGATGGTATCCACGAAAACTCCCATCATAGCAACAAGCCCCTGCTCACATGGATTTTTCACACGTGCCAGCGCATGAGCATGAGGGGTTGATCCCATACCAGCTTCATGAGTGAATAAACCTCTGGCAATTCCAAAACGCATGGCTTTTTGTACACTAACTCCAAGAACTCCGCCTAACACTGCCTTGGGATTAAACGCACCTACAAAGATGTCATAAAAAGCTGGAATGATGTTACGGAAATTTACGATCATAATAATCAGGGACGATAAGGTAAAGAAAACTGCCATAAAGGGAACTACTTTTTCCGCTACCGCAACAATTCGCTTTACACCGCCTAAAAAGACTAAAAGTGATAAAATCGCCAGGGCAACTCCCACGTATTCAGAGCGAACTCCAAATGCCGCTTCCATGGCTCCTCCTACCGAGTTTGCCTGAACCATATTTCCCATGAAACCAAGGGCTATGATGATGAGCACAGAGAAAACTGCCGCCGCTACTTTCCCCGCTGGACCTTTGATGGCAGCCCTAATATAATAAACCGGTCCGCCTACCAACTCATTATTCACTATGGTCTTATAACGCTGAGCCAGAGTCGCTTCCGCATAGATGGTCGCCATTCCTAAGATCGCACTGACCCACATCCAAAATACGGAACCAGGTCCTCCAGAAATCATAGCTGTGGCAACACCCGCCAGATTACCTGTACCAATCTGTGCAGATACCGAGGTGAGAAGAGACTGAAAAGACGTCATACCCTCTTTTTCACTGGCTTCCTTCCCTTTAAACGTAATAGAACCAAAGGTCATCCGAAAACTATCCTTGAATCTACGAAATTGTATGCCCCTGGTTCTTACGGTGAAGTAAAGACCTACGCCACATAGTACAACGATTAAAAATACATCCCATAAAACTGTGTTAATACCTTTGACCAAACCATAAAACCATTCCATACTCAAACACTCCTTATAAATTTTTGCATAGATACCCTGCATCAGCAAATAAAAAAGCCAAACCAAAAAATGGTTTGACTCCGGATATGCACAAAAAGACCCCAAAAAAATCACATATAGGTTCTCTGTCCTTTTGCCTGAGAGATTAAAACGGTTTAACCCGTTCCTTACACCTTCGGCACCCTTTAAAGGGATTCTCCAGAGTTACATCCATTTATAGTCCACACCCGACTTTTCGGGCACCTGAGAGTGTTACTCCTTCGGTAGGCTTGCGCCATTTTCCTACAAACTTCACTTGTTGATGTCACTTCATTTTCTATACTACCACATTAATTTAATAAAGTCAAATCATGGAATTGATTCCTATGTAAGTCTTAATACTCACCTGGTCTGGAAGATATAATCACCTCTAAAGAATCTGATATCTGCTCCCGGTCCACCTTCATATGAATTAGATATTGATCTGCCAGTGCTGCTTTTAACTTTATTAATTCTTCCACCACTCCTGGTATATTAGGTACCGGAGTATATTCCATCAAAAATACTGTCCTCGCAACATCATAGTAATAATCTCCAGCACACACATTCATAAAATCAATGACAACTGGTCCTTCTCTTCCTAGAATCACATTACCTGGATGAAAATCCCCGTGACAAAAGGTATCTCCTTCTGGAAGCTTTTGAAGCTTCCGAAACAGACTTTCATGCTCCTTATCTGTATTTCTTGCTGCTCGTTTTAGATTCTGGTATAGAAAATCTTTGTAATTGGGAGCAGATGAAACCTTATGGGTCAGCATTTTCCCATGAAGCTGAGCCAGTATTTCACCTCCTCGCTCAATATCTCTTGTTTTTAACAGCCAGTCCAGTAAAGATTCTCCCAGTATACTGTCATAAATAATCCCTGATCTTCCCTCCACTTCAATGATATCGTATGCCATTGGCTTTGGAAAATTCATCTGACTAACGATTGATGCATTTGCAAATTCTCTTAAAATGCTGTCTTTTGGATAATCCGAATGAAACAGTTTAATAACAGTCTTATCTTCCCACTCATAAACCTCTGCTGTATTACCAATCCCCACTTGATTGCCTAGCTTCACTGTCCTTCTCCTTATCTTAGTCAGTCAATGAAAACGGTGCAAACAAATTTCTGTTTCAGAAACTTATTTACACCGTTTTTCTTAACTTCTATTCCTTATCAATAGATCCGATAGCTTTCTAACTCGCCATCTTCCCAATTGATATCCACTGTTTTTCCGTTCTTGATTCTAAGCCCCTTCACATATCCAGTGCCAAATTGAGCTGGCATTGCAGGTAAGATCTTAATCTCTCCGTTTCTATCCTGAACCATCATGTTGGCCAATCCAGCAGCACCTCCAAAGTTTCCATCAATCTGAAATGGTGGATGAGCTGACCAAAGATTTTCATAGGTGGATCTTGTCAAAAGGGTATTTAAATAATGGTATGCATTTTCTGCGTCCCCTAATACTGCAAATAAATTAATAATCCAGGCACAGCTCCAGCCTGTATGACCGCTTCCGCTGCTTAAACGAAGGGACATGGACTTTTTGCAAGCCTCTGTAAGCGTCTCATCCCCTTCAAATATCTCTCCAGGAAACATTCCGTATAAATGAGACAGATGACGATGACCAGGTTCGCACTCTTCAAACTCCTTATTCCATTCAAGAAGCTGTCCCTTACTTCCTACTTTAAAAGGAGTGAGCTTTGAAAGTCTTTCGGAAATTTCTTCTAGAATGTCATCATCAATCTTTAAAATCTCACAGGTTTTCTGGAAATTCCCGAACACTTCCCGAATGATAGCAAGGTCCATGGCAGAAGACATCGCCACGGAACTAGGAGCACCCGATGGTGCTTTAAACTTATTTTCCGGAGAGGTTGACGGACAGGTTACATAGTTTCCCTCATATTCGTAAAGCCAGTCAATTAAAAACATGGCGGATTCTTTTAGAACCGGATAGACCGTATCTTTTAAAAATTTCTCATCTGGATTATATTCGTAATGACGGAATAATTCACTGGTCAGCCATGCGCCGCCCATAGGCCACATAGACCAGGTGACGGATTCTTCTTCTCCGTGATCATCTCCATAAGCTACACCAACTGGATTGGTATTGCACCAGTAATCCGCATTGTGATGATGGACAAAACCTCTGCAGTTATAATGAACCTTAGCCGTCTTTTTTCCTTCTTCACAAAGCTTATTGACTAAATCAAAGTATGGAGGCAGGCATTCCTTAAGATTACAGCTCTGAGCAAGCCAGTAATTCATCTGGGCATTGATGTTAGTAGTCCAGTTACAGCTCCAAGGTGCCCGAAACTGCCAGCTCCAGATTCCCTGTAAATTAGCAGGCAGACTTCCCTGTCTGGATGAGCTGATTAATAGATATCTGCCATACTGAAAGAACAGGACATATAAAGAATTGTCCTCTTCTCCCTTTCTCAGCCGCTCCAGCCTTTCATCGGTCGGTAGATCATTATCTTCGCCAAGATATAGCTCCACCTTCTCATATAAGGCCCTGTAATCTTTAATATGTATCTCCTTGATCTCGTCATAGGACATGGTAGAATTGTATTCTGGCTCTTTCACCGCAGAAAATGCTAGAATCACGGTGGATGCATTGGAAACACTTATGGATTGTTCTTCTTTTTCTATGGTTCCATCACACTTTAATACGTTTAATCCTGCATGAAACTTCATGCCTTTATCTCCCTGAATCACAGGGTTTTCATTGACGCCTATGTAGGATGGGTCTACATGCTCTGGACAAACGCCAGTAATCTTCAAACCATCTAAGGAATAAGTGGTTTCACTGCTCATCTCTGACTCAAAGGAAACCTTGAAATTTAAGGCTGGACTGTCACATTGAAGCTTTATAAAAATTGCCTTAGCTGGATAGCTTGCAAAGTATTCTCTTGTATAATGACGTTCTCCTGCCTGATAGCTGACCTTTGAAACCGAATGTTCCAGGTCTAAAGAACGTTTGTAGTTTTTAATCTCGTCTCCATGATCAAAGGTAAAATATAGATTGCCAAGAGGCATATAAGATTCATTATATTCCCCTAACATATTTTCCCGAATAACTTTTTCCGCCTGCTCATACTCTTCCCCTTCTACGAGCCTGCGGCACTCTTTGAGATGTTCAAAAGCCTTGTTGTTATTCTTATCGTGGTAATACCCTGACCACAGGCTTTCTTCGTTTAGTCCCAGACATTCTTTCTTTGCATCGCCCCATATCATGGCACCAAGACTGCCATTTCCAATTGGCAAGGTTTCTTCCCATTTCATTGCCGGTTTGGTATAAAATAACTTCATCTCGCTTTACCCCTATTTCATCATTAATTTTGACAAAGCTGATTGCAGATCTTTGATTCTATCTAGTTGCTCTCTATTGCCCCAGTGACATTCTTACAAAACAAAAAAGGCAGGGCAGGAATGGATGTAAAACGGATCCACCCCTTCCCTGCCATTATGGGTCTATATATCTGTTAAATCTCCCCCATTTGATTCTATTACTTTTTTATACCAGTAAAACGATTTTTTCCTGGATCGTTTCATGGTTCCGTTCCCTTGATCGTCTTTATCCACATAAATAAATCCATACCGCTTTCGCATCTCTCCTGTACCGGAGCTTACAATATCAAGAGCAGACCAGACTGTATATCCGAACAAATCAACTTTGTTGAGAATGGCTTTTTCCATCTCACATATATGCTGTCTTAAGTAGTTTATCCTATAATCGTCATGAATGCAACCGTTTTCATCCCTTTCATCAATGGCCCCTAATCCGTTCTCAACAATGAAGATAGGAATGCCATAACGGTCATTAATTTTGTTCAGTGTATAGAGCAAACCTTTGGGATCTATCTGCCATCCCCACTGGGTTGTTTCCAGGTAAGGATTCTTTACTCCCCCTAACAAATTGCCAAGGGTTGTTGCGTGCCCTTCCTCTGTTGTGATGCAGTTGCTCATATAGTAAGAGAAGGAATAAAAATCAACCCGGCCTTCTAATAACGTGGCTTCATCACCTGGCTCAAAGACTACGTTCACTTCTTTTTCTTCCAGATAACGCAAGGCATAACCAGGATACTTACCTTTTACCTGGACGTCTCCGCAAAAATCATTGATGATATGGTCCAGTTCCTGCAAAAGCAGCATATCTTCTGGCCTGCTAGTCAAAGGATACATGGTAATGTGAGCAATCATACAACCTACTTTAAAATCAGGATTGATTTCCTTTGCTGCAATCACTGCTCTGGCACTGGCAAGAAATACATGGTGCAGCGCCTGAAAGCGGAGGTTTACATCATCAAGAGGATTTGCCACTTCATCATTTTCCCGGTTGATAATCCCTAGAACTTCAAGATTCCCCATAGGCATAGTGGCAAAGTTAATTTCATTAAAAGTCAGCCAGTATGTTACCTTGTCTTTGTAACGTGTCATGACACATCTGACGTACCGCTCAAAATAATCAATGACCTTACGGTCTGAAAATCCACGATACGCTTTTACCAGATGATACGGTATCTCAAAGTGGCTTAAAGTGACCATTGGTTCTATGCCATACTTTTTGCATTCGTCAAAGACATTGTCGTAAAATTTAAGGCCTTCTTCGTTTGGAATTTCATCATCTCCATTGGGAAATATTCTGCTCCAGGCAATAGACAGCCGAAAAACCTTAAATCCCATTTCTGCAAATAATGCAATATCTTCTTTGTAGTGGTGGTAAAAATCCACGGCTTCATGGCTGGGATAGCTTTCATCTGGCAAAATTTCAGTGGTAAATACCCGATTTTTATTCCGGGAACCTGCTGTTAGATGATCGCCGATGCTATCCCATTTCCCATCAGCCCTCCAGGCTCCCTCACACTGGCTGGCTGCAACCGCACCGCCCCATAAAAAATGATCTGGAAACAATTTCATTCCTCCTGTCTGTTATAATACGGCAATCAAATCATCGCCGCAATGGACTGGAGAGCCACTGTTATTGATTGCAATGACTTCCATATAATCCTTTGTATTGGTAACTAAAATCGGGGTGTCTAAGGAATACCCTTCTTTTTCAATGGCATCTTTGTCAAAGGAAATAAGAAGGTCGCCCTTTTTCACCTTATCTCCTTCTTTTACGTGAGCTTCAAAATATTTCCCATTTAGCTGTACCGTATCCATTCCTACATGGATGATAATCTCACACCCATTGTCAGACATCAGTCCTACTGCATGCTTGGTGGGAAATAACATTACTACAGTTCCGTCAAATGGAGCGGTTACCTTTCCTTCTGTTGGTGTAATGGCAACTCCTTGTCCCAGGGTTCCGCTTGCAAAAGCTGCATCCTTTACCTGATCAAGATCCATAACCTTACCGTTTATTGGGCATGAAATGACATCTTTTTTGCTCTTCTCAGAAGCATCTTCTTCCTTATTGTATAAAGGTGCTTCATCTTTAAAGGTAATAAAGGCAACAACAAAACCTACTAAAAGGGAAACAGCAGTTGCAATTAGTGAATAGATTAAGCTTCTGCCAGGCTGCGCAGGATCAAGTAACGCTGGGATTTCAAAAAGTCCCATGCCTGCCATAGTGTGATACTTTAATCCTAATGCTGCAGTAGCCGCACCTGCAAAGGCGCCACAGATACAGGATAAAACGAATTGTTTCATTCTTGGAAGCAAGATACCATAAATCGCTGGTTCCGTTACTCCAAAGAACCCGGAAATCCAAGCAGGAAGTGCAATCTGCTTTAAGGACTTGTCTTTTGTTTTCAACCATATTGCAAATATCATTCCGGTTGTTGTAAAGGTAACGAAGGTAGTAAATGCCAATATGGGATCTGGGGTTCCTGCTATGATGTTTGTAATACACAAAACCACCAAGACAATCTGAACACCAAATACGACCATAATCTGCCACAGTCCACCTACTAAAAATCCAGCGATGATTGGATTCAATTTGTATACAGATAACACACTCTGTGAAATGCCGTTAGAAAGCATATTAGCAAGGGGACCAATGACAACAAAGCCAATTGGAAGGGCTATTAACAGGACTAACATTGGTGTAATAAAGGTCTTTATCATATCAGGAATCACCCGGTTAAAAAAACTCTCCAAAGGTTTTGCCAGGAATACAATTAAAATGACTGGTAGTAAGGTTGAGGTATAAGTGGCGTTTACTACATGGCCAAAGATAGGCACATCCGTTCCATTGATGGTTGGATAACACAAAGCCGCTCCAATGATCAGACCTAGAAATGGATTCATATTAATCTTCTTTGCTGTGTTAAAGCCAATTACAACCGGGAAGAAGAAGAATATAGAATCTCCTATGGCATTGAGCAAAATATAGATTCCATCTGCATCTGAATAAAGTCCAAGGTATAAAAGAATGGAATTTAATCCTTTTAACATACCGCAGGCACACAAGATACCAATCGCTGGCATCATGATACCGGAAATTAGATCCAATGATTTTTCTCTAAAGCTCATCTGCTTTTTCTCTGGTGCCGCCTCAGTTTTAATATCTGCAAATTTGCATACATCTGCATATACCTGAGGCACATGATTACCAATAACAACCTGATACTGTCCAGCGCTATGCATTACGGTTATACAGCCCTCCGTATGTTTTAACGCTTCATCGTCTGCCAGACTTTCGTCTTTTAAATTAAAACGCAGACGGGTTACACAGTGGACAAGGCTTACGATATTATCCTTGCCGCCGACTTTTTTAATGATGTCCTTTGCCAACATGTCATATTTTCCCATTGTTATACCCTCCATTTTTCTTTTTATATGAAATATGAAAGTGTAGCCAACTTAATGTAACCATCTCGTCATAAAACAGTCTTATATACCACTCGTTCGATATGCAGTGTCAAATAAAGTAACTCATCACTGGATACGTTATACTTGTACTTCTTCTTTAGAAATTCACAAATCTTCTCTGCACATTCGTATGCATTTACATATTTTTTTCTGATGATTTGAAGAAGATCATCTTGTTCATCATCTAGATAGGTTTTTCCCTCTAATAACCTTTGAGCAAAAAACTTCAAATGGGTGATGAAACGAAAATAATATAAGGAATCTTCGTTAAAAAATATGTGGAAATTATAAGATACAATGTTTGTAATCTCGGATATAATTTCAGCCACCTGATGAATATCCTGGGCGCCCTTTCTAGTAACTGCTTCCACAAGGTGAATGGCTATGAAACCAGCTTCATCTTCCGGCAACCGGATGGAAAATCGCTGTTCTATCATATCAAGTGCCTTTAACCCGATCTCAAATTCCTTCTTATAAAATTTTCTAATATCCCATAGAATGGCATTTTTAATTCCTATGCCTTCCTGGAATCGTTTCACAGCGGAATGCAGGTGATCGATGAGGGAAAGATATATGGTGTCATTTAAATCCACTTCCAGAATCTTAGCCGCATACTCTATAATTTCTTCTCCAAGTTCCACATAGTCTATGGGAATGCTAGCAACCAGCTCCTGAAATCGGTTGTTAACCAAAGGGTCCGTCAGGACAAAAATTTTATCAATCTTACTTTCATCCAGTTCATCTCCGTTCTTCTTTTTGAAGGCCAGACCACAGCCCATAACAACTTTTTCCACCCCGTTTTCATCTTTAATTACGACTGCATTGTTATTAAACACTTTATAAATGATCATGGTCTTCACCCCTATCTCTTGTGTTAAATCATCTTTAAAATTCTGCCTTTAGCGAAAAAAAACCTGCTTATCATGCTATTATAGGCTAAAAAAGCCAAAATAACATAATAAACAGGTATAGCTTGCTAGCGCAATCACCATCCACTGACTATAGTATAGTGGAACAAAGCAATTTTAGCAACATATTTTTTAGAGTTTCTATAAATTACTATTCATTATTACTAATTACCAATTTTAATTTGTGACAGACGGCAGACTGCTTAAATTATTACTTTCACTGCCATCGGGAAGCGATTTTAGATACTCACTTCCATTTCTGGTGGAAACTCCCACGCCTTGTATCCCACCTTGTTTTGCCAGCTCCACGCCGTCTTCCTTATTAAGGATTCTTCCATCGGAAAGCTTATATCCGGTGACCCGTCCGCTTTCCTTTACCAATGCAACGATCTGCTTTGCATCTGCGTTTGGTTCTGGAATTTCACTAAGTGACATCATTGGAAGATCATTTGCTGTACTAAGAAATTTGTTGTCCTGCACTTTTGTTTCCCTCCTGTCTTAATGATTATTTTTATCTAAGATTAGTGTTTCAATTCTCCACCGAATTATTCAGGTACAATTTTGCAATAAAAAACTTGACGCATGGTTTCGCCTGTGCTATACCTATTTTGTTAGTTTAGACTAACTATTATTTGCAGTATGAAACTGCAACACCCTAAAGGAGAATTCAAATCAATGATATTTTTAATCGCACTATTGGAGGCTTTTGCATTTGTTTATTTTTGCAAAGGTGCAATCAAGAAACATCCAGGAGTTTTCTACGTTCTTTCCGTAGCAATCATTGCATTTTGTGCATGCTACAAGTTAATGGACCTTTACTCCGTCTTCCCAGAATGGACCTATACTTATATTATTTCAGTCTTTTGGAGAGGCGCCTTTTCCACTGCTTTATTTGTAATCGTCATGTATATCGGTGCTTTGGATCGAAAAAGTAAAATCGTTAAGGCTTTGATGCCAATTCGAGGGTATTTATCTATTATCGCCTGCCTGATTACATTGGCTCATTCCTTTGCCTATGGTGCTTATTACATTCCAACTTTAATCAACAGTCCAAAGGAACTGGATCTTAGGGGAATTATTGCGCTGATTATTACTGCTCCTTTGTTTTCTATTATGATACTATTAATGGTAACTTCTTTTATAAAGGTTCGGCGTAAGATGAAACCACAGGTATGGAAAAAGATTCAACGCCTGGCTTATCCCTGGTTTGCCCTGCTCTACATATATCTGATGGTACTCTTCATTCCTACCATTATAGAATCTTTTGATCCTGCATCAGAAATGAGTATGTTTTACCGGGTAAATTATGTAATCTCCATTGTGGTCTATAACCTGGTTTTTGGTGGATATCTAATTTTAAGAGTAAGAAAATACCGACTGGACAAAGCGAGGAATTAATTCCTTTCACAATCTCTTCACACTTCTATCAAAATCCCGTCACACTTTCCAGGTATAGTAGGAGACACAAGAGGTGAGAAACCTTTTTATAATATACTTTTTCATACTTCAGCCGGCAGGACCTTCAAGTTCTGCCGGCCCCTCCATGTAAAGGGAGGTAAAATTATTGACCATCATGTTTATTGCCCGTTTTATAATCATCTCTTGCCCAGTTAGGTGCGTTAATAGGACCAGCCTTTTCATCCCCATTTTTTGCAGCTCCCTGGATTTCTGGTACTTGAGCCTGCTCATTTTTGGGACGGTGCATTTTTTCATGATTTTCTGTTCCATGATTGTTGGAATCATAGGGACTTGGTCTTCTCATTCCTGCTTTTGCCATGATAATACCTCCTATTCTTCCATAGTCTCTGTATTTTCAAGGAAAGTATGCAGGTATTGTTCCCTTTCTTATTATAAATAGAACTTTTACTTACTATTTTTAAAAATGATTGGTGACCAATTGATTTGCATGTTTTAAGAACTCCTGAATAAGTTTTAATTCATCCTCATTTAAACTGTCGAGATAATCAAATAGGGAGCTGTCAAATTCTTTATGGTATTCTTGATGAAGGTCATAAGCTTTCTTTCCTTTTTCTGTTAGATAAAGGCAAAGACGTTTTTTATCATTTTCATACTCTTCCTTATGAATTAATCCACGCTCTACCAGCTTATTGACTGTTTTGGCTACCACGGCCCTTGTCACATTAAAGTTACGGGCCATCTCTGAAATAAATATACCTGGGCAGTCTCCCACCATTTTTATCATATGAATCTCTCCCCGGTAAAAGGTCATATCCTCTGATCCAAAATTCAGCACATTCATTTTTCCATTGGCAATCCGCTCCGTCATCCGGATGAAATCATCGACCAACAAAGTTTTATTATCACTCATTTTATTTTTCCTCATTCTTGACGATCTGATAGAATTTTCCTGGGAGTCCTTTAAATACGCCACCAACTTCACGTTCTTCGATACAATGGAATCCATGTGCTTTCAATGCCTGATCGATAGTATTCTTTGTTAAAAGAAGATCCAAACCGTCTAAATGACCGGATAGCCAGCCAAGAATACTTTCTGGTGGGCTTAAATAATCCTCACTGACTTCGTGAGTGACGATATATAGATACCCACTTGGTGACAGCGCCTGTTTCAACTTCTCCATAAAGGAATCTAAGTAGTCCTTCGCAAAATCCAAAACTCCAGAAGCGATGATTAAATCATAGCCTTCCCCAAAACTATCTTTATTAAAATCTCCCTCCATCACCTGAATTCTGGAGCTTAATTTTCTCTCCATTACCAGTTGGCTTGGTAGACTGGCGACCTTTGGATGCTCAAAAATGACACCGCTGCTGCCACTAAAAGCGGATACCAGCTCCATTGCAAGCACTCCACTTCCTCCTCCCAAATCAAGAATCTTATTCAACTGGCGTCCTGCAAATAATTCTTTAACAGCCAAAAGCATAGATTGAACTCTGCCAGCGTACATCTCTGGAATTGTAACACGTGCCAATTCGCAGAAATCGTAGACTTCTACGCCTTCATTGCGTTTAAGGGTTTGCATATCAGGTCCGTATTTCACCTTCTCGTCTAGTCTGTCCAGGGACATCATATTTTCCCGGAACATGAGACATTCTCCCATATATAGCGGGCTGTTCTCATTAAGAAACTCGTTGCTTTCCTGGGTATTTCGAAAGCGAGCGTCATCCTTTTCCAGAATGCCAATGCTGGCCATAGCATTTAGATAGAGGGTAAGGTTGCGCTCGTTAAGGCCTGTTTTCTCTGCTACTGCTTTTGCGGTTTGCCAGGATTCTAATTCCGAAAAAATATGAAGCCGCAGCCCAGACATGAAAAGTTCTGTTTCTCTTTTTTGGTGAAGAAGTTTGTAATAACGGCTTGGATTTGATTGAGGTTTTATCATCTTTTTACTCCGTTTCTATGTGATTATTAAAGGTGGAATCATAAGGGGTAATATTTTGTTTTGATTTGGTTAGTTTTGTCTAACTTTTTTGTATGCCTAGTATACAATAACTCGCATTGTATGTCAAGCATACATAAAAATCATTTCGGGTAATTGAATCTGTATGAATAGATGAATATATAAACTAAAAGATACTGTTATTATGCCTCTACAGTTTATTAGCACATTCTCCTATCTCCTATCATAGTAACTTAAATATAAAAATTTCTGTATTAAATGGCCGCAAAAAAAGCCCACACTTCACTGTGAGGGCCTATTATACTATATAATTCTATTTTATTATCCTTATTACAAACCCGCTAACATAGCAAATTTCCCTTAGTTATCTTTTGATATACTTAACCCCTCTGCCCATTTTATTGCCTTATTAGAATTCTCATCGGGCTTTCTAAGAGGCTCAACAAAATCAATTACACTTAAAAACTCATTTCCTGGAAGAGCTTTCTTTAGCTTCTCAAAGCACTTTGCAGCTCCCCCGCCGCCATGACAAGCAAACATCCCTATCTTTTTCCCCTGAATGGAATACTGACTGATCAAACTTTTTATAGGGGGCGCAAACGTTCCTGCCCAAATTGGTGTACCAATTATAATTACATCATACGGTTCCATATCAATGGGTTGATTGATCAACTCCGGTTTCTCACCGAAGATAACACTTTTTCCACCCCAAAAAAACTTTCCAATTCCTTCTTTTGGATAAACTTTACTGGTTTTGAGCTCCACAAGATCGGCGTTTATAGTTTCTGATATCTTTTTTGCAACTAATTTTGTGTTACCTTCAAATGAAAAATACACTACCAAAGCTTTCATCGCATTCTCCTTCTTTCCTCATTTCTTATTCTATATTAATGGGTATTCTTTTTTGATATTCCAAAACCGATGGCATGTTTCGGACAAATATCAACACACGCCAAGCAGCTTATGCATTCTGGTGAATCCGTATTTCCTGACTTTACCATTTGGGAAACGTCTAACCCCATAGGACATTCTTTTGTACACTTTTTACAGGAAACACAAGCATCGGGATTCGGTTTAAGCCGGAGCCTTGGGATGTGGAGAAAATCAGAAATCGCTTCACCTATCACCATAAATGGCGCCATCCAGCAAAGACTGTGGCA
>CAURSM010000002.1:0-289636 GCA_963528005.1 uncultured Eubacteriales bacterium
GCATAGAGGGCAATACGATCTCTGCGTATCAAGAGCAGTAGCAAATCTTAGTACCTTATCTGAATATTGTTTACAATTTGTAAAAGTAGGGGGCTCCTTTATCCCATATAAGTCTGGGAAGATAGAAGAAGAGCTAGGAGCCGCCAAACATGCCGTTTTCTTACTTGGAGGAAAAGTGGAAGGATTAGAGACATTTTTACTTCCTGGTACAGATGCGGAACGATCATTGGTATTGATTCATAAGAACAGTGAGACTTCTGGAAAGTATCCTAGAAAAGCTGGCCTGCCATCCAAAGAACCATTAAAATAAAATGTTTCACGTGAAACATCCGGGAGCATATGCTCCGCTGCTAGGCAGGGATGTTTCACGTGAAACATTTTTTATATCTATATATTCTCTTATTCTTGATTAAACAAAAAACATCTGGATGGTTCGGAGTAATTCGGTAGGATTTTCCAACTGTGGAAGAAATTTGGAATTACTAATCAAGGAACTTTCTATGGCTGGATTGTATCTCTGATATTCTCGAATCATATCATCAATATTCTCCATATCTTCTCCACCTACAATATAGATGCTGTTATCTATTTTCTTTAATGAATTCACAATATTACATTTAGCGTAATTGCAAGTTACACTGGCATATAATGACTTAGGAGATTCGCCTAAGTGAGCAGACTCATAATAGATATCGATGAGAGAGTTTTTCACGGAGTAAGGATTGGAAAAGTAATGAGTGGAGAACTCTTCCTTAATGGCTTGTTTGCTGGTAGCAATATGATAAAGTAAAGTGCCGATGATAGGTAAGTCCAGGATAAATTTATATACCTTGCTATGCTTGTTTGGTATCTGGCTGCACATCAGGAGGCTATCTGGATTGATCAGCATAATCTGATCAAACAATTCAGGAGCATTGTTGCATGCCATAACAGCGAGAGCAGAGGATGAACCGGTAGCAATTACATTGGTGCGATGACCAATTTCAGATTTAATAAAATCAGAAATCATCTGTACGTATAGATAATTGGTATAAGTAAGATCTGGTTTTTCGGAGCGTCCGCAGCCCAACAGATCAATGGCATATACAGTGTATTGCTCCTTAAGGCTGTTAATCATCTGATTCCATTCGTATCCACTTCCGTGTTCGGAGAGATGATGAATTAATAAAAGTGGTTTTCCAGTTCCAGTTTTCGTATAGTGTATATTACCGAAGCGCCATTTGTAGCAGTGTGCTTTTGTGTCTGACAATAGATTCTTGGAGGTCGCTGATAGTTTAATACATTTATTAATGACAGCAGTAGCAGCGGCAGCGCTAGCAGACAAAACGAGAAGAGTCAGTAATTTATTCTTTGTTTTCATTATTTCCCTCCTAAAGTAAAATGATCTCTTCCTATTATAATATAATCAATATGGACTTACAACGCCAAACATATTAATTTATTCTTAAGCTTGGTAAAATGTTTCACGTGAAACATTTTTTATTAAATATGTATTTTTTTACAGGAAACCATAGGAAAACAAAATGAAATATGCTATACTCTAATTTGAACTGCAATTTCCGGATGTAATACAGGAGAAAACGAATAATGGGACGAATCATCGCAATAGCAAACCAAAAAGGCGGAGTCGGTAAAACGACAACTGCAATTAATTTATCCGCGTGCCTCGCAGAGGCAGGACAACGGGTATTAGCTGTGGATTTTGATCCACAGGGCAATGAAACCAGCGGACTTGGAATCGAAAAAAGTACCGTGGAAAAAACTATCTATGATTTGCTGGTAGGAGAGTGTGAAATTGATGAATGTCTAATTTCCAATGTCCAGGATAATCTAGATTTGCTTCCCTCTAATGTTGAATTGGCAGGAGCTGAGATCGAATTACTGGAAATAGAAAACAAAGAAAATCTCCTTAAAACATATCTTGAAAAAATCAAGAAAAACTATGATTTTATTATCATAGATTGCCCCCCCTCATTGAATTTATTAACAATTAATGCTTTAACCGCTGCAAATACTGTATTAGTGCCCATTCAATGTGAATACTATGCATTGGAAGGACTGAGCCAGGTTTTAAAGACCGTAGGCTTAGTAAAAAAGAAACTGAATCCGTCCTTGGAAATGGAAGGCGTTGTTTTCACCATGTACGATGCCAGAACCAACCTTTCCCTGGAAGTGGTAGAAAGTGTAAAGAACAATCTAAATCAGAATATCTATAAAACTATTATACCCAGAAATGTCAGACTGGCAGAAGCTCCAAGTCATGGAATGCCCATCAATTTATATGATTCCAGATCAGCGGGAGCAGAGAGCTACCGGTTACTGGCGGCCGAAGTAATAAGCAGAGGAGAAGATATCTAGATATGGCAAAGAGAACAGGTTTAGGAAAAGGGCTTGGAGCAATTTTTGGAGATGAAGTAATGGAATCTGCGGCCGAGGAACAAGAGATAAAGAATCATCAAAAACAAGAAGCAGCCGAGGCCATGGCAAAAAAGGAAGAGCAAACTTCTGAATTAGGGAAAGAGATGTTTCTAAAACTTACATCCATTGAACCTAACCGTAGTCAACCTAGAGTTGAATTCAGAGAGGAAGCCCTCCTTGAGTTGGCGGAATCCATGAAGGAATACGGTGTTTTACAGCCTCTTTTGGTGCAAAAAAAAGGTGATTATTACGAAATAATCGCTGGAGAACGTAGATGGAGAGCCGCGAAACTAGCAGGTTTGAAAGAAGTTCCCGTGGTTATACGAGAATATACCAGACAGCAATCCATGGAGATCGCTCTCATTGAGAATGTTCAAAGAGAGGATTTAAATCCAATTGAGGAAGCAAAGGCTTACCAAAGATTGATGCAGGAATTTAGCTTAAAGCAGGAAGAGATCGCAGCACGTGTTGCTAAAAATAGAGTTACCATAACCAATAGCATGCGTCTGTTAAAGCTGGATGAGAGAGTTCAGGAGATGCTGATTCAGAACCAAATTACAGGTGGTCATGCCAGAGCACTTCTTTCGGTGGAGGATCAGGAACTACAATTTCAGTTGGCTGGAAAGATTGTTGCAGAAAGCTTAAGTGTTCGTGATGTTGAAAAGCTTGTAAAATCTTTGTCAAAGAAGAAAGAACCAAAGGAAAAAGCGGAAGAGGATGTAAGTATTTCTCTCATTTTTCGTGAGTTAGAAGATCGGATGAAATCTACGATGGGTACAAAAGTCAGCATTAACCGGAAGGATAAGAATAAAGGAAGAGTGGAAATCGAGTATTATTCTGAGGCTGAATTGGAACGAATTGTAGAATTAATTGAATCCATAAAGTAAGATCTTAAAAGTGAGGACGAAAGAATGGATAACAGTATGTTAAATCAGCTGCAGATTGACCCAGCTTATTTAATTATGGGTCTAGCAGCAATTACCATATTATTGATGATTATCGTAATTATATGTATGATTCAGATGAGAAAGCTGTATCGCAGATATGATTATTTTATGAGGGGAAAAGATGCGGAGACACTAGAAGATATCATTATGGACCAGATGGAAGTGATATCAGAATTAAAGGCAGAAGATCGTGCCAATAAGGATTCCCTTCGTAATACAAATAAAAACTATAGAAGCGCCTTTCAGAAATTTGGACTTGTAAAATACAATGCTTTTAAAGGTATGGGAGGTAATTTGAGTTTTGTTATGGCAATGCTTGATTACACCAATACTGGCTTTGTTTTAAACTCCGTTCATAGTCGGGAAGGGTGTTATGTATACATCAAAGAGGTCGATAGAGGAGAGACAGATGTACTCCTTGGAAGCGAAGAAAAAGATGCTCTAGAACAGGCATTGGGATATCATTCATAAATACAATTAGAATTTTTCAAAAAAAAGCAAGCGCTGCCAATATGCACTTGCTTTTTCATTGCATTTTTTTAGAATGGAGATATAATAAATATATTAAAAAATAGGATAGTAAGAAAGGAATAACGATATGGAAGAGATTTTTAAATATTTAAAAGAATGTGGGACATTCTATCTTGCAACCATAGACGGAGATCAGCCTAGAGTTCGTCCCTTTGGAGCTGTATGCATTTTTGAGGGAAAGCTTTATATCATTACCAATAATAAAAAACCAGTGTTTGATCAAATGAAAAAGAATCCAAAGGTCGAAATCAGTGGTATGAACAAGGGGACATTTATCCGTTTGGAATGTGAAGTGGTACCAGATGATCGAAGAGAAGCAAGAGTCGCCATGATGGAAGAGTATCCTGGTGCATTAAGTAAAATGTATTCGGTTGACGATAATAAAATGGAAGTACTATACCTAAAGAATGCAAAAGCCACCATAAATACTCTTACCGGCGAAAGTAAAGTGTTTGAATTTTAATTAATTTTATAATATTTGTTTCATTTCCATGCCACGTTCTTCTGTAAGAGCGGCTCCGATGGCAGTGCTGTATTCTGCATGCTCGGGGATGATGAAATGAACGTCAAACATAGTCTCCAGGGATTGGAAAATCTCCTTACACTGAGGGAATTTAACCAAATTTCCTGTCATCACAAAGTCATGAATGTTGCTGTTTAAAGATGATAAAATGGCTGATTTTCCAATGACCTGGAGTACCATATGAATAATTCCAATTGCAATATCTTCATCAGAAACCAGATTGCGCACTTTCCCAAAATTAGACGCAGTAGCGGTTAGTGGAAGTCCTGGAAGCGCATTCCTGGAAATATCTTGTATCTGTAGATCAATGTTACTTAGGTTTCCTTTGCTGGCTAAATCCATGATTTGAGAGATATCCTGGGTCTTTAATAATAGGCTGGAAAGTCCTAAGATGGTTCCGCCTCCAATACCAATGCCGCCGGTGTGGGAAATCTTATCTCCATTCACCTGGACAAGAGACGTCCCGGTTCCCATACTTACCACAATCAAATCTTTTAATCCTGTAAAATACTGCCCGCCTAAGCCATTGGAGGTGAATTCACTAACCTTATAAGTAGGAATTCCGTAAAGAGGCTGTTCTACGTAAGCACTCCCTACCCCTGTGAGCATAATTTTTTCTATATCAGTCAACTGAATGTTATTATCATAAATAAATTTTCCCAAGGCACCAAAAAGGGAGGCAATGGGATTATCTGCCTTAACAAAGGTAGGTATTTTTAATTTATGGTCTTGAAATCCTACGATTTTCGTAGTACTTCCTCCAATATCGATTCCGATGGTAATTTTCATAATTCTAAAATCCCCTTATATCTATTCTGTAACCAGAATTAAAAAGGCTTAAAAAAAATCATGATACAGCCTTATAATCCTTAGTATGGTTCCAGGGCTAACTATAACATACATGGCATGCCTTGCCAAGTTTTTAAATCCGTCCATTGGTATTGGATCTCAATAAAGGCAAAAAAAGGTAATTGCGAAATATTGCACAAAGAATATGGATTTAAAGGCAGTTTAGTGTGATAAAATTTCAAAAATCAATATTTCCCCTTATAATCCAAGGGTTATTGTATTGATAAGCTGTTTTAATAAGTATAAAAGTATTGATATAGAGTTTGTAACAAAATAGAGCAAGCCTGAATAAAATGATAAAAAAATATATTGACAAAAAAATAACAATGATTTATAATGAACTCATGAAACATCGTTAAAAAAATATCGAACTTAATCAACCCTTTATGCTCATATAAAATTGGAGGAAATTCAAGATGGCAAAGAAAGAAGAACAGGTAAGAATTCCTGAGATTATTGATAGTGTGGAATCCCTCATTGCAAAGATGGAAGCCATGAGAGAGGCTCAGAAAGTATTTGCTACCTTTACACAGGAACAAGTAGATAAGATCTTTTATGAGGCAGCAAGTGCGGCCAATAAATTAAGAATTCCACTTGCTAAGATGGCAGTGGAAGAGACTGGTATGGGTGTTGTTGAAGATAAAGTCATTAAGAACAACTATGCAGCCGAATACATCTACAACGCTTATAAAGATACGAAGACCTGTGGCGTGATTGAAGAAGACAAAGCTTATGGTATCAAAAAGATTGCAGAGCCAATCGGTTTAATCGCTGCTGTTATTCCTACCACAAACCCAACTTCAACCGCTATCTTTAAAACACTTATTAGCTTAAAAACAAGAAATGCCATCATCATTTCCCCACACCCAAGAGCAAAGAATTCTACCATTGCGGCAGCAAAAGTAGTTCTTGATGCGGCTGTTAAGGCTGGAGCACCAGAAGGTATTATTAGCTGGATTGACGTTCCTTCTTTAGAGTTAACCAATGAAGTAATGAAAGGTGCAGACACCATATTAGCAACTGGTGGTCCTGGAATGGTTAAGGCAGCTTATTCTTCCGGTAAACCGGCATTAGGCGTTGGTGCAGGCAATACCCCTGTTGTCATTGATGATACTGCTGACATTAAGATGGCAGTGAACTCTATCATTCTTTCTAAGACCTTTGACAATGGTATGATCTGTGCTTCTGAACAGTCTGTAACCGTTCTTGAAAAAGTTTATGAGGAAACAAAGAAAGAGTTTGCAAAACGTGGTTGTTACTTCCTAAAAGGTGATGAAATTGAAAAGGTTCGTAAGACCATCGTTATCAATGGTGCATTAAATGCAAAGATTGTTGGTCAGACAGCACACACCATTGCAAAGCTTGCAGGAATTGATGTTCCAGTATCGACTAAGATTCTCATTGGTGAAGTGGAAAGCGTTCATATTGAAGAAGAATTTGCTCATGAGAAGCTTTCTCCAGTTCTTGCAATGTACAAGGCAAAAACCTTTGACGAAGCAATTGAGAAGGCAGAGCAGTTGGTTGCTGATGGCGGTTATGGTCATACTGCTTCCCTCTATGTTAATGTAAATGAAAAAGAAAAAATGGATAAACATGCGGCTGCTATGAAGACCTGCCGTATCCTGGTAAATACACCTTCTTCCCAAGGCGGTATCGGTGATCTTTATAACTTCAAACTTAAGCCATCTTTAACCTTAGGCTGCGGTTCCTGGGGCGGAAACTCAGTTTCTGAAAATGTTGGAGTACAGCATCTGCTCAATATTAAGACCGTTGCTGAGAGGAGAGAAAACATGCTGTGGTTTAGAAGTCCAGAAAAGGTTTACTTTAAAAAAGGCTGTATGCCAGTGGCTCTTAGTGAATTAAAGGATGTATACAACAAAAAGAGAGCTTTCGTTGTTACCGACTCCTTCTTATATAGCAATGGATACACAAAGGCAATCACAGATAAATTAGATGAAATGGGAATTGTTTATACCGTATTCTCAGATGTTCAGCCAGACCCAACCTTAGCAAATGCCCAGTCAGGTGCTGCGGCAATGAGAGCATTCCAGCCTGATACCATTATCGCACTGGGCGGTGGATCCGCTATGGATGCTGCTAAAATCATGTGGGTTATGTATGAGCACCCAGAAGTTGATTTCCAGGATATGGCAATGCGCTTTATGGATATCAGAAAGAGAGTTTACACCTTCCCGAAAATGGGAGAGAAGGCTTATTTCATAGCCATTCCAACCTCTTCTGGTACTGGTTCTGAGGTTACTTCCTTCGCTGTTATTACAGATCAGGAGACTGGTGTGAAATATCCTCTTGCAGACTATGAGTTAATGCCTAACATGGCAATCGTAGATGCAGATAACATGATGAGTCAGCCAAAAGGCTTAACAAGCGCCTCTGGTGTCGATGTACTGACCCACGCCTTAGAAGCGTATGCTTCTGTTATGGCTTCTGACTACACCGATGGTCTGGCATTAAAAGCAATGAAGAACGTATTTAATTACCTGCCTACCGCTTATAATGACGGTGCGAATGTAGAAGCAAGATGTAAGATGGCTGACGCTTCCTGTATGGCTGGTTTATCCTTTAACAATGCATTCCTTGGAGTATGTCACTCCATGGCTCATAAATTAGGTGCTTACCACCACATTCCTCACGGTGTGGCAAATGCCCTTCTCATTACACTTGTAATGGAATTTAACGCATCTGAGGCACCTGCTAAGATGGGAACCTTCTCCCAGTATCAGTATCCTCATACTCTGGAGAGATATGCGGAATGTGCTCGTTTCTGTGGCATTGAAGGAAAAGACGATGCAGACGTATTTAAGAAATTCCTTGTTAAGGTTGAAGAGCTTAAAAAAGCCGTTGGCATCAAAGCGACCATTAAGGATTACGGCGTTGATGAGAAATTCTTCTTAGAGACTCTTGATGAAATGGTTGAGAACGCTTTTGATGACCAGTGTACAGGAGCGAACCCAAGATATCCTCTCTTTGCAGAGATTAAGGAAATGTATTTAAAAGCATATTACGGAAAATAATAAAGTTAGATGAATTAAGGTCTGATTGTAAGCGGCATAGCCATATTTGGTTATGCCGTTTTGCTGTTGAAACTCATCAGGTGGATAGAAGACTTATTTTGTGATAAGATATAGGTAGTATTTATGATAAAAATGAAATTGAGGTTTGTAAGATGAAGTATATTAAAAAAATACCTTCAGAGGATGGTCAGAGAACAGAGGAACTGATGCAACAAGGGTATATGAGGTTAAAGGAGCCAAAGTCTGTTGGCGCTGCCATAGGATTATCCCTTCCTTTGTCTATTTTACTCATGCTGTTAGCTGGATACTGGTGTTATTTATTGGACCCTTCTCTCTTTGATTTTATGAACAAGGAAGGAATGTCAGTGGAATTGACCATTGATCTAACCTTTATCTTCTATGGTGCAGGTGTGATTTTATGTCTTCTCGTCCATGAGTTTTTTCATGGCGTATTTATCCCAAGAGCCTGGCATTCCAAGAAGACTTACTGGGGATTTAATGGATTGTTTGGTTTTGTGTATACAGAAGAAGAGATTACCAAAGGACGGTTTCTTTTGGTATCGGTTATGCCTCTTTTTCTAATATCCTTTCTTATTCCTGTGATTCTTTCGTCTTTTGGGATTTGGAATCACTACTTGATTTTCCTTAGTGTATTTAATGCAGGTGGTGCCTGTGTGGATCTTTTAAATATGATACTTATAACGGTTCAGGTTCCCGCCAGGGGAACCGTGGTTTCTAATGGGTATTCCACATTTTATAAAAGAGGTGTCTGGAACGGACAGTCATAACGTTCCAGGCACCTCTTTTTTAATCCTATTAATTTATTTGATCTTACCTTCTTTAAATAGAAGTATCATCTCGTGGGTAAGACTTAAATTGGTAAAATCATCGGGGATATCTTCCGGGGCCATCCAGACGGCTGTGGATAACTCGGTTTCATCCAGATGAATATCTGGAGGACCATCTAGTTCTGCCCAGTATCCAACCAGGATGGAATCGCTAAATCCCCATGGCTGGTTTTTATAATACCGAATATTCTTTACCCGGATTCCTACCTCTTCCAAGGTTTCTCGCTTTACGGTTTCTTCAAGCGTCTCCCCAAATTCCGTATATCCTGCAATCAGAGCATAGCGGGTGTATTCTCTACCAGCGTATTTAGTTAAAAGCAACTTACCATTGTAAGTCACTCCTACAATGACAGCAGGTGATATCTTGGGGTACACAGTATTGCCGCAGGAGGTGCAAACAGCCGCTCTTTCTTTTTTACTTTTCATGGTAGAAGAACCGCAGCAACCACAAAAGCGGTTTGAAGTGTAAAAGCGGTGAAGATGTTGCGCTGAGGCCGCCGCAAAAGAGACCCAAAGGGGAGTTAGTTCTCTGATGATACTTGCTTTATAAAACTTTATGTGGTCCGATTCTCTAAGGGTAACTTCTGATTCATCGACAAGATAGAAATTCATCTCATCAATGGAAAAGAGATAGTCGCAGTGGGCTATGGCATCTTCCATACTTCCTTCAAGTGCGTCAAACTGGGGAATCTCTTTGGATTCGCCATCAGAAAGCATGATGCGTCCATCCAGAAAATATAAGAAGTAACTGCTGGGATCAGCCGTTTTAACTTGAAAATCATTACAAAATATGTGAGGCAAAATCTCCTGTATCATGGTGAATCCCTTCTTTGTCATATGATTTTAAATGCACTAAAAACTATTTTAAGATTTATCCCTACTCCTGTCAAGCGACCCACGTAAAAATGGGTGAATAAAAGAGGCGGTTGCAAAATAAATTTACTATACTGTTTTTACAGAGAATCTTTCGGATTACGAAAAAAATACGGCTTGATTGGGCTGTGATGGCCCCAACAAACCGTATTTTTTGTGCACTTATTTCTACTTCCTTCTATATTAACTTATGAATTGCCTTTCTGATCGGAATCCCAATGATAACTGCCAGGATGGTCAGGAATATGTCTTTTGGAACAAATGCAACCATGGAGTAAGTAAATACTCCATATAGAGACATATCACCAGACAAAGCTGCCCACTGGAGACCGCCGATGATTTCGTCTACGATGGTACCTAAAACTGGAAGCAGAAACAATAAAAGAGTGTTAAGTGACTTGCTTCCTGTCTTTGGCCTTAATCCACATAAAAAGACCATAATCGTCCAGCCCCAGACATAACCTCCTGTTAAACTAAGAAGTACATTGATTCCACCTCTGAAGTTAGAAAAGATGGGAAGACCAACTGCTCCAAGGAGAATGTACACGACTGTGGCTAAGACACCAAGTCTCCAGCCAAGTATAATTCCCACCAGGGCAACTCCAAAGATTTGAATGGTGATTGGCACTCCTGTTGGCATTGGAATTGCTATCTGAGAAATAACAGCAAGGACTGCAGCAAACATACCAGCAATGGCTAGTTCTTTTGTGGTAAAAGCTTGTCTGGCCTGGATTTTACTATTATTTTTTATAGACGGTTCTGCTTTCATAAATGGATCATCCTCCGTTTAAGTATAAATTTCTAATGGAATGTTAACATAGGAAAAACAGATTGTCAACTTAAAATGTATTTATGGTTTACAATGCCTCGAATCGGTTAAGAAAGTTTTAAGAATATTAAAGTTCAAAATGAAAAATATGGAAAAAATAACCACCATGTAACCAGGATTATATATAATTTAAAAATAAATGTGAAATAAGCTATTTGATTGATAAATAAGACCGTTTTTAGTAGGAAACGGAGAAGTGGAGGTATGAAATGAAAGGTATTAGAAGAAGAGCGAGCCGCTTAAAAAGAGCGGTTGCCTGGCTGCTTACGGCCGCAATTATTACGGGCAATGTATCTCAGCTTGGGGCAATGACTTCATTTGGGGCAGAAAACACAGTACATAAGGCGGCTACGCCATCCAGTGCAGATTTGGCAACCCCGTCAGAGGCAACACCCTCCGAGGCCAGAAGGGTAATTGATGTTAAAGTTACCCAGTCAGCCATTTTAAAAGTACTTAAGAAAGATTCCGACCGCAGACCGGAATTTAATGAGGATCAGGTTCCTTTTGAAGGAGAACAAAAAGATCTGGTCATACAAAAGATATATGAAGAATTAGAAGGGAAAACCCTGATTTTACAAAAAAAAGTGGGGAAGGCCATGTATCTGGTGGTTGTGTCTGATACGCTGGGGGGAGATCCATTTTCTGACTTTGATCCTTCTGACCGAATCAGCCAGGAAGCTGCTTTAAAAAGCGTGCAGATCATTGGTATTAATGGCTACAAGGACAGAGAATGTCAGTTCAGGCTTAACATTACTGGAGAGGACATTGCTATAACAGACGCTTCGATCAGTGAGTTTGCAGTGGTGGGGGAGAATGACCCGGCGGAGGCTGGCTTAGAACCGACTATCTCTGGAGGCGGCGCTAACTCCTCTGGATCTGGTGGAGCTAATGGTACTCAGACGGTTACGGGAGAAAATGGTCAGGTACAAAATGGTGAAACTAAAAATGATGAGTTAAATAATAATGAAACAATAACAAACGAAACAACAGGTAATGAGACAGCAGATAGTGAAACAGTAGGTAACGAAACAAAAGGTAATGAAGCTACAGGCAACGAAACAAGAGGCAATGAGACTACAAGCAATGAGTCCTCAAACAACGATGCTTCAAACAACAATACATCAAACAATGATAAATCAAACAATGATAAATCAAACAATAACACATCAAGTAATCATACATCAAACAATAACACATCAAATAATAATACGAATAATAACCAGACAAAAAGTGATGAAATAAAAGGTGCCGAAGCAGATAGCAATAAATCCTTACGTGGGGAAACCGGAAACAAGGAAGAAAACGGAAATAAAGATACATTGAATTCACACGATAAAAGCAATCGTGTGAATGATAGTAAGAGCGAGCAAGGTACAGATTCAGAAAAAGCTCTCTCAATCTCAATATCAAAGCATGAGGTTCCCCTTCTTTTTGAGGCAGAACCTAAAATTGCTACAGCGTCTCAGGCTGAAGCAGATCCGTTGGTTTTTGATTCAGCGGATATTATTTCCCTAGGTGAGCGTTCTTTATCTAATGAGGAACGGGATTTACTTATGGGAGTTGAGGAAGATACTTCCCTATTTTCATTTTTAAATCAAACTTCTTTTGATTTAGTGGTCAGGAGTTTTGGTATTAGTACCTTAAGTTCAGCCATTAACAGTGAAGTTAAGTTATCACCATATGAAACAGCACTTACCTACTATGGACCCGATGCGGAAGATAAAAAGGACGTGGTAGAGCTTCATCTCACTCAGAGTCAGACCGGACCAATTAAGGCAGGGATTCTTTATAGCTATACCTTGACTTATGCCATGCAGACTTCACCTCTTTATGAGTACGCCGCAGGGGGCAAGCTTTCCTTGTTTGATCTCTATGAAGATGCCAGGATAGAATTTACGGTTCCAGAAGGCATTCATTTAGAAGAAAAAGCAGGTAAGGTGAAGTTCATTTCCACGGGAAATGGTCAAAACGTTTATGAGATTCACGTTGGGAATGAGAACAATGAAATTCTGCCTGGTAAACTTGACAGCATTACGGTTAATGCCTGGATTGATGGTAACGGGGAGCGGGCAGTAGGCGAAGAATTTACCTTGTCAGAGGAAAGCGTAGCATTTTATGCCAAGGTAAAGGTGGCAGACAAAACAAATAAGGACGATGTGACTTATCCGGGCAGCATTGAAACTATGACCTATGGAGAACAGCCAAGCGACACAACTCTTAAGCTGGTTTCTGATGATAGCTGGCACATTAAAAAAAGGGTTTATCCTAATGATAATTCCTATGTTGTCTCTAGAGATGATAAAGGGGTACCACAGTTCGTGGACATTACTTATCTCATTGAAGTGGGGATGAAGGGCAGCTCTGGCGATATCTCAAGGCAGCCAGCAGGAACTATTTATCAGACTTATGGTCGTACGGGATTTGAAAAGGATTCTTTTAAGATAACAGACTCTTTGACTGTAAAGACAGCGGGAGCGTCTGAGGAAATGAAGCCCATATCCGTAACCGCAGTTTGGGCCGATGGTTCCAACCTTGATACAAAGAAGAATGGGGATGGATCCATTTCATTTCGTGAATATAAGACCCAGGGGCAAAACAGCGCGGATCATATTTACGTATCAGATCAGGCACCTACTTACAGTTCTTACTTGGTGACAGCTCGCTATCCCTATGAGCCATTTCTCTTAAAGTATAACGATTCCCGTGTTTCGGATGCCTCCGTGTTTACCATAAGCAACAATGCTCATCTGGAGTATGCAAAGCTTGGGACTGGAACACTGGTGAGTGAGGATTCCTATGCAGACGTTAAGATTCACGAAGTAAACCGCCCGGCAGTGATTCGGATTAAAAAACAGATTGATGAAGGTGTGGGAACCATAAAGGATTATGGTCTTTCTATGGAAAAGGAGTACCCTGGAATGGCAGGTTTTCAGATCTTTTCTCTGGATGGGTCAGGAAAGGAAACTCCTTATGAAAACTACACAGTCATTGATCAGAATGGGAAAAAGATAGATTCCAGAATCATTGCAGTAAACCCATCGAAAGAAGCTGGAGAAGAAGGCAGCTACGCGACCGCAGACCGGGGGTATATTGAAATCCAGGTTGATCCTGGTACTTATGTTATCCGAGAGGAAAAAATACCTGCAGGCACTGCATTTACCTCGGCAAAAGTAGGTTCGAAATCAGCAATAACGGAAAACAACATAAATGTGACTCTGAAAGAAGGGGCATCAGAAACGGTTACCGTAATCAATGGAGTCATTGGAAAAGGCTCTGTTGAGTTTTATAAGAAAGCTCAGCTTTGGAATAATGGTTATACGGGCCAGCCCCTATTAACCGCACTGGAAGGGGCAGAATTCTCCCTTTTAGAAAAGAAGTCAGATGGCACCTTGTCTGAGGTTAAGACAGTTAAGTCAGGTAATGACGGATTGGTACAGTTTAAGCCTATATCACCTGGAGATTATGTTGTTCGGGAAAAAAGCGCCAATGGATATATTCTTGATACAAAGGATTATCCGGTAACCGTTAAGGCAGGAGAGATCTCACATCTTGCACAGGGAGACAATACTATAATCAATACCTTAAACGAGGGCCGATTAAACGTTACAAAGTTAGTTCAGGGGGATAGCGGTGCATATATCCCGGTTCCATCCAGTCTTAGAGGGGATTTTAATGATAGATTCTGGATTGAACAATCGGTAAATGGTGGTAGCTGGACAAAAGTAACCGTAGGATTAAAAACATCTTATTCACTGGATGGAAACAGTCAGTTTAATGTTCTTCTCCCTGTTATGGGTAAGGATGGGAATAAGATTAATTACCGATTAATGGAATACGTTCCGGATGGTTATTCGGACGGAAACCGTCCAGAGGATGGGTTCAAGAAAGAGATTATTTCCAACAATACGTATCTCTATAAGGAATTTACCCTTTCTCCTCTTAATACCAAGGAGCTGGAAGTTAAGAACAATAAGGGTGGAACTTTAAAGCTTAACAAAACCGTTTGGGCAATCAATTCCAATGGAACCTTAAATAAAAGTGCTTCCAAGCAAAACTATAGCTTTAAGCTTTACTCCTCCGATAAAAATGGAGGAGCCCTGACTGAAGTAAGTAATGGTCTCGTTTATAAGACAGACTCAAATGGAGCCATTACCGTTAAGGGTCTTGATGTTACAAAAAAATATTACTGGTACGAATTGAACACAGATGCTCGTCTGGAATCGGAAGATCCGGAGAAAATGATGGAAGCCAATATTAATGGCGTAAGTCAGCCTGTGATTGGACCATATGAAGTGAAACGGGAGCAGGAAAGTAGCGTCAATGCTTATAACGTTCCTCAAAAGGTTCCTTACTGGTTTTATAAGTATGACATCACAAATACAAAGGCCAGCATCAGCGCAAAATTTAAAATAACAAGACAAGATAATAATCAGCAAGTATACGCAGGTGCAATTACCCAAAGTGGGAAATTTATATCACTTGATCCTGGAACCACTTATGTGGTGGAGGAAACAGAAGCTCCCAAAAACTACGTAAAGGAAGATACCAGCATCTTAACAACACCAAACGGACCGGTGACTAGAAAAATGCTGGAAGAGTGGTTTTCCAGCTCCAAACCTTTAAAGAAGATCGTTTACAACAAGCCTTTTAAAGAAGTTAGCTTGAAGAAGATTCTTCATCAGTCAGATGGAACAGACACAAGTAATATTTCTGCTCCCTTTGAGGTGTATACAAAGGATGGAAGTGGCTTCCATCAGATAGCGCTCCCAAATGGAAGCAATACGTTGGTGTCAAATCAGAGTCAACCCATTGCGCCTGGAACGTATTACTTTAAGGAAAACGTACCGAATAACATCATTAATCCTAGATTTCTGTTTACAGAACAAGGGGATGGTGTTTATCCTGGATATGAGATTATGGGATCCCAGGTCTACTACGGACCATTTACCATAACAGCAGCTACCACTAGCAGTGAAAAGAAAGTGGATCTTAATTTCAACCAGGGAAGTAAGCCTTTTGAGAACTACCAGAATCTTGGAAGAGTTAAGGTAATTAAAAAGGACGCTCTTAAGGATACTTCCGTTCAGGGAGCGGTTCTTGGCATTTTCAACAAACAGGATTTCAATGAAAATGACTGGGAAAACAGCATTAAGAAAGCCATCCAGCAAAAGACCAGCGATTCCAATGGTCAAGTGATTTTTGACAGCAGCTCATTAAAAATATTTGATGATAATGGCAACCGGATTTCTTATGTCATTGCAGAAATTACACCGCCATCCGGTTATCTCCAGTCATATGAGGTACTTACAACATTTCTAAAGGAAGGCACGATCATAACCACGGAAAATGGTGCCCCCGGAGGGAAAAATCTTATCATCAAAAACGAACCAAAGCTTACTATTAGAACCCAGAAATACTGGCAGGATGGTTGGAATGATCAGTTTTATCCGATCAACCGAGTACTGGGAAATGTTAAGTTGGCGCTCTACAAAGTCAATGCAGCCAACCCAGAGCTGGCGGATTACGTAAAGACAGAAACAACCAATTCCTATGATGGAGTGGCAACGTTTCAGGACATCAACCGGAATGATACGTATTTTGTTGCAGAGGTAAGAGTTCCTGACAGACAGGAAACAGGTCTTTCCTTTGATTTGAATATGGGAGAGAAAGCCCCTCTTCCACTAGAAAATGGAGAGCCTTCAAAGACACTCCCTGTTAGGGATTTAGAATCAAGATACAATGCCATAAAGTATACGGGAAAGAACTTAAGTCAGACAGCAGATTCCCTGGTTCAAAATACAAATCCTCTCTATAATTACAGGTCATGGGTTCAATTTAATGTATTAAAGATATGCGCAGGAGCTTTGCCAAAAGAAAGACCTCATGGGCCAGAAAAGGTAAATGGAGCAAAATTTACCCTGTTTAAAATGCTTGATGACAACAAATCTCTTTCCTCCATTCAGTTAAAGGATCTGGAAGATAAAAACAGGTTTGAAGCTGTTGATCATTATGAGAGTGGAACCCGCATAGATCCAAAAACAGGAGCCAGGGCAGACGGAGAATTTGATACCTCCATTCTGGAAGCTGGAAAGGTATACTGGCTGGTAGAAAATGAACCAGCGGTAGGATATGTTTTACCAAACGGCCCTCAGATCGTTGCGGTATTTGTACCAAAGGCAGGGGATTATAAAGGCTACGAAAGCATTCGTCATCCATATGAGAACGGAAGAAATAATAAGATTGCAGAGATAAAAAACACTCACGGAGAAGGTCCAGGAGGGCTAGCCCGGTATCATTTCCAGATTGCCCTTAATAAATGGTTAAAGGATGAAACCTCAGGAGCAGAACCCACCTTACTGGGCGGGGCGAAGTTCCAGATTTGGCTTCTTGATCCGGTTACGAAAGAAAAGTTGATTGCTGTGGATGTTATTGAGACTGGTCTGGAATCTGACGGAACCTATAAAACCGGTTATGGGCTTTCAAAGATTATAAACTTTGATAATCTGAAACAGAAGCTGGAAGAAAAGAATCTATACCGGGAAGATTTATTTAAGCTCAATGAAGAGAAACATCAACTTCAGGCAGAATTTGCACTGGAAGAAATCTATGCTCCTTCCAAGGTTCGTCTGGATCCAACCCTTCATTATCTTTCTGTTACGGTTGATAAGGATAAGGATATTATTGATACCCAATATTTCTGGGATAAGACAAAGGATGCAGCCCATCGTTTGATGAACATTTTATCCTTAGAATATCCTGTAACACTGGTGAAATACGGGTATGTACCAGATCTAAATACCTTTGGAAAAACCGATGATGCTCTTGATGGGTTGAACATAACAAGAACCCCTTTAAGCGGGGTAACATTTGAATTATGGAAGTATCAGTGGAAGGATACGGGATATGAGTACGTTAAGGTCCAAACCTATACAACAAAAAGTGATGGGCGGGTTGTTATACCAGGAGGGCTTTCCTCCGGGCATTACCGCATAAAAGAAACTCTGCCTAGTAATTTGGCAAAAACTTATCTTACCATGTACAATGGCCAGGTTGGTCTTTACCGCTATTTCACCGTGGGAAGTTCACCTCTTACGGTTAATGTATATAACCCGGAACGCCCCAACCTTGAAATTGAAAAAACGACTTGGAACGGAGAAAAGCCGGATGGACTTAAAGGAATTGGATTTACCATTAAAAGAGACACCGGCACCACGGTAAATGCAACGGTTGAAAAAACAGAAGATGGAAGATACATTGCCAGGTTCACAGGGCTTGAGAGTGGACCATACACCTTGTTAAAGGAAGATTTAAGCACTGATGCTACAAAGCTGGTTACGGCTGGTTATTTTGAGTCTCAGAGGTTTACTATGGGCTATTCTCCAAAGGCAGATGGAGAGCAGGTAGCTCTATGGCCCGAGGATGCAAGTGTGACTGGAAATCTCTCCACATTAACCGTTAAAAACCCAAGGCTTTCAGAACTCTTAATTTATAAGAAAGATGGGGAGACCAATCAAAGCGATGCAAGCTTAAAGGGAGCATCGTTTAAGGTTGAGTATATGAAATTCCGCGCAGGAGTTGATTACTCTCAGGGTCAGCTAGCGAACGTGGAAGATCCTGGGTATTCAAAGCCGGAGCAGGGGTTTGCACTGGCAACTGGAAAACTTCTGGACCAGGGGGATGGCTCCTATGCCTTAAAGGATTCCCCACCAGGCTGGTATCGAATTACAGAGGAAAAGGCACCGGAAGGTTATACCAAGGATACAAGACCTGTAATCGTTGCAGTGACCGGAGATATGGGGGCTTCTTATAAAGACACAACCATCTCCATTGATAACAGGAAAAAGGTAGAGCTTACCATAACAAAGAATCTGGAGTTCGGGGAAGGCTTCATAAAGGACGGTAAGTTAGAAGAAAAGCTGCCGGCTCAGATTGTATTTGATGTTTATACTTATGTAAACAATGCATATCAACCAGTTCTTGACGAAAACGGAACACCAGTTCAAGTTAAGATAAACCAGTTCATAGCGAAAGATGGTCATTATACCGGAAGCAAAAGCATATTGCTGCCTCAAAATCCAGAAGGTGGAGCCTACTACTTAAAGGAACAGGAGCATGCAGATTGGGTACTTTCCTCAGACAATGGAGTGGAGAATGGAACTCTTTTTGGGGACGGATATTTCCAGGCAGGAGGAGCAGCCGATTTTACTTCCAAAGCTCCCGTATCAGTTACGGTTAAGAACCGATATGCAAAAGCAAAGGTAGTGTTAACAAAGGTGAAGGCAGAAGATCCGACTAAGAAGTTAACTGGCGGAGTCTTCCAGCTTTATGGAGATCCAGAGTTTACCAATAAGGTAGGAGATTTCACCGAAATAGGCCAGAGCGGCAGTTATGAAATCATATTCTCTACAAAGCAGCACCACGACGGCCAGTATTACATTAAGGAAGTAAGTGCTCCAGCTGGCTACATTAGTATTAAAACTGCATTCCCAGAAGAAGGGCTCCTAGCTGAGACTGGAAAGACCACAGAGGTCACTATGCCCAATAAGAGCGGAGTGGACTTATGGGTAACCAAGTACAGCGGAAATGGAAATGGCGAAGTACTAAAGCCTGGCATGACCTTTGAACTTTATAAAAGATCCTCTTCTGGAACATGGACTTATGTATCACAGGGACTTACAGATAACAATGGAAAAGTTTCCTTCCTGGGACTTTCCATAGAACCTTTGGAAGCTTACGCAGTGAAAGAGGTTGAGGAAAAGGAGCAAGGATTCTTAAAGTACCGCATGGATTCCTTTGGTGGAGAAAAAGGTCTTATAAAGCCAGTCATCACAGATGTGAGCAAGGACGGCGAAATCATTACCAGTCAGGAACTTTATGTGCTGGCGGATGAGAATACAGTCCTTCCAGGGGTATATGAATTCAAAGCACATAATCAGGAGGCCCTTCCTCTTAAGATATTTAAAAATGATATCAACAGGCAGGAGAACCCGGATGCTTCCATCAAAGCAACCATAAAAGTAACGGACAAAAAGACCGGAAACCAGGTGGGAGATGTGATTTCTGTGGCATACGGTGAGACCGGAACCACCATACAACTTCTTCCTGGTACGTATGAGCTGGAAGAGACACAGGTTCTGGAAAATCAAAATGGCTATATTATTAACCGGGATGATGAGAGAACGGTCTATAAAAAAGAGGTGACAATTGAAAAAGGCACCATTCCTGTATCTCTTGAATTTACCAATGTGAAGCAGAAAACAGATCTGACCTTGGAAAAGACATCTCTTACCGCCTCTTTAAAGGATTTATGGTGGAATGACGGTCAGACAGCAACCTATACTCTGACTCCCCATGTGACCAACTCCATTCCTTTGGATGGATTTGTCATAAGGGACCTTGGACTTACCATGCTTAACAGTGGTAAGAGCGTTCTTCCAGAATCTGAGTACACCAATGAAAAGTACACCATAACCTCCATAAAACCTGGGAAATCAACGGAACAAAACAGGATACGCGGAGGTAAGACCGGAACCATTATGGCAGATGTGACCTTCTATGACTTTAAGGGAATCCAAGTGGGAGGTGTACAGAGCATTAAGGTATCTGGTGACGGAGAAATCGGTTTGATCCGCCCTATTAGCGGAAAGAATGTTAAGTCGTTCCAGATCAGCTACCGGGATGATACCTTGAAAAACTCAACGGAGCACAAATACATTCTAGGTCAGGACTTTACACCAGGAAGTGTTGAGGTTGGGGTAAAATTATTCCGACAGGATGCAAAGCTATCAAACGGAAGCTATAAAGAAGAAATTAAATACATCAATAACCAGGCAGACGCCACCATCAGCTACCGGGAATGGGATAGCAAAGGAATATTAAGCCAGGAGATAAAGACAAAAAAACAGGCTTCTTTTGTTAACATTCCTATCGTCCAGAGCAAGGCGCCTGTGATTACAGCAGAGAAAAATGTAACACCAATGAAAGAAGTTCAGTCAGGTGACATGTTAAATTACACCTTAACGGTGAAAAATGTGACGAAAAGCAATGATCCCGACATCGTCCCCATGAGAAAACCCGTACTCATTGACCACATACCAGAAGGGGTTACAGTCTCTGGAGAGGTAGATGGGGAAGACCGGATCTTGAAAGCCGTTTCCATTGTCAAAGGGCCTCAGGGAGTAGGGATTGAAAAGACCGTGAAAAAGGTGGATGCTCTTACGGGGCAGGAAACCCTGTTCATTGTATTAAGCGGAGAGTTAAAACAAAATGAACAGGTCACCGTAGGGGTTCAGGCAAAGGTAGCAGGCAACATTGTAAGCTATGGCAAAAACATTTTAAATAAGCTTTATGTCACCAGTGACGTTCTTCAGCCAGCTTTCTCACTGAATAAAACAGGTGCCTCCTTTATGGTGGAAACCAATTCAGGAGACCAGTGGCCAAGTGCTGACCTGCCAAGTGGAGTGCTCCTTCCAGAGGAGAAGTACCGCTCTTACGGATACGTCTCTGATTCCGCGGAAAATTTCATGAGCACGGGAACAGGCCTTAGACCTTTTAAAGAAGTGAAAGGCAATTTAGACACCAGGTTTGTATCTGGTACAACGGCAGGCAGAACAGCTAAGACCATTGACGGAGACGGAGATACGTCCTACGATGGTTCTGTCTTATATCGGCTAACTATTAACAACGATTCTAGTACCAATTACGTTTCCAGTCTTCAGCTTATGGATATCCTTCCGACGAAAGGAGATTTAAACGCTGACAGCAACAACCGCTTAAGTGATTACCGGATACGGTTTGAAAATATCCAGTCCATATCCATTGAAAATAAGAAGGATGACAGCGATCCAGGGCGAAAGGTTGAAGACTTTAATTATCAGATGTCTTATTCCAATCAGGCATTTGACAACAAAAACACAGTAAAAGCTGCAAAAAGCGGAGTCTTAAGCGACAATGGCAATGGCTTCTGGTCCGGCAGTGGCAGCGATCCTAGTGCTTTCCGGTTAAAGATCACTGATAAGGACTTCTACCTGGCACCAGGAGAAAATCTGGTAATTGTTTACAAAACTACAGTGCCATATAACACGTCAAAGGAACTAGAAGAAGTGGCCTATGGTTATGCGGTGAATGACTTTGCACTTACTTACAGCTATAGGGAAGGTGGAAAAAACGGAAACGAAAAACCCACTGGGCAGATGCAAAACAGCAATTCGACTCAGGTCCTTTTAGTACCAGGTGATGTAAAAGTGTCCGGGCGCATCTTTATTGATGAAATCAACCGAGGGATACAACATACAGAACCATCCAGAGATCACCTTCTTACCGATCTGTTACCAGTACTTACATCCGGCTATTTTAATGTCAGCCTGATTAAGTATGGAAAGAGCGGAGACGATGAGGTGGTAGGGGCAGCAGGTCCAGATGCCAGATTCACCTTTGGCGGATTGACGCCAGCCAAACCCTTTGGTATCACTGGAACACAATTTACTCAGGAAGAGGAAAATAGCTGGTATGTGAATCAGGTTTTGAATGTATCAAAGCTTAAAGGAGATGACCCAGCTCATTACCGAATTCGTGTGACCACAGGACAGATGCCCACGGGCTATGAAGACTTGATCTTAAAGCTTACGAAGCCATTTATGACGGCTGACGGAGAGAATAAAGAGGCAGGACGATCAAGAACACCCGCTACCTTAAGAGAAGGCGGAAGGAACCAATCGGAGAGTGCTGACAGTAACTTTAAGGATGGAAAAACCGGATACGTATCCGAAGACTTCTTCTTATGGTCCACCTCCGGCGAGTATGATACCACAAAGGATATTGGATTTGTACCTTACCGTAATGTGAAGGTGAAGAAGACCGATTCACTTGGTAATCCGGTAAAAGGAGTTCATTTTAGTATTTATGGACCTTATACCAATGATGAGATGGAGACACTTCAAAATACTGCAATTACAGATACCAAGGTGTTAGGCGCTCCAGCAGTAGAAGGTAGTACGACTTTGGAGGATGGGGAGGCAGTCTTTCATGCAGGAGATTTATTCTATTACCGGAATTATATCGTTGTAGAAGATCAGTCACCGGAAGGGTATGAGATGGATAATGCCCAGTCCACAGAGATGGAAGCATTGAAATCCTTTCAGGTAAAGGAGCAAAAAGCCTGGGTACTTAAGAGCAAGGAATTTAAGACAGAAGAAGACCCAATTCCAAGTGTTGTTACAGTTAAGAATGCTTACAAAATGGGATCTCTTACATTTAACAAAGTGGATGAAGTAACTGGAACTAATTTACCAGGGGCAGCCTTTTTACTAAAGGCTCAGTCTGACGTGCCAGAATTGGCTTGGAAGGCATTTACCGCAGATGTCATAGGGAAACAAACATCAATGGGAGTCGCAAAAGCAGAGGAAACGGATCAGGGACTGGAATTTGAAACCTTGACCGGAGATGTTACGCTTACAGGAATTCCATATGGTTCCTATACCTTGTCAGAAATTCGAGTACCGGAAGGGTATGACATTACAAAGAAACAAGGAGATCTGAACTTTAAGGTTTCCAATGACGGGGAGAAGGTGACATTGCCAGGAATTTCAGGTAATATAATTGCCAATACAAGGGCTGGTTACCTCCTCACGTTAAGGAAAACAGATAGTTCAGGTAACAAACAGGTAAAAGGTATTTCCTTTGCTATTGAAGGACCAGGAACCTATGAAGGCAAATCCTGGATACCATTTTCGAAGGAACGTCTTGTATTAAGAGATGCGGACAATACAGGATATGAAGTAAAAGAAACCGATGAAGAGGGCCTTATCACCTGGAACCTGCCTTATGGCGACTACAAGATCAGAGAACTTCCTTCCGACGGTTACCAATCAATAGAACCCTTCTATGTAAGAGTGGCAGCAGGCGGAAACGTATCGTTACTTGGCTCTGATAACAGAAAAGAGCTCACCTTAGTAAGCCCGCAGCAGAAGGAAATTAACATCTCAGTAGAAAATACAGTTAAGACAGCACCTCTTGCCATTGAGAAACGGGATGGGGAAAGCCATACGCCAATCATAGGCGCAGAATTTGAGCTTAGTGGAACTTCCTTAATTGAAGGAGCGTTTAAGGCCTACCAGGAGCATATTACAGGTCTGGGAGTGTCTGACGTGACCACAGGAGAGGAAGATGGAACACTCTTTATCCGGTTTAAAGTTACAGGAACTGAGACGAATAAAATCGGAACCCTGACTCAGATTCCATATGGAAGTTATACGTTAAAAGAAATAAAAGCACCTGTTGGATATATCTTAGAGCCTGGGAAGGAGTGGAGAAAGGAATTTAAGTTAGAAAGTCCAGAAGGCCTTATCCTAACCGGCACTCAGGGAGTGGAAAATGAACCTCATGTATTAACCATTGAAAAACAGGATGAGGTTACGAAAAAGCTTCTTATTGGAGCTGAATTTGCCCTGGTTACTCAAGACGGAAGCTATGTAAGCCTGAATGATACGCTTTCTTATCTTGGAGTGAAGAATCAACAGGACGAAACCACCCGGTTTGTCATTGGACCCGATGGGAAAGCAATCATAAAACGTCTGCCAGCCGGAGAGTACATCTTAAAAGAGATCAAAGCGCCTGAGCATTATTCTCTCACCGGAGATACAAAGATTACCGTACTATCTTCTGGAAACCGAGATGCTGTGGTGGTATATGATGTAAGAAGTGAGGCAAAAATCAGGCTTATCAAAACGTCAGCTCATGACCATGAAAAGAAGCTTGCTGGAGCTGAATTTGAAATCTATTCTGACCAGGATTTAACAACCAAACAAGCAACCATCATCACCGGAACAGACGGAGCGGGCGAATCAGCAATGCTTCCACTTGGCACCTATTATGTAAAAGAAACAAAAGCCCCAACCGGATTTGAACGCAGTGATAACGTTTACCCAGTGACCTTAAAGAACGACAGTGAAGTAGAGACCGTTCAGGCAGACGGAAATAGTTTTATAACCAATTATTACGGCACCGGAGCGCTGACCTTTGATAAGACAGACAAAGAAACAGGAGAAAAGCTAAAGGAAGCCAGATTCTCTGTCACAGAAAAGAAATCCCAGGTAGAGGGAGCATGGAATGACTTTATTACCAATCTAAAGGCCATGAGCCAGGATGATCTACAAAATATGGGAATGGATGATCTGGCAATAGAGGAAAGGAAAATCCTGTTTACGGCAGTAAATGGCCACATTTCCTTAAAGGGAATTCCTTATGGATCTTATACCTTAAAAGAGGAAATGGCACCAACCGGATACTTAAGCCTTAGCGGAAAAACAGTCATTGATTTTACCCTGACAGAAGAACAAAAAGAAGCCGATCTTGGAAATAACAACGTCATTGTAAATGAACGTGCTCAATTTGAGATTCAGCTTCGTAAGACAGACAATTTAGGCCGAAACATAAGCGGAATGCAATTTCGCATTCTGGGACCGGGCAAGTATGAAGACGGGGGACTATTATCCCTGTTTGGATCGGAACGGTTCCACGCAGAGGACGATTCCGGTACTGGATTATTTACCACCGGAGAAGATGGAATCATTCAACTAGGCTTAAAGCACGGGGATTATCAGTTAAAAGAGATCGCGACGGACCGGTACGATTCCTTGGAGCCTTTCTACATCAGGGTAAACCTGGATGGAACCATTACAATATTAAAAAATCCGGATGGAAAGGTCTCTGTACCAGATAACCAGCCGACGGAGCTGCTTGTAACCAATCAAATCAGCACAGGAAGAATCGAACTTGAAAAGGTAGATGGAGAGGAAAAAGGCATCAGGCTGAATGGGGCAGAATTTACCCTTACAAACCTGGAAACCTTAGTCCCTGGCGCCTGGGATAACTACCGCAGTTTAGCGGCAGCTCAGGGAGCATCCTGGGATCTGAATCAGGTAAGGGGAAATACCATATCCTTTGCGCTGCAAGGGAAGGGTGCAATCGAAAACCTTCCTTATGGAACTTATCGGCTGACAGAGACAAAAGCTCCAGACGGCTATATCTTAGGCACTCAGCCATGGACCAGAGAATTTACCCTTGGAAGTGCGAACAAAGAAGTTCTCTATACCACCTCTGGTCTGCTAACAAAGACGGAAGGGCCAGTTGAAAATATGCCGTCCGCCATAACGGTTCTAAAGACAAATGCAATATTTGCAGACCTAAGACTTAAGGGGGCAGAGTTTTTATTGAAAGCCTCTGATGGCAGGTATGTGATGCTGTATCAGGGATCCTTTGCCGGCTATACGCCGAATCAGTCCGTTGCAGGAACCATTGTAACTGGAGATGATGGGCAGTTTATCATCAAGCGGCTGCCAAAGGATACGTATACCTTTATTGAAACAAAAGCTCCTGCCGGTTACTACATTAACAACAACATACCGCCAGTCACCTTAGACGGTGTCAACCGATTCACCATTTCCATTCAAGACGCAAAAATAAGTACAGGAGGAGATCGGGACGACAGCGGCGGTGGAAGACCAACCAGTCCAACGGTCACCATAGTGCCTGATCCAGTACCCCTTGCTAATCTTCCCACAGACCAGTCTGCAGAACTATTGCAGGTGGATGATGGGAATGTACCTCTGGCAAGGCTTCCAAAGACAGGAGAGCGTAAGAATAACGCAGGAAAAGTGATGGTTACACTATCCGGATTTATGCTGGCTCTTTATGCAGCACTTACAAAAAAGAATAAAGAAAAGGAGAATAATTAAACCAAACCTGTTATTGACTTTATTAAATTAACTTGTTATAATTTCCTTCAGGAAGTGAACAGGCAAAGGGGCCGGAACTATGAGAGTTCTGGCCTCTTTTTGCCTTTTTTTGGAAACTTAATTATATTAAGCAGTTGAAGTGATTCATAATCCAAGGAGGAAATAAAATGATGTCATACGTGGATGAGGTCTATGAAAGAGTCGTAAATCAAAACCCAGGGGAAGTTGAATTCCATCAGGCAGTAAAAGAAGTATTGGACTCTTTAAAGCTGGTGATAAGTGCAAATGAAGAGAAATACCGCAAGATGGGATTGCTGGAGCGTATCGTTGAACCGGAGAGAATCATCTCCTTCCGTGTGCCATGGGTTGATGACAATGGCAATGTACAGGTAAACAAAGGGTTCCGTGTACAGTTTAACAGCGCTATCGGTCCTTACAAGGGAGGCCTTCGCCTTCATCCATCTGTAAATCAGGGCATCTTAAAATTCTTAGGATTTGAACAGACATTTAAAAACTCCCTGACTGGACTTCCAATTGGTGGCGGAAAAGGTGGCTCTAACTTTGATCCCAAGGGAAAATCCGACCGTGAGGTTATGGCATTTTGCCAGAGCTTTATGACCGAATTATCCAGATACATTGGAGCAGATCAGGATGTTCCAGCAGGAGATATTGGCGTAGGAGCAAGAGAGATCGGATTCCTTTACGGACAGTATAAGAGAATGACTGGATTATATGAAGGCGTTCTAACTGGTAAGGGACTTAACTACGGCGGCTCTCTGGTGCGAACTCAGGCAACTGGATACGGCCTCGTTTATATTCTTGATGAGATGCTTAAACATAACGGTAAGGATCTAAATGGCAAGAAGGTAGTGATCTCTGGTTCTGGAAACGTAGCAATCTACGCAGCAGAGAAAGCACAGCAGCTTGGAGCAGTTGTTATAGCATTAAGTGATTCTGCTGGTTATATCTACGATGAGTCAGGAATCCAGCTTGATCTGGTTAAGGAAATAAAAGAGGTTCGCAGAGGACGTATTAAGGAATATGCAGATGTGGTTAAGACGGCTGTATTTACAGAAGGCAAAGGCATCTGGTCAATTCCATGTGATATCGCTCTTCCTTGTGCAACTCAGAACGAATTGGATTTAGACGATGCCAAAGAATTAAAGAAAAATGGATGCTTTGCAGTGGCAGAGGGAGCTAATATGCCTTCCACCAGAGAAGCTACGGATTACTTCCTTGAGAATGGTATTTACTTTATGCCTGGAAAGGCAGCCAATGCAGGCGGCGTTGCAACCTCAGCACTTGAGATGTCTCAGAACAGCCAGAGACTTTCCTGGACTTTTGAAGAGGTGGATGAAAAGCTTCATGATATTATGGTTAACATCTACAGAAAAGCAGCAGATGCAGCAGAGCGTTACGGCGTGAGCGGTAATTATGTGGCAGGAGCCAATATTGCAGGCTTTGAAAAAGTAGTGGATGCCATGATGGCTCAGGGAATCGTATAATCCTGATCTCATCCAGAAAATTTTACTGGCATTGTGAATGGTTTTAGTATATAATAAGCGATAAGACTTGAGGCGGAGTGTTCTTCGCCTTATTGTTTTTTTGAAAAATATGCAATTAAACAGAAAGCAGGTGATGATTCTATGCACAAATTCCTAAGAACCATTGGTTTTAGCCTTTATGAGAAAGACCGGGACATAGAGAAACTTTTGGACCAGCTCTGTGAAGATCTTTCCGGTTTAAAGCGGATCCAGATTGATGAAGATTCCAATCTTTGTGAGCTTCGTAAGGAAGTGGCTCCAGGAATGGGGATTGCCATGTACGGAGAGGTGGACCAGGAAGGGAATTTCCAAAGAAGCTACTACTATCCTTATTTGAAAACCAGTGATATGACATCAAATGTTCCCTGTTCCATTCAGCGCCATACGGAGCGGGAGACTTATGCCGGTCTTTTAGATGAATATAAAGTGGGTATTTCCCTCATATTTTATATAGACAATTCCCTTGAATGCCGTGAGCGTTTAATCGGAAATAAAACCATGGATACAAAGGATGTCTGCCTTTCTGGTCTGTCCGTCAGCGGTAAGATACTTCTACCGATTCAGAAAACAGATACCCAGAGAGAGAAAGCAAAAGTTGCAGCCAAAGACCGAAACACTCTTTTAGAGGCAGCGAAAAATGGGGATGAGGATGCTATGGAAACCCTCACCATTGAAGATATTGATTTATATTCTCAGGCTTCCAGAAGAGCCATGAAGGAAGATCTTTATTCCATCATTGATTCCTGCTTTATGCCTTGTGGCATCGAATGCGACCAGTATTCCATTATTGGTGAAATCATTAAGATTGATGAGAAGAAAAATAAGATCACAGAGGAAGAGGTCTATGATTTTACCATAGAGTGCAGCGATTTGATTTTCCATGTTGGTATCGCTAAAAAAGACTTGGTGGGAACCCCTGAGGTTGGACGCAGGTTCAAAGGACAGATCTGGATGCAGGGAGACGTAAATTTCAAAGTGAAATTATAATAATGGAAGTTATGTCTTGACGAAAAGGACAATTGTTAATATAATAATTAGTGCACTGTGAAGCAGCAATTGCTGCCAGCAGAAATGTTTCCGTAGCTCAGCTGGATAGAGCGACCGCCTCCTAAGCGGTAGGCCGGGTGTTCAAATCACCTCGGGAACGTAATTAGAAAGCCGAAAACCTGAAATTATTGGTTTTCGGCTTTTCTTTTGCTCTAATTTGCCCCTTTATCTGGGTAAACACTATCAATCATAGCGTTTATCACTTCCTGGCTAATACCTTTGTTCTCATTGTTGATAGTAATAGAAAAAGTATATCCATCATGTTGCCACGTAGCTTTTTTTACGTTTCCCAAATCTCCTTCTAATATAATTTGTATCTGGTTTCGTTCTTCTATGTTTTTTTCCGTGTACTCATTATAGTCCCCGCTTATATCTGCATTTCCCTTTCCCTGGCGGTAGGTGATGTTATCTTCTCCGTTGGTGTACATAATTTGTACAAACCCATTTTCAATTGCCTGGATGCTGGTTTGAGTATATCCATCCGGAAGAATATGAGGGGTGGAGATTTCAAAACCTACGATTTTTTCAGCATCTTGTATGGTGGCACAATCAATAAAGGGGTTAGGTAAGCCTACATGATTGCTAATTGCTGCTTTTCCTTCCTCTGAGATAGTGGATGTTTCCTTCATGGAAGAAAAGTTCTTGCAGGCGGTTAAGGATAGGATAAGAGTAGTGCTTAATAAGATTATGAATGTTTTTTTCATAATAGAGTTCCTTTCTGTATGTTCGGCTTAAATACGTGTATATTTTGCTGTTTTCATGTTATATACCAAAGAGACGGGCAAGAGTTATTAATTGTTTATTATTTATAAGATTATTTTAAATATAGCTTATAAATATTGTGTTTGAGAATAATTATAGTATGTACAATTTTTCATAATAATATTGAGATGTGAAAAGAGAAAAAAGTTATTATAAATCAATTTAAATAAAGTGATTGTAATGATATAATAGAAAAATAGATTAGCTTAATAATTTGTGTTAATAAAAGTAATGTGGGCAGGTGAAATTTTATGAATAGTTCTAATCGTGCAGTCTTTAAAAGTAAGGTTTTGGAAGTCATTCTATTAACAATTGGTATATTCAATTTATTTATATTTGGCTTAGGGACAATGTCATATATTCTTAATCCGGCTCTCAAAGATAAAAGGATGGAGCTTTTCATTTTCATTGCCTTAGACATACTCTGGATTATAATAATCGTGTTTGGAATGAAGCGAAAAAGAATTGCAGAACGTTTTAAAGTGTACGCATCCATTCTATTAGTTAGTGATTCCTTTTCTATCAGCCACCTTTCTACCCTATCATGTGAGCCAGAACCAATGGTTTTAAAGAACTTAAATCAAATGATAAAATGGAAGTTTTTTAAAAATGCTTTCATAAACCATGAGACAAATCGTATTATTCTAAATTCAGAAAGGGAAGATAATAATTCTGTACATACCGGTTCTTCTATAGGAGAAGAAAATAACAATATAGTACGTGCTTATAAAAACGTCGATGAAAAAAATAAAGGGAACAAAGTCATTTCCTGGCCAGTAGCCTTAATATTGATTATAGTGTTTCCTCCTGTTGGTTTTATCTTGCTAATTAAAAAATTGTATCAAGATAAAGAGGGGGCCTATATAAATAGTATAGTCGCCAGAATTCTTGCTAGTATTATGTTAGTAATAGGGCTTATGCTGTGGTATACGGTTATAACGAAAGATCCATCTGCCTATAATATTTTTGTAAGTACGTTGTTCTTTCTATTGCCAGGTTCACTGCTATTTATTAAGGGTTTGAACTTAAAAAAAGATGCTGAAAAATATGAAAAGTACTTAGAATTGTTAGCCAGCAATGGTGTGGTTTTCATTGATGGGGTTGCATCCGAATATTCTTTACCCTATGAAAAGTTAGCAAGGGAATCAAAAAATACAAATGGGTCAAATAAGGTTGGTGGCAACAGACACAAACAAAATGCCAGTAAACAAAATGTCAATAAACAAAATACTCCTGCAAAAAGCGAACTGAAGAAAAAACCCAGTAAAGTAATTATTTGCAATAGCTGCGGAGCAAAGAATGTGGTTTTACAAGGTGCTACCGTGGAATGCGATTATTGCAAATCCCCAATTATATATTCATAATGATTGATCCAAAAAAGACCTTCACAAAGATGACGGTCTTTTTTTACATCATAAATTACAAGTTGTCTGTAGAAAATAATTAAAATTCCCAGGAAATAATCGAACCATGTTCTGGAACATAGAATAGTATAAACCAAAAGCAGTAGAGAAAAGAAACTATGGGATATTATGTAACGGTACAAGACAATGTAAACATTTACGTAGAAGATTTAAACCAGGAATGCAAGGATACCATTCTTTTCCTTCACGGTTGGCCAGGAAGCCATAAACTGTTTGAGTATCAGTTTAATGTTCTTCCTAGTTTGGGATTTCGATGCATAGGAATCGATACCAGGGGATTTGGTGACTCTGACAAACCATATTGCGGGTATGATTACGCACGTCTGGCAGACGATGTGAAGGGGGTTATTGACGCCCTGGGGCTTAAAGATATTACATTAGTTGGACACTCCACAGGAGGCTCCATTGCAGTTAAATACATGGGGAGACATAATCAATATGGTGTATCAAAACTAGTATTGGTTGCAGCAGCAGCTCCCAGTCTCATCAAACGCCCTGACTTTCCATATGGTGTCGATAAGGAAAATATCTTAAATATGATTAAAGAGACCTATGAGGATCGGCCCAATATGCTTACTAATTTTGGAAACTCATTTTTCTTTAAACTGATTACGTATCCTTTCTCCCAGTGGTTTTTCCAGATTGGCCTTCAGGCGGCTGGCTGGGCAACAGCAGCAATTGAAAAAACCTGGATAGAGGATGTATTGTTTCAGGAACTATCTGAGATTACAGTTCCAACCTTAATTATCCATGGAATTCATGATAAGGTAGTGCCTTTTGAATTAGGTGAGATTCAGCATCAATATATTAAAAGTTCCACCCTATTGCCTTTTGAATTTAGCGGTCACGCTTCCTTCTATGATCAAATGGAGGAATTTAATAAGGTGCTGTCAGATTTCGCAAAAGGAAACTGTTAGTAAGAAATGGGTCAAAGAAAGCAAAGAGGCTGTGGGGCGCTTCTTTGCTTTCTTTTTTTGCTATGTATGGCTTTTTAACACGGTATAATCTTCAGAATTAATGGTCAACCAACGTCGAATCAGCGTTATGCCATTTTCTTCACTGGCATCGGCAGATATGATGTGAAAGCAGTTTTTTTCTATATAGAATCGAAAGGTCTGATCTGAAATTTCTTCAATCAAGGCTTCCTGTTCTGTCTCCCTCCAGTTGCGGCTGAATGGTTTTTCCATGGTGAGTCTGTAAATCATGTCTTCCTCTTCCAGAATTCTGATCTGACAGCCATATTCTGATTGCTTGTCTTTTAGTAAATCAAGAATATCCGGGTTCATAAAAAGATATTCGTCTCGGCGTGAATGACGTCCTTTTTTGTTTGAGGTAATATGAGAACCACCCGCAAAAACTCCACCTGATATTAATGGGAAGAGGAAACGAAAGGTTCTGCTTGCTTCTTTATAAGGCAATGAGGTAATTAAAAAGAGAGGTGCTGACTCTTTTAATTCCTTTAGCTTGATAAGGAAGTCAGAATCGCCTTGTTCCAGTTCCAAACGGGGTATTTCATCCCCACGGAAAAAATAAGCTCTTATTCTTTTGGGAATCCGAAACAATGGATATTGTCCAAAGATGGCAGTGTCTTCATCTTCAGCAAGAATGTTTTCTTCCTCAAAAAGCTGTTCGTAACCTTTTGACTTCTCCACAGAGAAATATGGATCAATGGAACGAAATGCATTCTCATCCTTAATAGAATAACCGGAACCTGAGTTTAAAGTAGATTCTATCCAAACGTAGATGTCAGGAGACAAATGATTTCTTAACTGGCGGATGATTTCCATGCGGTTGGAACATCCAGGTGTACCCACTGAAAAAGAAATATTTTCTTTCACCAATCTCTGGCATTGCTGTATAAATTTTGTCAGGGTTATCTTTTCCGGATAAAACATGGCGCAGAGTCTAAGCTTTTCCCTGCGTCCCCCAGAGGCATCATAGATCTTTAAGCTTTTATTAATCGAACAGGTCAAGTCAGTACAAATGCCTATGGCTTCTATGGTGTCCAGGCTGCTGATATGTCCCATGCCAGTCCAGTAATATGGTTTTAAAAGAGCGGAGTAGTCTGGTAAGATCAAAAGGGCCTTGGCATTGTCATTCTTTGCCTTGTGGATGAAGCGGACGGCAAATTCAAGGAATTGTTTTTCATCTTCCTCCAAACCAGCTTTGGAGATCGTAACTCCTTTGTAAAAAATCGTATTAGTTTTCATTTATATTTGCACCCCCTTCCGCACCCTTTTCAAGATAGGAATTGTATCTCTGAACGGAAATAGGTTTGAAACCAGCGTTACATGTGGATTGCTTGTTGTCACTTGGTGGATAAATGTTTATTATCTGAGTAGAACTGTGCATAACTTAAAAAACTCCTTGTCTTACATAATGTGTTAAAAACTAGCATAAAGAGCTGGGAGACGTCCAGTAACCATAAAGATCATGTATGGTTGATACAAATATAAAATAAAAAAATCTATAAAATTATGATAGCATATCAGCAATTGGATTCCTAGAGAAAAATACAAACATGATAAGCTTTTGTTTAAATTGTCCCGAATCGTTTCCAAATAATTGATAATGGGTTATAATAACTATAGGATTTTAGCAATATTAAGAAAGAAGAGGGTAATTATGAACGGTAAAAAGTTGTTATCAGCAGTGCTTGCTGCTGTTTTGGCGTCAGGCCTATGTTCCATGCCTGCTATGGCAGCTTCCAGAAAAAAGATCATGGAAGTAAAAATGACGGTAACAGCCCAGATCAAACCAGGGGATTCTATTTCCCAGCAACAGGTGGAGGTCACCGTAAACAACAGCCGGGTTGGCGTTGGAGACAGCGAATTTATCAACGATGGGTTTCAGTGGTATGAAGGTGATGTTCCAAAGATGGAAGTAAAGCTTTATGCAGATGAGGGATATTACTTTGCTACGGATGAAAAAGGAATTATCGTTACCGGCGGTACTTACGTAAAGCAGAAAAGGGAAGATTTAAGCCGCACCCTAACAGTCACCATCGATCTTCATAAAGTGGGAGAATGGAAACAGAATCGAAATGGCTGGTGGTTTTCCTGTGGCGGTGATGATTATCCGGTCAATCAGTGGGAATTCATTGGAGGTGAGTGGTATTATTTCAATGACAATGGTTATATGGCCACAGGCTGGATTGTAACAAATGGGAAGCAATATTACTGCGATCCCTCGGATGGAGCCATGGTGAGCGATACGAAAACACCAGACGGCTTTTATGTAGGGGAAGACGGAGCGAGAATCTCATAAGATATCATAGGAAATGAACAGGACTGCATTTTATGCAGTCCGTCTTTTTGGTTATATGGAACTGGTGTTCCTATGAAAAATACTTGTAGGATGAATGATTCTATCATATAATAGCACGAAGGAGCAGATAGGAATGACAGAAAAGATGACAGAAAATTTTTATAGACGTGTGCTTCTGGCTGCGGTAATGGTTTTCACCTTAATGTTGGCAGGATGTGCCGGCATGGAGGTCTCAACCGGACCAGACAAAAGTATTTCCTCTAGGCAACAAAGTGGCTCAGATTTAAAGGTACATTTCATTGACGTAGGTCAGGGAGACAGTACTCTCATTGAAAAAGATGGACATTTTATGCTCATTGATGCAGGAGAACGGGATCAGGGACCTACCGTGGTATCCTTCTTAAAGGATCAAGGGGTTAAAAAACTAGATTATGTAATTGGAACTCATCCCCATTCGGATCATATTGGGGGACTAGAGGAAGTCATTAAGGCATTTGAAGTAGGAAAAATAATAATGCCACAGAAAGCCCATACCACCAAATTGTATGAACGTCTTTTGAATACTATTGAAGAAAAGAAATTAAAAATCACTCTTCCAAAGACTGGTGAGGTTTATGAATTAGGGAATTCATCCTTTCAAATTCTTGGGCCGAACCGGGATTATGGAGATAATTTAAATAACTGGTCTGTGGGAATTCGTCTTGATTATGGGAAGAACCATTTTGCTTTCTTTGGTGACGCGGAAAAAGGTGCCGAAGAAGATATGTTAGCAAATGGATTTTCCTTAAAAGCAGACGTATTAAAGGTTTCCCACCATGGCAGTTCTACCTCCTCTTCTGGACCGTTTCTTGACCAGGTAAGCCCGGAATATGCGGTGATTTCCTGTGGAAAAGACAATGATTACGGACATCCACATAAGGAGACCATGGAGGCTTTAGAGAAACGAAACATCACAATCTTTCGAACGGACCAGTCAGGCACTATTTTAGCGGTCAGTGATGGATCAAAGGTCACATTTCCAGGGAAGAATACAGGAAGTGTGAATGATTCTAAGGCACAGACGGAAGAAACCAATTCTCTTACCAGAGAGTATATATTAAATACCAATACGAAGAAGTTTCATCTTCCGGATTGTAAGTTAGCGTCTTCCATAAAGAAAGAGAACAAAGAAACGTTAGAAGGAACCAGAGATGAAGTAATAAACATGGGATATGAGCCCTGTAAAAGCTGCAGGCCTTAGCCTATTTTAAGTAAAAGGGGGGAATGGGTATGAGATATACCATAGACCGTATTACCGACAATATTGCGGTATGTGAAGACGAGAATGGGAATATGGTAAAACTTGCGGCAGCAGAGCTTCCAAGGGGCGCAGGCGAAGGAGATGTTTTGTTTGAGCAGGGCGGAACCTGGTGCAAGGATGAAAAAGAAAGCAGTGAGCGCAGACGGGTCATGGAAGAGAAGCTAAACAGACTGATAGAATAAAGGATTAGAATATGAAGAATTATATTGTGCTGGACCTGGAATGGAACCAGAGTGCCGGGGGAAAGGAAGAGACGGTAGAGCATTTCCCCTTTGAAATTATAGAAATCGGAGCGGTAAAGTTAAATGAATCCCTTGAGGAAGTTGGGGAATTTAGAAGACTCATAAAACCCGAGGTCTATACAGAGCTTCATGAGAAGATACTAGAAGTGACCCATATGGATGAAAAGCTTTTGATGGAAGAAGGAATGGACTTTAAAAAGGCCTTTGAAGAATTCGCCAAATGGTGTGGCGAGGAGCCTGTATTTTGTACCTGGGGCTCTATGGACCTTACTGAGCTTCAAAGAAACCTTACCTATCATGGGCTTATGAATCCATACCCAAAGCCATTTCTCTATTATGATGTGCAAAAACTCTACAGCCTGCTATATGGAGATGGGAAAGACCGTCAATCTCTTGATATCGCAGTCACAGAGATGCAAGTTATGGAGGAGAGACCCTTTCATCGTGCCCTTGACGATGCCCATTACACAGGGCGTATCATGCAGCACATGGACTTTGAAAAGGTAAAGGCGTACCTTTCTATCGATTATTACCGCCTTCCTGAAGACCAGGAAGAAGAGGTGTATCTTGTATTCCCAGAGTATTCCAAATACATTTCAAGACCCTTTGAAACCAAGCAGGATGCCATCGCAGATAAAATCGTAACTGATTTGCTCTGCTGTAAATGCAACCGTATGCTTCGAAAAAAGATCCGCTGGTTTTCCGTTAATCAAAAATATTATACGGCTCTTGGCTGCTGTCCCGCTCATGGAAATGTAAAAGGAAAGATCCGCATGAGACGAAGCGATGACGGTAAGGTGTATGTGGTAAAAACCATGAAATTAGTAAGAGAAGAAGATATTCTTGATATATACGGAAAGAAAGAAGATGCCAGAAAAAAACGGGTGGAGAAAACAAAAGTCAGGAAACTAAATAAAAAGAAGGGGGCATTGCCCCTCTCTTAAATTTCACTCTCTTTCATCCGGTAGCCAACCCCAATTTCAGTAAATATGTATTTGGGCTCTGCCGGATTGGCTTCGATCTTTCTGCGGATATGGGCCATATTCACCCGAAGTATCTGATTGTTATTATCCGCATAAGGTCCCCAGATATGACTGATGATAAAGTCATAAGTCAAAACTTTACCAGAGTTTTCTGCCAGAAGAGATACTAGCTTATACTCAATCTGAGTGAGGTGGATCTTGTGTTCGTTAAGTGTTACAAGCCTTTTTGCAAAATCAATCGATAGGCCTTCGCACCGGTATGGTGTCTGAATGATACAGCCGTCATTTGCCTTTACGGTTGGCTTTCCATGGCGAAGAGCGGTGCGGATTCTGGCTAATAGCTCGCTGGTGCCAAAAGGCTTTGTTATGTAATCGTCAGCACCGAAGTCAAGAGCCGCCACCTTTTCCTGTTCCTGGGTCCTTGCCGATATGACAATGATAGGAATTGTGGTCCAGCTTCGTACACTTTTTATAATGTCAATGCCATCAAGATCTGGAAGTCCTAGATCTAGAAGTATCACATCCGGACAAAGAGAATTAATAAGAGCCAGTCCATCTCGTCCGTTACATGCAGTATTCACTTTGTAATCCTGCCTCTCCAGCGCACTCTCTATAAAGTTGCAAATATTCTTTTCATCTTCGATCATGACGATTGTAAACTTACTCATAAAAATCCTCCCCTAGTGGTAATGTAAACGTAAAAACTGCCCCATGCTCTTTGTTGGAAACGAAGATAGATCCATTATGAGCAACTACAATGGTTTTGCATATAGACAAACCAATACCCATCCCCTTGTGGGAGTCATAGCTGCTGTTAGGCAAAGAGGTATAGCCATCAAATAAGGTGGAAATCCGATCTGCGGGAAGCCCAACACCCTGGTCACTTACCTCAAAGGAAGCATATCCATCCTTAACGGAAACGATGAGGTTTATAGGTTCCGTTGAGTTGGAGTGGTAAACCGCATTTTCCAGGAGATTGATGATAACCTGTTCAATTAAGGTGGCATCCATAGGAACCATAATAAGCTCATCAGGAACACTTACATGGACAATCGCATTGGGAAGTCTTTTCCGAAACCGCTGTAAGGCTTCTGAAACAACTTCTTCCAAAGGTTCTAACTGCTTGGTCACATGAGCGCCAGTATCTCGAATTCTGGTTACGCTAAGAAGATTCTCCACCATGTTTAAAAGCCAGTTGGCATCTTCTTTGATGTTGGAGACAAGATGGGTTCTTTCTTCTTCTTCCATGGTGCTCTCATTATCCAGATAAGCGCTGCTGGCACCGATGATTCCAGTAAGCGGGGTTCTTAGATCATGGGAAATGGCTCTTAAAAGATTGGCACGCATGGTTTCTTTTTCCGCCTCCATGAGAAGCTTATCCCTTTCGCTAAGGATTTGACTCTGTTGCTTTAAATGAGTGGTGGTAGCGCTTGTAATGGTTGAGATCACCAGCAACGTGATAAAGGTAATGGAATACCCGATTCCGGAAAGCTTAAATTCCATATAAGGATACGTAAATAAATAATTAACGCAGATAATACTGATAAAGGATGCCGCTAAACCAGGAATGTATCCGTTGGAAAAGCGGGAAATTAAAACCACTGCCATGATGTAAACCATGCCAATATTATTGGTAAACCCACCGAAAAACATAATCAGATAGGAGATAACCGTAGCGGTTAATATGAAACCTACTGTTATCAACATATTCCGAATCAATTCTATTTTTGCAGGTCTTTTTAGCTGTCCCATGTCCCCCTCCGATCAAGCTAGCGGAATTTAAAACGGCCGCCCCGCCGGCCCTTACGTTTTGACGTATAAGAACTGCGTCTCTGCTCTAAGATACTGTTAAATTCATCGGCAGAGATGCCCGATTCCTTAAGGCGTTTTAACCGTTCTTCCTTTCGAAGAAGAGAATACTCATCGTCTTGGCGCCTTTTGTACAGGATAAAAGAGATAAGAATTCCAGTCAAAGCAAGGACTCCTACGCCTCCTAAGATCAACCATACAACAAGTGGAATCTGAAACGGCTTCAATGCTTTTTGACGGTATTCTTCTGATACTCCGGCACTGGTCTTGCTGGGCTCAGAGAGCTTATCAGATGTCTCATCCTTTGCTGTTTTTGCTGTGTTTTCAGGAGTAGCCGCCTTTGTTTCCGGCGTTTTAAAAAGTTCTTTGTTAATTTCTAAAAATGTACTTCCAACCACTCGGTCACTATATCGGTAAACGATCTTTGCGATAGCTCCTTCTGGATCACCCTGTGAAATATCGTAGCTAAGTTCCGCCTGTGCATCCGTAAAGCTGGCTGTCTTAGGAAGAATAATTCGGCTTTCAGGATCTAGTATTAACGCCTCAGGCCGTTTGATGGACAAACCACTAAAGCTTAGGTCGTTTGTAATGGAGCTATAAGTCTTTTCGTAGTCAGCCGCCTTTAAGGATACGAAGTTTCCAAAGCCAAAATCCAAAAGATTTTTGGTGTCAGCCCAGTAAAGCGGAGTAGAACCTTTTAAAATAACCGTAATGAGTCTCATGCCATTTTTCTCGGCACAGGTAACCAAAGTATTACCAGCAATGGTGGTGTAACCTGTTTTGCCACCTACGACTCCTGGATAATAATAAGGACTGGACTTTCTCATCATCCGATGACCAGGAGATATGCCAAGTCCCTCCTTGTTGATGGAGTTAGGTGGAAGCTTATAAAAGGTGGTAGAATCAATTTCTTCAAAGACTGGGTTATTAAATGCAGCTTTTACAATGAGGGCCATGTCATAAGGAGAAGTATAGTGCTCCGGGTCATTTAACCCGCTTGGATTAGCAAAGTTTGTATTGGTGCATCCAAGCTCCTTTGCTTTGGCATTCATCATGTCTGCAAATGCTTCTGTGCTTCCTGCCACATGCTCTGCAAGGGCATTCGCAGATTCATTGGCGGACTTTAACAAAAGAGCATAAAGGCAATCCTTTACCGATAGCTTATCCCCTTCATTGATTCCCGCGTTGCTGCTTCCTGATTCCACATTAAATACTGCGTTATGGGAAAAGGTAACAATTTCGTCCAGCTCACAGTTCTCAATGACAAGTAAAGCGGTCATGACCTTTGTAATACTGGCCGGGTAATATTGGTTGTGTATGTTCTGTCCCCATAGAACGGTTCCAGTGTCTGCATCCATAAGAATCGCTCCCTGTGCATTCACAGATATGTTAGACGGCCACTCAGCCGCCGCCATAGCTGTCCCATGAAACGAGAACACAAACAAAAGCAGACAGAGGAAACATACAGAAAACCTTTTTATAATTTGAGTCATATAGGGTAATCTCTCCATAAATTCAGATTCAGTTTCAAACAATTCTCCACCATACAGTATAGGTTATTTAGGGTAACAAGTAAAGATTAATCGGCATTTTTCCCGTATTTGTGTACCAAAAACAGACAAAAAGTGACAACCAAGAGGACAGAAATGAAGAAGATAGTACCAATCAAAAAGACAGTATCGCTAAAAAATCCTTCTGGGACGATATTAATCAGCATGTCAGTCGATGGGTCCAGCATCCATAAATCATTCTTAAAGAACATTTCATGGAAGCGAATAAAATATCGGTTAAAATCCGTTGATATGAGAAAAGCGGTGGCGGCAGATGCCAAAAAGAAGAGTCCGCTTCCGGCGCAAACCGCCTTTGGGAATGTGCTTTTAAATTTAGTTTTCAGCAGTTTCAACAAGATAAGGCATAATGCCATAATCATAAGACAGCTTGTGCGTATGGAGATACCTCCTAAGAATAACCCCCTTACATCCTCCATATGGGCGATTTCTCTGGCGTTGAAAAACTCACGCTCTACGCCTCCCATGGTGGTAGGAACGTGAAGGTTGTCCCGCTTGCCTTTTAAGTAAGCCATCATCTGATCCGTGACATCTAATAGATCATCCATGTTCATGGAAACGGCTTCTGTCACATTATATTTCGTGTATTCCTTTTCAAAGTATCCAGGAATCCAATAAACAGCAGCCTCCACAGAAGTAAACAAAAGAACAATCATAAGGCAGATGGAAAAAATAACTCCAAGGGTATATTGTAACATTCGATTCATGAGATTCTCCTTTTCATTCATTTTTTGGTTGCAGTTGGCAGGTTCCAGCAGTAGCGGGTCGCTAAAAGACGAATTAGTACAACGGTGCAGGCGCCTATGAGCATGGCGATATTGCCGTTTATATGCCCCAAAAGTCCAGCATAAAGAATGGCGCCGGCAATGGATGCGCTGGCATATATATGCTTTCGAAGTACATAAGGGGTTTGTCCTGCCATGATATCTCTTAAAATACCACCCCCAACGCCTGTAATTACTCCTAAAAAGATAATAAGAAAATGATAGTCTCCATATCCGGAAAGGATGGCAGTATCAATTCCTACCACAGTAAACGCTCCCAGTCCCACCGCGTCAAATATATTCATGACTTTCTCATAGGTTACCAGGGAACGACCGTCTAAAATTCGTTGATTCGATCGGACGATAATAAATAAAATCATTACCGTAAAGAAGGCAAGTAATACATAAACCGGGTCTTTAAAAAGGGCTGGAGGTACATTTCCGATGATAATGTCCCGTATCATACCGCCGCCTACGGCAGTTGTAACACCCAAAACAATGACCCCCAAAAGGTCCAGTTGTTTTTTGATAGCCACCATTGCTCCAGAAGAAGCAAACGCTATGGTGCCCACCGCTTCAATAAAGAAAAAAAGGGAAAGTTCAACTTTCATCAATAACCTCCGCATTGCTTCCATTTAGGAAATTAAGGAAAGTATATGATTTTGGAGGATGTTTGTCAATGTTTCTGTTTATGAAAACAGATACCTGGGTCACGATTTTTATGAATGTGATATATTTTTAGGAAAATTTTCTTATGAAACTGGGTCAGGTCAGTCTCTTGACAGATTTTCATATTAGAGATAATATAGTTAGATATAGAACTATTAGAATTCTAACTAAAAAAAGAGGTGATGATATGACCACATTTCACTATTTGTTAATGGCAGGCCATTCCATATATCAGAAAAAACTGATGGAAGCCTTAAAGAATACTGGATTAACACTGGGACAGCCAAAGGTTCTTGACTACTTAAAGGATTTTGATGGTGCCACTCAAAAGGAAATTGCCGCCGCCTGTTATCTGGAAGCAGCCACTGTAACTAGCATTTTAAATGGAATGGAGGCCAAGGATCTTATTATTAGGAAACGGCTCAATGGAAACCGGCGATCCTTTCATGTCTTTATGACGGAAAAGGGTAAAATCCATCAAAAACAGGTGGAAGAAGTATTTCTCAGATTGGAAGAAGAGACCTTTAGGGATATCCCGGTGGAAAAGAGAGATGAATTTCTAGATATTTTTTCTAAGATCATGACAATTTAAGGACATCACGAGTAACGAAGAAGGAGACAAATGACATGCCGCAAGGAGTAATTATTAACTGTATCACTATTTTTATTGGAGGTCTGCTGGGTGCATTTTTAAAAAATCATTTTCCAAAGAAACTTACAGAGGCGCTACCAAATATATGTGGCCTTTCGGCCATTACCATGGGAGTATATCTCATTATCAGGCTTCAAAGTCTTTCGGCTGTTATTTTGGCAGTCATTGTGGGAACGGTTTTAGGTGAGTTGCTTGGGTTGGAAGAAAATCTTATGACAGGTCTTAAGAAGTTAGAAAGAAAGCTGCCTGTAAACCTTGAAGAGGAACAGATGGAGGTTATAATCAGTCTAATCATCCTGTTTTGCTTTAGCGGTACCGGAATTTTTGGAACTATGAATTCTGCTATTACAGGAGATCAATCCATTCTTTATGCCAAGTCTGTTATGGACTTCTTTACCGCATTGATTTTTGGTACTACAGCCGGTTTTTTGGTAGGATTCATTGCCATTCCCCAATTTGCGGTGGGCGTTCTGTTGTTTTGCGGAGCCACCTATATTCTGCCTTTTACCACCGATCTTATGATCTCTAATTTTAAGGCCTGTGGAGGAATTATTACCCTGGCAGTAGGACTTAAAATTTCAAATATTAAAAAGACCAGAGTGTTAAATATATTACCTGCCCTAATACTGGTATTTCCTTTTTCCCTGCTGTTATAGCGTAGGGGGGACTAAGGATAAAACGCCAGAGACTCGGCTGCTGATAAGGCAATCGAGTCTCTGGCGTTTTGATTTATTTGCGGCGGATAAATAGCTTTACAAACTCTGAAATTAAGATAACACTAAAGGTAAGCAGGAATATCTTAACCCACATAACAAGTCCCAAAGGAACGGTTCCAAAAAACGCCCCTGCAAACTGAATAATCAGGATCTGTAAAACGAAGGTAATGGATATTACCAAAAGCATAACCCGGTTTTTTAATAAGTGTTTGAAGATGCTGGTAGCATAAAGCTCCCGGCAGTTAAATGCGTTAAATAGCTGGAACAATGCAAACAGGGTAAATAAAACCGTAGTCACTTCGCCCTCTCTGGCGCCTAAGAAGTTAAACACATACTGGCATAAGAATATGACGGAGATATAAAGTCCAGTCAGTCCGATTCTGATAAACATAGTACGGGAAATAATATTGTCGCTTCTTCCGGTAGGAGGACGGCTCATAAGATCGTCATAGATCGGCTCTAATCCAAGAGTAAGCGCTGGTGGCCCGTCCATGATAATATTGATCCATAATAGCTGCAACGCCGTAAATGGGGCCTTTAGACCCAGGAGAATGGAGGCGAATACAACGATAACGGAAGAAACATTAACCGTAAGCTGAAACTGGATAAAGCGTTTGAAGTTCTCATAAATTCCACGTCCCCAGGCAATGGCCTTTACAATGGTGGAGAAAGAGTCATCAAGGAGAACGATGTCACTTGCCTCTTTTGATACCTCGGTACCGGAGATTCCCATGGCAATTCCCACATCCGCATTTTTAAGGGCGGGGGCATCGTTGATTCCGTCACCAGTAACGGCAACTACGTTGTTCTGGGATTTTAACAGCTTAACCACCCTCATCTTAGTGGAAGGAGTGCTTCTTGCAATAACACTGATCTTAGGAAGCATACGAAGAAGCTCTTCATCACTAAGATCTGCGATTTCACTTGCTTCTACGGCAATTCGTCCGTTCTCCAGGATATGAAGTTCATTGGCAATTGCAATGGCAGTGATAATATTATCGCCAGTTAGGATTTTTAAATCAACCCCTGCCATACGGCAATGCTTCACGGATTCGTATACATCGGAGCGAAGCGGATCGGAAATGGCTACAAACCCGTCAAAGACCATGTCTCTTTCCATGTCATTGTGATGAATATCATCCTCATAATCTTTCATTTCAAGAAGCTCTTTATGAGCAAAAGCGATGACCCGCATTGCCTTTTCCTGAGCCTTAACAATAAAGGTTTCAATCTCAGCCTGCTTAGACTGGGAAAGAGAACACATGGAGAATACACATTCCGGACTTCCTTTTACGTATGAAATTATCTTTCCGTCCACCTTACTGATGGTAGTCATATGTTTTAATTCAGAGGAAAATGGAAATGCGTGAAGCACTTCGTGGTCGGAACGTTCGTCTTTATAGGTTTTGCCAGTATTCTTAAACGCTTTTGAATTTTGATAAAAGCTGATCATGGCACATTCCGTTGGATTGCCGATAAAGGAACCGTCTGGAGAAATGTCTGCTGTGGTGTTTAAACAAATGTTATGAACCAGCCAGTCGGAAGCAAAATCTCCGGTTTTTTCTTTCCATTCTCCATCGTAAAAGGCAGAAACGGTCATCTTGTTTTCAGTCAGGGTTCCAGTTTTATCGGAACAGATTACGTTAATGCATCCAACGGTTTCAGAAGCGATCATCTTTTTAACCAGAGCGTTTTGCTTTGATAACTTTATGATATTAATGGACAAGGACACGGCTACAATAGTAGGAAGTCCTTCTGGTACCGCGGCAACAATTAAGACAATACTGGTAACAAACGCATCAAGCACAACCTCCAGAGAAAGACCTCCAGAAAGTGAGAAGGAAATAAGCTCTGAAATAAAAACAATGGCAGCAGCAATGATACCAAGAACTGTAATGGTTTTTCCCAGTCTTGCAAGCTTTTCCTGAAGTGGGGTAGAAGTGCGCTCTACGTTTGTCAGTTCCCTTGCAATATTACCAAATTCCGTGTGATCTCCAACGGCAGTTACAACCATCTTTCCATAACCGCTTGTAATGTAATTTCCGGAGTACACCATGTTGGCTCGTTCTGCTAAAGGTGTTTTTTCATCCAGTATTAAAAGCTCGGCGTCTTTTTTTGCAGGCAGACTCTCGCCCGTTAAGGCAGATTCATCTGCAGCCATTCCAGAGCTGTTAAGAAGTCTTCCATCAGCCGGAACTCTGTCACCAGTTGATAAAAGAACAATATCACCCACAACAATGTCTTTCTGGCCAAGTAACAGGGTATTGCCATCTCGTATGACCTTAATCAGCGTGTCATCACTGATTTTTGATAAGGCTTCAAAGGCTTTGGCGCTCTTGCCCTCCATAATGACCGTAATCAGCACAGAAAGGAAGATGGCGGCAAAGATACCCAGGCACTCCATAAAGTCTGCTTCTGAGCCTGTGGTGGCACGTATGATGTTGACCAAAAGAGCAATGACACCCGCCATAATGAGCATAAGGATCATAGGCTCCCTGGCAGCCTCAACGATACGCTTTAGCAGTGACTCAGGCTTTTCCTTTGTCAGCAGATTGCTTCCGTACTGTTCTTTTTGTGTTTCCACTTGTTGTTCGCTTAAACCGACCGACCCGTCGGTATTTAACCGTTTTAATAAATCCCGTGTGTTCTCCTGAAATTCCTTCAACGCAGTTCTCTCCTTAATTTGTTTTCTATAAAAACAAAAACTCATGCATAGACTAGCTATGCATGAGTCAAAAAAAATAGCCCATGTATAGCGTAGTGCTATACATGAGTCTCGTTTATTAAGACAAGCCAGACCGTAAAACGGTCAGTATGTTGACTTGGCACGCAAAACATCTGCGCAAACTACTCCCTCAAGTGTGAAACCATCATAACACAAACAGATAATTTTTGTCAACGGTGAGGAGACAGGTTCTCTTTTTTCTTTTCTTTGCTGTTTGTTTATGATAAATTATAGGAAACACTAGGTAGTATAAGATTCCACACAGGAGGGTTGATGAATATGGATTCTTTCAAAGATAATTCAGATCTTACGATAGCGATGAAGGCCCTTCGTAAAAATCGGATAGGAGCTTATTTTGCTGCTGACAAAGAGGAGCTTATCACGCTCATAAATACTTTTATTCCTAATGAAACCCTGGTAGGCTGTGGAGATTCCGTAACCTTGGAGCAGCTTGGTGTATTTGATGAGCTGAGAAGCAGAAACATTCAGTTTTTAGATAAATACGTATCAACTCTTACAAAGGAAGAAAAGCGAGAGATTTACCGGAAAAACTTTTATGCAGATACCTTTGTAACAGGAACGAGTGCAGTTACCATGGATGGAAAGCTATTTAATATCGATGGCAACGGAAGCCGGGTGGCACCCATGCTTTATGGACCAATGCAGGTTCTCGTGGTGGTGGGCATTAATAAGCTGGTTAAGGATACCCAGGAAGCCATAGAGCGAACCAGGCAGATCTCGGCGACATTAGATGCAAAACGACTGAAAAAGGGGACACCATGTACCGTTTTGGACCACTGTATTGATTGCAGTCATAAAAACAGGATATGCAACGACTTTGTTCTGATCGCGGGACAATTTATAGAGGAAAGAATCAAGGTCATCTTTGTGAATGGCGATTATGGGTATTAAGAAAGAAGGGAAAGAAAGCTTAAGGCTGCTGATGAAAGAGGCATGTCCTTTTTTACCAAAATTCCAAGCTTCCTTACCGGAATATCTTCATTGATTGGGATTTCATATAGAAGTCCCTTTTTTAGTTCCTCCTTAACATAATCCCGGATCACATAAGCTGCACCTAACCCCCTTTTTGCAAACTCGACCATAAGATCAAGATTTTCAAGTTCAAATTGAGGGTAGAGGTGGATGTCTTGAGACAAGAAAAGTTCATCCATGGATTCTCTTGTAGTACCTCCTTTTTGAAGTGCTATGAGAGGATAAGCTTTCCATAAATCACGGATGGAAAGGGGTGATACTAAGGAGTTTTTGTAGTCACTTCCTACAACAAAACAGCTCTGCATTTCTAAGGTTTTTGCAATTGAAAACCCAGGGGTTTCTGTGTTTTTTAAGTTGATAATTCCGATGTCGATTTCTCCAAGGTCAAGCATTCTGGAAATTTCCTGGCTGGATTCATCCCGGATTTGAAGTCGGATGTCCGGGTAACATTGGTTATATTGGGTGATGTATGCCATAAGATCATTTTTACAAACAGCGGTGCAGACTGCCAGCCGAAGCTGACCGGATTGCATGTTCTTCAGCTCTGAAAATTTTTGCTCTCCCGCCATAATAAGTCGATAGCCCTGTTCGATATACTGAAAAAGTACTTCTCCTTCTGTGGTAAGGGAAACGCCTCTTGCATTGCGAAAGAACAGTTCGCCCCCCAGCTTTTTTTCCAGTAGTTTAATGGATTGGCTAAGGGCTGGCTGGGAGGTATATAGTTCCTTGGCTGCCCTGGATATACTGCCGCTTTTTGCAGTGATATAAAAAATGCGATAAAGCTCTAAATTAATTAACATATAAAGATTTAGTATACCTCCTATATTAAAATCCTATTTTACTTATATCTGTGCGTTCATTATAATGGAACCACTCAGCAGAGTCAACGGGGCTAAATCATGATTCTGCTAAAATAGGCACAGAAATTGGAGGAAGAAAGATGAAGCGTATCTGCGTTTACTCAGGCTCAAACCTTGGAAATAAACCGGAATATAAAGAAAGTGCGGTCAATCTTGGAAAATTACTGGCAATAGAAAACCTGGAACTTATCTATGGTGGTTCCAGAATAGGACTGATGGGAGAAGTGGCCAAAGAAGTATTAATGTCCGGAGGAAAAGCAATAGGAGTCATGCCCAAAGGGCTATTTCCTGAGAGTGTTATTAAGGAAGATCTGACAGATCTTATCTGGACACAGGATATGAGAGAAAGAAAAAAGACTATGGCAGAACTTTCCGATGGATTTATTGCTCTTCCAGGGGGTGTGGGAACTTACGAAGAATTGTTTGAAATGCTTAGCTTCGCTCAATTAAAGATACATAAAAAGCCCATAGGAATATTAAATACAGCTCACTTTTTTGATCCGTTACTGGAAATGATACAAAATACAGTAAATGCAGGATTTATGAGTCCAACGAATATTGGACTTTTACTTGTAGACACAGACCCTAAGAAGCTTTTGGAGAAAATGAGGAATTTTACAGCACCGGAACTAGGAGTCAAGTGGAAGCAGTTAGAGGATGCAGGAGAAAAGAAAGAAAAATAAATAGAGTGGCTGCTTTAAATCCCTTGCTCTAATATGGAACAAAAAACACCTTGATTGGACTTTAAATCCCATATCAAGGTGTTCTTTTTCTCATTAACCTTAACTTTTCTTATTTCTCTTAATTACCTTAAGCCTGGTAAATTCCTCCCTGTCTTTTTCCTCCAAAGAATTGGAGATGTTTTTTGTCAGGGATTCGTACCGTGGTATGGTAATGTTCTTTAATGCATTTGCCCGTTTCTGGGTTCGCTTGATGCTGTTTGCCAGACGGTAAGCGGAGTTCTCCACGGAAGAAAGCTTTAAAGTCAGCTCTTTTACCTTCTCAAACTTGGAGCGTGCTTCATCAAGGGATTCTCTGGTGCTGTAGTAAGCGTAAGTCAGGTTTAAGGGCCTGCCTTCATGCTCTACCAAAGGAATCTCTGTTCCCATAATACTTCTGGTCTTAATGCGCACGGATTCGTCGACTGGGACCGCCATGGCAATGTCCTTTACATAGTCGATTCCCAGTTCGATGTTAGCTTTTTGCAGCGCTTTATAGGCAGAGGTAAAGGTCTCATCAATTTCTGACTGAATTCCTTTCGCCTCATCAATTAACTCCATCAGCTCTTTGATCAGGATATTCCGCTTTTTATCCATCAGCTCATAGCCCTGTCTGGCCAGACCGAGAGAGTTTTTAGCTAGAATTAGATTTCCCTTGGTGGGAAATGAATTGGGATTCATAGAGTTCCCTCCTATTCATTGGAAGCGTCTGGGGTGGTTTCCTTATAATACTGATTGAGCACCTTGGTATCCACACGGTCTAATTCCCCTCTTGGAAGAAGTCCTAAGAGCTCCCAGCCAATGGTAAGGGTTTCTAAAATGTTCCGGTTGGTGTGGTTTCCCTGGCCAACAAAACGGTTTTCAAATTCCTTTCCAAATATGAGGAACTTTTTATCAATAGGAGATAACTCATCTTCACCGATAACCGATGCCAGGGCTCTTGCGTCTCCCACCTTTGCGTAGCAGGAGAAGAGCTGGTTTGCCACGCCTTGATGATCCGCTCTGGTAAAACCTTCTCCGATTCCATCCTTCATCAGACGGCTTAAAGAGGGCAGTACATTAATGGGCGGATATACGGACTGACCATAAAGACTTCGGTCTAAAACAATCTGTCCCTCCGTAATGTATCCCGTTAAGTCAGGGATTGGATGGGTGATATCGTCGTTTGGCATGGTAAGAATGGGGATCTGAGTAACCGAACCGTGTCTTCCCTTAACAATGCCTGCGCGCTCATAAATGGATGCCAGATCACTATAGAGGTAACCGGGATATCCTTTTCTCGATGGAATCTCTCCTTTGGAGGAAGAGACCTCACGGAGTGCTTCCGCATAAGCAGTCATATCTGTTAGGATTACCAGGATGTGCATTCCTCTTTCAAATGCCAGATACTCTGCAAGGGTCAGAGCCACCTTTGGTGTAATCAGTCGCTCTACCACAGGGTCATTTGCCAGGTTGATAAACATAGCAACGTGGTCGGAAACACCACTTTCTTCAAAGGTTCTGCGGAAGAAATCTGCCACGTCGTATTTAACACCCATGGCTGCAAATACCACGGCGAATTTTTCACTGGAGTCGGAGTCATCTCCTAAGGAAGCCTGCTGAACGATTTGAGCTGCCAGCTCATCGTGAGGAAGTCCGTTGCCAGAGAAGATAGGCAGCTTCTGTCCCCGGATCAAAGTCGTCAGCCCGTCAATGGCTGAAATACCTGTACGGATATAATCTCTTGGATATTCTCTTGTCACAGGATTTAAAGGTTTCCCATTAATATCAAGACGATTCTCAGAAGCAATGTCTCCTAGCCCGTCAATGGGAACTCCGATTCCGTTAAAGGTTCGGCCTAACATATCTTCGGATACGGAAAGCTCCATGGGACGTCCGGTCAGCCTTGTGTGTACGTTTCGAAGGGCCAGTCCATCGGTTCCTTCAAAGACCTGAATGATTGCCTTATCCTCATATACCTCAATAATTCTTCCAAGCTTCTTTGTTTTCCCAGCCACGGTCATTTCCACAATTTCATCAAAAGCAGCATTCTGAACGCCTTCTAATACGACCAGGGGGCCGTTGATGGCACTTAAGCCTAAATATTCGATTGCCATAATCTGCCTCCTTTCTATGCGTTTCGCTCAATGACGGAATCATAAAAGGCATCAACCTGCTTTTTATAATCATCAAAAAGATCCAGCCTGTCATTGGGAACGTCGTATTTTAAGGAAATAATCTTATCAAAAATCGGGTCTTCCTTTAATACGGACATGGGCATTCCCATGGAGATCAGGGAACGTGATTTTTTATACAGGTATAAGATAAGATCCATCATCAAAAACTGCTTCTCCATAGGAACACAAGTATCATCCTTATGGAACGCGTTCTGTTGTAGGAATCCGATACGAATTACCTTTGCAATTTCAAGAATCAGCTTCTGATCATCGGGCAGCATATCTCCACCAATCAGTTTTACAATTTCCATTAAGCTGCTTTCCTGTGTCAGAATAAATACCATACGATTTCGATAGTCCACAAACCGCTTATCCACGAAATCCACGTACCAGGGAGCCAGATCCGTTAGATACTCCGAATAGCTGCTCAGCCAGTGGATGGCTGGGAAATGCCGTTCATTTGCAAGGTTTCTATCAAGACCCCAGAAGCAGCGGACGAAACGCTTGGTGTTTTGAGTGACTGGCTCTGAGAAGTCACCACCCTGAGGGGAAACCGCTCCGATAATGGTAACAGAACCTTCCGTGCCGTTAAGATTCTGGATGATTCCAGCTCTTTCATAAAATGCGGACAAACGGGAGGCCAGGTATGCAGGGAAACCTTCCTCAGCGGGCATCTCCTCAAGTCGCCCGGATAACTCTCTTAATGCCTCTGCCCAACGTGAGGTGGAGTCGGCCATGATGGCGACATGATAACCCATATCCCTGTAATACTCCGCAAGAGTAAGACCGGAGTAAAGGCTGGCTTCTCTTGCTGCTACGGGCATGTTGGAGGTATTGGCAATCAATGTGGTCCGGTCCATTAAAGGATTACCGGAACGGGGATCTACAAGCTCTGAGAATTCCTCTAATACCTGAGTCATCTCGTTGCCTCGCTCGCCACAGCCAATATAGATAATGATATCAGCGTCAGACCATTTGGCAATCTGGTGCTGGGTCATGGTCTTTCCGGTTCCGAAACCGCCGGGAATGCAAGCCGTGCCGCCCTTTGCCAGAGGGAATAAGGTATCTATGATTCTCTGCCCGGTGACCAAAGGTTTCGCCGCTGGATACCGTTTTAGGATGGGTCTTGGAATGCGGATAGGCCATTTTTGGGTCATGGTGATTTCCTTTGTGGTACCATCAGAAAGTCTAAGGGTCAAAAGAGGCTGGCTGATGGTGTAGGAACCGTCAGAAACCACACTCTCTACAAATCCTTCCATATCAGGAGGAATCATAACTTTATGAGTGATGGCAGGTGTTTCTGGCACTTCTGCAATGATGGAGCCAGGAAAGAGATGATCCCCTTTCTTAGCAATCATGTGAGTTTCCCAAAGTTTATTTACGTCAAGGGAATCTACCTGGATGCCTCGGTCAATATAGGGGCCGCCTGTTTTGGCAATTTCCTTTAATGGCCGTTCAATTCCATCAAAAATGTTATTTAAAATTCCAGGTGCCAGAGTAACGGACACAGGAAGTCCGGTGGAAATTACGGCTTCTCCTGGTTTTAAACCACTGGTTTCCTCATAGACCTGTACGGTGGTTCTTCGATCTGTAAGACCGATGATTTCACCAACCAGATGATCTTTACCCACAAATACCATTTCATTCATCTGAAACCCTGTATCACCCTTTAGATAGATGACAGGGCCGTTGATCCCAGAGATTTTACCCGTACTAGTCATTGGCCTCACCTCCCATAATATCCTTTATATCAAAGCGGAAATCACGTTTCGCTTCGGAAAGCTTGGTCTGGAACGAGTTATCGATTAAAATATGTCTCGATGGAATGACTGCTCGGATTCCTCCCAGGAAAGAGTATTCGCTGACCAGAATTTCAGCACTTTGAGGGAAGGTAAGCTCTAAGAGCTTTTCCTTGTCTTCTGGATCAATGTAAATGGTAATGAACTCTTTATCAGCCAGTGCTAAGGCCTTTTTCACCTGATTGTTTAACAGTGTTGTGTATTCCGGGGTTTTCATGTATTGAGTCAGTCGGTCTAAAAGCTCTTCAAACAACTTTTCTTTTAGTTCATCCTGCTTTTTTCCAAATTCCCGTCGAATGTTAATCTGCTCCAAAGATAGCTTTTTGTTTGTTTCCCGTTCGATCTGCTTTTTCTCTAATATCACCTGCTGTTCGGCCCGTCGGATCGCATTTTCCTGATGCTCTGTAAAGGCCTCTTCTAAAGCGGCAGTATATTCATCAAGCATCTTCGCACTTCGGGATCTGGCATCTTCCATACAAAACTCCAGAAAGTGCTGTAGTTTTTCCTCAGTTGTCAAGATGACCACCTCTTTCTTATAGTTTTAAACCGATAGCTTGGTTGACATAATCTGTGATAAAGTTTGGCTTGCGGCCGGTACCATGGCGGTCAGGAATCTCAACGATCAGAGGAAGCTTCCGGTTTAACTTTACATCGTCGATGATGTCCGGAAACTCTCTGCCAAATTTTTCTGTCAGGAGGATAATCCCAATCTCCTTATCGGCCAGTACTTTATCCAGTTCACTCTTAAGCTCCGCTTTTTCATGTACGACAGCGCCCTCTACCCCTGCCAGCCTCATGCCGGCCCAGGTATCTAAGTTGTCGCTGATTAAATACATTTTCATGATTACAGCTTTCCAAGGATCATGAAGGAAATGATCAGACCGTAAAGACATACACCTTCGGCAAGTCCTACGAAGATGAGTGATTTACCTAAGATAGTACTGTCTTCGCTAATGGCGCCAAGCGCTGCACTTGCAGCAGCAGAAACGGCGATACCACCGCCTACACAGGCAAGACCAGTGGATAAAGCAGCCGCTATATATCCCATGCCGGCAACGCCAGATGCGGCAGTTGCAGCAGCCTCAGCAGCGTCTGCCTGGCCCTGGAACATAAGCACACTGGAAACGATGAGAGTACCAAAGAATAAAAGCACATTAACGGACAGTGCTGTCTTGTAACGTCCCTTTGTTTTTTCACCCATGGCGAAAGCGAAGAGTGGAAGAGCTATGCTTAAGGTTAATGCAACTGCTAACGTAATTTTTACTAACATGGTCATTATAAGTACCTCCTGATATGTTTTTTATAATTTTTTTCCGTATGGCTTGAATTCGCGGCCGGTTCCCCGGTAAAAGCGGCTGAATAATTCATAATATTCAAGACGAAGAACCTGAATACCAACAATCAGTCCTTCCATGCCGCAGACGAATAAATTGCCCAAAATCACAACGAGCCAGTTTATATTTCCGGCCTCATAACCGGAAAGCATTAGTACGACTTCCATCATTGCCGCATGGCTGATTGCAAAGGCTCCCACACGGACAAAGGAAAGGGTATTGGAAAAATAGCTTAAAAGCACTTCAAAGAGTTCAAAGAAACCTTGAACCACAAACATGCCCTTTTCTTTTGGCATGATCCTTGCTTTCCGCTCCAACAGGTTGGTAAGGGGTTCTTTAAAGAACATAATGGCAAGGGGAAGACCAAACATGATAACCAGTAAAATAGTAGCTGGAATTGGATTCTGAGTCATATAAAGGACAATGGTTAAAACAAGTCCTGCGTAAAAAACGAATCCAGCCAGACCGTTGGTATCAAAAAACGTCCGTTCCGGGTCATGGGAACGATAGCTGTTTATAATGTTTAAGATCATGGTAAGCAAGATGATTCCCATACCAATGGATACGGAAACGATAAATACGGTATTAAGCCGACCAATAAAAGGAAGGCTTGTCATATGCTGCATGGGCCTTAACCAGACGGCATGGATAATCTCTTCAAACCCAAATACACTTCCAAACAGGAACCCAAATATGGTTGAGAAGACTCCGCAGCAGGAGAGGATAGCTGCAAGACTTGATTTCTTAAACTTGTGAAGTAAAAAACCACCAACCAGCAGGCAAAGTCCCTGGCCTACATCTCCAAACATGAAGCCAAAGAGGAAGGAATAGGTGAGACCTATTAATATAGTAGGATCAATCTCATTATAGGCTGGAAGACCATACATCTTAATGAACAATTCAAAGGGTTTAAACAATCCCGGATTTAATAGCTTTGTAGGTGGACGGCTTAAAATGTTCTCATGGTTTTCCTCAACGATACAAAAAGTCTTCTCATCATCGGAGATATCACGTTGAAAGGAATCTGCATCCTGGTGACTCATCCAACCGCATAAGATATAGAAGGTATTCCGGCTCTGTCTGGTACAGGCAGCCAGCTTTCTTACATTGAAGTTAGTAGAAAAGCTTTCTAACCGTTCTTTGGCTGATAAAAGATCATCCCGCTTTAATTCCAGGAAGGTGGCAAGCTGTTTTCTGACGTCATTAAGCTCAATTTGAACTGCCTTCATGCTGTCTTCTAGAGTTTTGGTCGCCTCAAAAGGAGTGCCCTTATATTCATCTGGAACCGTAATCAGCTCAAAATGCATGGAGGCATAAATGGCATCAATTCGGTTTGAGATGGTATCCGGTACAAAATAAACCAGCCAAACGTATTCGTCATCCTCTCTGCATTTGTATAGAACCGTATCAATGGTATCATACACATAGTCCTCAAACTTGTGATAATACTCATGAGAAATGCGCCCAAAGCGAAACTTGATGTACTTAAAATGAAGGATTTCGCTTAAGTCGTAATTAAGTGCCGTAAATGGAAGAATCCGTTCCAAGGATTCTTTTAAGGCATTCCGTTTGGATATCAAGGACTCTTCCTTGGCTTTTAGCTCTTCTGCTTCATTTCCAATGGCCTCAATTAAATCCGCAGCTTGAGAAACGGACATCGTTTTATGACCGGACTGTTCTCCATCTGGAGAGAGAAGCTGGGAAAGTTCTAAGGCGCGCTGGCTGATATCCTTAAATGGATTGTTTTCAACAAAAGGCCTTAAGTCTTGCACCGTTTTTAATTCGGACAGGGCATTTTCCAGATGGATCTCATATTTGGATAAGTAGGTGTCAACCACCCGGTCGATATCCTCCTTGGGCCCGGTGATACTTAAGAATTTCATCTTTTCTATCACAGAAAAAGTAACCCCCTTTACTGTTTTTCCACATAGGAGATGATTTCATCCGGACTTAACCGATACCGAATGCTCTCTATGAGGGTAATAACTTTTTGAATCTCAGCCTCTTTAAAATAGAGGTAAGAATTCAGTGTTGCAATGGAATACGGATTTTGCTGGCTGGTTGAACGGTAGATCTTATCAAGTACCTCCTTTGTAAGCTTTTCCAGGTCAGGCAAATCAAAAACTTCTATATCCGCTTTCCGGCCATAGTAGGTGGTTTTAAGCACCCCGTAGAATTCTTCTATGGAACCGGCCTCTGCCATTTTCGTAATCTGCTCTTTGGTTAGGTGATAATTGGTGGGAATGAGAAGGGAATAGATATCTGTAGATTGTATCTGATAATATTTTTTGGACCGGTAGATCCACTGGATATTAAGTAAGTCCAGCTTGCTGCCAAAGCAGTTAGAGAGCAGTTCCTTTTCTTCCTTCTTTAAATGTTTTCCCATAACCTTCCATATAGTTCTAAAATATAAGAGATCCAAATGAACCTCATAATCAAATAACGTAGGTTCCTTTGCATCTGACACTTCTTGGAGAACGTCATAATAAATGGAACCTTCCAGGTTCGTCCAAAATTCCGTAAGACTCCTGGAGGATGAAAGCTTTATTAAGTCTAATTTAGAGTGAAGCTTAAAAAAATCCTCAAAAACTAAAAGATCGATATCCAAATAATTGTTCCCCATAGCATTACGGAGACATTTTTTTAGGATATCGATTTCAAAGTGCATAAAATAAAGATCTAAAAATTTACGCTGGTTTAAGTTAGCAAATCGGTATAACTTGGCAAAATCCTTGTAAAGGGAAAGAACGAGTCTCTCTTCAATGGCAACCCGGTGCAAACTACTGCCTTCCAGGTCATCGAAAAGACCGTTATAGGGTTTTAGGTGGCTTAAGTAATCCACTGCTTCCGTTACGGTTGACAGCCCGGCCATCTCATGAAATTGGGTTTCCGAGATCAAATGACTTTCCATAGCCCTTACTTTGGTGGTAATGCCGCTGTAGGACAGCAGGTCCCCCATGAGATCACTCCTTTATCATAGTTTGAAATAAATCCTCAACGTACTGGCTGTGTTGCTCTTCATAACGCTTTTCCAGTGTGGTTAGGATACGTTTGGAATCACTTAACTGCTTTTCTAACTGACGGTTCATTTCAACTTCCATTTGGGTCCGCAGTGCTTCGATTTGTTTATTGGTTTTTGCTTCTAAATCAGAATCAAATGCGGCTGTGTTCTCCTCCATCTTTTTGGCAAATGCTTTTTTACGCTCATTCGCGTTATCCATAATGGAAGTTGCCGCTGATTCGATATCAGAAATTTTTTCAATAACCTTATCCATACCGTAGCCTCCTTAGTTATGTTTTATTGAATAACGTATTGTATATATAATGATACTATAAATTGAAAAAAATACCAGACCAAATTAGAAAAATCAGCCAATTTTATGAAAATTTTATCAACAGCGTGATTTAAAGCACACAAATAGCTTGTACAAAATTCATAAAAAAAACGAAGATAGGGAAAAAATATCCGTTATCTTCGTTTTCTATGGTTTATTGACCTGCTTTCTTCGATTCTTGTGAAGATGCAGTTGTTTCTTTGGTTGTGTTTTCTGAATTTTCTTCTGATTTTGTTAAAAATTCAGTGGCAATATAAGCCTCTTTCCCTTCAAATAAAATCACCGTCCATTTGTCATCGTAGGTTTTTACGAATTCCACCTTGGTATCGGCTGCAAGGCTTCCCAGTCTGGTTCCGTCAGTAGAAGGCTTGGAACGGACGTTTAGCTTACTCTTTGTGGTGTATGTGATTGGAGCTTCTGTTTCGGCTTCGGTTGTTTCCTCTGATGTTTCAGATGTAGTTGGTACTTCGGTTGAAATCTGTGTCGTGGGTTCTGTAGAATTCGGATTTTGTTTCCCACCCTTACCTGGAACAAGCTTCACAAAAATCAAAACTAGTACAAGAATGCCAAGGAAAATCAGTGCTGGTTTTAATAAGCCACTGGCATCAGGTGAGCTCTGTCTGGATCTGCGTCTGCTCCGACCCTTGGAAGCAGTTCTAGGAGCTTGTCTGGAACTTGTGGCTTTGTTCCCAGATTGTTGTCTATGAGCTTGTCCCTGAGGCGCATTGCCTCTATGAGAGCCACTTCTTTGAGTGTTGCCTCTATGTGGAGTGTCTCTGTGAGCACTGTCTCTATAAGTATTGTCTCTTTGAGCATTGTCTCTTTGAGAATTACTTCTTTGAGAATTGCTTCTTTGAGAACTGTCTCTTTGTGTACTGCTTCTCTGTTCACGGTCATTGGAAGCAATAGCAACTGGTCTAAGAGGAGCCTGGCGCTGTTTGTAGGTAGAATCTTCCGGGCTTTCTCTATGGAATGTATTTGCAAAGGCATTTACTTCCCCTGCCAGAAGCTTTAGAGCTTCTCCGGCATCATAGGGGCTGTCACTGCCTTCATGAACCGCCTTATTACCAATCATACGTATCCTATGATAATGATCTTTGGAAGTTTGGGAGATGAGACGTCCTTCAAATAGCTGATCAATGCTGTCAGCTAAATCTCCTTCCACAATCAGGGCCTTTTCTCCTAAATAGTTAACCATATATTCCACGGTCTGTCGGGCCTTGATCATAGACAGATTATACTGCTGCTGATTCAAGAGTATCTCTGTCTCCCTTAGACCTTGCTGGATCTTGATCCAGAAGTTGTTGTCAGTCGTTCCCATATATTTCCTCCTTTGCAAAAACGGATTTGTACTATTATATAGGTATTATACCTGATTCTCATAATTTGCGCACCTCTTATTTATTTACGATTTGTTTTCTTTTTGTGAATTTATTCCCTTATCTTGCGTCTGTCCCTTGTGATATGATACAATCTACCTGCTATATTAGACAGAAACGATAGAATAGATGAAATTAGTTGGAGGAATTATAATATGAGGTTACGTCACATACCAGGCTCGGAAAAAGAAATCGAAGCCAGTCCATATGTGGTTCAGAACCCGGAGGAGAAAAAGGGCCGGTGGAATGAAGTGTTTGGAAATGAAAGGCCCATTGAAATAGAAGTAGGCATGGGAAAGGGCAGGTTTATTATGGAACTTGCATCCCTTCATCCGGAGATTAATTATGTAGGGATCGAACGTTACCCAAGCGTGCTTTTAAGAGGACTACAAAAAAGAGCTGAGATGGAGCTTAATAATATTGTTTTCATGTGTGTGGATGCCAAAAACCTTTCTGAGATATTTAATGAAGAAGAAGTGCAGAAGATCTATTTGAATTTTTCCGATCCATGGCCAAAGGACAGACATACAAAACGAAGACTTACATCAGAGGAGTTCATGGAAGTTTATGATAGAATCTTAAAACCAGATGGTGTGGTGGAATTTAAGACTGATAATAAAGGTCTGTTTGAATATTCTTTAGAAGCTATTCCAGGAGATGTGTGGGAGATCAAAGAATTTACCCGCGACCTTCATCACAGCGAGATGGGTGAAGGAAATGTTATGACAGAATACGAAGAGAAATTTTCTTTAAAAGGAAATCCTATTTTTAAGCTGATTGCTGGAAGAAAATAAATTATAATAAAACCGGTGCCAAAAGTTATGACCATGGCACCGGTTTTGCATATAATATAGAAAAAGAAGAGCATGGTGCATGATTATGGGAATGAAAGACAAGGTTACAAATAAACTTCTTCAGGCAACCAGTGATAAAACGGACTTAAATAAAAAGCTACTTACCTTTAACAAATCTTTTGTAGATGTGAACAAAACACTAGGTGGAAATTCAGGTAAAAATAAGAAAAATAAATAAATTATAAATAATCGTAAAATAATTGTAAAAAAGGTGTTGACTTTTGTTGAATACGGTTATATAATTACACACGTGCTTGAGACAAGCGCACAACAAAAAACAAAAGATACGCGCCTTTAGCTCAGTTGGTAGAGCAGTAGACTCTTAATCTATTTGTCCGGGGTTCGAGCCCCCGAAGGCGCACTAAAAAAGTACTGGTTTTGCAGACAGAGAGCTGCGGGGTCGGTGCTTTTCCTTTGTGCGGAAATAATGGTCGGAATCTATTTGTCCTTTGGGAAGTCTTTAAAGATAAAAAAAGTACTGTCTTTGACGGCTGCGAGCGTCGAGGACAGTACTTTTTTTGTGTTGTAGAAATAATTTTTTTTTTAATTACAACATAAGTAAATAGTTTAATATATATAGACCTGATACCAGTATTAGTATAACTTGGTAAAATCATCTGCATATTTGGGTATAACTCGAAATGACAATTCTTTTCCTCTGTTTGTTGATATCAAGAAATTAAGTTCTTCTGAAATATTGATATTTATATCCTTTAATTCAAATAACAAGTATACTGAATCACCAGATAGTGCTCCTAAGGATATGGGAAATTGACAGGAAATGATTTTTCTATTGTCTGTTATTTCAGAACCAGACCTATCTGTAATTTCTATGATTTTAGTTGGGATTTGCTTACACATAACCTTTTTTTCACCTTCGACTAGTGAAAAACCATTAATACATATTGGCAACCGTGATTTATTCTCAATCATAATATAAGCTGCCATTATGTTGTTTTTATGATATGCTGATATTATAGAAAAAGTAATATTTTTTCTGTTTGCTATGATACTGTGTATCCAGGTAAGTATTGTTCCTAATGCACCAAAAATAGCAATCGCCAATGTTATGTTTTCTCTTGTTAAATAATTCATTTTTCACCTCGTTAGCCTTAGGGCATCTTTTTACAAATTTATACACTTCTATTTTTCTATTGTATGATACACTTAATTTGGGCTACAAAATAATTTGTATTTTAATTATAGTATAAATGGAAAAATTTACAAGCAAAAGTGTATCTCAAACAAGTTCCCGGCCGGAGAAGCTCCGGCCGATCGGGAAGATTGATTGAGATACTTTTATTTTATCTGTCGGAAGAAAATATCATCAAGCTTATACACATCTGCATCCATCATGCGGTACTGGTTTGCCATTTTCACATAATCCCTAGTAGTAGTGTAATCACTATGTCCCAGCATATCACGAAGAAATTCCAGGTTTCCACCGCCGACCAGATAGGAGACTGCAAACGTATGTCTTAATAAATGCGGATGCAGTCTTTCAACACCAGTCCATTTTCTTATCCTAAAAAAGAGTTGTTTTAATACATTGTAGTTAATGGCATCCGATCCGTTTGTTTTAAGAATCAGTGCATTGATAGGTCTAGCATCACGATAATCAAGATAGCTGCGAATATATATTCTTAAATTCCAGGCTAGGGGAACAATACGAGACTTGTGATTCTTTGAATCCTCTATTAATATGTAATCTTTGTCAAAGCAAATGTCCTTTACCTTTAAACCAATGACTTCCTCACTTCTTAAACCACCATCAAGCATAAGATGAATAATGCATAAATTTCTAAGTCCCATTTCAGTTGAGTTTAGAAACACCTGATCAAGAGCCTGAACCTCATGAGAATACAAAGGGAGTTGTATCCGTGTATCATTGGTTGGAAGCCGGGGCCTTTTAAATTTGATTTCACAGTCCAGGTCATCACGAATATAGTTAACGAATACTTTAACTGCTCTGGTATAAATTCTTATGGTTGAGTTTTTTAATTTTCCTTTCTTTGCTTCCCCGATCTTATAGGGATGATTTTCGAATTTCGGCTTAAATCTAAGATACTTGATATAACTCTGTACGATATCAGGAGCCAGGATATCCATAGAAATGCGATCAATGGGTTTTTCATACTCCTGTTCCAAAAAGTCAAAGAAAAAACCTAAGTTTTGCTCATAATATTTACATGTACTAGAATCACAATAGGATTCTTTAAAATTCTTAAATTTATCAAATGCGTTTTTAACTGTTATATTATTCATTGGTAAAATCTCCTTGAAATTCATTTTTACTCATGCTATTATGACTGTATACTTCACCAGTCGTTTTATCTATGATCGTAAGTTCCGACCTTACGGTATTTGTAAGATTGCCTAGTAGCTCATCCGAGTTGAGCTGCTGGGCCTTTTTCGTTTTATACCGCAAAGCCTTTTCAACATCATTATCATTTAACGTACATAGCGCATCTACAACATCTTGCATGATATCATCATCATTCATTCCCTTATTATAAAATCCCAGGGTTACAATACTATTGATCGCCCGCCTTTTTACCAGGTCAGCATTCAGATGACGGCTATATTCCCGTACCAATTTAAGCTGTTTTGGAGGAATATGTACATCTAGCAGTTTACAACTTCGCAGAGATTTCCAGAAGCCACACATTTCACGGCGGGATTTATTTACATCCCCTTCCGGTTCCACCATACGGAATACATAGTCAGTCAGATAATCCATAATCAGCTTTCGGTTATCCAGGTAATCGTAAATCCTTTTAGCAGTTAGCTTCGACTTGTTATCCCGAAGCGGAAGCAGTACATAAGACTTTGAATGACGGCGGCGTGTCTGATATTCCACGTTCATGATTAAGTTCACTTTGGGAGTCAGACTGTCAACAAATTTCTGTAAGGTATCTTCCTCCATGGTCTGTTCCCCGGACAAGAGCCTACGGCACACTGATCTGGCATATTCATCAGAGCCGTGTTCCAGGTAAAAGGAAGCACGGGCCATGTTCAGGAATTGCCAGCTCCGACGCTTATAACATTCTTCATACACGTGCAGATCATAGCGGTTAATTAAGCCATTGAACAGCCAGAAGTAAAAGAACCAGCCTTTATAGCCCATCTCAACAACCTCTTTGCTTTTCATGTAGATTCTCACAAAGACTTTGTCTGCTCGCTTTCCCAGGGCAACATAATCAATTTCATAATCCTGACTGCCTTTTTTCGCCGTATGGGTAACGGCATCGTTGAAACGGTCAACACGCATTTTATAAAAGTTCTCCAGGGAAAAGAAGCGTTCCGGATTGCTTAAATAGTTGCTGTGCCAACAGTAATCAATCCGGTTTTCCTGTGCATAGGCAATCTGTAAGCCGAAATGTTCAGCCAATGCCTGGACATATTCATAAGACCGTTCAAAGGATTTGTTGACCCCGTACATCCAAAGCATATAGCTTCTAATCTGAACCACCAATTCACAAGTGACCGATACCGCCGATTCAGAAGACTTAGGAACGACAGGAGCTAAGAAGATATCAAACCATTCGGGGTATTCCAGGCAGACGTTGTACATTTTTGCAAAACTGAACGGCCTAAGGTTTAAAAAGAAACCAGAACCAAATTCAAGACGAAGAAAGTCAACGTTTACATTTTTTGATAGCTTCCGGTTTACAGCGTCAAAGTATTTTCGAAACTCCATGACTTTGCTATCCAAAGAATCGGCGGTAAAGTCATTCACAAATTTTACTGAATAATAAAATGTATCAATGTTATGTAGAAATTTCTTTTGCTTAAAATCAAACCAATATTTTTGATCTTCACCATTCATTTCATTAAAAATAGATGATTTCGATAATTCTCTAGTTTGTATCATTTTACACCTCACTTTAGCGGAATAAAGTTCTTCGGGAGAAGGGCTTTTCCCGAAAAAATAAAATCACCCTCTAGCCCTTGTATTTCCTAGAAATAATCCAAATTTTCCATGTATTTCCAGACCACGTTTTACAGGCACGTGGTAAGGGGGATTTTTGGTGTTGGCGAGGGCGCCCGGCGCGTTCAGGGGCCCCGGCTGCGCCACCCCTATCCGCCCTGGGTGCCCTCGTCAAACAACTTGTATGAGTCATACATGCGGTAGTACTTCTTGCGTCCGTAAAAAAATGAAACACCGCATTTTTCCTTGACTCCATACCAATATTCAACAGAAATGAAAAGGGGATGACCGAGAGAAAAAAGCCCCAGGAAGAAACCCACCGTACCAAAGTTGTTGATCTTACGGTGACGGTATTCATATTCAATCAGGCTACGGATTTGACGATCAATCAGGCGGTCAAACTGGCTGATCAGTATAATGTTGTATCCATATTTCCTGTGTTGAGTGAAAAAGTTGGCCCATTGCTGACGGCTCCGGTCATTCCAGGAGCGGCAGTTGAAGATAAGCTGGCATTCATCTATAATAAGCCAGGTCTGACCCTCAATAATCTTTCCCCTCTTATCCCGGCGGTGACACAAACGGGAAAAATCTAAAAGCCAGTCAGCGGTAAGGTCAAAATTATCTTTGTAAAAAAAGTAGCCCTTTTTCTTTGCCTTTATCATGTCATAATTAATATCAAAGTTTGCTATGACGTTCTTTCCGCGATTTAACTGAAAATAGATATCCTTTGCAACATGATAAGACTTACCGGAACCGGGAGTCCCGGAGTAAAAATAAATCATAAAGTATCCCTCCTTGTATCTCGTTTTTCTCCCTGGACGAACCCGATCGGAGCCAGCCGGTGATTCATTTGAGATACATTATTCAATCATCTTTACCCAACGGAGGGCAAGCTGCACCAGGTAAAACAGACCAACCGCCGTAACCCAAAGCTGGGTAACTGCAATAATCTGCGCCACAGGAACAAAATAATTTAAGTACCCTAAAAAGGGAATCTTATCAATCTCACTTAAAAATAATTGAAATGGACTATTAGGAAGAAACACCACACAGGCATTGGCGAGCTTTATTAAGATGTACCTGATTTGTGCTAACATAAAATCACCCCTTTACAAGACCTCTGGTAATGACGATCAGACAGATACAGTAACCAATCAGAGTTGTTATTCGAATCAGCATGACCATAGGTTTCCAATCATCAGTAGACAAGTCAATTACAATGGTTTCCCGAATGTTAAGGCTTCCTATTGTAAATGGCAGCTCCCACCTGGGAACGGTAGAAGTGCTCTCAAAGATACTAATACAGGCAAACAAATCAAAGGGAATACAAAAGGGGAACTTCCTGGTGATATCTGACTGTATCTGCCAGTTGTTGGCTTTGGCATCCTCTTCCCCAGCTAGGGCTTTCGCTATGGAATCAGTAATGGAAACAGGGAGAGCCTTAACCCCATCCAGAATGCCAGAAAGGGCGGCTGGTATATCTAGTATCCGGTTTTTGACATCCGATACCCCTCTTGCAATACCTTTGATCACGTCCGTTATTACACCCAGCGGCTTAGTGATGTCGGGTATCCAGGGGTAAGTACCCGTATGTTCCCCCTCCTCAGCCTTTTCACCATAGGTAACGTTAATTGTTGGCGCAAGAACCTGGGCACGGTCAGCCGCCGTAATTGATGACTGGACATCGGACACAAGCTGTTCTGCAACATAAGAATCTTTTGGAATCGTGACCTCAACATCGGAAGTAATATCACGCTGCTGTGTATCAACATCAGAATTAACATCGACCCATGTATAGGAACCCGTGTATTCATTGATTGTTTTGCCGAGAGTCCCAAAAGAGAGATAAGTCTTTAACTCGTCAATAGAGCCGTAAACAGGAAAAGGGATATTTGACATGGTTTCCGCGGTATAATCAGTTCCGGAAATCAGCATATAGGAAAAATTATTCTTTTCATTAGGGTAGTAAGTATTGGCACCTGAATTGTTCGAATAGGTGACTCTGGAAACTGGAGAAACCAATTTGCTATCATCATTCATATAATAAATTTCAAGTGTTCTGGAGCCAGACAACACACCTCCAACACGTTTATCCTTTTGCAGTAGAAATATATCGGAATGGCGAATCAGAGAATCACTTGAATGGTCATACGAAAAGTAAAAATCATCTGACGATAAAGCTGGATTAAACTTACCTAGATCAACCCCCATATTATAGGAGTAGGAATTTTCATATGAATTATCAAGTCCGATTTGAAGTTTACTAATTCCGGTATTGGTTCCAAAACCACTTTTGGTCTTAAAATAGTCCGTGACCATATCAATGGCTTCTTGCCCCAATTTAACAACTGACCCGTAAGCCAGGTCACCCATTGCTTTATAAACAGCCAGGTATTTGGTGTCTAGTTTTACAAACTCCCCAATATCGGAAATAACAGAATTCAGGTCATTCTTGGCAACATCGACACCTCTAGCAGCCATTAAGATACTCCATACATATTCCACAGCACTCAGAGCGCCAGAGCCATAAGCATATCTTGCACCAAAATAGTCGCTGACAGGAGTAAAAACCAGCATGAAAACGGCAAGGCACAAACAGAAGAACCTTTTTATCTTAATCATAAAAGCTCCTTTCTTGTATCTCAAATTTTCCTTTGGGAGATCCGGAGCAGCTGAGATCGGAAAAGGAAGTGAGATACCATAAAAAATGGTACAAAAAAGGAAGGGCAGGGCATGCCCCTCCAAATTTGTCATGAAGTCGGTTTTTATTTCGCAATCTGACGGAAAAATTTAATCCCGAATCTGACAGCCATTCCAGCACCTACAACAACTAAAGCAATTGGGAGAGCTGCCCCAATCGTACCAAGCATGTCACCTTGAACACTGGTAAAAGCAGTTGTCAGGATTCCGGTGATATCAACAGAACCTTCCGCTGCATAAGCTGGAATAGCTGTAGCCATTGATGCGGCAACCGGGAGAGCAATAAGTCCGACCCTGCGTGCATTTTCCTGAATTTTGTTAGTCATAAAATATCCTCCTTTAAGATTTTATCATTAACCCCAGTAGGGAGCTAATTACATAGAAAATCAGTTCGACAATCAGTTTTAATATCATTCCGATACAAATACCACCGGAACATACCGCTATGTATGTTTCAATCATGCCAGCGCCTCCTGCCTATCAGACAAACACCGATCAGAATACCTAAGAACAATAAAAGAACGATTGCAAAATCTTGGTCAGGGTAAGAAGCCAAAGAGGTTTCTTCCCCATCTTCAAGGGTATATGCTTCTACGTCAACAACCTCTGAATCAAAATCAGCTTCCGATGATGTAGAAAGATTCATTAACTCACCTTCTTGTCAGGCTTCTGATCAGGTTCCTGCTTTGCATTGAACTGGCTGTCAGGAACTGGAGTGATCTGTACATCAGAAATATAATCAAGATCAATAATCTTAAGGACTGGCTTTCCGTCACTACCAATGGACATATTGAATTCTGCATCATAGAGAGCTGGAGCCCTTTTGATCTTCCCCATTACCTGGAATTCACAAGATGATTTAGCTGGACGGGTTCCTTTGGTGCCGTTAACATTATCCTCAGCTACCAAATCCGTGTTAAAGTAATAACTGATGGATGTACCCTGAACACGTTTTCCTGAATCGTCGGTCATATCATACTGACCAGCATAGAGTAAAATAATCTGCATTTTCATAAAAATATACCTTCCTTTCGTCTTAGACAGCCGTAACAAGCTATCTGCAATTAATATGACATATTTGTTATCCCGTATGGTCTTAAACCCGGGAGAGTAACTGTATTAAGGTACTGGACGAGCAATTTGGGCCCCCCGGCGATGCCCCCAAATTGCCAAGCTGCCATACCGGATACCCGATACGGAGCCAGGCGGGGCGGTGATCAAGGAAAAAAGGGGAGATTGCGTCAACCTGGTGAAAGCTATAGGAATGACTGGCATAGGTTTTTTGCTTTCAGCTATCTCAGTCAGCCCCCAGCGCAATGGCTGCGCCTGCGCCGGGAGCCTGACCGGACGGCGGGGAGTTCCGCCCGGCCTGTAGGCTGGGGGCCGGGCTTAAACTAAAACCCGGCCCGGGTTTAAAATCAAATTGAATCTATGTATGGTTTGTATCAAAGTGCGCTTCTTATATCTCATTTTGAATGGTTTGATTTAAAACCCTCATAATGGTTTCTTTTGCATTTATGACTCCTGCTGACCCATACATGGTATGGAAAACAATATCGCTGATCACCTGGCTTATACCAAGGTCAAACAAAACATAGTACTTGATGAAGCCTTTTAAAATCTCTTTATCACTTAAATCCCTATGTGCCAGACCAAGCAACCAGATTTTCATGTCTTCTGTGTACCGTTCCATTTATATAACCCCCTTTTCGTGTATCTCACTTACTGTAGCTGCAGCCTGGTTAATCCAGCAGTTTTGAGATACAGTATCAAACCAAATGGCGGCTTCGATTATAAGTTATATCAAAAGATAATGATCTTAATTCAGACGCTAATTCATCTAACCGTTTCGCGGTTTCCTTAAGATAGTTTTCACGTTCAGAAATCTGTTTATTAAGTCGATGAAGCGTTTCATTTCTTTCTGGTTCGGTATCTCTGGCATCTCGGATAATATTTACAAACTTCTGATTAAACCCTTCCCCGGAATAATTGTTGATATAATCATAAATCTCTTCCGGAACCCTTATACTTTTTGCAACACTCATTCGGATACCTCCCGAAGCATTTCATGTTTCATTAGATACGAAAAATCAAAATGCTCAACAAGGTATTCTGTTTTTTCTGTCTCGTTGTAAAACCGAATCATAGTATCGCCTAAGACAGTTTCAACTGTGACACGAATATGGTGACCAGTGACAGGGTGCAGATAATACATCCAGTAGCAGAAACCATAATGGCTAAACGTGCATTTTCGTATAGGGGAAAGTTTTGTGTTGACTGATTTCATGAGCATATACATTTTAGATTTGTTTAGCTTAAGACCATAACTCATTTGACCTCCTATCAGCGGCGGGTATAAGAGCCTACCGCAAACATATCGTTAATAAGTTACTATGTTTACAGGAGCGACCAGAAATGTTAGAATAAGATTGCGACGTTTTATTTAACATTTTTGATGCTCCTGTGTTGGAGCTCCATATTAGACATCAGTGAAGATGATAATATGGCGAGTTCAGTGAGAGGTGAAAAGGTATCACGTCTTACATTTTTTATTATAGTCCACAAATGAAAACTTGTCAACGATAAAAGTCTACTATTGAAAACTGTTTTAGAGGAAAAATTTTATGCTGAATGCAAACGAAATTGGAAATAGAATAAAACTTAAAATTAAAGAATCTGGATTAAGACAAAAAGATATAGTAGAAGCCTCTGGAGTTTCTAAAGCTGCCCTTAGTAATTATATAAGCGGTAACAGAATACCAGATACAGAAGCAATATATAAAATCAGTAAAGAATTGGGTATAAGCATTGAATGGATATTAACAGGAGAGTCCACAATTGAAAACTTTAGTGAGGAAGAAAGGCATTTAATGCAAGCTTATAAAAATGCTAATTCTAGTATTAAAGAAGCAACACGAAAGCTTCTGGATATCAAAGAACAATACCCAGAGGGGAAATCATCAGATTCCAAGATTGGATAAAACATAAATAAAGAAATTGTATCTCAACTCGATTCCTGATCGGAGCAGCTGCGGGCAACCAGGGAGGAAAATTGAGATACAAAAGAGGAGAGCTCCTAAAAACAGAGCCCTCCTCTTTTCGAAAATTGTAGACGAAACACGAAAAAGGAAATATAATGTAAAGTGCTGTTATATCCCAAACTGCGCAGTAGGGAGGGGGTGCAACAGTTGGAATACATATTAACCCTTATGCTTTCGGTCTTAGCAGGCGTAGTGACTCATTTCGTTTGCAAATGGCTCGACCGAAAGGACAAATAACAGCGAGCATAAGAAAACCCAGGGACTGGCATCCCTGGGTTTTCGTTTGTGCAACAATTGTAATACATAATCCCTTTGTATCTCTATTTTATACCTAAAGTACTGATGTGTCAACAGTTGCATTTAAAAGTATCTCAAAGCACTCGCAGTCGCCAGGATCCAAAATATAAATTGAGTTACAGTATAACTAAAAAAGCCCAAGACAATTATCTTGGACTTCCTTAGTTATAATATTCCCAACCCGACAGCAGAAAGGATACAAATAGTTTATAACCAAATGAAACACATGTCAACCGCTCCTGCACCTCAAATCCCGCTCTGATCGTTGGCTGCAGCTTTAAAAACGAGATACAAAAAACGGGAATTCCTCTTAATCTATTTGTCCGGGGTTCGAGCCCCCGAAGGCGCACTAAAAAAGTACTGGTTTTGCAGACAGAGAGCTGCGGGGTCGGTGCTTTTCCTTTGTGTGGAAATATGAGGGAGAATCTATTTGTCCTTTGGGAAAGATTTAGGGGTAAAAAAAGTACTGTCTTTAACGACCGTGAGCGTTGAGGACAGTACTTTTTTTATGGAAGTTATAATTTTTCTTATCTGAAATAATCACTCTGTTCTGAAACAATTTCCACAGGATTTTCCAGATAAGATTCTTTTATCCTCTGAATGGCAAGTATGATATACAGCACGGAAATTCCAAAATTAATGATACCAAACATCGGTACGGAAAATGGAAGAAATGATATTAGTGCCTTAAGTAATAAAGGCAATGTTCTGGAATAGACTCCCATCTGGTATAATTGCCCGAAGGTCAGAGGGTACTTCATGCAGGAGGCGGCTATCATTCCAATCAGGGCCACCACCAGTACTCCGAAGAAAAACAATGCCGTCATAGTTATAAAGGCCAGAAGCAAAAAAGCTATTACAATCAGATAGGCACTGGGTACCCAACGCAGAAGCTGATCCCTGCTGATATTTAGGTCAAAATCGGAAAAAGAATTTCCCATAATTTCACCTTTATTCTTTATAATAACCTTTTCCGAATCCATCAGGATAACCTGATAATAATCTTCAATATATTCTCCGATTTCGTCCACATCATAAAAAGAGGTATCCGGGGAGGTATTTATATAAATATATATACCTCCGTCTTCGTATTCGACGGGCTTCTCAACCCAAAGTGTTCCATTACTCAACTTAAAGTCAGGAACATAATCTTCAATAATTTTTATAAACCCACCTGTTTTAAGCTGAAATCTTAGAAATGGAACAATCATGGTCAGTGAAAAATAGAAGACCATGAGGATAATTCCTGCTAAAAAAACTTTCCTGCGTTTGTTTGCTAAAAATTCTTTGTAACTTTTAAAATCATAAACAGACAATCCCAGTTCTTTCAATATATTCATTTTTTCTTTCCTTCCTTAAGGCTTTGCTAATGAAATTAACCTTTATAAATAAAATCAGCAATATAAAATCCTGGGCCACAGCTGCCTGGATTTTTTAGTTGGAATAAAGATAAACCAAGCATCGAGCTTCATTTTCCATATTTTACCCATGTTAATGTATCCTTTCTTTTAAGTCTCATTATACGGGATAATATTACCATATAATGGATAAAAGGAGAAGTTTTTGGCTTATGCCATTTCGTAATAGCTTCCAGTCCTGTCGTTTGCATTTCTTTTAAAGATCTGCAATGTCTGTTGAGAAGTAATTTATATTTTTATAGGTTTTTGACCGGTTTGAGATCCCGGTCACAGACAGGCTTGCAATTGGAAATTCTGCTGTAAGTCCCTGTCTGTTTTTTGATATGATATACCATCTTTATGGTATAGGGAAGAAACGCGTAAATCTATTTATCTTAAGGAAAGTATCAAGTACTTTTTATTTGTGGGAATATTACCTTACCAATTAATTTGCAATACATAATGAGAAGTTAAAGATCTCCTACACTATTTGTAGTTTAGAGACTTCAAGTTATACTTGCTTCGTATCACTTAGAATATCAACTTTCCTATTAATAAATTCCAGAAAATTAAGCTTTTCCATTTCATCTGAAAAAGCAGTTACAGGAAGAATAAATGCCTGAACAGTATTAATATGTATATAAATAGCTTTTTCTGTTTTTATAATTTTTTCGATCAAGGAGTAATTCGTTACACTTTCACTATTTGGTGTGATTTCATGTATATTTTCATTATCAAAAGTTAAGATAGCCTCGTTACTATAAGGAAGCTTTCCCTCTTTTTTCATTTTTGTAATTTTCTTATTCATGGACTTTATAATCAATCTTTTGCTAAACCCAATCCAACAAATAGACATAATCGTCATCAATATAGATTCAAACAAAATCAGTTCAAAATCAGAACCTGCAATATAAAATATAACAAGGAACATAAAACAAATGAATGGAACGATAAATTTAATGATCGTGAAATATTTTTTGCCAGAAGGACTATTTAATAAATGATATTGATTAAATAGTAAATAATCATCATCACTTAAAGTGATTTTAAATTTAAACATAATTACTACCTCTTATTTTTCATATATTATTGTTCGGAATTTCTAGTTTGTATATTTTATTAATTGCTTATCAACTATAGAAACATAATTAATAAATTGCTAACAAAAACTCGAATTTGAATTATTACTATTATTTCTTTATCTCATTATGAATAAATGATATAAAAAACAAAACTTTGTATTTTAATTATATTACAAAAGATAATTATTACAAGAATAAGAGTGTATCTCTACTCAATTCCTGATCCACAAAGATAAGTTCGCACTTCATACTCAATGGTACGCGTTCAATAATTGAAACAATACGGCAAATCCGATTCGTACTGCCATATCTGGAATCTTATTGTGCCATACAATGGCATTTTTTTGTTGTAGAGCCTCAAAAAAATCGATTTCCTTCAGAGTTTTTTCTTATCTTCAAATACTCCTTAAACTCATCTCCAATTTCTATTCCATATTTGACTGTAGTGTAATTTCTTATTTAAATGGTTTCATCTAAAAATGCATTAATTAAGAAACTGATACTGTAAAAATTTCTATTATTCCATGCCTTAGATTATTTTTCATAGGCACGTTTCTAGTAGCTGTTCTATCAGTAAGGTGATGTTATCGAATAAAACAGGAAATAACAAGCATAATAGCGTAAAGAATATGTATTTCTTCTGTGACTATTTGTGTTCAATTCTGGTTTTAGGGAGCATTCTTGATTCCGGGAAGATATAAAACATGAAATTAGGTTTATAAAATGCATATTTTCCTCATGTGCTCCCATAATTTTTTGTCTCAATACAAATATTTATAAACCGTAAGGCCAGTTTAAGATTACATTAATTTTCCAGTTTTATCAAAATGTTACATTTAATATGAAGAAAAGATTAAAAAACTGACTTATTTTCACAGGGAGCATTTGTAGGATTTGTTACTGTGATGGACAGCCGCTTAAAAAAACGTATCTTATTTTTCTAGCATTTATGGTTGCATCATAGGTTCATTCGTGCTTAATGACGGTTAAATTTTAAGTTGATAAAAATTATTAGTCATTTTTCATAAAATATAAAAGAAAAAATCGTCATAAATCCTAGAAAATTGAATCGGAAAAATGCAACTTTACTTTTTTATTACATTTAACTTAAAAATAGTGATAATAAAACATGAATTATAACTGTCTAAGTTGTTTTAAATGTTCAAACAATAACCTGCATTAACAAGGTGTTATGAAATTTCGAAAAAGTTGACAATTTTTGCGGTTGAAAGTATGATACACCATATACCTCACGGAGATTGTATGTTCAAAAATACAATTTATCTATGAGATAAATAATAATAAAAAAGAGAAACGCTGTCTCTAAGAAAGGAAGTGAGCATTACGGAGGATTTAGCAGAGAAGTTATTGGAAGAACTGACCTGCGAAACGGTATTTACCATTCCGATATTCGGAGGAATTCCAATTGCGGAATCCGTTGTGGTAACATGGATTATCATGGCGGCACTAACGTTACTTTCCATCTGCTTTGTAAGAAATTTAAAAGTAGAGAACCCTGGAAAGAAGCAGCAGGTGTTGGAAATGGCTGTTGGAGGGCTTTATAGTTTTTTTGATGACCTGATTGGGGAAGAAGGAAGACGTTATGTTCCTTACCTGATTTCTGTGGCAATTTACATCGGTGTTGCAAATCTCATTGGTTTGTTGGGACTAAAACCACCTACTAAGGATTTAAATACCACCGCAGCGCTTGCTATTATAAGCATTGTGCTGATTGAATATGCAGGCTTTCACAGAAAAGGTCTTAAAGGCTTTATTAAAGGCTTTGCAGAGCCGGTTGCGATTATCGCACCGATCAATATCCTGGAATTGTTTATTAAGCCGCTATCATTGTGTATGCGATTGTTTGGTAATGTTTTAGGAGCGTTCGTTGTTATGGAGCTTATTAAGCTGCTCGTACCAGCGTTCTTACCAATTCCGTTTTCTATGTATTTTGACATTTTTGACGGATTAATTCAGGCGTATGTATTTGTATTTCTGACTGCTCTTTTTATTAAAGAGTCAGTGGAGTAAAACTAGTTTAAATTAAAAGGAGAGATTATTATGTTTACAGCTATTGGAGCAGGAATCGCAGTATTAACAGGTTTAGGTGCAGGTGTAGGTATCGGTTTAGCAACCGCTAAGTCCGTAGATGCTATTGCTAGACAGCCAGAAGCAGATGGCAAGATCAGCAAGGCTCTCTTATTAGGTTGTGCTCTTGCAGAGGCAACTGCTATTTATGGTTTCGTTATTGCCCTTCTTATCATCTTATTCCTTAAATAATGCCCATTACCAGGGATCGTTTGGAAAATATTAAAAAGAAAGGCAGGCGGTAGAGATGCTTAGACTAGATATGAACCTAGTGTTTAACATGTTGAATCTTATTGTCCTGTATCTTTTGCTTAGACATTTCCTGATTCAGCCGGTTATGGAGGTTATGAATAAACGGCAGGCAATGATTGAGAACAGCATTTCAAATGCCAGGAATTCTGAGGGGCAGGCAGCAGAGATTAAAAAGCAGTACGAAGAAAAACTGGCTGCATCCTCACAAGAAGGATCAAAGATTATCGAAGAAGCAAAAAATCAGGCTAAGGTTCAGTATGATCGTATCTTACAGGATGCGGGAGAAGAAGCTGGCCGAGTGATCACAGAAGCACAGAGAAAAGTGGAAGCGGATCAGGAAAAAGCGCTTAACGAAGCTAAGGCTCAGATAGCTGGCTTAGTAATCGCAGCAGCAGCAAAGGTAGTCAATCAGGAAGTGAGTGCCCTGTCAAACAAGGCGCTTTATGATTCATTTATAGCAGAAGCAGGTGATTCTCATGACGCAGGCAGCAATTAATTACGGAAGAGTGCTTTTTGAACTTTCCATCTCCCAGACGGCCATCGAGGAGACCGCTCTGGCGCTAAAGACAGTGCCAGAGCTTAATCGCGCCTTAAGCAGCCCTATTATTTCAATTGGCAGCAAGCATAAGGTCATTGAGCGAGTGTTTCCTCAGGAAATGATAACATTTTTAAAGGTGTTAGTGGACCGTAGGGATATGGACCTTGTTGATGATATCTTCAAGGCATATCGTACACGGATAGCGGAAAAAGAAGGTATTTTAGAGGCCTCCTTATACTACGTGACAGATCCGGAAGAAGAGCAGCTTCAGGAAATAAAAGCGATGCTTTGTAAAAAGTACGAGAAGAAGGATATAAGACTTCGCATGATCAAAGACCCCGGTTTAATCGGTGGCTTCATTATCCGTGTAGGAGATGTTGAGACTGATTGGAGCTTAAAGGGACGTCTGAGACAATTAGAACAAAAAATAATACGGAGGTGAAAAACGTGGCTTCCATCAATTCAGATGAAATTATTTCAATATTGAGAAGTGAAATAGCAGATTATGACGCCCATGCCAGGGACCAGGAAGTGGGAACTGTTATAAGCGTTGGAGACGGCATTGCAACGGTCTATGGTATCGATCATGCAATGTACGGAGAGATTGTTGTATTTGAAAGCGGAATCAAGGGTATGGTTCAGGATATCAGAAGAGAAGATATCGGATGCATCCTGTTTGGTTCTGACCGTGAAGTAAAAGAAGGTTCTAAAGTAACAAGAACAAAAAAACGTGCTGGCATTCCGGTAGGTGAAAAGTTCGTAGGAAGAGTTGTAAACTCTCTTGGAGCTCCTATCGATGGAAAAGGCGAGATCATCTCTGATGATTACCGTCCAATTGAAAATGAAGCACCTGGTATCGTTGACCGTAAGAGCGTATCTGTTCCTATGGAAACAGGTATTCTTGCCATTGACTCCATGTTCCCAATCGGACGTGGACAGCGTGAGCTGATTATCGGCGACCGTCAGACTGGTAAGACATCTCTTGCAATCGATGCCATTTTAAATCAAAAGGGCAAAGATGTGATTTGTGTTTACGTTGCAATCGGTCAGAAAGCTTCTACCGTTGCTAAGCTTGTAAATACATTAACCCATTACGGCGCTATGGAATATACCATTGTGGTAGCTTCCTCCGCCAGTGAGCCAGCACCTCTTCAGTATATCGCTCCTTATTCTGGTACTTCTCTTGCAGAGTACTTTATGCATAAGGGAAAAGATGTACTGATCGTATATGATGATTTATCAAAACATGCGGTGGCTTACCGTTCCCTGTCACTGCTGTTAGAGCGTTCTCCTGGACGTGAGGCATATCCTGGTGACGTTTTCTATCTTCATTCCAGACTGTTGGAGCGTTCCAGCCGGTTAAAGGATGAACTTGGAGGAGGTTCTATTACCGCTCTTCCAATTATTGAAACACAGGCAGGAGATGTATCTGCCTACATTCCTACTAATGTTATTTCCATTACTGATGGACAGATATTCTTAGAGAGTGATCTTTTCTTCTCTGGTATGAGACCGGCTGTTAACGTTGGACTTTCTGTATCTCGTGTTGGTGGTGCAGCTCAGACCAAAGCTATGAAAAAATCAGCAGGCAGCATTCGTATCGATCTGGCTCAGTGCCGTGAGATGGAAGTGTTTACTCAGTTTAGTTCTGATCTTGATGCATCAACCAAGGAGCAGATCCAGTACGGCAGAGGGCTTACTGAGCTGTTAAAACAGCCATTATGCCATCCCCTAAGTCTTCATGACCAGGTTATCAGTCTGATTGTTGCAAACAATCGTCTGCTTTTGGATGTAGAAGTGCCAAAGATCAAAGCATTCCAAAGAGATATGCTTGATTATTTTGACAACGTTCACCCAGAGATTGGCAAGGAGATTGAAGAAACAAAAGCCATTTCTGATGAGCTTAAGCAGAAGATTCTTGACACAGTGGCTGAATTCAAACAGAAACGGGTGTAAGATATGGCAAATGCGAGAGAGATACAAAGCAGGATGAACAGCATTAAAAGTACCATGAAGATTACCAATGCGATGTATACCATTTCCTCGTCAAAGCTTAAAAGGGCAAGGAAAGCCTTGACCGATACGGAGCCTTATTTTTATGCACTGCAAAGCACCATCGCCAGAATTATCAGACATACACCGGATATTAATGATCCATATCTGGATACCCGGCCGGAGATTAAGAAAGAAGACCGTAAGATCGGATATATTGTGGTTACGGCTGATAAGGGACTTGCGGGTGCTTATAATCATAATGTATTTAAACTGGCCCAGGAGCAGATTGACAAGGGCGGTAATCCCATGCTGTTCGTAGTAGGCGAATTAGGGCATCAGTACTTTAATAAAAAAGGCATACCAGTGGAACAGGATTTTAGGTATACCGTACAAAAGCCTAATATGAGCCGTGCCAGAATCATCGAAGAAAAGATCGTGGAATATTTCCTGTCTGGAAAACTAGATGAGGTGTATATGATTTACACCAGAATGGCCAATGTAATGAAGATGGAAGCAGAGGTGCAGCAGCTTCTTCCGATTCCTAAAAAGCAGATTACCAGAAACGTACCCCTTAACGTACATTTGGAGGAGGTCACCATGTTTCCGTCCCCTCAGGCAGTGATTGATGCCGTTGTGCCCAATTACATCGCTGGATTTATCTACGGCGGTTTGGTGGAATCTTACTCCAGTGAGCAAAATTCCAGAATGATGGCAATGCAGGCTGCAACAAACAGTGCTCAGGATATGTTGTCTGAGCTGGCAATCACATATAACCGTGTACGCCAGGCTGCAATCACTCAGGAGATCACTGAGGTAATCAGCGGGGCAAAAGCCCAGAAAAAGAAGAAAGCGTAGCTTCATCGTGTTTTCAATAAATTGAGAGAGGAGGAGTCCTCACGACTGTGAGTAACACAATATGAATAAAGGTAAGATCGTTCAGGTTCTTGGACCTGTAGTAGACGTTGAATTTTTAGAAGGCAGTGAGCTTCCCGCCATTAAGGATGCCCTTGAGGTAACCAATGAAGGTAAGCGCTGCGTAATGGAGGTTGCTCAGCATATGGGTAACAGCACAGTCCGTTGTATCATGCTGGCATCCAGCGAAGGACTGAGCAGAGATATGGAAGTCACTGCAACTGGAGAAGGAATCAAGGTTCCAGTTGGAGAGCAGACTCTTGGACGTTTATTTAACGTACTTGGAGAGACAATTGATAACGGAGAGGAACTCTCCGGTGGTCCAGAATGGGTCATTCATAGAGATCCCCCAGCATTTGAGGAACAGAGCCCGGTAGCTGAAATCCTGGAAACAGGTATTAAGGTAATCGATCTTTTGGCTCCTTATGCAAAGGGTGGAAAAGTTGGTCTGTTTGGTGGTGCTGGTGTTGGTAAGACAGTTCTGATTCAGGAGCTGATCCACAACATTGCAACGGAGCACGGCGGTTATTCCATCTTTACCGGTGTTGGAGAGCGTTCCCGTGAGGGAAATGACCTTTGGACCGAAATGGGTGAGTCTGGCGTTATTTCAAAGACTGCTTTGGTATTTGGTCAGATGAACGAGCCACCAGGCGCACGTATGAGAGTTGCAGAATCAGGCCTTACCATGGCGGAGTATTTCCGTGATGAAGAGCACAAAGATGTATTGTTGTTTATTGATAACATCTTCCGTTTTACTCAGGCAGGTTCTGAGGTATCCGCTCTGTTAGGACGTATGCCATCAGCCGTTGGATATCAGCCAACACTTGCTACGGAAATGGGTGAGCTTCAGGAGCGTATCACTTCTACAAGAAATGGTTCTGTTACATCCGTTCAGGCTGTTTATGTACCTGCCGATGACTTAACAGATCCAGCACCAGCAACTACTTTCGCTCATCTGGATGCAACCACTGTTTTATCCAGAAAGATTGTAGAACAGGGTATTTATCCGGCAGTTGATCCTTTGGAATCCAACTCCCGTATCTTAGAGCCTGATGTGGTAGGAGAAGAGCATTATGAAGTTGCACGTAAGGTACAGGAGCTTCTTCAGAAGTACAAAGAGCTTCAGGATATCATCGCAATTCTCGGTATGGAAGAGTTAGGTGATGATGATAAGACTACCGTTTACCGTGCAAGAAAAATCCAGAAGTTTTTATCCCAGCCATTCTCTGTTGCGGAAAACTTTACTGGTGTATCAGGTAAGTATGTACCACTAAAGGAAACCGTCCGTGGATTTAAGTCTATTGTAGATGGAGAAATGGATCAGTATCCTGAGGCTGCATTCTTTAATGTTGGAACCATTGACGAAGTCATTGAAAAGGCCGGGAAATTAGAGGCTTAACTTGGAGGTGCTGTCTGTGGGTAAGAATACATTTTTCCTTCAGGTTCTTGCAAGTGATAAGGTGTTTTATAGAGGCTCATGCCAGGAGCTTGTGATTCCCTTGGCGGATGGCGAAAAAGCGGTTCTCCCTCATCATGAAAATATGGTTATTGCCATATCCATCGGTGAGATGAGACTGCTTGACGGTAATGGTCAGTGGATCAACGGCGTTGTAGGAAATGGGTTCGCTCAGATCATCAACAACCGTGTGACGATTCTCGTAGACACAGCCGAGCTTCCCCAGGATATTGATGAGCGCCGTGCCGAAGAAGCAAGGGAGCGAGCGGAAGAACAGCTTAGACAAGGTAAGAGTCTTCAGGAGCATTCCCATTTTGAGGCGTCTTTAGCCAGATCTTTGGCTAGACTGCGCACAAAACAAAAAGTGGGTTCTGACAGGAAATAAGGATTATAAAGAAAGAGGCGTCTTAAGCCGGCTATGAAAGTCGGTTTAAGACGCCTCTTTAAATCATTCATTTAACCAAGGGCTACGTCTAAAATCATCATAATCAAAAATCCTACCATAACGCCCAAAGTACCTATGTTTGAGTGTTCTCCCAAATGAGCTTCGGGGATTAGTTCCTCAACCACTACATACATCATAGCACCGGCAGCAAAGGATAAAAGCCAGGGCATGAGCGGGATAATACTTCCTGCAATTAGAACCGTTAAAATACCAAAGATTGGCTCTACGATACCAGATAAACTGCCTTTTATAAATGCCTTGCTAGGGGAAAGTCCTTCTTGACGAAGGGGCAGTGATATGGCCGCGCCCTCAGGGAAGTTCTGAATCCCAATACCAATGGCAAGAGCCATTGCTGATGTATAAAGTGCCGGATTATCGCCTTGCTGGGCGGCCAGTGCAAAGGCCAGGCCCACGGCCATTCCCTCGGGTATATTATGAAGTGTAACAGCCATCACTAAAAGGGTAGTACGTTTCCAGGTAGAAGAAATTCCTTCTGCTTCATTGCCCTTAGGATTACTTAAATCTGGGTGAAGGTGAGGAAGCAGGGAATCCAGGACGATAAGGAAAAGCACGCCCAGTATAAAGCCACCTGCAGCCGGTATCCAGCCAATCCCTCCGGCTTTTTCCGCTTCTTCTATTGCAGGAATTAAAAGCGACCAAACGGAAGCAGCAATCATTACACCAGCGGCAAAACCAAGAAAGATTCGCTGAACAGACTGATTTACTTCCTTTCGAAAGAAAAACACCACGGATGCTCCCAGAGTTGTCATTAAAAATGTAAAACCAGTACCTCCGGCAGCCCATAAAATCGGGCTCATAAAACTCCCTCCTTTTTTAAATATTTATTTCCAGATGTTAACAACATCTGATGTTTTTAATATATCATAAGCAGTCAATGGGTGCAATGAGATAATTTCCCTTTCCCTTTCTGACAATATTATGTTAAAATAGACCTGATTTTACATATGAAAGGAATCTTTTAAATGAACATAAAAATAAAATGGAGAAAACCTACGGTCCGTTCCTTTTTTCTAGTAGCAACAGCAGCGGCGTTTCTTACTGCCTGCACCAGTACGGAAACGTCTAATAATAAGAACCTCGCAACCACCTCAACTGCCACTGGCTCTGAAGCAAAAAAAGAGTTTCAGCCTATTGCAAAGCTGTTTCCAGGAGAAGATTTACTTCCAAGGCTTACCAATGTTCCGGAACAAAAGGACAATCCAATTCCTGAATATTTAAGAAATGGTGTTGAGCATCCAGTGGTTGCAAGTCTTCAGGAACGTCTGATGGACCTTGGGTTTATGGATAACGATGAGCCGACTCAATATTTTGGAAATGTAACAGAAGCGGCCATTAAGGTTTATCAGCGTCAGAATGGGCTTGCTCAGGATGGAATTGTAGGTTCTGAAACGTTTACCTCCATTATGTCACCGGCGGCGAAGTATTATGCAGTATCAAACGGAGTTTGCGGTGACGACATTTCAAGAATCCAGACCCGTCTTTATGAACTTGGCTATCTGGCAAATGCCTCTCAGGTTAACGGAACTTTTGGGGATGAAACTGAGGCTGCAGTACGAAAGCTTCAGGAAGTCAACGGTTTAAACATAGATGGTAAAGTTGGACGTCAGACCATCAACCTTTTATATAGTGAGGAAATTAAGCCAAACCTGGTGTCTTACGGGGAAAAGAGTGATGTAGTTTTAGCCAGCCAGAAGCGTTTGAAAGAGCTTGGTTATTTAATGACGGAACCAGATGGTGCCTATGGCAACGATACGGTGACGGCAATTAAGCAGTTCCAGGGCCGCAATGACCTTGTTGTGGACGGATACTTAGGACCATCCACCAGAGTGGCATTAAACAGCCCTGAAGCGCAGCCAAACGGAATGACACTTGGAGAGCAGGGTGACTCTGTTGTTAATGTTCAAAAGCTTCTTAATAAGTATGGATACCTGGCATCTGCCAATGTGACCGGCTATTATGGAGAGGTTACGCAAACTGCAGTAAAGGCATTCCAGAGCAACAATGGTCTTCCGGCTGATGGCTCGGTTGGGAAGAATACTCTGAATAAGCTTACGGGAAGCGGCGTTAAGAGTGCTGGCACCAAGGGAACCCCTGGTAAGGGTGGAAGCAGTAACAACAACGGCGGCGGCCCGGTAAAGGGTGGCAGCGGGGTCAATGGACTTTTATCCATCGCAAGGTCTAAGCTTGGCAAGCCTTACGTTTGGGGGGCCAAAGGGCCTGGTTCCTTTGACTGTTCCGGCTTTATCTATTGGTCTTTAAATCAGGTGGGAGTAAGACAGAGTTACTTAACCTCTTCTGGTTGGAGAAGTGTAGGCAAATACACAAAGATCAGCAGTTTTGGAGATTTAAGGGCAGGAGATATCGTGGTTGTAAGTGGCCACGTTGGTATTGTTGCAGGCGGCGGCAAGGTAATTGATGCTTCCTCCAGTAATGGAAAAGTAGTAGAGCGTTCTTTAAGCAACTGGTGGAGAAATAACTTTATCTGCGGCTGGAGAATCTTCGGTTAAGAATATAAGATTCCTATGTAAAAGGAGGGGGAGCCAGTTTTTTGGCTCCCCCTCCTTTTGGGTTATCTTTTAATGGGAAATGCAACTCTTGCTTTAAATAAGTCCCCATCGATATACAGTTGAAACTCACCGCCCTGAAGTTCAGTAAGACTTTTTGCAATGGAAATTCCAAGTCCACTTCCTTCTGTGGTTCTGGCCACGTCACCTCGGACAAATCGTTCCGTTAGCTCTTCTGCCTTTATGTTAAGGGAGGTTTCAGAAATATTCTTCATGGTGAAAACCACCATGTCATCTTCTGTAGTGATATCTACGTATACCCTGCTGTGCTCCATGGCATACTTAAATGCATTGTTGTATAGATTTTCAAGGACTCTCCATAAATACCTGCCGTCAGCCTCAATAAAGATGGATTCGTCAGGCAGAGTGGATACTAATTCCAGATGGCGGAAGGAAAACTTTTCTTCAAATTCTCCGTTGGTCTGCTGGATCAGCTCTACAAAGTCGATGTTTAAAATCTCAAGCTTTAAATTCCCCGAGCTAGCCTTAGAAGCTTCCACCAGATCTTCGGTGAGGGTTTTAAGGCGATGGGACTTTTGTTCCAGGACCTCTAAATACCCTAATATCTTTTCGTCTTTGATTCCTTCCCGCTTGATTAGATCCACATAGTTAATGATGGAGGTGAGAGGCGTTTTGATATCATGAGACACATTGGTGATCAGGTCTGTCTTTAACCGTTCGCTTCGTACCTTTTCCTGAAGGGCCGCCTCCAGTCCAGTGCTGATATGGTTAATGTGTTCTGCAAGTTCTCTCTCTTTCCCGTTAAAGGAATTGATGTCAATTTTATAAGTGGTGTTTCCTAGAGAGATGTGAAGGAGCGCCTGGTTAATCTGATCTGTCTCCCAGGCATGACGATACATTTTATGAAAGACACAATAGTCAATGGCAAGTAATAAAAATGCGATGGCTCCCATTAAAATACGGGAAGCAAGATCTGTATATGTGAACCAGAGAATGCAAAAGGCCAGTATCATAAGGATGTTAAAGGCCAGATATAGAATATAAGCGAACATAATTCTGGTGGTAAAACGGTGATTTTTAAAGTACAAGGACATATTGGTCCGGCATCGGAATAATAGGCTGCCTTTCCATAAGGTACCTGCTTTATACCGTTTTAACAGGCTTAAGGAAAACATCAGGCCAGCCGCGTAGTAGATTAAAACACGAAGGACCAATTCCCCGTAATACCATTTCTCGTAGGGAAGAAACAGGTGGATGATTTTATCAAAAAGTATATTTGACAGGAATAAGGAGCATAAGGTGGCAGCGGCATAAAGAACAAAGCTGCTTTCTGCGGGAAGCTGTTTTAGCTTCTCAATCCTGGGCTGATAGGGCCCCTTTTCCTCCAGTCCGGTTAAGTTTATGAGCACATATAAAGTAGCTGCACTTCCAAGAACGCCAAAGAGTAGGCTTACAATTCCTGAGATATATAACAAACGTACTTGGTTGTAAGCGTTTGAGGCCTGAGCGTAAGCGTCGTTATAGGGATAGGAAGTATCCACCCCAATAATCATGTGGTAATTGCCATTGTTGTAGGGATTCATCTTTTCCAACTGGGCGGAAACGTCCTTTGGAGTGGTTGTTAAGTTAGAATCCACGTAAAGGGATTCCCCAGTCACATAAAGGTATTTTCCCATGGATTTAAAATCGTTTAATGATTTTCCGGCGGCATTGCGGTATTGCTTGTACTCATTTTGGGAATTCTGGTAGCGAACCTCGAATTTTAAGTTACTTGGATTTTGGATAAAACGGTAATAAAAGGAGTAATAGTTTCCAAGGTGAGTAAGAACCTCATAAGAAAGCTGGTCCATAGTAACAAAGGCTTGTCCTGGCTCAGTGGCAACAAAATCAGGTTCATAAGCTCGATAGTCTACCCGTACGTTAAGATTCTTATTATCGGAATTTGGAAGCTGTCCTCCGCTTACTTTAAATTGTTCATTGAGATAATATCCCTGGGATTTGGCCCGGCGTATCATCTCATCCACCGTATATTCCTTCATGGACCCGGGGCCGTCTGTAACCTTTACGATTGGCTTTGAGTAATCAATTCTGCCGTTGGTTTCAAAGACTTCTTTATACTTTACATAATTGAAGATTTCATCAATGTCTGTTTGAAGCTGGCGGGTGAACCCTGGGGTATCTTCGTAGGTTTCATGGGTAATCCAGGTAATGCCTTCTCCGTAGTGGATGTTGTTGTACATAATGGTAACGCCAACCACGACGAGAAAGGAAAAGATGATATGCAAAAGGGCAGCGGCTTCTTTTCTCTTTTTCATAATCGCTCCTATTGTTTTTCGATCTTATACCCAACGCCCCAAACCACTTTTAAGTAGCGTGGCTCTCTTGGATTGATTTCAATTTTCTCCCGGATGTGGCGAATGTGCACGGCTACGGTGTTATCTGCGCCGATGGCTTCTTCGTTCCAGATCTGTTCGTAAATTTCGTCGATGGAGAATACCTTTCCTGCGTTCCGAACAAGTAACAACAGAATGTTATATTCAATGGGGGTTAGTTTAATCAGCTCATCGTCAACGGATACTTCCTTATTATCATCATTAATAGAAAGTCCCCCGCATTTGAATACAGTGCCTGTAGGCTGCTGATTCATATTCCCAAGCTGGGTATAGCGGCGTAACTGGGATTTGACCCTGGCTACCAGCTCTAAGGGGTTAAATGGTTTTGTTATATAATCATCGGCTCCGATGTTAAGTCCTAAGATTTTATCTGTGTCCTCTGATTTGGCGGACAGTATAATGATAGGGATGCTGCTGGATTCCCGTACCTTTAATGTGGTTCGAATTCCGTCAAGTCCAGGCATCATCACATCCAGGATCATAAGATCCACTTCATTTTTTTCTAATAGCTCCAGGGCTTCAAAGCCGTCATAGGCCTTTATAACCTGAAAGCCTTCTCCTGTTAAATATATATCAATGGCTTCTACGATTTGTTTGTCATCATCACATACTAAGATATTCGGCATAAGAAAACCTCCTTTTCAATTATTATACAACGTAGGGAGTAAAAAAGCACTTTACATTTTTCTAAAGAAATTTGAAACCAAGAGCGTTTCTGTCATGTTTTGGCATTTTTTCGCATATGCTTTACCAATTCTGTTTAAAGGATGCTGTTATGAAAATATATGTGGTGCAGCAAGGGGACAGCGTAGATTCCATTGCCAGTTCACAGGGCGTTTCGGTAGAGGCATTGACCTATGACAATCAGATCGAACCTCCCTATCGCCTGGCTATTGGTCAGGCGCTTTATATCCGGGGAGATGGTCCATCGGAGGACAGGATTCCTCTTTATGTATTTGGATATGCCTATCCTTTTATTAATCCGGAAAATTTAGATAATACCCTGCCGTTTCTGACGGATCTTTATGTTTTCTCCTACGGGTTTACGGAGAACGGGGACTTAGTGCCGCCTATGGCTGATGATGACTGGATGATTGACCGGGCATTAGAGGCTGGGGTACGGCCGATTCTCACATTAACTCCCCTTGGACCTGATGGGCGTTTTAACAACAATCTGGTAACAAACATGGTACATAACCCTCAGATACAGCAGCGGCTTCTCTGGAACCTGGGGCTTAAGATGCAGGAAAAAAGATTCGGCGGCCTGGATATTGATTTTGAGTATATTATGGCAGATGACCGTCTGGCTTATGCGGACTTTGTGGCTAGAACCACGGAGATTATGAATCAGTTCGGATATCAGGTGACCGTGGCACTGGCGCCAAAGACTTCGGCGGAGCAGACGGGGTTATTGTATGAGGGCGTGGATTATAGGCTTTTAGGGGCTGCAGCCAATCGAGTACTTTTGATGACTTATGAGTGGGGGTATACATATGAGCCGATAAGATATAGGTAATATTTAATCCTTTAAAAACCCAGTGTTTTAGCGGTTTTCCGGGACCCTTGGAAAAATGTTTAATGTGAAGTTCGCCGTATTTCCGGCGCCTTTTTTATTTCTTTCAGTCTTTAAGTACTCTATACGGTCTATTACATTCCTTAACATAGAGTTTCTTGTTATGATATCGTCTACTTCCCAGTACGCTTCAATCAACCGTTCAATAGCCGGAATAAAGTCCTTGCGAGCCTGCTCCATGGCAGTGATTCGATCACGCTCTTTCTGAATGCGTTCCAGTTCTTCCTCCAGTTCTGCCTTTTGGGAATCTAATGTTCCACGGCGCTCCTGGAAGGTTTCAAGATCATAAACACCTTGCTCCAGAAGGTCAAAGGTTTTATTTAGCTGTTTCAATGTCTGGTTAAGTTTTTCTTCTATATTGATAATGGAGTGTTCTAACACTTCAAGCGTTGTTTCTCCTTCATGCTCTGTTTGCTCGGGCCATTCTAAGTTATACTCTGGAATCCACTCTTTTAAGCCTTCAATGACTTGCTCTTCAATTAGATCAAGAGGAGAAGATATGTTACTGCATTTACTGTTTGCACAGCGCAGAACGGCATAACGTAGCCTTGTATTGCTAGGCTGTCTTGTCATCAGGTTCCCGCACTTTGTACAGTAGACTAATCCAGATAATGGATTCTGCAGGACAGTGCTTGTATTAATGGGGAGTGGCTTACCGGCTTTGATCTTTTGTGCCAGATTAAATGTTTCTTCTGAAATTATAGGTTCAAAGCGTCCCCGGACTTTCTCGCAGTCTGCATCCTTTGGCCGTGATTCAATAATTTTACCGCCTACCATCTGCTTGTGGACTTTACGCCATTGCCATCTTTGATAACCGCAGTACGTTGGGTTATTTAGTATGTCAACGATGGAAGATGCGGACCAGGGCTTTTCACTACGGGATTGCACTTTCAGCTCGTTAAGGCGATCCCTGATTTGATAGGATCCAAATTGAGCATAGCTGCCGTCCTCTTGGGGCTCACCTGCTGTGTAGAGCTCAAAGATATATTTAATAATCTTAGCTTCTTCTGGCACGATCTGAAGGGTATACCCTTTATCACCTTTATGCTTGACCTTTTCGTATCCATATGGAGCTGTCCCGGCTATGTACCAGCCATCTCTGAAAGCAGCAATACGTCCTCTTTGGATTCGTCGATTAATGGTCTTATATTCACGCCGGCTCATGAAGAGGTTAAACTCAAAATACTCCTCGTCGTATTCATCGGAGGGATCATATGTTTTCATTGGGGTTATGATACGAGTATTACTAAACTTAAAGGCTTCGGCTACAGTTCCCTGGTCCTTGGTGTCCCCTCTGGCCAGACGTTCTACTTCCATAACAAGAACACCTTCCCAGGTACCCTGCATGACTTCAAGGAGGAGCTGCTGCATTTTGGGGCGCGCTGATATAGTCTCTCCGGAAACAAGTTCTTTATAGATGGCTCCGATCTCAAGTCCCATTTTTATGGCCAACTCGGTAAGCAGTTGCTCATGACGGGCTAGGGTCTCGCCCTCACCGCGATTCTCAGCTTCTTTATCAGCACGACTTTTTCTTAGATACATAAGATAAGACATAGGTGCCTCCTATATTGGTTATTATTATTTGTGTATTAAATAAATACATTGACATACACTAAATCATGGTGTATGATACACCTAAATATAAAGCTAGCCCCTGTGAGGTACATCATATTGTACTGTGCATATGCTAGCTTTTTTGTTTGTTCAATTAATTTTGTGAAACATCATCCAATCATAAATCTTAATTAACCTTCTTATATCTGAAGAATATATATGCTCTCCACCAGTCTTAATTAAATCTGAGTTATCTTTCAATATATTTCTTAAATATTTTTCCAGCTGATTTACATCCAATTTCTCAACAGGCAAACGAATTATATAGTGCAAATTTTTGGGGAAATCATGCTTTTTAACAATTTCATCTATAGAATTTCCTTCCAGAGTATTTCGAGCATCTCTGAGCGTACGGTTATAAAAATGATCAATGTCATCAGTAATATGTTTTTTAAGACATTCAGGGATGGCCGATTTACTATATGTAGATAAATATTTGTAAAAGGGCATACTACCAGCAGTTCTTGAAATATGGGCAGGTAAAGTTTTTTCGATAAGTAGATCAGGATTAAAATTTCGATTATTAAATACAACATCAAGAAATATTTCTTCTGCACTATATGAGGCATAGGCTAAATCTGCAGCTTGTGAAATACCAACACCTACAACAAATTCTACGTTATCAGTGTTATCCAGTTGTTCGAAGGGTATCATTATTTTTAATTTATCACTTGGGGTAGTTGAAGTTACCAAGTTGTACACATTTTCTTTTAGCTTTCTTAACCATTTGACAGGATATTGAGTTTTATTATAAGATAGCAATTCATACAAGTATCCAAAATCTTTTAAGCGGATTCGAGTCATTGTAATTTCTTTTCTAGATGAAGTTATTGTAACTTCGTCTATTTGGCTTTCTTCAATATTACTTTCCAAAGCTCTATCAATAAAGAAAAATCTTGATTTTAATATCACTAATTGTTCAGGATTAAGACAATCAATAATATCATCTAATATCTTTCGAATATTTTCATCAGTAATTGAATAGCCAATGAAAATAATAGGGTGTTCTACAAAAATTGTCAATAATTTTGAAGCCAAATATTTACTTCTCGAAGAGAAGAGATTATAGTCATTTGAGTCAATAATAATAGAACTAGGCGATGAAACGCATCCATGAATTTTATATAGTTCACAAATATTTTGTGTGGATGAAAATAAAAGTTCTTCTTGTCCAATATATGTAGTAAAATCAAAAAAAGTTTCTAATAGACAATCGTAATTTGTAGTAATTATTCCGGCTATTGAGTTTCCAGAAAGAAGCTTTAATTTATTCAACTCTTCATTATTAAGTGAATTATTTTCCAGTGCTTCTTTAAAATATTCAGCAATTTCAATTTTAAAAGGTGTATGGCCTTGTTTAATAAGTGAGGCTGATTTTTTTCTATTTAATGCAAATCTTTCATCCTTGTACCACATATCGTTAAATTCCGATTCAATTAAATCCGCTATCATTGAGTTTATGTTATTTGTTGATTTAGGGTCCAAACGTTCTGTAATAAGCTTTTTCTTAGCTTCATCCATATATTGGTTAATTATTAAATCATTATCAGGATACATTAATGATGCAAAGTGCTCTAAAAGTCCTATCCAATCTGGCGTATCTAAATACCTTCTCGTAAAACCAGAACCAATAAACAAAAAAGGAAGCGATTCATTAAATGTTAATAATTTTTGTAAACGATTCATATTACCTCCATATATATTATATTATTTGAAATCGGTTTATACTTATGAAAGATTACTTTTAAAGTAAAATTAATGTATTGTTTATTAAAAAGCCATAGGCTATTTTAATTATCTGTCACAAGAGAGCAGAACAAGCGTTCGAAAATGCATTGATTTTTTCTATGATCCATAATATAATGTGTGATAGACAAATATTCACGTTGGCTGTTACTTTCCCTTTTAGCCAACTATTCCGTCAAACTCATTTTCTATTTTGCTTTAAGGGGGAAATACATAATGCCAGATTACAACTACTATTACAATCTTATTATCGAGCGATTGCAAAAGGTCGATTGCAAAAAGATTAGAGCCCTTTATTATATTATTGATGGTTTCCTGGGGAATAGCTGATGCTATTCCTCTTTTTTGTCTTCAAACTTCTTAAATTCCTTATATATGTAATCCCAGTACTCATCTGGTAATCCCATCATCATATTGAGATAAAACTTCTTAAATTCGTTCTTCTCACTTCCGAGCTTCCCAATAGTTTGCATGTACTTCATGTCCTCAGGAATAAACATGTTTTCATCGCCACCTGCACCAGTTAGCAACCAATCTTTATTTACTGAATATTTTTCAACCATATCATCGATAAGTCGTTCACTGGGTTCACCTTTGCCCGCAATAAGTTTGCTTATATAAGGCTGGGATACTTTTATACCTTCTGCAAAAGCAGTTTTCGTAATTCCTAATTTTGTCACTAATTTATCTATTCTTTTACCTATTGGATTTTCCAAATTGTCACCGCCTCTCTGGAATCAGTATAGCATTAGGCATATTACCTGTCAATAAAAATGCATAACTGAGTTATGAAAAAATGATTGACACAATTACTTGGTTATGATAATGTATAACTAAGTTAGGAGAAAAGCGAGGTGAGAGAAATGGCAAAAGCCACAACTACTATATTAAATGAAATTAAGTCTGATGTTATTCAGGAACGTTTGATGCAGGCAGAGGAAATGTCACAAATCTGGGACAAGAGTCCGGAAGCTGTTCAGATGTACTTGAAAGGCTGCATGGCTACGGCGGCGGCTTTGGCTGGTCAGAATTGTGGACCGAGGAAGGTAAGTTAATGAAACTTGCTATGAAGTTATTATCATCAATAGCCTGGATAGCAGGATTAAAGCCTGCCAACGCACGTTGAAAAAGAAGGTGGGATATGTCAAAGAAAATTACATTTACTGAGTTTGAAAAGGAAAAGGCGGAGATAATTCTCACTCAATTAGAAGGAATGGAAGTTATCTCCGCAAAGAAGCTACTGAAAAAATGTCAAAAGGCAATTTTGTTCAGTAGGGTTGGAAATCCAATATCAAATAAAGCTGAATGTGAAGTCAGATGATTTATTATTTGATATTAATTCCTCAAACTTGGAAACGGATTCTAAGTATGACCTGTAATACTCCTCATGCGTTACAGTGTCGTTATGTCTGGCGATATATTGCAGTGCCAGTTGTTGGGCCAATTCAGTATTAGTCATGCTTTCTTCTCCTTTCTTTTGTACTTGGCTCTGGCAGGGGCCTGTACTTAAAGTATAGGTGAATTGGAAATTTATAGCAATATGGAAAGGTGTACAAACCGTTAGACATAAACTCAATTAGGTAAAGGAAGGGGTGAGGCTATGGCCATCGTTAAAGAGGTAAAGAAGGGAGATACAACTTTTATTTTCCACGATGACTACTGTAAGAACACAACACCAGAAGAGGTAGAAGCTATTAGAAAGCAACTCGGACAAATTGCATACCCTGCCCTGAGGGCAGCCTATTTACGGAAAGAGGGATCCGCCTAATGGCGGGTATGGTGGACAAGCCGAGGAAAGGAGTAACTACAATAGTAAAGCCTGATGATATTACTTATTCCTGTAAATCCTGTCGGTCCCGTAACCGGTGCATGGAGCGGAGTAGGCGGTACACATGCAAGGATTATAAGAGGAGGATTAATGAGGAAGTATTTTACAAACCTGAAAGATTTCAAAGATGCCAACAAGCACCCTTTTAAGGATAAGGTAGTTTGTTATGTACGTATGACACTGATTTTTGTTACGAGCTTGGTAGTTATGCTTGCCGTTTGTGGAGCATTAGAGGTTATGTGAGAGGGGGTAAGGGATCATGGGATATGGACATGTGCCGCGGACGTTGGATTGGTTAGAACATATGCCTGTAGAAACATTGGCGGCGGCAGTATCAGTAGGAGACTTAAAGCCATTACTAATTAATGATGGCCATATTATAGGCTGTGAAAATGCAGAAACCCCAGGAGCTGCAACTCCCAGGGAATCAAAGTAACGCGAAAATAATTTACACCCCTATTATAAACGGGGATCAGGAGGAAATCAAGATGGAAAAATTATTGGAAGCTATTATATTGGCAACTATGCCAGAGAAGTTGAGAGAAGATGCAAAAGAACCAATATGCCTTAGCTTTAATAAAGAAGAAGGTTTGAAGGGGGATGTAACTACAACTATTGTTGGACCCGTTTCTGGTATATATGCAGGTCTTTGTACTTTGCTTCATGATTCACTGAGAGCTATGGAACCAAATGATCCTATGAGACAAAAGAAGACTCTGGACTCTATCTATAAAAGAGTAAGTATTGAGCTGGGAATTAAATAGGAGGTTGTAAAGATGGCTTATTGTAAAGAATGCCCTTATTGTGGGGCAAATTTAGATCCAGGAGAGCATTGTAGTTGTACTGAGGAAAAATCAGAGGAACAGGCTGCCGTTGTGAAGATTACATATCATACTCAGGAGAGACAAAATGTCGGTTAAGAAGCTGGTTCTTACCAGTCGGGAAGAGTGGCTGCAAGCCCGAAAAAATCATATTGGTGGTTCGGATGCCAGTGCATGTGTAGGTGTGAATCCATATAAGTCTAACGTGGAGCTTTGGGAAGAAAAAACAGGCCTTCGTCAGCAGGAGGATATCTCCATGAAGGATTATGTTATCTATGGTACAAAAGCGGAAGAGTATCTAAGGGAATTGTTTTCCCTTGATTTCCCCCAATATCAGATTTTCTATGAAGATAATAATATGTTCTTAAACTCTGACTATCCGTGGATGCACGCTTCCCTTGACGGGGAATTAGTAGATCAGTTCGGCCGAAATGGGATTTTAGAGATTAAGACAAGTTATCTCCTGCAGTCTATGCAGAAGGAGAAATGGCAGGATCGGATCCCGGACAACTATTTTTGTCAGGTGCTCCACTATTTGGCCGTAACCGGTTACGATTTTGCAGTGCTTAAGGCCCAGTTAAAAAGTGAATGGGGTGGAGAACTGAGAATTATAACCAAGCATTATTTTATAGAAAGAAAGGATGTGGAGGAAGATATCAATTATTTGGTCGAAGCTGAAAAGCGGTTCTGGAATTGTGTGGAATCGGGAAGAAGACCGGATTTGATTCTTCCTCTTATTTAGGAGGTACATATGGAATTAAAAATTTATAATCCGCAGGATAGTGGCTTCCTGCAGAAAATCGAATGGAACTTTGAAGAATTAAAGAAAGAGATTGCCGCAGCTTCTTATGAGTATGAGGCATCTGTATATACGGATGACACAATCAAGGCTGCCAAGGCTGATCGGGCTAAACTTAATAAATTCGTTGATGCTTTAAACGGAAAGCGGACTGAAATACGTAAGGCACTTTTGAAGCCTGACGAACAATTTAGCCAGGAGATTAAGGAGCTAACCGGTATTGTCCAGAAAGCTATCAGCAACATTGATTCGCAGGTTAAGAGCTATGAGCAGCGTCTAAGGGAAGAGAAGATATCAAAGGTTCAGGAGTTTTACGAAGAAAATATTAATGATCTCGCCCCAGTCCTTCCTTTTGACCGTGTTTTTAAATCTGAGTATGCCAATGCATCTACTACAATGAAGTCTATTAAAGAGGATATTCTTTCCCTGATTCAGAGAGTAGGGGAGGGACTGGCCATAATTAATGAGGTTGACAGTAAGTATGCAGGGGATATGAAGGAAGTGTTTTTGCGAACCTACGATATCGGAGCTGCCATGGCTGAGAGGAACCGTCTGGAAGTAGCAGAAGAGAAAAGAAAGGCTTATGAAGAAGAGCTGTCCCGTAAAAAGACAGAGAGAGAAGCCAATGTTCAGAAAGAGACTAGCCGGGTGATACAGGCAGGTAATGTTATAGCTCCCATAGAGGAACCTAAAAAGGAACCATATACCTGCCAGAATATTCCCACATTGGAAACCGTGGAGGATCCGCTTCATATTTTGGACTTTCGTGTTCATGCAACTAAAGTACAATTGGACAAGCTAAAGGAATTTCTGATAACAAATAAGATTCAATTTGGTCCAGTACCGAAAGGAGATCAGTAATTATGGCAGTAAATAACAGCCTTGCTAAAAGACCCACTAAAACAAGTCTTACCGCTTACCTTACTCAGGATGCAGTTAAAAACCAGATCAACAACGTGGTAGGTGGGAAAAACGGAACAAGATTTATTTCCAGTATCGTCTCCGCAGTTCAAGCAACTCCTGCGCTACAGGAATGCAGCAATTCCAGTATCTTAAGTGCTGCGCTTTTGGGAGAGGCTCTTAACCTTTCTCCCTCTCCACAACTGGGACAGGTGTATTTAGTTCCCTATGATAATAAAAACAAAGGGATAAAAGAGGCTCAGTTCCAGTTGGGATATAAAGGATATATTCAGCTGGCAATTCGAAGCGGTCAGTATAAGAAATTAAATGTCCTGGCTATTAAGGAAGGGGAACTCATTCGATTCGATCCACTCAGTGAGGAAATAGAGGTTAATCTGATGCAGGATGAATGGAAACGAGAGAATACGCCTACTATCGGCTATTATGCCATGTTTGAATATACCAATGGATTTAAAAAGGCAATGTATTGGAGCAAGGAGAAGATGCTGGCCCATGCGGATAAATTTAGTAAGGCATTCCATGTAAAAGCAATTGAGAATAAAAACCCAAAATACAGCCGGGTATCCTATGAGGATTTTTTAGCAGGAAATTATTCGGAAGGGGATGCATGGAAATACTCCTCCTTCTGGTATAAGGACTTCGATGGCATGGCATACAAGACCATGCTCCGGCAGCTGATCAGTAAATGGGGAATCATGAGCATTGATTTAGTCCAGGCCATAGATGCTGACATGGCAGTAATTAGGGAAGATGGCACTGCAGATTATGTAGAAATGGAAGAAGTCGTTCTGGGTAATGCGGTTATAGAGCAGGAAGAAGAACCTGCGGAACAGGAACAGCCGGTTCAGGAATCAACGGAAAGCTCAGAAACGAGTGTGGAAGCTGATTTCTTTAATCAATAAATTCAAGTAGAAAGGAGGAAACAACAATGGGAATCAGCCTTGATAGTATGGGGTGCGGTGCATTGCTTGAAAGAGCCAACCTTGCCCTGGCCCAAGTAGCAAGAAATATTATGGATCCGAATACTGATCCTGAAAAGGCCCGTAAGGTAACAATTACCCTTACATTTAAACCTGACAAAAGTCGGAGACATGTAAAGACGTCCCTTGGTGTTAATGTCTCTCTGGCCCCACCATTAGCAGATGAAACTATGATGCTTATAGGTCAGGATCTAAAGACTGGGCGTATAGAAATGAATGAGTATGGCAGCAATCAGCAGCCAGTACGGGTTGCCGGGGAATCCTATGAGGTAGCAACAGAAGTAATAGCTCCCCAGTCCAGGCCGTTTGATCCAGAGACGGGAGAAATTATTGAACCGGTGCAGAATCAAAGGCCAATTAATCTTAGAGAAGCAAATTAAAAAAGGAGAATGGAATCATGGATAATTTAAAAGAAGCTTTACAGTATATTGCAAACTTAGGGGTGGATGCTGCAAAAACAGAAGTAGTTGATATTAACGGAAAGACTTATGCAAATAAATCCCTCACCCGGTATGATAAGCTACCAAAGGCAGACCGGATTAAGGCTACCACACTTTCCTCCATGGTAGATTATATTTACCAGTGCAACAAAGAGTTTCCAGGAAGCATGATTATACATATTGCGAGCCCTACTAAAGTGTACCTAATGTCAGCACTTGATAAAGAGCGGGAAAGAGAAGTGCTGTTTGAAATCAATGCAGAGATATCCGAATTTCGCTTTGATCAGTGGTACGATCAGGAACACATGATGATTGATTTACAGGCTAATTTTCAGAAGAATGATGATCTTGAACTGGTATTAAAAGCGGTTGGAAATATTGTGAAGAAGAATGGAGAGACATATTCTGATGATGGCTGCTCCCAGGTCGCGACAATGAGCACAGGGATTGCTACAAAAGCAGATGTAATTGTGCCGAATCCGGTGGAGTTAATTCCTTACCGTACCTTCCAGGAAGTAAAGCAGCCGGCCAGTAAGTTTGTATTCCGCATTGGTGATAAGGAAGTACCAGCTTTTAAGATCGTGGAGGCTGAGGGTGGAATCTGGAAGAATGAAGCCATTTCAAGCATTAAGATTTTTTTTACGGAAAACCTTTCTAATATGGAACCTGAAATTAGAAATAACATTACAGTAATCGGATAAATTTATTACCTCTGTGGTTTTATATGTCACGAATTTAAAGCCAATGAATTGCCCTCGCTGTTTGTCAATGAATGGCGAGGGATTTCCCAAGGAGACAGATTTACATAGCTAATAAAAGGGGAGGTGGTGGCCTGCATGAATTACATAGCCGAGATCAATTCTTTCTGGGATTCGACCATCCTAAATCCATTGTCTACAGGGCAAGTTGCTTTATGGTTTGGATTAATGCACATAAACAACAAATGTAACTGGACAGAGTGGTTTACAGTGTCAAATCAAGTGCTTTCTATACACACAGGGCTTTCGCGGAGTGGGATATTGAAGGCGAGAAACGAATTGAAGCAAAGAGGGCTAATTGATTTTAAAGAGAGGGGCACAAAAGCAACCTCTTATAAAATGGTCACTATGTCAAATAGTGTGCAAGTTAGTACGCAAGATGGTGAGCGAGTTGGTACGCAAGATAGTGAGCAAGTTAGTACGCAAAACAGTAACACATTAGATAAACATAATTTTAAACAGAAACTAAAACAAAAACAAAAGAGTGAGGCTAAAGTTTCGTCAATAAAATATTCTGATGATGCTGTGCTTAATGATGCCATACGAGCGTTTGTTGCTTTCCGGAAAGATATAAAATCTGTCATGACAGATCACGCTATTGACTTAATGCTTAAAAAACTTGAGGATATGGCTCCAGGAGATATTCCTGTCAAGGTAGCAATTTTAAATCAGTCTATCATGAATGGCTGGAAAGGAATTTTCCCTCTGGGTGATAAATCCTCAAATGCTTCTGATGGCCATTATAGGAAAAACCAGTTCCAAGATTTTCCTCAGAGGAACATTGATTATGATGCTATTGTGTTTTCGCAGCTTCAGGAAATGTAAAGGAGGTAGATGTGCATGGAAGAGATGGAGACTATTGTCAGCCAAGAAAGTAAGGTAGAAGCAAAGCCAGAGCCTTCTCGTTGGTATGAGGGACATATCAGTCTGGAAGACGCAAAGACGTTTATTAAAAGCAATATTACAACAGCAGCTCGCTCTTTTATTGCCATTGGATTTTATCTTAAGTGTGTAAGGGATAGAGAGTTGTTCAAAGAAGAGAACTATGGGACTGTTTGGGATTTTGCCAAAGAGGAATATGGAATAAGCAAAAGTACTGCCAGTCGTTATATGTCTATGAATGACCGATTTTCTGAAAATGGGAATAGTCCAAATGTACAGGAAGAGTACCGGGCCTTTGATAAGAGTAAGTTGCAGGAGATGCTCTACCTGGAAGATGAACAATTAAAGCAGGTAACACCAGAATACAGGGTGGAGGATATCAGGAACTTACGGAAGCCTAAGGAGATACCATACATAGAGCTGCCCGGACAAATGGATTTTGAAATAGATTTTCCTGACATTCTTCCTATGGATCAGCTGGAGCAGCTGGTGCCACCGCAGAAACAGACCTTTGAAATGAGCGTTGAGGATATGCTGTCTGGTGATGAGCAGGAAAGTATTGCGATATCGCAACAGGAGCAGGGAGAGAAATATGAGACCAAGGTAGAACGGAACCCGGAGTTTTCAATTGCCCCAACTGGATGTCTATATAGGACAGCTTACTCTTGCACCATACCAGCTGAAAGAAGAGCGGTGCCTGGAGAAGGATATAGTTGCGGATCCTCTTGCTGTTGGTTATGTAAGTTTCACGGAGCTTGTAAGCTGGAATGTAATGCCTCAGCTGGTCGTGATGGAACGGTTCCGGAATATGATGCAGCGTGGTTTGTAAGAAATTGGGCAGAAGTGGTGCCCGAAGAATTAGAAAGGGTATTAAAGGCGTGCCGTGAAAGTTCCAATACTGCGGATCGTGCCAAAGCTGTGCAGAAAGAAATTTCGCCTTATGGAGCATATAGTCGGCACTGTTGGGAATATAATTTTTCCTTTCATGGATTTGCAGGAGGAATGGATTTTAGAATTGGTAAAGTTGAGATTCATTTAAAGTATGGACGTTTTGTGCAGGAGCTCTTGAACCTGTATCCGGACTTTAAAGAGCCTGTAAGCGAGGAGCCTGAAAGTGTTATCGAAGATCCCGAAAACTTACCAGAACAGTCTGAAAGTGTACGAGAATTCTCTGAAAACGTAATTGAAGGTGAATATGTTGAAATTCCACCAGAGCAGGAATTATCTGCCCGATCTATTCTTGAAGAAGAAAAGCATGAGCTTCAAGACTGGATAAAGGTATATCAGGATGAAGGGCTGGAAATGCCCCCTATGGTTGAGCGTCAGAAAATAATTGTTGCTGCCTTGACTGCTATGGTAGAACATATGGAAGCACCGGAACCCGTAAAACAGGAACAGCCGGAGCTTCCCATCCTGAAAAATAATGATCAACGTGCAGCTTTCATAGATGCCTATGAGACATGGCCAATATGGATCGAAACTAAGGAAACGGGGGAGCGGTACTACCGATATGACTTGTCAGATGGAACCAGCATGGTGGTTAAAGTGTATCATGCCTTGCTGTTTGATTACAAAGCCACCAGAAAGAAGTATGAAGACAGGTATTTAGAGGGCTATGGTAAGCATGAGTATTATTTCCTACAGGAAGAGAAGTTCTTTAGAGACTGTGAAGCGAACCGGTCCTATTTGATTGAAAAATTGAAAGAACTACAGAAGAAAGGAAAAGGGGATTGAGATGGCAGATCAGAATGAGATGGATAAAGTACTTTCTTCCATGATGGAGTATATGTGTGATAAGTTGTGCCGGTGGCCGCATGAAATTGTGGACGAGGAAGAAATGAGCCGAATTTGCTACGAGTGCAAGATGGATCAGCATATCTGTAATATTCTAAATACATATAACCGAAAGAAACAGGAATGTATTCAGGTAACAGAACTGTTGCCAGATGTTCCGAGTGATACAGATGATGAACATTGCCCATATTTCAATGTTAAATTCCTTAATGGAGCAGTCAACTGACTTCAATTCACAAGTGATGTTTGCACCTAGTTTGATGAAAATGGTAATGCTTACAACTATATTCTTGCTGGGAGACCAATGCCAGAAGCGTACCAGGGCACAGAACAGCCTTCCGACAACGGAGACGTTGTGGATTAACTTTAAGATTGGAATTTATTTTGAAAGTAGAACGATAACATACCGATGATATCAAATAGAAAGAGGAAGAAATGATGGAATTAATTATTATAATATTGGGATTGGTTGCTTTTATTACTAATAGAAATATATACACATTACTAAGGCGCATAGAAAAATTAGAAGAGTCCCCCTCAAAACAACATGATTTGAATTAAGGGGGGAGGGAGGAACGGTCATTCATTGTAATAATTATCAATAAAATTTTGAATTTCTTTGTCGTCTTGTTCTTTAGAATATAATATAGCATTTTGAAGTTGATATATTTGTCCCAATTCCACAGTTAGTTTGTGAACTTTAGATGAAGCATCTTTCTGTATATATATATTCGGACCTGAAATTACAGATCCGTCATAGCCAGATTCAAAAGTTTCATTTATGAGATAGACATAGCCTGAGGAGTTATTGAGACAATAGAACGATTTGGGAAAATTAATAGTATGAAATTCATCTTGAAAAAGTGTAGAAGACAAAAATTTGTTATTTTCTTCTGTAGTCTCCTGCAGTTCATATAAACTGTCCCAAGAGAGATCGCCGGATAAGGTTTTATCAGTTAGCGTTTGTATAAATCCAGACATTGCAAGTATATTCATAAGTTGGCCTCCTTTGAAATCATGTTTTTTAGTTCGGTAAGATGCTTGGTTAATTTCATATTCATCGCTTGCTTATCTTTTATAGATCTTGCGTCTTGACTAACAGATTTACACTTAAGCTTTATTCGAAAATTTAAAAAGGTATACCTTGAGAGAAGATCTACCATAAATATATCAATTTGTTGGTAAAAAGAGTTTGTATCAAGATTATCCACTGATAAAGATCTTATAAAACCATCTAGTTTACCGTGAATTTGTTCTAAGCTTGCTTTAAAATGTTGTTTTTCATGTGAATGAATTACTTGTGAGCGAACATTAAGCGTTGTAACTAATGTGATGACTGTAAGAACAAAACCTATAATTCCTAATATATCTGATATATATGCTAAATTCATAATATTCTCCCCCCTTTTTGAAAATCTTAGCATACAAAATGAATTTACTCAAGTTATATAAAATTTATCAAAAAATATTTAGTAAAGGAAACAGAATTTAAATCATGGGAGATTGTTTGCGGTATGGGAGTATTACAATAAAAAGACAACCAGGGGGTGACGGTTTGGGAAATGTTAGGCCATTGAATCAAAGTAAGTATGGGATTAGTAAGAATCGTTTCTGGGAGTTATATTACTGGTGCCTACAGTATGGGGAATGGAAGGACGAGCTAAGATATAAAACAAATACAGTAGGATCCATGGAGATCACAGACATGCCTACGAGCCGGAACGTTGGTGACTCTACGCAGCAGCTGGCTATAAGACGGGCCATGTTGGAGCAGAACTGCCAGTTGATTGAGCAGACGGCTATAGAAGCTGATCCTGATATTTATCAGTATATTCTTAAGGCAGTGACGGAAGATATATCGTATCGGTATCTGGACATGATTATGAACATCCCTTGCGGTAAGAAAATGTATTATGATCGACGTCGAAAGTTCTACTGGTTACTAGATAAAAGAAAAAGATCGTAAAAGAGGGGTAAACCAAGGACATGTCAATATGATATATTAATAGCGTGCAAGTTGGGCTTCCGAAAAGGAGGCCCTTTTTAGACCCGACAGTAATTTCGTTACCATCAAATAATTAAAGGAGATGGTAACATGAATAGTTTCATAAGTTGGATAGGTGGTAAAAAGCTTTTACGTAAGAAAATCTTGGAGCAGTTTCCAGATCCAGAATCCTATGATCGGTACATTGAGGTATTTGGAGGAGCTGGTTGGTTATTGTTTTCGAAAGATAAACATGCACCAATGGAGGTATTTAATGATGTTAATGGTGAACTGATCAACTTGTATCGAGTGGTGAAGTATCACCCAGAAGCCCTGCAGAAAGAACTGGAATGGCTACTTATGTCCAGGGAGCAGTTTTTTGATGAGTTAAATCGGAATACCAGAGGCATGACAGATATTCAGAGAGCAGCACGTTTCTTCTGTATGATTAAGGAGAGCTTTGGCGCAGATTGTAAATCATTTGGGGTTAGAACCAGGGATATGAAAAAAGCGGTTGATTATCTTAAAGAGGTTTCAGAACGGCTGAACAGAGTAGTTATAGAGAATCAGGACTTTGAACGATTGATTAAAACGTATGACCGTCCTGGGGCATTATTTTATCTGGATCCTCCTTATTACGAAGCGGAGAAGTATTACCCGGATCGGTTTAATCCGGAAGATCACGAAAGATTGAAAAAATGTCTAAGTGATCTTAAAGGCAAGTTTATCCTGTCATATAATGACTGTCCTCAAATCAGGGAGTTATATAATGGATTTACTATTATTGAGGTTGATCGGTTAGATAATCTGGTAAATAAGATTGAAAGCCGAAGATATAGAGAGCTTATTATCAAAAAAATCTAACATTATGGACTGCGAACTGTCATAGGTTCGTGGTCTTTTTCCGTGTAATTCGTTAGCTTAAAACGTACTTTCAGTGATTATTATATAGCTTAAGCATCTAATTATTAGAAAGATTTTCCTTTAAATGCGTGATATAATATAAAAAAATGTCGAAATGGGGAAAATGAGTTATGTATTTAAAAGAAGTAGGAATATTAATTGCTCAAATTGGAGGTCCGGAGGCTATAAAGAAATTAGTAAGTGTAGCTATTGATACTCACATAAAACCTATATTACAAAAAAATGCGGACTATAAAGATAATTCATTGTATCTAGAAGAATGTTTAAGTGAATATTTAGAAAAAACGTATGATAGTTCTATGATAATGAGCACTATAGTCTTTAGGGATTTAAAAAAGACAATTTATGATTTATATATTCCTCTAACTTTAATTAAGAGTGATAATCAAAACAATAGTGATCAGTATATTGTAAATGATAAATATTTAGAGTTTGTAAGTAAGTACAATAAAATATTAATTGTTGATACAGCGGGTATGGGTAAGTCAACCTTAGCAAAATATCTAGTAATACAGACAATAAATAACAATAGTTATATTCCAATTTTAATTGAATTACGAAGAGTTAGTAAATCCAATAATATACTTGATTATATTTTAGATCAGTTTACTTCATTAGATAAAAAAATGGATAAAAACGATCTAATAAAAATGCTGAAAAGAGGTGAATTTTTAATAATTTTTGATGGGTATGATGAAATTACTTACGAGAATAAAGGTGATACTCTTGATGACCTACAAAAATTTATGCAGCTGGCAAAAAATAATAAATATATATTAACATCAAGAGACGATGATGATCTAAATTGCCTAGGTGATTTTCAAAAGTTTTCTATTAAACCATTATCAATGGAAGAAGCATTTAGCATTATTACAAAATATGATAATAATGGATTAAAATCAGAAAAATTGATAGAGAGGATAAAGAGTGATAGCAGTTTAAATGTACTAATAGAGTTTCTTGTTAATCCATTGTTAGTTTCTTTATTATATAAAACATTTGAATATAAAGAGGAATTACCTTATAAAAAATTGGAATTTTATAGTCAGGTATATGATGCCTTGTTTAACGATCATGATAAAGTAAAAGGCAGTGCATACGTTCACCCTAAAAAAACAAAATTAGATAGTTTGGATTTTGAAAAATTACTTCGAAAAATAGCATTTTTATCATTAATAAATAACCAAGTCGAATATACCAAACCTGAACTGGTTGAAATCATAAATAAATCTTTAAAGAATATGATGTGGGTATCGACATCTGTCGAGGCTGTATTGGACGATTTGTGTAATGCCGTACCATTATTTCAAAAGGATGGAAATGACTATAAATGGAAACACAAATCTTTTATGGAATATTTTTCTGCTGGTTTTATATGTTATGATTACAATAGAACTGAGGAGTTATTTGATAAATTAATTAATTCTAGTAATATTCATATGTATAAAAATGTTATTGAGTTTTGTTATGATATGAAACCTGATATTGCTAGAAAGAAGTGGGTTTATAAATGTATTAGTGATTTTATAAATTTTTCTGAAAATATATATAATGCAGAAATATTTAATAAGTATCCCAAGGATTTAATTAGCGCTAGAAAAAGTGTTGCATTTACGTATGAAGTTTTTTTGATACCAATAAAGAATAAATCTGATGTAAGTAAACAATTAAATGGAATTTTGCATAACATGAAAACGAGAATATTTAATGACTGTTTGATTAACGGATTGGCTGGTACATTTACCAAAGATGTTTTGAATTTTGGGAAGAAAAATGAGTGTTACTTAGTTGAGTTACTTCTTGACAAGAAAATCGATATATTCAACAAAATTGAATTAGAAATACCAAAAAAAGAAACATTGAAAATTAAAGGAAGAGAACATTATATTTCAGACGATATTAATTTAATACTAAATAAGAATAAAGCATATTTCGAACATGCTACTTATTTATTAGCTAATTTGATGAATAGTGGATATATATTAGACTTCGAAAAATGTATAAAATTAAAAAAAGAAATTGAATGGGAAAAGAACATCTTGCATGATTTAGAGACAGAGTTTAACTTATTATAATCTGTTAAGAGATACCATCAAGTGAATTTATTTATCAGAGTAGAACGACCAGTCTCTTTCTTTTTGAGAAGATATAGTATATGTCTGTGGTTGGATTTTTATTTTTTTTATTCCTATAGTTTTAATAGCTATAATCATGAATAGGCATAATTAAGAGGCGTTCAATACGTCTCTTTTTTAATATAAAAAATTAGCCAGATTGGAAGGTGAGGTGATGGCAAGTGGACATGAAAACTTAATCCCACTAAACAAACGAACAAAGGTTGAACAAAGGAAAATTGCATCAGCAGGTGGAAAAGCTTCTGGTGAAGCCAGACGTAAAAAGGCAGACTTCCGGAAGACTCTAAATGCCTGGCTTACTGCTGAAATAGATAGCCCTGAATGGTCTCCTTTACTGGAGTCCCTGGGGCTTGATAGTACTATAGAATCGGCAGTTACAGGCGCTATGATAAAAGAGGCACTCTCTGGAAATGTAAAAGCCTTTGAAGTTATAGCTAAGTATTCTGGCCAGTCAGCGCAGACAGAGGCAGACGATACCGAGCAGGAATTAAAATCAAAAGGTATGAAGCTGGACAATGCTGTCAAGCAGAAGGAAGTAAACGGAGAGGAAAAGGGAGGTTTTAGTGCCTCCATAATTGAAGCTTACAAAAGACGAAAGGAAGCGGAAGGAAAGGAGAAAAAGGATGGAACTTAACCAGGAAGCAATCTTGTATTATGCGGATAATCCGGTTGAATTTGTTGAGGATATCATAGACGCCGATCCGGATGAAAATCAGAGAACTATCCTTAAGAGTGTTGCAGCAGAACCAATGACTTCAGTCCGATCGGGCCATGGTATTGGTAAGAGTGCGGTGGAAGCCTGGGTTGTGATCTGGTTTCTTTGTACACGTCCTTTTCCCAAAATTCCATGTACAGCTCCTACGCAACATCAGCTATTTGATATTCTGTGGGCTGAGGTCAGTAAGTGGATAAGGGGTAGTCCTTATCTTAGAAATGAACTGATATGGACTAAGGAGAAAATCTATATGAGGGGTTACCCGGAGGAATGGTTTGCAGTTGCCCGGACAGCCACTAATCCAGACGCATTACAGGGCTTTCATGCGGAGAATGTCTTGTTCATCATTGACGAGGCTTCCGGTGTAAAGGATATAGTATTTGAGCCTGTTTTGGGAGCATTGTCCACTAAAGGCGCTAAACTGCTTATGTGTGGAAACCCAACCCGGCTAACAGGCTTTTTTTATGATAGTCATCATAAGAACCGTAATTCCTATAAAGCGTTGCACGTAGATGGCAGGGACAGCTCCAGGGTGGATATGGATTTTATCAATAAAATCATAGATATGTTTGGCGCGGATAGTGACGTATTCCGTGTACGTGTTGCTGGCCAGTTCCCACGATCTACTCCTGATAGTTTAATTGCCATGGAATGGTGCGAGGCAGCAGCCAAGCTACGTATTGAGTCCCCGGGCAATAGAATTGATATCGGCGTGGACGTGGCCCGCTACGGTAATGACAGCTCTGTACTATTTCCTGTTATGGATAAGGCTAAGCCAGTAGAAGACTTTGAGGTCTATCACCACAATATGACTACTGAGATTACTGGCCATGTCGTAATTATGATCAAGCGGTATGCCAGGGAGTATCCGAACGCGATAATCCGAGTAAAGGTAGACTGTGACGGCCTGGGTGTTGGTGTCTTTGATAATCTGGCAACACAGAAAGAAAAAATTGTTGATGAGGTCTGGGAGGAACGCTGTAGGGCTGAGGGTCTGGATCCGCAAGCAGACTGGAATCAATGTCAGGCAATTCCCCGGCTGGATCTGGAGATTATAGAATGTCACTTCGGTGGTAAAGGTGGAAAGGTTGATGATGCAGATCCGGTTGAATATAGCAATAGTACCGGCCTGATGTGGGGAGCGGTACGAAAGGCATTGAAAGATGGTACCTTACAGTTACCAGACAATGATGCTCTATTTTCTCAACTTAGTAACAGGAAATATGTAGTCAATAAAGATGGTGAGATAGAACTGGAAAGAAAGGAAGCAATGAAGAAGCGAGGAGTTTCATCTCCTGATATTGCAGATGCACTCGCCCTGGCTCTTTATGATCCGCCACAATGGAGTTTTAATTGGTGATAAATTATGGATATTACAAAATTTTTTAGAAGCATTCGCAGAGCTTCAGATCAATTTGATCGGAGATCTGGAAATAATCGCATGATCCCCAAATGGACCAGTCCTCCCAGCAGGAATACCGCAGAGTGGATGCAGTCGTTCGGAACCAATCCCCGGCTGGCGGTCGTTGATAAAATATCAGGTGATCTCTCTTATGCAACAGGTAAGCTGTACCGGATCGGGCAGAACGGGGAAAAGACAGAGATACTAACCCACCCCTTTCTGGACTTCTGGAAAAGGCCCAATCCTTTATATGAATTTACCGCAAGCGCTCTCTGGAGGTTGCAGAACAATTATCTGCTGCTGAAAGGTGAGGGCTATTTTATTATAGAGCGGTACGATAATGGGTACCCTGCGGAGCTCTGGCCAGTACCTACTCAGTGGGTACAAATGACGCCATACCAGGGTTTCCCCTATTATACGATACGAACTACAGAAGGCGGGCTTATGGACGTTTCTGTTGATGATATGTTTGTTATGAAGGACCTCAATCCATTAGATCCATATAAGCGTGGGCTTGGTCAAGCGGAGCCGATAGCTGATGAGATAGAGATTGACGAGTACGCAGCCAAATTCCAGAAGAAATTCTTCTACAATGACGCTACGCCAGACCTCGTTATTTCCATGCCTGGCTCATCTGATGAACAGCAGAATCGGTTTCTTGCAAAATGGCGAGAACGGTTTCAAGGTGCAAACAAAAGTCATGGGGTGGCAACTATCGGAGGTCCTCCGGATCAAGCGGCTACCGTAACAAAGCTATCTGACAACATGAAAGACCTGGATATGGTCAATGGCCGTACCTTTATCAGGGACTCTGTAATGGAACACTTCGGAATGCCCCGGGAGATTATGGGCATTACACAGAACAGTAACCGAGCTACAGCGGATGCAGCTCAATATATCTATGCAACAAATGTCCTTACTCCTCGTCTTATGGGGAGGCAGGATGCCATAAATATGCAGCTCCTTTCCTGCTATGGGAATGATCTGTTATGGGAGTTTGACGATATTATCCCCAAGGATAAAGAATTTGAAAAGGGCCTGGCACTTGATGGGTGGAATGCAGGACTCCTTATGATGAACGAATCCAGAAAGAAAATGGACATGGAAGATGTCAAGAATGGAAACATTTACAAGATGGGCTTTGCGGATATGTTCATAGCAGAAGGTGAGGATCGAGTAAAGCTCAGTTCTGCGTCGGCAAACCTGCAATACTCTGATATTACAGAACCAATAGAGGCAGACCGGAATGATATTGAGATTATACCGGATCAGGAAGAAGAGAAGATTCTGGCCAGGGCTTCTCAAATTAAGGCCAGGCGCATTCAGGCCGCCGGTCGTAGCCTTGATATGGTAAGGCGTGAGCAGTCGAGGAAGTTTGAATATGCAACCATGAAGTATTTAAGGGATCAATCCAAACAAATACAAGGCGCTCTCCTGGGAAGAAAGAAAGCAGACGATACCGTGTGGGATGCTCTTAATATGACTCAGGAAGAGTTTATACTGCTCTCCCAGTCCCAGCAGCAGGAGCTGACAATGCAATTTGTCAATGGCCTACTGGATTGGAAAAATGAAGCCTCTCTCTTAGAATACATGCTTACTCCCCTTTGGGCTGAAACCTACGATAAAGGAGCCGATAACGTAGCGGCCACTTATCGTATTGAAGCCATACAGCGTCCGGCCATGACGTCTACTGCCCGTATCAGAGGAGGCCAGAGGATAACCAGGATAACTCAAACGACAAAAGCAAACATAGGCAGGATAATAACCGACGGTCTGATCAACGGAAAGAACCATCAGGAGCTCACCGAGGAGATCATGGACGAGATGAACACATCCGCAGAACGCGCCCGGATAATTGCTGCTCAGGAGTGCAATACTAGCCTACTGGCTGGAAATTATGATATGGCCAAGAGTGGAGGCTTTACTACTAAGACGTGGCACGTAACAAATATCAGTAAGGCCCGGGATACTCATAGGGGCCTAAATGGTAAGACTGTCTCCATTCATGAGCCGTTTATCACGGAACGGGGAAATAAGCTAATGATGCCATGCGATCCGGATTGTAACGTAGCAGAAGAAACGGTGAATTGCCATTGCTTCCTGACTTACTCTTAACTGTTGCACCAGTGCAACAAAAATATAGCTATATAACATGATTGGGTAAATGCCTGGTCATTTTTATTTATAGAGATTCCTTAAGGAAAGGAGGTATAAACATATATGCGTGAGTACAAGCAAATGCAGTTCAAAATGGGAGAGTACAACGAAGAAGAAGGGATCTTCTCCGGATATGGCGCCGTGTTTGAGAATATAGACAGCGGCGGTGATATTATTGAACCCGGGGCCTTTACTAAGACTCTGGCTGAAGGTTGGGAACGTGTTAAAATCCTGGCATTACATAATGATTGTTGGCTGCCTGTAGGTCGCCCCCTGGAACTGCGGGAGGATACCAACGGGCTCTTTCTAAATGCCAGGGTATCCGACACGAGTATGGGAAAAGACATTAAGATCCTGCTGAAAGATGGTGTCCTTAATGAACTATCCATAGGTTATGATCCGATTGTCTTTGATTATGATAGCAACGGAATCCGGCACTTGCGGGAAGTAAAGCTCTGGGAAGTATCCATTGTTACTTGGGCCATGAACCCGGAGGCAACCATTACCGGATACAAGTCCATGCGGGAGTCTGCAGGATTGGTTAAGGCGCTTGAATTGGAGCTTAAGGAAGAACTTAAAGCAGGCCGCAAAATCAGTAAATCCCGGCTGAAATCTTTGGAAGAAGTGAGTAAGTCCATGAAGACAGCAGCCAGGACGATTGATGCTGTTATAAAAGATGCACAGGGAGACCAGAAAAGCTGGAATTTAACCTATTCCAGGAAGAGTGCTAAAACTGAAAATCAAATTGAAATCTATTATTAGAGGAGGACTATATGTCAAGATATAAGTTAGGCCGAAAAGCGGCAAGAAGCAGAAAGTCTACAAAAATGGGAGCAGATGATCTTTCTGAAATGATCAAGGCAGCAGTAAAAGAAGCCATTGACGAACAGAAAGCGGATGATGATTATGAGGACGAGGATACCGAAGGAAAGGAAGATGATGATTTAGAGTCAATCCTGACCGACGCGCTTGACCTTGCAAACGAGAAACGTAAATCAGCTAAGTCCGACGACATTAATCCAGATGATGCCGAGGAGCTGGTAAACGCTATTCTGGATCATGCGGAAGATAGCAAGTCAGACGATGATGGAATAGATCTTGCAGACGTAATTCAGGAAGCTGTTGACGCGGTCAATGAAAAACGTAAATCTGCCAAAGCTGACGGGATCGGGGACGATGTGGTCGAGGACCTCATGGACGCAGTCTCTGAGGTAATGGGTGATGATACCGCAGATGAGGAGGCTAAACGCAGAAAAGGCAGAAAGGGAAGGACACAGGCAAGACAAGTCAAGTCTGCTATCCAGCCAAGAATAGCGCAGAGAGCCCCTCAAAGAAAATACAGCTCTGTTTATATGAGTACTAAGGGAGGAAACATGAACAATCAGAAAAAGGAGATTCCTCCACAGATCAGGCTCGCCCGGGCCATTAAGTGCCTGGACGTATGGGGCCGACACGATCCGGAGAACGCCGCGTACCAAGCAAGAAAACGGTATGGAGATACCGACATGGAAAGGCAGTTTAAAGCTTTGTCCGTTACCAGTCCTACTGACGGTGGATACTTAATCCCTGAGGTTTATTCCAACGATGTGATTGAGCTTCTCTACCCTAAGACAGTTATTGTAGAACTGGGAGCACAGACGGTACCTCTTACTAATGGTAACTTAAACCTTCCTAAAATGACAGCCGGTAGCCGCGCACAGTGGGGCGGCGAGCAGAGAAAGATTAATCCTTCTGCTCCGAAGTTCGGAAACATCAAGTTATCAGCAAAGCGCCTGGAGGCCATTGTGCCACAGACCAGAGAACTGCTAATGAGCACCAGCTTTTCTGCGGATAATATGTTTGCAAATGACTTGATGCGACGGATGCAGCTTGGTCTTGACTATGGTGGTCTATATGGTAAGGGCGGAGAGTTTCAGCCGTTAGGAGTTGCTTACAATAAAGACATTCAGAACATCAATGCCAAGGCGCTTGATAATTTGGAGCTTTCCGATGCTTCCGGTAAAATTACTGCGGACTTCCCCGTGTTTGTAAGATCGACTGCTCTGTCTAAGAATATTGATGATATCAAGGCTGGCTGGACCTTTAATAGTATGCTTGAAGGTTATTTGATGAACTTAAAGACCTCTACTGGGGCCTATATCTACCGTGATGAAATGAATACCGGTAAGCTTTTAGGATTCCCTTATAAGGTATCAAACCAGATTCCTACCAATACAGGGCTTACAGATCTCTTCTTTGGTAACTGGTCTGACCTTCTCATTGGTGATCAGATGGGACTTGAAACATATACCACATTGGACGGAACTTGGACTGACGATGAAGGTGTGCAGCATAATGCGTTTGAGGAAAACCTGGCTGCTACACGAGCCCTGATGTATGACGATATCGGAGTCCGCCATGCGGAAAGTTTCCTGTACTGTAAAAATATTAAGGTTCTGTAAGGAGGACAACTCATGAAAAGAGAATTATTTGATAATATAAAGCTAATTGGAAAGGCAGATAACGCAGTCATTGACCGATCAGGATGCCTTTCTGGTGTTTTAGCGGTATCCGTAGGGGCCATTACAGGCAATCCTACGGCTTCGGACTTGTCTATTGCTATTACACACGCTGATACCGAGGACGGCACTTTTAAGCCTGTTACCGATGCAATGATTGGCATGGAGGAGCACCCTTCCCAAGATGGCGTTTTAAACAAGATTGCTGTTAAGTCAGATGATAAAATTGCTATCAATCTGGACCTGCTTGGTTGTAAGCAATATATCAAAATTACACCTAGTATTAAATTTACAGGTGGCACCAGTCCGGCAGCAGCTAATACATCCTATGCGCTTGTACTTGGGGATCCGAGTATTAGCATTGTGTAACCATGGATCAACTTAAGCGCCAGAATAAAATGATATCCGGAATCAACCGGAATAAAGGGGGAGCTGATAATGCTCCCTTAGAGAGGAGCAGTCCAAATGGAAGAAGAGCAGGAAGTAATAAAGGAGCCGACGGTACCACTGGCACCAAATGCCCTAACAACTCTAAGTGACATGATGGAGTTTATCGGCATGGATCCTGATGATACTTCCATACCTCGGCTGGTAAAGAATAACCTTATCAGGCTTATAAATTCGGCATCAGAGTATATAGAAACCATGACCAGTAGAAAGTTTGCTCTAACCTTATATAAGGAGGGGCTTTGCGGAAGTGGGGCCCAGGAGCTATGCCTCGGGCAGTATCCGATCCGCGAAGTTATCAGCGTGGAGGATACCGAAAATGAGTATGACGTACCTGCCAATTCCTACTCGGCAGATGATACTGGAAATATAGGTGTTCTCTACCGCGACAAAGGCTGGCCGGTACGTGGATATGCAGGTGGTCTAGCTAATGACCTAAAAGCAAGCCGTAAGTATCTTAAGGTTACATACAAAGCGGGCTTTGTGCTGCCCAAGGATACAACTGAGAAAGCCCCGTCTGATCTGCCTTATGACTTACAGTACATCGTATGGCAGATGGTGCAGCAGCAATGGAACCTGGCTAACAATGGAGCTAATGGTCTATCGGCTTTTACAATATCCGATGTGAGCTGGACTTTTGACAAAGAGCTCAGCACCCAAGTAAAAGACATTATAAACAAGTATCAGAGGTGGGCTTAATGACTGTCAATGACGAGATTACCCCAGAGCTTGCGCGGATTAAACAGGAGCTTGGTAAGCTTACAGGGATGAAAATCCACATCGGCATACAGGGAGCTTCTGGTTATGGGGTATCTGGAGAGGGCAGGAAGGGCACGCCTGCAGATATAATTACTATTGCTAATGTTAATGAGTTTGGAGCCACAATCAAGGCAAAGAACGTAAAGAACTTAGCAATACCAATAGCAAAAAAAGCAAAAGGCAAGAGCCCTCTGGATTTTCCGGGGCTTTTCTTTTTACGGACAGAAAACGGCCTCTTTGGATGCATAAGTAAAAGCAGAAAAGGAGGCCCACCAAAACAGAAAAGCAGCCCTACCGAAGATAAACCTAAGACTAAGAAGCCCGGCACAAAACCAATCAAAAAGAAAATAGGTGACATTGAGTTTCTTTTCATTCTACTGGAATCTGTTAAAATTCCGGAAAGAAGCTTTATCCGGGCCGGTTATGATAATAACCGTAAGGCTATAGAAGACGTTACAGTTCAAGCTCTTAAAGGTATTATATTTAATGCTTGGGATGCAGAAAAGGCGGCAAACCATATCGGCATGGGTACCGTAGGAATCATACAGTCCTACATGAATGCGCCCTTTAATTTCAAGGGAAAAGGCCGAGTGACTAAGTCCACGTCAAACTGGCCGGGAAACCCACTAATAGAAACCGGCCGGCTTAGAAACTCCATTACCTATAGAATAGCAGGAGGTAACTAACATGAATGGTTTTGCATATGCGCAGCCAATGATCCCAGGAGGCCTGCTCCACGATATGTATGAGATACAATCCGGATCGGGTTTTTCTCAGGAGAATGGTGGGCAGTGGATCCCAGGAGAAAATAAAAGAATCTTGTTTAAGGGAGTGGTCCTGCCTGTAAATGATAAGGACCTGATCCGTGACACCGGAGGTACTGTTATTCAGTATTCGGAAAAGATATACACCAACGGACACATATTGCAGATCGGTGCAAGGGTGGAAGACTCGGATGGAGAAGTGTATACGATTACCCAGGAATTAGGACACAACACTCTCCATCCGATGAAGCGATATCTTATAGAGCGAAAGGGGGAAGCTGCGAAACGATGAAATTCAGAGAAGTAAGGAATTTACTTGTATCAGGACTTCATGAGCATATGGGACTGAACGTAGTTCTAAGCAATCAGCTTAATCCGGAGATGGAACTTCCTTTTATCCTCTACTCGGTGACGGCACCGTACATACCTGAGGGCGGTACCGGTGATATGCAATCCATGGCTAATGAAGACGGCACTGTAAAAGTAACCAGGTGCGAGCAGCCGACCTGTACGTTTTCCTTTACTATTTGCAGTGCGGACCGGCAGATAAAGGACAGTTTTGTTTTGGGGGAAGATGAAGCCCTGGAGCTGGCAGAAAAGGCTCAGGGTTGGTTTTTACATACTGGGTATGAGTATATATCCGGAAAGGGCCTTACCGTGGTAGACGTAGCAAACGTGCAGGAACGTTCCTTCCTGCAAGTGGACGAAGAAGCCCGGCGTTATGGCTTTGATGTGGTATTAAGGTATGTAAGGGCTGATAATATGATAATTGCTGGGGTAAAAGCCGCAGCAATAAAGGAAGGAGACAACAATGAGTAAAGATGTAGTAGTAGTTGTAAGCCTGGAAGACAGGGCCAGTACTGCTGATGCTTTGGATATTTTGCTAATATCAACGGCAGGTGTAAAACCTGCTAAGACTTATACGTCTTTAGTAGATATAGAGAAGGACTGGACTAAGTCAAGTGATATTTATTTAAAGGCTGCAGCTATGTTCAATCAAGGGAAAGCAATACCGACACCAGCTTCACTGATCCGTAAGGTTACAACGGTAGGTTTTGCTTCTCCAGAAACCCCTGCCGCCCTTGTGACGGCCCTTAAGGCTTATCAGCAGACTAACAATGACTGGTATGTATTTCTAACAGATAAGAGCGATGATGCCTATATAAAAGCCCTGGGTAAATTTGCAGAAGAAAGTGAACCCAGTGAGGCAGAACTTACAGCAGGAGTGGAGGATCACAGAAAGCTTTATTTTGCGCAGACCGCAAATAAAGCATATGCGAATAAGAATGCCAGGACGGTGGTGATTTACACGGAGAATCTGGAGGGACATGCAGACGCAGCATGGGTGGGAGCTGTTGGCCCATGGTACCCTCAATCCACAACCTGGAAGTTCAAGCTTCCTGCTGGACTTTCTGTGCCAGTACTAACAGAATCAGAAATTACAGGACTTGAAACAAATAATGTCAATTATGTGACTGATGAATACAAAAAGAATTATATAAAAAATGGGACCTGCATGGACGGAGAATGGATTGACGCCGTAATTGGAGCTGATTGGATCACGCTTACCATGCGATCCAAGCTCTATGATATTTTTATGAACAATGCCAATATACCCTATACGGATGCCGGTTTTGCTGTTGTTGCAGCGGGAGTATTTGAAACGCTTAATGAAGCGGCCGGATATTCCATTATTGCCGAGAATCCGGAATCGGGGGCAGGAGTCTATACGGTATCAGTGCCTAAGAGGTCAGAAGCGTCAGACGCCCAGGCAGGTGCTCGGGTAATGCCAGATATCAGGTGGGAGGCTCAGCTTGGGGGCGCCGTTCACGGAATTAAAATATCGGGAATTTTAAAAGCGTCATTAAGCTAAGGAGGTAAAACAAAATGACTACAGGATACGATGTAAGAAAAGTCAATGTTAATGTTAATGGTAGTATTTTAACAGGTTTCGCCAGTGATGGGGTTGTAACAGTATCAAAGAGTGAAGACGCTGTCACGCCAAATGTGGGATGCCAGGGAGATGTTGTCTACGAAGAGAACGCTAACGAAAGCGGCACCATTGCAGTTACTCTACTGGGGACATCCTCATCTCTTCCAATGCTACGGAATTTGGCAGCGAACAGAAAGCAATTTTCTGTTTCTATTTCAGATGCAAACGACGATGATTCTGTCAATATTAGTGCTCAGAAGTGCAGAATTACCAAGATGCCTGATCTGGCAAGAGGTAAAAATACTAGCACTGTTACTGTAAACATTTTTGTGCCGAATCTTCAGATCCGGTAATTGCCATGTCAAGAGCATGGCCACAAAGACCTAAGGGTTTAAGCGAAGGGAGCTACAGAAAATATATGGCAAAGCAAAAAAAAGTAACAATTAATGGAGTTGAATTTCAATTACAAGGAGTGTCCCCTACATGGTATTTGGATCTAAATGATTCCTATGGGATGACTGGTGGAAAAAGAAACACTGCTGGTTATATGGATGGACTATTTAAGGGGGTAGTGATTGCCCCAAAAGAAGTTAGTACGGAAGGGTTAAAATATTTTGATGAAATGGAAGACATCGAGACGGCCGAAAAACTGTTGACCGAGATCGAAACCTTTCTTAGAAAACGAAGCTGACGAGGGGGCGGCTCAATGCAGAGCCAGGAAACATGAAGAGTTCTGGAACTTGGTTTTTGCGACCAGTAAAGTGTCGTATACAGAGTGGAAAGCCATGGATATGGGAGAGTTCTACGAAGCAAGAGAAGCGTATCTAAATTATATGGACCGTGTGAAAAATAGAGAGTAAACCCTTTAAAGGATTCGCTCTCTTTCTTCCTGATTGGAGGGATGTAATATGGAGGATCAGCGGAATCTAACCATGGGGATACAGTTCGGTTTAGCGGACTCTCTATCCAGATTGACTGATACGCTGGATGCCATTAATGGAATCAAGAGCGGATTCCTCTCCCTGGAAAAGAATGCTGAATCTTTTGGGAGCGAATCTGCAAAAAGTGCAGGCCTTGCATCAAGAGGCTTAGAAGATACAAAAGACGCAAGCCGTAAGGTCCTCAATGCTATGGAGGATCTTACCGACTCTGGTGATAGAGTACAAGACTCAGTCAGAGATGCAAGGCGTGAATTTAATAGATTTGGTGATTCGGCTACCAGTGAGGTAGAAAAGACCAGAGAGGAACTGCTAGACGCCAGGCAGGCTGCTAAAGAATTAGGAAGCGAAGCCGCAAAAGGAGCAGGCATTGTGGCAGCAGGAATGAATCAGGCCACCGAATCTGCCAATGATGCGGAGGGAGCCTTAAAAGACGTTACGGATGCCGGGGGCGGCGTGAAAAGATCTTATAAAGAAATGGGTGCTCAGGCTGGCAGTTTTAGAGAAGCGGTACTTAAATCAAGCAGTGCAGCCATTAAAGATACGGACTCCCTGTCAAAGACCGTAAAGGGGGGGCTTCAAGGCGCTTATGGCTATGCCGGAAAGCAAGTGGAGGAATTTACCCGGAAAGCTAAATCGGGAGCCTCAGAAGTAAAAGAAGCGTTCTCACATCCCATACAAACAATAAAAAGTAATATGTCCCAGGCTCTTGATCGGGCGGTATCTAAGCTTGATAAAACCGGAGATAAAGCGGATGAGGCTGGGGACGATTTAAAGGGAATGGGGAAGGACGGAGAGTCAGCAGGTAGTAAGATAAAAGATTCTATCGGATCCGCTGTAAAGTCCTTTTTTGCAATATCTGCAGCAATAGAGATTGTTAAAGCCGGTATCGAGGTGGCTAAAAATTTCGGAGCAGCAGTACTGGAAGCTGGTAAGCAATCAGAGCAGACTGGGGCCAAATTCGGAGCGGCATTTTCTGCGGATAGTGGTGTAAAAGAATGGGCTGATAATTTCTCCAGCGCGATACATCGAAGCAACACAGAGGTCCAAGGCTTTTTAGTATCAAACAAAACCATGTATGGTGAGCTTGGCATTACTGGAAAAGCGGCTGATGATCTATCCAGGGTTACCACATCAATGGCCTATGATCTTGGATCAGCCTTTAAGATGGACGATGCGGAAGCCCTGGGGGTGGTACAGGATTACATTAAAGGTAATACCTCGGCACTAAATGACTATGGAATTAGAATAGACGACACTGTATTAAAGCAGACAGCCATGTCCATGGGATTGGGTAGCAATATAGATAGTTTAGACGATGCCGCCATTGCACAGGTGCGAATGAACGCACTGCTTCAAAACAGCACCGAGATCCAGGAAGCCGCTGCTAAAAAGCAGGAGGGATATTCCAATGGTATTAAAAGCTTAAAGGGGATATGGACCGACTTTCTGACCTCTGCGGGAGATAAGTTCGCGCCGGTTTTTACTAACCTCACGGACAGCATACTAAAGGCCTGGCCACAGATCGAACCGGCTTTACTTATGTTGGTGGATATGCTTGGAAATGGACTAAGTGCAGGAATGCCCGTTATCATGGGGCTTGCAACATCGGCCATACCTGCGCTCGTACAGACGGTCGGGGAATTGTTTGAGTCAGTAGCTCCTCTTGGTAGTGTTTTTATGGAGCTGGCCACTACGGCGCTTCCTCCATTAGTCGACGCAGTTATGCCAATCATTCAGACTTTTGGATCTTTGGCGCAGACAATACTACCTCCACTGGCTAGGATCATAGCCAATATAGCAACAACGGTCGTTCCTCCACTGGTCACGATATTTAGGACCTTAAGTGAGGACGTGATCGCACCGTTGATGCCAAGCATTGAAAGTATAGCTAATGCGATTCTTCCTGCGCTGTCAGCGGGGTTAAAGTTAATTCCGCCAATATTGCAGATCATATCCCCAATCATATCAACGATTGCAGATGTACTATCTAAAGTGGTGGGGTTCCTTGGGAAAATCGTAGAATGGGCCGCCGGTGGGCTTGGTGCAATTCTTGATAAGGTAGGAAGTGTCTTCGGAGGTGGTGGAGGATCTAAGGCCGGGGCGAATATTCCTCACAATGCTGACGGTACTAACAACTTCCAGGGAGGCTGGACGCACATAAACGAACGTGGTGGAGAAATGGCATATCTACCATCAGGATCCACTATCATTCCTGCGGATAAAAGTGAGCAGATCATCAATAACAGCCGATCGCAGAATGTTTCCAATACCACACAGTTTAATCCGGAAGTTAAAATAGAGATAAGCGGCAACGCTTCTCCGGAAACTACAGCCTCGTTACAAGCTGAAATAAAGCAGACAATGAGGAATTTGTGGCGAGAAATGCAGGAAGATCATTACATGAACCTTGCAATTCAGCAAGGGAATGTTTAAGGGAGGAGGTAAAAGTGTCATATACATTAACCGGTTTAACTGCGGGTACTGTTAAGTTTAATTCTGGTACCGGTACTATCAGCCAGGAAGTACTAACTAAAAGCAGTAAGATGACCTCTAATGCCATTGAATACGGCAGCTCTATTGAGGATCACGTATACCTTAACCCGGATCAGCTACAAATTACTGGGGGTGTGGTAAAGAATCATAATATCTTTAAGGAACGATTGGAAACCATGCATAAGCAAAGGGATCTTGTCACTTACACTGGCAAGATTCGCGTTTCCAATTATGTGATTATAAATCTACAGATCAAAAACAGTTCATCAAATAAAAAAGGCTTTCAGTTCACTGCTACCCTGCAAAAAGCAAATATTGTTTCTGGCCAGTATGTCGAGCTGGGACAGACGGTCCTGATGAGTCAGCAGGATGCCGGGAAAAAGAAAGGTGATACCCAGGCAACGGCGGTAAAGGCAGCAGGGCTTAAAACAACAGTGAGCCAGCAGATCAGCCAGAGCTCCTATGCTGCTTATGTAAATTCTTATGGCGGCAAGAGTAGCTCCGGGCCATCTCAGCGCAAGACTGCAAGCCATAATGGGGTATAGGAGGGAAGATGATGGATAATACAGAGCTTATGGGGCTTACCTATGAGGTGGAATATATACCGATTGATGTGTCAAAGGTACCGTATACCTTTTCTATCAAGCTTGATGATCGCACCTATACTATGGCCGTGAAGTACAACGGAGAGGGAGGCTTTTTTTCAATAGATCTTTCCATTTCTGCTACAGGGGAGGTGCTTTGTTATGGGAATCCTGTCAGGTACGGAAGGCCGATGTTTTCGGGGATTGAGGACGCAGAGTATCCAATCCCAGTCATTGTCCCTTACTGTTTGACCGGAGAGGTTGGGGACGTAACTTTTGATAACTTTGGGACAAAGGTCCAGCTATATCTGCATGAAAGGAGAGTCGACTAATGGCCTTTTTTCTAAGATCTGCCACTATACAGGTGGGGCCCCTAAGATATGACATGGACGATGGTCTCTATTTTGAGTTTGAGGTACCTTTTTATGACTCGGATCAGTTAGTAACTGCGACATTTACTATTAATAACTTAAGCGCCACTTCCCGTGCCGGAATACAAAAGTGCCAGGTTGTCATTTTAAATGCCGGGTATCAGGACGATATGGGAGTGCTTTTCGTTGGTCAGGTGGCTTCAGTCAGTCATAAGCAGAACGGCGTCGACTGGCAGACAAAGATTACCGCAACAGCGGCTCTAGACCAGTGGATCAAAACTCAGGTTAATAAAACCTATATGGCGGGAGCTACGGCGCAAGACATTGTAAGAGATCTACTCAACATATTTGGTTTAGAGATAGGAATTTTTGAACTGGTAGAAAAGGTTGGGTACCCACGCGGGCGAATCTGCTCCGGAAAGCTTAAGGACGTTTTGACAGATATAGTGGTAAACGAGTGCAAGTCTAGGCTCCTGATCCGGAATAACCAGATCATTATAAACAATCCTGCTGATGGTGTGACGAAGGGGTATCTCTTAACTCCTGATAGTGGCCTTTTAATGTCCTCGGATGATTCCGACACAACGGCAACTGCTTCTCAACAGACAGCCGGTGCTTCAGCTGAGGAAAAGAAGGCAGCGGAGAAAACTTGGAAGCGTCAATGTCTTTTAAATTATCGCCTTGCTCCGGGCGATCTGGTTCAGATCCAGTCAAAAGATCTAAATGGGAAATACATAATTGTAAGCGGAAAGCATAAAGGATCACCTACCGGTAACTGGCTGACGGAAATAGAGTTTAAACTGGCGAAGTAAGGAGGAGCTATGAATAAGGATAGAGAGCTGTCTAACATAGAAGCAAACGAACGCAGGTTAAAACAAAGTATAAAAGTTGCTGACTTGGTAGAGGTAACCGCGTTTTACAAAGATAAAATGACCGTCGATGTGAAGCCTTTAGTCAAAAGGGAAATATCTGGAGCTTACGTCTCTCCTCCTCCCATTCTTTCCGTAAAAGTAGCTTACGTGCCAATGGTAGCGGAGGAGGTGGAGATCAAACCAGATATTAAACCTGGAGATATTGGCGCAGTAGTCTATTTGGACTTAGATAGTGATGGTGCCATTTCTTCCGGAGCGGAAAGCAAGCCAGTTTCCGTAAGGCTTCATTCTGGAGATGACGCCATCTTTGTAGGTGTTCTTATGATTGGATTGTGAAAGGAGGACTATGGCAAATATTACGTGGAAGATAGATCCGGATACAAAAGATCTGGCTTTTGACAATGAGGGGCTTCTTATGACGGTAGAGGGAGATAAGGCCAGTACTCAAAACATCCGTATGACCTTGGAATCTTGGAAAGGGGACTTTGATCTGGATCCGGACCACGGAACAGATTACACCAAAATCCTGGTCGAGCAATCCGACGAGGATACAACGGAAGAAATTATTCGAGAAGCAATTTTTCAAGAGGAAAATATGGGTGCTTTGGAAAAGCTTAACGTTGGGAGAGACGAGGACCGTAAGCTAAATATTTCTTTCTCTGGCCAACTTGATACTGGGACCACAATTAATATGGAGGTGATTACAGGATGAATAACGATTCAAGCTCAGACAACTGGGGGCTGACGGAAAAAGGTTTCAACCGTCCCACCTACACAACGCTCTTAAATGCCCTGGAATACAAAGCAAGAGAGTTGTATGGGGATTCTATAAATCTTACCGTCAGATCCCCTCTCGGGCTGTTTCTGCGCATTATAGCCTGGGTCTGGAATATCCTCTGGGCTTGTCTGGAGGATATTTACAATAGTCGCTTTGTAGATACTGCCGCGGGGACCAGTTTGTATAGTTTAGGTCGCAACATTGGTATGCAGCTATTACCAGAAGGTAAGGCCACAGGCTATATTACTGTTTCCGGTACCTCTGGTACGAGAGTGCCGGCCGGTTTTCTGGTGTCTACTAATGGCGGTTTGCAATATGTTGTAACATCAGCCGTGACCATTGGCTCTGAAGGGTCGGTGTTAGCCATTATAAAAGCAGTTAAGACGGGTACGGAGTACAACACGGCTGCGGGTACCGTTCAGGTGATTGTAAATCCTTCTTCGGTTTCCGGAATAACTTCCATTTACAACAAAAAGGAGATTACCGGGGGAAGAGAAAAAGAAACGGATAATGACTTTAGGGATAGATATTATAAATCGGTAGATTATGCAGGCGGTGTTAATGCAGATGCAATCCGAGCTTCTCTTCTTAATGATGTGGAGGGGGTTTCCTCCGCTTATATCTATGAGAATGACCAGGACATATTTGATGAAGTTTATAATCTGCCAGCACACAGCATGGAGGCGGTTGTATACGGTGGCCTGGATGAGGCTGTAGCTCAGGCAATCTACGCAAGGAGAGCAGCAGGGATACAAACCTTAGGAAGTTCAGAAATTGATGTATTAACAGCCTCTGGCCAAACGATGAAGATCCGATTTTCCAGGCCAAGCCCTAGAAGAATATGGATCCGGATAACAAACCTTAAGACAACTAAGGACTTTCCTGGAAACGGTGCTATAAAAGAAGCATTGCTTGAGTATATCGGTGATTCTACATCAGGAGGTCTGAATATTGGTGTTAGTGTTGTGTATATCAAGTTACCAGGTATTATTAATTCGGTTTTAGGTGTTGCTGACTTTGACCTCGAAATAAGTTCGGACGGTATTAATTATGTAAAAGAAAATATACCAATCGGGTACCGGGAGAAAGCTCTAACTGATGTGGAGGCGGTGATCATTACATGAGCTTTGCTGTGAAAATGCTTAAAATGCTTACGAGTGCGTACAATCGCACTGATGTTGCCAACCTGGAAGCTGGAGAAAAACCCGCATCCAATGTAGGTAAGCTCTTTTATCTGGCAGGATGGGGATTCGATATCATACGAGATCATACAGAACGAGTGCGGCTTTGGGATGATTTAGATGCCATGAAGGGTGCGGCCTTAAACCGATATGGCGCGGACTTTGGAGTCGCCCGCGGAGAGTCTAACGATGAGATCTACCGGATCATGATAAAAGTTAAGATTATAGCTATGCTGGCAGCAGGGAATCTGGACACTGTTATCCTGTCAGCGGCTTCTCTGTTTAATGTAAATCCCTCGGACGTAAAGGCAGAGGAAATATATCCATCTAAAATTTACCTTTACATTGACGAAGATAAGCTTGACGAGGAGCGTAAGAGCGTGGCTGATGTTATAGCTGGTCTAATGTCAAGAATTAAGTCTGCAGGTGTAGGGTTAAAGATTTTTTATCAGACTTACCCCAGGGGAAGTTACAATCTAAACTTGGCAGCATTGACGTTTGAGCACGTGAAAATCCGCATCGGACCTGAGCCTTCAGATAATAGTGTCGCTGCCGCGGTCCCTCTGAAAGCCGCAGTGACTACTTTTGAAATCGTACAGGTTAAGTATGGGGCAACCAAAAATATTACGTAAGGAGGCTATAATGGCGGGAACAGTAATAACAAAAAAAGGCTTGCAGTTAATTGCCAAGTTGGTGGCGTCTGGAACGGCGCTGACTTTTACCAGGGTGTCAGTGGGAACGGGATCCGTACCTGCGGGGTATGATCCTGGAAGTATGACGGACCTTAATAATTACAAGATGGACGGATCCATCTCCTCATGCAGCTTTTTAGGAGACGAAGCTTCTATTATAATGCAGATCAGCTCCTTGGGGGTTGAGGTAGGATTTACTATTACGGAGACGGGGCTTTTCGCTACGGATCCAGACGAGGGGGAGATCTTATACTCTTACCTAGACTTATCTAAGGATCCTCAATATGTATATGAGGAAAACAGCGCTATTTCAAAGTTTGTGGAAATGACTCTGGTCGTGAAGGTAGGGACCGTGGAAAGAGTGACCGCCCAGCTAAATCCGCGCAGTCTGCTAACAAGGGACGGGGATATTTCAGATACTTCTATCAATGAATTGGAACCCATTGATACAAAGTATCCGGTTCCGGCAGCAGGAGAAACGGCAAAGGTTTTCATGGGTAAGGTTAAGAAGTACATAGAGGATACAAAGCCACTTGATGCGGATATGACTGTGTATGTGTCTACCACGGGTAGCGATACCACAGGGGACGGCACGTCAGAAAATCCATACAAAACCATTACTTATGCACTTAGTACAGTACCTAAGAACCTAGGCGATCACACAGTGACAATTAACATTGCCGACGGCACGTATGCAGAGGACGTAACCGCTTCCGGATTTTACGCAGGTTCCATTAGAATTCGGTCAAACGTGGAAAACTCGTTCAACACTAATTGTGTTGTGCAATCACTTACAGTATGGACTTGTTCTGCAAACATCACACTACAGGGGCTAACAGTAGTGGAACAAACGAATAAAGACGCAATATATATCGTAAACACGCGTATGGTTAACGTTAATTATGTAAGATGTTTAAAAGAAAACCCAACTACTAGTTGTGTTATGTGCGTTGGCAGTTATGTTAGTATTAATAACTGCGAATTATTAAATCATCTTCGTGCCGTTTATGCGACCGAGGGTGGCAGTGTTTTTATAAACGGCAGTAAAGCTACTGGCAACATAGTAGGTCTCGCCGGGTCAATTATATCCAATCAAAATTCGAACATGCCGGGGAACATTGTAGTTAACCCGGGAGGTATTCAAGTAAGTTCATATGGTGCGAAAATTGGAACACTTGTAAATGATGTTGCGCTATATGTTGCGACAACTGGGTCAGATATCACTGGAGATGGTACAAGCGAAAATCCATTCCGTACAATCAAACGTGCAATAGATGCGGCTCCCAAGGATCTTAGCGGTTATGCGTGTACGATAAATATAGCAAGCGGTACCTATAATGAAGACGTACATGTATACGGCTTTCATAACGGTTCAATTAACCTATTTAGTGCTACAGCAGGCACATTGTCCACATCATGTAACGTATCTTCAATACAAATTACACAGTGTGTTGGATTTGTACGATTGAACGGATTTAACTTGACAAGTACTACTAGGACTCCAATACTTGTGGGCGCAACCAATGGTGCTTACATATATTATTGCCAGTCTACAGTTCCAACACCGAGCATAGATGGCATACAGTGCTACGAATCCAAAGTCAGTATAGAGGTGTCTAAAATGACTGGAAAACAAAATGCCGTAATGGCTAGTTTTAGTACAGTAAGAAGTGCTGACTGGTACACGAGTAGTGGAAATGCATATGGCATATATAGCGTAAATGGTTCAAGAGTCATAATGAACGGTACACAGCCATCTGGTACTAATACTAATTTCCCTGTCGGTAATGGTGGAATGTTTGTTAATAACAATGGTACACAGATATCCGGTATTATTTCATCAGGCTTATCTTGTACTTGGGGAACCATATCTGGTGGGTATATTAGGCACGGAAATCTGAATGGGGTTGCAATGATCACTGTGCAAATGGGTATTGTTTGTAATACCGTTTTAAGCGCGGGCACATATTATACAATTTCAGGTTTTCCAATCCCGGCTACACCCTTAGGTGTTGCTGTAACTTGCCACACCGATGTAAAAAGTGTTTGTCTTATCCAGGAGAACAGTAATTTACTACGTTTTCAAGCTCTTCGCGATGTTCCTGTAGGGTATGTAATACTATTATCTTGTACATACCTGGCTAACCAATAAAGGAGAAAAATATGAAAAATGAATCAATCAAGGTAGGAAATTCTACATATAGCATAGCAAACGGCAGTTGCAGCCTAAATAACCTAAATGAGCAGACCGCCAAGGTAGCCATAATCATCGGATCAAATAAAATTGAGGATATAAATAAAAATCTTTCTCAAAACTCCACTGTCATCAAGTACGATGCAGACGGGGTGGAGCAATGGACACAGGACAATCTGGTTTATACAGGGCTGCCGATTTTTAACCCGTCTTTCCCGGTCGGAATTGAACAGGTTCAGGGGGAAGATGAAGAGGGTAAACTCAAATACATAAACAAGGAAGTCATGGACGCTGTCCTTATTGCCGAGTACAGGACTCCAAGCTTGCAGGATGAGATAAGAGCGCAGAGGGATCAGATCAAAGGATTAAATGCACAGGTTGCCTATTTGCAGATGTTGTCAGGTGTCGAGTTGGGGGTGGATCATGATTAAATTTGAAAAAGTAAAAAGTTTTTTCGAAGCCAGACTATGGCCCTTAAGCTGGGTGCGGGATGCAGTAGATCGCTGGATAACAGCAGACGAGTTTCAGGAAATAACCGGGGAAAAGTATGTAAAGAAAGAGTGAGGTAAGTAAATGCCTACTGAAATCATGGTGGCTCTTATTGGATTGGCGGGAAGTGGAATAGGCACTTTTGCTGGTATAGTGGCTTCTTCTAAACTAACCAATTATCGTATAGGGCAGTTAGAAAAGAAAGTTGACAAGCACAACACTGTAATCGAACGAACCTTTAGGCTTGAAGAGCAAATGAAGGTTGCAAACCACCGCATAGCGGACTTGGAAGAAAAAGGAGATTAATATAATGGAACAAATTATGAATTATGTAAAACCGGAGCTTATCGTAGTGGCTGTGTTACTTTACTTTGTGGGCCAGGGAATTAAGCAAAGCCAGGCAATTAAAGATAAGTATATTCCGCTGGTAAACGGCTGCTTGGGCATTGCTCTCTGTGGAATTTATGTGCTGGCCACAAGTGATTGGCAAACAGGACAAGAAATTGCTATGGCGGTTTTTACAGCCATCACTCAGGGGATTTTAGTGGCTGGTTTGAGTACATATGTTAATCAGATCGTTAAACAGACCGGAAAAACTGAATAATCTGTTGCGACGTCGCAACTCAGGGGCCTGGGATTATCCTGGGCCTTTTTAGATTGGAGGAATCTAACATGGAAATACATCAGTTATTAACACCTTACAACTATACCAACGGCGATTTAAGCCGTATTAAATATATCGTAATCCATTATGTTGGAGCCCTGGGTGGAGCAGAAGCAAACTGCAAATACTACGTTTCACAGTATATCGGTGCCAGCGCTCATTATTTTGTGGGATTTAGCGGAGAGATTTGGCAGTCCGTAGAGGATAAGAACATTGCCTGGCATTGTGGGGCTAAGAGCTATAAACACCCGGAATGCCGGAACAGTAATAGCCTGGGCATTGAATTGTGCGTCCGCAATAAAGGAACTCTGTCAGATACAAGCCGGGACTGGTATTTTGAAGATGCAACGGTGCAGGCAGCCATAGCTCTAACTAAGGAGTTGATGGTAAAGTACAACATCCCTGCAGACCGGGTAATCCGGCACCATGACGTGACCGGAAAAATCTGTCCTAATCCATACGTCTATAATCACACCCAGCATACCTGGGATGCATTTAAAGCAGCACTGGTGGATAGGCCAACGGAATATACATTGGGCTGGAATCAGGATAAAAATGGGTGGTGGTACGCAGACACTAAGACCACTTACTTTAAAAACTGCTGGCAGGTGATTAATGGTCATAAATACCGGTTTAATCCAGATGGCTATGCCCTCACCGGTTGGCAGGAGATAGACGGCAAGTGGTATTACTTTGAACCCAGGGCCGGGCATGATCTGGAGTGTGCTATGTATGTATCGGATGGAGATGGGGCCCAGCATATTGGCGAGTTCTAAAGTTGGTGACGATTTCCTGAAATTGTGATGTATAATACTCTTAAAACTATAGGAGGCATTATCATGATCACTTTTGATAGACTTTGGGAGACGATGCGTCAAAAAGGAGTATCTCAATACCGTTTAATTAAGGAATATAGTATAAGTGCCGGTCAGATCGGAAGACTGAAGAAAAATACCCACTGTTCAACTCGTACCATTGATAGGCTGTGTGAGATATTGGATTGCAACATCGAAGATATAATTGAATATAAACCATAAAAAAGGGGCGGGATCAGATATCTGATTCCGCCAAAAGTGCTTTATAATATGTGAAATTTATGGTAGAATATATGTTGTAGAGTGGTAGAAAGGAACACCGCATGACTGATACCAATCTGAAATTAATTAATGTAATCCATTTTAATGGCAAGTCAATCAATCTTAATTCTCTCTGTATGTCTCATACAAACTTTCAACAAGGACAAATTTTAGAAGCTTTAATCTATAATGATATGATAGTAATTATTCCGGCAATATCACATCAACTAACTAACTAATTTTACTTTAATGCCACTCTACAAACCGGCGTTTACTATTATTATATAAGCATAATCCATTGGCAGCTCATGATGTAAAATATAATTTTAAATTGATACTTGATGCCACCGATTAAAGTCTCACATTTATACTCATAAGTCTTAATCCCGTCATAATATTTATCCTGGGTGCAAGTTACCTTAATATTGCCTATCGTCTGAATATCCCCATCATGACCTTCAAATTTAAGCAGTAGTGGGATCGGAGGCTTGCCTGGAGTATACCAAGCCATACAAGCTACATAATAGGTATTACCCTTGATGTTTCCACTATCCCTCCTGGTTACATTAGTCCCAATACCGAACGAAGGCATTAGATCACCCCTTATCTATAATATTTTTCAAACCATTTAGGTTCCTTTTCGTAGGGAGTTTCTTTTTCATGGCCCAATTCTTTGAAAAAGCTACAACCTCTATTTGGGTTTGTGCAGCGCTCTTCTGCAGCCATGAAGTATTGGCAATTATTAATATCTGGTGCAAACGTGCATTTTCCATCCATACGATCACCTCCTGATTATATTATAAGAACATATGTTTGTATTGTAAACCTCCAAATAGTGGAAATGTTTGCTATTTATTACTTACACCCTGTAGGCTCATATACATTCGGCCCACCCATGGCCGTTGCTCCCATTAACATGGTAAGAAGAGTGGTGGAGTATGCGCTGACAGAAATTCCTACCTATAAAATAAGTCTTGGAATTCCCAACTACGGGTATGACTGGCCTCTGCCTTATGAGCGAGGGGTGACGAGGGCGGAGACCATAAGCAATCTGGAAGCCATTCAGATTGCAATTGAAAACGGGGCGGAAATTCAGTTTGATGAGGAGGCCATGACTCCCTATTTCAGATACTGGAAATTTGGAATTCAGCACGAGGTCTGGTTTGAGGATGTGAGAAGCTATCAGGCAAAGTTTGATCTAATTAAGGAATATGGTTTAACCGGTGCAGGATACTGGCAGCTCATGCAGTTCTTCCGGGCAAACTGGCTTTTACTGAGCCAGATGTTTGAAGCAAGGAAAGTTGGAGATTAAAATAAGATGCAGGGTAAGGGATTCATAAATTTCCTTATCCTGCACTTTGTTTTATAAGTCATAACAAAGCTCTTAAACATAATTTGTTTCATAATTAAACAGTTTCATATCCATTACATAAGACAAAATAACTCATATTTCTAAGTGCCTAAAAAAGAACATGTCGAAATAGAAAAAACTTTGACAAAATAAGGAATAACTGGTATCTTTAAGGCTAAGAAACAAACGAAACTAATTATTCAAGCAGGAGGGTTTATACTTTTATGGAAGGTACAAAAGTAGTTATAGTGGATGATTCCCCATTTTCAATTGCTTACATCAGGGGAATTCTTGAAAGACACGGACTTAATGTAGTCGGAGAAGCCGGCACACTGGAAGCAGTTAAGGAAGTGGTAAAAGATAAGATGCCCCAGCTTGTAACCATGGATATGACATTGCCTGGAACAGACGGGCTGGAGTGTACAAGGGCGATCCATGAGATTAATAAGGATATTAAGGTAATTGTTGTAAGCTCCATGATGGATGATGAAATCGTCAAGGCAGCAAAGGATAACAAGGTATCGGCTTATGTTCAGAAGCCAATTGACGAGGACAACCTCATGACAGCCGTAAGCCGGGTGATGGAATCGGATGCGCTGTATCAGGAATTATCCGATAAAAACATTGAGATCTTTAAGGAGTCCCTTTTAGATGGAATTAATAAGATGGCCAAGTCCCTGATTACCTATCAGGACCAATATACATGTGAAAGAGAATTTGAATCCAAGGGACTTACCATAATTATTGGTATCATTGGAAAATTCTCTGGAAGAATGCTCATTGATTTAAGTATGAAGACAGCACATGAGTTAACTGCCGCAATTATGAGAAAAGAAACCAATACAAATGAAGAAGTGATAGCAGTCATTGGCGAGTTAGCAAATATTATCTCAGGTAATGCATGCTCCGTAATTAACCGAATGAACAAAGCATTTGGTCTGCGAGTAGCACCACCAACCATCATGCATGGAGAGAGCGTTAGCATTACAACACCTGGGTTCTATACAACTTCTGTAATTGGTGATTCAGATTTTGGAGAGATTCTTCTCAATGTCGGATTTCAAAGGGGTGATGATCATTGGATGTAAAGTACATAAATCCTTTTATACAGGCATTTTTTTCCGTAATGCCACAGCTTGGTTTTGAGGACATTCAAAAAGAGGGTATTAGTCTAAAAGACGACAATCTGGTTAGCACAGGCGTGATTATGACGGTTGGTATTGTTGGTGAAGTAAAGGGAAACGTAGTGTACTGCCTTTCTTTAGAAGATGCAAAGGCAATCGCATCTACCATGATGATGGGGATGCCAGTAGAGGAATTTGATGAGATGGCACAAAGTGCTGTGTCAGAGCTTGCCAACATGCTGACAGCCAATGCAGCTACCTTCTTTTCAGAGATGGGAATCACCGTGGATATTTCCACACCAACCCTTCTTTACGGAACCAATGTATCCATAAAGATGAGCGCCAATCAGGTGCTTTGCGTGAAGGTTTCTGCAAATGGAATTCCATTTGAAGCCAATATCGCCATTAACGGCTAGTTTTTTAACAGTCAGATTGAAGCACTTACAACATTAAATTCAGCGAGCAGTATATGGGATCTCTCGTATGCTGCTCGTTTTTGCTTGTAACAAATAGTATAAAAACTGCATAATTATAAAAACTTTATTGACAAAAAAGAGTCATGGTGCTATTATACCAACAAAACCAGTATGTTAATAAGTATAGATGGGAGATCCAATGAATAAAATGATGAATGTAGCGTGTTGCTCTTATGAAAAAGCAATGGACATGACAATGGCCATGCTTTTCATGTGCTGCAATCACGTTTATTTTTCATACTCCCATCCAGGTAAGTAAGGAATGCATAAAAATTGCACTGCTTTACCACTGACCAAAAACGGGAGCCTTCGGGATTCCGTTTTTTTCTATATAAGGGAGGAACTAGAATGATTGAACTTCAAAATATTTCTAAGGTTTTTGGGACTGGAGAAGGGCAGGTTCATGCCATTGATGATGTGACGTTATCCATTGACAAAGGCGAGATATTCGGGATCATTGGATTCTCTGGGGCGGGTAAATCTACCCTGGTCCGATGCATCAATTTATTAGAGGTTCCAACGGGCGGAAGGGTAGTGGTTGATTCCAAGGAGCTTACTACTCTTTCCCCCAGGGAGCTTCGAAGTGCAAGAAAAGGCATTGGTATGATCTTTCAGCATTTTAACTTAATGCCTTCCAGAACGGTATTTGGAAATGTGGCGTTTCCGTTAAAGGGGAGCAGTCTTAGCCGGGAAGAAAAAGAAAAAAAGGTACGAGAGCTTTTGCAGCTGGTGGATATCGAAGACAAAGGAAATGCCTATCCAAACCAGCTCTCTGGGGGACAAAAGCAGAGAGTTGCCATAGCAAGGGCACTGGCCAATGATCCTAAGGTTCTTTTGTGTGATGAAGCCACCAGTGCATTGGATCCCCAGACCACCAAATCCATTTTACAGCTTCTTAAAAAGGTTAATAAGCAGCTTGGGATCACGGTAGTCGTGATTACCCATGAGATGGCTGTCATTAAAGAAATATGCGGACGGGTGGCAGTTATGGAAAAAGGTAAGGTTGTGGAGGAGGGAGAAGTATTTTCCATCTTTGCAAATCCCAGAGAGCCGGTTACCAGGGATTTTATTCGTACCACATCGAATTTACATAAGATTGAGGGATTACTGGCAGAGGATTCTCCCGTTACAAGATTAAAGCCAGGAGAGATGATTGTTCGACTGTCCTATGTTGAGAAAAATGTCTCGGAGCCTTTGATTTCCACGGTTTCTAGAACCTTTGACATTGACCTTAACATTATATTTTCTGACATTGAGATTGTTCAGGATGCTCCCATTGGTGGCACTGTGGCCATACTGAGTGGAGAGAGGGATCAAATTGCATTGGCAATGAAATATCTTGCCGAGAAAAACGTAGGAGTGGAGGTGATTCAGGATGCTAGAACTACTTCATAATCTAATTCCCAATGTAATGGGAAAGCTTCCCACCTTTTATCAGGCCATTGGGGATACGCTTATTATGGCTCTCTGGTCTGGTACCATTTCCTTTGTTTTAGGTATGATACTTGGGGTCATCATTACCGTAACAAGACCTGGTGGGATTTTGGCGCATAAGGGGATTTATCAGGTCCTTGATAAAGTAATTAATTTCTTTCGTTCCATTCCCTTTATTATTCTCTTAACAGGAGTAATGCCGGTTTCCAGATTTATTATGGGAACTGCCATAGGGGTGGAGGGAGCCATCGTTCCCCTGGTGTTTGGAACGGTTCCATTTTTTGCAAGGCAAATCGAAAGTGCATTGGCAGAAATCGACCACGGGCTCATAGAAGCGGCCCTTTCCATGGGAAAGAATCCCTTAGAGATTATCTTTCAGGTGTATCTAAGAGAGAGTATAAGCGGAATTGCCAGAGGCACCACCATTACGGCTATCAGTCTTCTTGGGCTGACTGCCATGGCTGGAGTGGTAGGAGCTGGAGGTCTGGGGGATTATGCCATACGTTATGGACACGACAGAAATCAGACAGATGTGACCTATGTGACCGTTTTGGTTCTGGTTTTCATGGTAAGCATCCTTCAGATTATTGGTAACCGAATTGTAAAAAAGAACACCCATTAGTGGGGGCTTATAAAAGGAGGTAGTGATATGGAGCTTCAAAGAAGAAAAATTATCATTGTAGGCGCTGGTCATGTTGGGTCACATGCAGGATATTCTCTCATATCCCAGGGGCTTTGTGAGGAAATTGTATACATAGACATTGATGAGGAAAAGGCAAAAGCTCAGGCCATGGATTTATTTGATGCCACGGTGTATTTACCAAAGCGATGTTTGGTGAGGGCGGGTAATTATGAGGATGCAAAGGATGGGGATCTGTTAATCGTGGCAGCAGGACCTCTACCTGATATGAGCAGGGGACAGACGAGAATGGATACTCTTCGTGAGACCATAGCCATTATAAAAGAAGTGGCAGATGGCATACGAACGTCTGGATTTCAGGGGATTATTTTAAATATTTCAAATCCTGCTGATGTGGTGACTCACTATATCCAGCATACACTTTCATATCCGTCAGAGAAGATTCTTTCTACCAGCACCACTTTGGACAGTGCAAGACTTCGAAGAGCCATATCAGAGGCAGTAGGCGTGGATCAGAAATCCATACTTGCTTATGCTCTTGGGGAGCATGGGGAAAGCCAGATGGCAGCGTGGTCTGCGGTCACTATAGGAGGAAAGCCACTGTTCCAGTTGATTCAGGAGCAGCCGGATACCTATGGGGCTCTTGACCTAAAAGCCATAGCAGCGGAAGGGAAAGCCGGTGGTTGGCATATTTTAGCTGGCAAAGGTTCTACGGAATTTGGAATCGGAGCCTCTATCGCAGAAGTGGTAAGAGCCATATTTGGAGATGAAAACCGGGTTCTACCAGTATCTACTCTGCTGACCGGACAATATGGGGAAACAGGGGTTTATGCAAGCGTTCCTTCTCTTTTAAACCGTCATGGAGTGGCTAGTGTGATCGAACTTAATTTAACCAAAGAGGAACTGGAAGAATTTCATAAGTCCTGTCAGACCATGAAAGATAACTTTGATCTGGCACTTACTTTATAAGAACAACAAGACATGGAGGAAACCATTATGAAACTGAAAAAATTAATTACCCTTACCTTATCGGCAGCAACCTTAGCTCTTTTCTTAACTGCTTGTGGTTCAAAACCAAATGAAACCACAGCTTCAACGAATACAAAGCCGGAGGAAACAAAGGAAGCTGGAGCGACCGCTGAAACAAGCGCTCAGCCAGCAACTGAGACTAAGGCAGCGACAGTAACAGTAAAACTTGGCGTGGTAGGAAGTATTTATGAGGAGCTTTGGACTCCTGCAAAAGAGGCATTAAAAAACGAAGGAATCAACCTGGATATCGTACAGTTTTCCGATTATGTAACTCCTAATAATGCACTGGCAAACGGAGAAATCGACTTAAATGCATTCCAGCACCGCATTTACTTAAAGAATGAAGTGGAAAGCTACGGCTATAAGATTGAACCCATTGGAAACACATTCATCATTCCTTTAAACCTCTATTCCAGCAAGGTGAAGTCTGTGTCTGAAATAAAGGACGGAGATACCATAGCAATTCCAAATGATGTAACAAACGGAGGCCGTGCCTTAAAGGTGTTAGAGTCTGCTGGACTGATTAAAATAAAAAAGGATGCAGGTTTTAACCCTACCATTGATGACATTGAAACATACATTGTTAAAATCAAAATCCAGGAGCTTGCAGCAAACACCATTCCGTCTACTTTGGCTGATGTGGCAGCAGGAATCGTCAATGGCAATTTCGCCCTTGATTTTGGTTTAAAGACGGATGAAGCAATCTTTCAGGACACAAGCCTCAAGGAAGAAAATTACTGGAATTTAATCGCTGCCCGATCTGAAGATCTTTCTGACCCAGAGAAGAAAGCGGTTTATGAGAAGGTGGTTAAAGCCTTCCAGTCTTCTGAGACAGAAAAAGTCTTTGATGAAAACTTTAGTGGATTTTTTATGAAAGCAGGTTGGGATCAGAATCTGTTAAGCAAATAAAGGGTAGATCAATCATCTTTGATATCAAATCAAACAAATAGGAGGCAATGAACATGCAAAAATTGTCTGAACGGACGGCCGGCTTTACGGATTCTGTGATTCGCAGGATGACCAGAATTTCCAATTTGCACGGTGCCGTTAATCTATCTCAGGGATTCCCGGATTTTGATCCGCCGAAAGAGATATTGGGCCGGTTAAAGGAAGTTGCTGAGGAGGATTACCATCAGTATTCCATTACCTGGGGAGCGCAAAATTTTAGAGAGGCCCTGGCGGAGAAGCAATCTGCTCTCATGGGACGTAACATTAATCCGGATCGGGAGATCGTAGTTACCTGCGGAAGTACGGAAGCGATGATAGCTGCCATGATGACCGTGGCAAACCCTGGAGATAAAGTAATTGTATTTTCCCCGTTTTATGAAAATTACGGAGCCGATGCAATCTTGTCGGGTGCGGAGCCGATCTACGTACCACTACACCCGCCCTTGTTCCAGTTTGATAAGGAAGAACTGGAGGCTGCATTTTTAAAGCATCCAAAGGCCTTGATCCTTTGCAATCCCTCCAACCCCTGCGGCAAGGTGTTTACGAAAGAGGAGCTTACCTTTATTGCAGAGCTGGCAATTAAATATGATGTGTTTGTGATTGCAGATGAAGTGTATGAACACATTGTTTATGAACCTCACCAACATACTTACATTGCGTCCCTTCCAGGGATGTGGGAGCGGACCATTTCCTGCAGCTCCCTTTCTAAAACCTATTCCATCACAGGCTGGCGGCTTGGTTATATCATTGCCTCGTCAGAAATCATTGATGTGGCAAGAAAGGTTCATGATTTTCTTACCGTGGGAGCAGCAGCACCGTTGCAGGAGGCTGTTATTCCGGGGCTTAAGTTTGGACCTGACTATTATGAGGAACTTAGACGGAAGTACACCAGAAAACGGGAGCTGTTTTTAAAGGGATTAGATGAGATTCAACTGGTTCACACCATACCAGAAGGTGCGTATTACGTGCTTATGGATATAAAAGAGTTCCACTACGAAAGTGATCTGGAATTTTGTGAAGTACTGGCAAAGGAAGTGGGAGTGGGGGCAGTTCCTGGATCTAGTTTCTTTAAAGAACCGGTAAACCACCTCATCCGGTTTCATTTTGCAAAAAGGGATGGGACCTTGAACGAGGCAATAGAACGGCTTTCCCAGATTAGAAAAAAGATTCCTGTTAAGAGCAGGTTTCTATAGAGCAAAGCAAAGGGCTGGAATTCGCAAATGGGGATTCCAGCCCTTCTTCTCTTTGCAATTTATCAGGATTACCATTGACAAAATAGAAAACAGACATATAATAGTTGTATATGCAATAGTTGCAAGTGCAACATAAAATATACGTGGAGAGATTAACATGAAAAATTTGCTGCTTTATGCGAAGAAGTACAAAAAGGAATTTATTCTGGCAGTTATCTGCATTCAGGTGGAAACCATTTTTGAATTGGTAATCCCTTTGATTATGGCAGATATCATTGATGTAGGTGTTGCAACTGGTGATAGGCACTTTATTCTGGTCAAAGGATTCCAGATGGTGGCATTTGCAGTTGTTTCCTTGATTCTAGGGCATTTCTGTGCCAGATATACTGCCAGGGCAGGAAACGGGATAGGAGCTGAGATTCGTAAGGCGGAGTTTCAGAAAATGCAGTCTTACTCCTTTGCCAACACAGACCGGTTTAGCACGCCTTCCCTGGTTACCAGGCTGACAAGTGATATTACAGCCATACAAAACTCTATCACCAATGGATTGCGACCAGGATTTCGTTCCCCAGTGATGATGATAACTGCTATGGTGGTTTCCTTTCGCATCAATCCAAAGCTGGCTCTCGTGTTTTTCCTGGCGGCACCTACTTTGGCCATCATACTTTTTTTCATTATAAAAAATGTCAGACCGCTCTATGGAAAGATGCAGGGAGCCATGGATATGGTAAACCGTATCATTCAGGAAAATCTTACTGCCATCCGTGTGGTTAAGGCTTATGTTCGTGGGGATCACGAAATTGAGAAGTTCCAGGAGGTAAATAATAGCCTTCAAAGTTCTTCCGAACGTTCCTTTTCCCTGGCCTCTCTTAATATGCCTGCCATGCAGTATGTGATGTATGGAACCATCTTAAGTATCTTATGGTTTGGTGGAAATATGGTCATATTAGGCGACATGAAGGTGGGTGCACTCACGAGCTTTTTAAGCTATGTTCTGCAGGTTTTAAACTCCCTTATGATGTTTTCCAATGTATTTCTTTTATTTACCCGTTCCTTAACCTCCTGGAAACGAATTTCTGAGGTGCTTGATGAGGTGCCTGCCATCAATGATGACCGGGCGACGGATCGTGTCATAGAAAAAGGTACCATTCGGTTTGAACATGTGTATTTTAAGTACAAGGACACAGCGAAAGAGTATGTGTTATCCGATATTTCCTTTCAGATAGAGCCAGGTCAGACCATAGGCATCATTGGACAGACGGGAGCCGCTAAAAGTACGCTGGTTCAGTTGATTCCAAGACTTTATGAAGCAACCGAAGGAAATATCTATATTGATGACCACCCAATTTATGAATATACTCAGGATCACCTAAGAGATTCCATTGCAATGGTGCTTCAAAAAAATACTCTATTTTCCGGTAGCGTAAAAGAAAATCTTTACTGGGGAAAGGAAGATGCAACGGATGAAGAACTGGAACGGGCAGTAAATATATCCTGCGTAAGCGAGTTCCTGGATCGTCTTGAACATGGTTATGATACGGAGCTTGGTCAAGGCGGAGTGAATGTATCTGGTGGACAAAAGCAGAGAATCTGCATTGCCAGAGCCATCTTAAGGGAGCCAAAGATTATGATCCTTGACGATTCCACAAGTGCCCTGGACACCGCTACAGAAGCTAAGATTAAGGAAGGGCTTGAACATGAGCTTCCTGGCATGACAAAAATTATGATCAGTCAAAGAATATCCTCCATCATGCATGCAGATCAGATTATTATTCTTGATGATGGCAGAATCAATGGAATCGGGACCCACGACCAACTGCTTGAGGAAAATGAAATATATCAAGACATATATTATTCCCAGCAGAAAGGAGGGACTCAGGCAGTATGAAGCAAACAGGAAGAGCAAAACCAAAGGATGCAAAAAAGGCAATGAGCCATCTGTTGACTTACCTTGGGCATCATAAACGTTCTATGGCAGTCATTGCCGTGCTGGTGTGCATCAGCGCAGTATCAAGCATTGCAGGAACTTACTTATTAAAACCAGTTATTAACGATTTTATTGTGCCTGGTGATATTCCAGGGCTGATTCGGATGATTGCAATTATGGCACTGATCTATCTTCTGGGTGCGACCTCTTGCCTCATCTACAACCGGATGATGGTACGGGTATCCCAAAAGGTGGTGGGAGAAATCCGAATGGATTTGTTTCGTAACACCCAAAAACTTCCTCTTAAGTATTTTGACACCCACACCCATGGACAGTTGATGAGCCACTTCACAAACGATGTGGATACCATTTCAGAGGCATTAAACAACAGCTTTACCCTGATAATTCAAAGTTTTATTACATCCGTAGGAACGGTTGTTATGCTGATTGTTCTGGATTTCAGACTATCTCTCATTGTAGTTGTCTTTCTCCTCATTATGCTGCTCTATATCAGACATAATGGAAGACTCAGCAAACGATATTTTATAGAGCAGCAAAAGAATCTTGGAAACATCAACGGTTTTGTAGAGGAAATGGTAGAAGGACAGAAGGTGGAAAAGGTCTTCCGTCATGAGAGACAGGATTTTGAGAAATTCTGTGAACTCAATGAAAATCTGCGGAAATCCTCTACCATGGCAACCAGCTATACCGGAATCACAGTTCCAACCATTGTCTCTCTTTCCTATATAAACTACGCAGTGTCAGCCTGTGTCGGAGGGCTCTTTGCTTTATCCGGGCTGATTAATCTTGGTACTTTGGCCTCTTATCTGGTTTATGTAAGACAGAGCGCTATGCCAATGAATCAATTTACCAACCAGATTAACTTCCTTATGGTGGCACTTGCCAGTGCCGAGAAAATTTTTGATATGATGGAAACTGAACCAGAAATTGATGAAGGCGTTGTTACGTTAAAGCGGGTCATGGAGTGGGAGAATGGGACTCTTTCAGAAACAGAGTATTATACTGGACATTTTGCATGGAAGGTACCAGGAGAAAAAGGCGGATTTAAGCTAATCCCCTTAAAGGGAGATGTCCGTTTTCATGATGTGGTGTTTGGGTATAACAAAGATCATACCATACTAAATGGAATCAGCCTTTATGCAAAACCGGGTCAGAAGATAGCGTTTGTAGGTTCTACTGGGGCTGGTAAAACCACGATTATCAATCTGGTAAACCGGTTCTATGAAATAGACAGCGGAACCATTACCTACGATGGCATTGATATTAGAAACATAAAAAAAGACGATCTAAGGCGCTCCATATCCCTGGTCATTCAAGACACTAATTTATTTACTGGAACCATAGCAGATAACATCCGTTATGGAAGGCTGAATGCAACCGATGAGGATATCAAGGATGCCGCCAAAATTGCCAATGCAGATTCCTTTATCCGACGTCTACCAAATGGCTACGATACGCTGTTGGAAAGCGATGGCAGGAATTTATCCCAGGGCCAGAGACAGCTTATAGCCATTGCAAGAGCGGCAATCTCACAGCCACCGGTTCTTGTTCTTGATGAAGCAACCAGTTCCATTGATACGAGGACGGAAAAACTCATAGAAAAAGGAATGGATGCCCTTATGAAAGACCGAACCGTGTTTGTAATCGCTCACCGTTTATCTACCGTAAGAAATTCAAAAGCCATTCTAGTTTTAGAACAAGGTGAAGTAATTGAACGTGGAAGTCATGAAGAGCTGCTGGAACAACAAGGAAAGTATTATAATCTTCATATGGGACTTTTTGAACTGGAATAAAAAATAGAGACAAGAGAGAAAAAGGAGGTAATGAATGAGAAATGAAACCATTCGAGAACTGATGGTAAGGGGAGAAAGAGCCAGAAAGCAGATATTTTCACCGCTTTTATCTGAATTAGGTCTTACCCCTGGACAGGGCCAGGCCAGGATTTTATATTATTTACTTTTAAAAGATAATATTACTCAAAAAGAGCTGGCAGATAGCTGCCACTTTGAAGCAACCACCATGTCAAGAAACTTAGACAAGCTGGAGAAATTAGGCCTTCTCTCAAGACAGAACAATCCTGACTGCAGACGCTCCTTTTTAATCTGCCTTACCGAAAAAGGAACCGCAGAAGCAACAGAAATTAAAAAAGTGTTTGAACTATTTGAGGGAATCGTATCCGATGGAATCTCCCAGGAAGAAATAGATGTATATTTAAAGGTTATGACACGGATGTGCGTGAATCTGGAATCTTATAATAAGAAAGAAAAATAGATGAGTCTGTCCCCCGGGATCGATTGACATGAGACACCCCAGACTGCTATAATTTTAGTAAGAATATCGTCGGTGATGAATAAGGAGTGCTTATGAAATTACAGGAAAAAAGGGAAGTATTAAGAAATTATATTAAAGAAATGGGAAGTCTTGCGGTGGCATTTTCCTCTGGAGTGGATTCCACCTTTCTTTTAAAAACAGCCCATGAGGTGTTGGGGGATCAGGTGATTGCAGTAACCGCCCGTTCTTGTTCTTTTCCAGAGCGGGAGCTTAAGGAAGCAATCGCATTTTGTGAACAGGAAGGAATTAAACATTTTATCGTAGATAGTGAAGAGTTGGACATCGAAGGCTTTGAAAGCAATCCAAAAAACCGCTGTTATTTATGCAAACATGAGCTGTTTGAGAAGATTGCTTTGATTGCAAAGGAACAGGGGATTAAGGAGATCGCAGAAGGTTCTAACCTTGACGACAATGGTGATTACCGCCCAGGACTTATTGCCGTGGCGGAATTAAATATTAAAAGCCCTCTGCGTCATGCTGAGCTTACAAAAGAGGATATCAGGGAGCTGTCAAAGGAGATGGATTTAAAAACCTGGGATAAGCAGTCTTTTGCCTGTCTTTCCAGCCGTTTCGTCTATGGAGAGACGATTTCCAGGGAAAAACTCTCTATGGTAGACAAAGCGGAACAGCGTCTTCTTGATATGGGCTTTTATCAGGTCAGAGTAAGGATTCACGGAACCATTGCTAGAATTGAAGTGCTTCCTTCTCAGTTGGAGGACCTTGTGGCAAGAAGAGAAGAATTCACTGGATACTTCCACGAGCTGGGCTTTTCCTATATCGCCATGGACTTGGATGGGTATCGTATGGGTAGCATGAATGCGACACTGGAAGAAGCGATCGTTTCATAAATAAGGCAATAGAAAGTCATAAAGTGTCTGTTTTCATATTCTAGGGGAATAGATCATAGAGTACTGTATTGGTAAAAACGAATCCACTTAAGAAGGAATTTAAAAAGATTGAATTATGGGATGACTTACATTAAAAATATATAACTCATATGATTTCTTATTCTAAGAAGGTGCTTTGAACGTGGCTTTTAAAAACCAGTCAAGGCACTTTTTTATTTGAAGATGTAAGCCTGGACTTGGCACGAATACCCATTGCATTTTCCTGGTTTTTCTGTTATATTGATTTGTTAAACCATTACTGGAAAGGATTTCGATATGTTTTTATATCAGAACATAAATAACCACGTGAGAATCTTAGGGTACAGAGGTTTTAATGGATCCATAAGAGTACCAGAAAACATCGGAGGACTCTCCGTAACCGAGCTTTCGGCCTACGCTTTTTCTGGTGGTTGGGGTAGGGAAGAGATGCTCTCCTCCCTAGAAGAGGAAGTGCTCTTGTGTGATGAAGAGGGAAATCCCATAGCAACAAAAAAAGAGGATCTGCCTCCAGCCATAAACCTGGAAGGGCTTAAGGAAATATATTTGCCGGAGACCATTGTAAAAATAGGAAATTACGCATTTTATAATTGCTTTGAACTGACCCGATTGGAATGCAGTGCAGCCATTGCAGATTTAGGTTCCGGCCTTTTTACCGGGTGTTCGGGCATGCGATATTTAGATATCCATCTAGTGGACGGAAAACGGTCCTGCTTAAAGGAAATTTTATCTGAATTAAGACAGAAGCTTTTTGTAAACTATAATAGCAGTCAGGGCAATGCCAGACTTGTTTTTCCGGAACTGTATGAGGAATCCATCGAACACACCCCAGCCCGGATTATCATCCGGGAAATGCATGGATGCGGGCACTTATACCGGTATTGCTTTGATCAGGCGGATTTTCAGTTTCATAAATACGATAGCCTGTTTCCTCATCTTCTTGTACAGGAATCAGAGTCTGTCATTGGAGATCTGGTCATAAATCGCCTTTACACCCCAATGAATCTTTTGTATCACGACAAATTGGTGTACGAAGCATACTTGCAGGAACATTTAGAAGGGGTATCAAAGCTTGCCATAGGGGAAGATGAAACTATGTTTTTGTGGATGATGAAGGAGTATGGCAAGGATCAGGTGAAATTTGATTCCATTGTAGAAATGGTCTCAAAAATGGATCGCCCAGAGCTTTTAAGTCACTTAATGGACTTAAGGCGCCGCAGGTTCCCTGCAAAAAAACGGGAATTTTCCCTATAATTAAAAACAAGAAAGGCAGGTGATGTGCATGATCGATCCAGTAAGACAAAGACAGTTAGCAGAGCTTGAAGAGGTGGAAATCGGGCATGGCATATTAATCAATGCCAGAAATGAGCTTTACCTTAATTTTCGCTATCTTGATGTGGCTTTAAGCAGCTTTGTTTTTGAAGCAGATAGAAGCGGAAATGTACTTTCCACAGACGGTTTCATCATCTACTATCAGCCTGATCTTTTGTTCTCTATGTACAAAAGCAGCCGGATTCGTGTAAACCGGGCGTATCTTCACATGCTGTTCCATTGCTTGTTCTGCCATCTAAGCGGAAAGGGGAACCGGAACAAGGTACTTTGGGATGTAGCATGTGACATAACCATCGAATTCATCCTGGACAGCTTTTATGTAAAATCAGTATACCAGCATCAGTCAGCCTACCGCAGAGAAATCTATGGCAGAATTGCAGCCAAACGAAAGGTGTTCACCGCAGAGGGAGTCTATAAGGACCTGACGGAAATGAATCTGACCCAGGAACAATTAGTCCGAATGGCTGGAGAATTCTTTGTGGACAGCCACGAACGATGGGATGTGGAGGAAGATCCAAAGATCACCACCCAGCGGCAGAACCAGTGGCAAGAGATGCGGGAAAAGATGGAGACGGAAATGGAGTCCTTTGGAGAGGAGAACGCCACATCTGGCAAAGACCTATTGGAACAGATTAAGGCAGAAAACAGGGAACGGTATGATTACAAACGTTTTTTGAAAAAATTTTCAGTTCTTCGAGAAGAGGCAGAGGTCGATCCTGATTCCTTTGATCCCATTTTTTACACCTATGGAATGACGCTTTATAAAAACATGCCATTAATTGAACCATTGGAAACAAGAGAAGTTTTTAAAATAGAAGATTTTGTAATCGCCATTGACACCTCCATGTCGGTATCCGGGGATCTGGTGAAACGTTTTTTAGAAGAGACTTATGGAGTGCTTTCGGAGTCAGAGAGCTATTTTAGAAAGGTGAACATCCACATCATACAGTGCGATGAAGAGATTCGCTCGGACGTAACCATAACAAGCCAGGAGGAAATGAAGGAATATATGGAACATTTCACCTTGAGTGGGTTTGGAGGAACGGATTTTCGCCCAGCCTTTGAATATGTAAATGGGCTATTGAATAAGGGAGTTTTTAAAAAACTCCGGGGTCTGCTTTATTTTACAGATGGAAAAGGAATTTATCCAATTAGCATGCCTCCCTATGACACTGCATTTGTGTTTATGGAAGGGCAGTATGAGGATATCTCGGTTCCAGGCTGGGCGATGAAGGTGATACTTACGGAGGAAGATTTAAATCTTTCATAACAGGAGAAACTGCCATGAATATAAAACGAGCAAAAGAAGAAATTAAAAATACCATAGCAGCCTATTTGTTAAAGGATGCTTATGGAAATTATGAAATACCCTCTTTGCGGCAGAGGCCCATATTCTTAATTGGACCTCCCGGTGTGGGGAAAACCCAGATCATGGAGCAGGTCGCAAGGGAATCTCAGGTTGGCCTGGTGGCTTATACAATTACACACCATACCAGACAGAGCGCCGTAGGACTGCCTTTTATCAGGGAAAAGGAATTTGGAAATGAAACATACCGAGTGACTGAGTACACTATGAGTGAAATTGTAGCCTCGGTTTATGAAAAGATGGAAAGCACTGGGCTGAAGGAAGGGATTTTGTTCATTGACGAAATCAACTGTGTTTCTGAAACCCTTGCGCCGACTATGCTTCAATTTTTACAATATAAGACGTTTGGAAATCATAAGATTCCAGAAGGCTGGGTCATCGTTACGGCTGGTAATCCACCGGAATATAATAAATCGGTGAGGGATTTTGATGTGGTGACTCTGGACCGAATTAAGCTTATACAAGTGGAACCGGATTTTGAAGTTTGGAAAGCTTATGCTTATGAGCATGACCTTCACTCTGCGGTGATATCATATTTGAATGCAAGACCGGAGAACTTTTGCCGGATTGAGACCACAGTGGATGGCAAATTTTTTGCCACACCAAGAGGCTGGGAAGATTTATCCAAATTTATCCAGATTAGTGAGCGGATTGAAAAAACGGTGGACCGGGATGTGGTGGGAGAATATATTCAATTTCCAAAGATTGCAAAGGATTTTACAAACTATCTTCACCTATACTATAAGTACCAGGATGATTACCAGATTGATGAGATTTTATCTGGAGTGATAAGAGAAAGTCTTTGCAATAAGCTTAATAAGGCGCCATTTGATGAAAAATTAAATGTCATTGGCCTTTTGCTATCAAAGCTTGGACAGCAATTTCGGGCTGTGGCAGATCAGGCGGACCGTACCGGTCTGTTGATGGAGGAGCTTAAAAAGATTAGTCCGGAAACGGATGGTTCTTTGGATGAATCTATGGTTAAGCGGATTTCCGTTTTACGAAACGAATGGAAGGAAGTTTGGGATAAAAAGCGGGAAGCTGGGCTTATTAATCGGAGAGAGGATTATCTGTCCAGGGATGTGGAAGCGATACTTACAAGATATGAAGAGACTTTGGGTCAGGAAGAGATAATAGATATTAATGCCTCCTGGGAGCGGATACGGGAGCTTTTTAAGGAAGAGAACGAGAGGTATGAGAAGTTACTTTCTGATGGCGGGAAAGCTCTGGAGCATGCGTTTGACTTTATGGAAGCAGCTTTTATGAATGGCCAGGAGATGGTGGTGTTTGTTACTGAATTAAATACCGGGTATTATAGCGTTAAATTTTTAAAAGAATATGACTGCGAACGATATTATCAGTATAATGAAACACTTTTATTTAAAGATAGGGAAGATGAATTAAGATCCAGAATTGATAGTTTGGGAAAATAATGTATAAAATCCTCAGCTCTGCCCCATAATACTAAAGAAAAGGAGGTAGAGCCATGGGAAATAAAGCATTAAATTACACAGCTCTGACCATTGCCATTATCGGCGCAGTAAACTGGGGACTGATAGGCTTCTTTAATTTTGACTTGGTTTCATTTATCTTCGGTAACATGACATGGATTACGAGGATTGTGTATGGCCTGGTAGGAATCTGCGGGTTATACCTGCTTACCTTTTATGGTCATAATGAGGCTAGAGCAGACTGATAGTGTTTGGGTTAAGACGGAGGGCATTGTTGAGTGGCCGAGGGGTTTTTGGAGGCCATGAGGCAGTGCCTTTTGTTGTGGGAGATGAAATTTGATTAATTCTGTTTTGAGTTGGTAAATGAAATGGCAACAAAAATATTGTTGTTGTTGTTGATCAGATTTATGCTAATTTTTAAAGTTTACATAATGAAGTAAAAGGTATCTAACTTGCAGAAGCTATTGTATTGTGTTGGAAGTGATCTGAAATAATAAAAAATAAGGTTTTATATGATAATACTAAAATAAGTTAGATGTAAATAACTTATTTTTTAGCGAGAAAGAACGATATAAATTAGTAGAAGTATAACTAAGAGGGGGCTCTTTTTATTACCCCAATAAATAGATGATTTATATTTGATCAGGAGGAAATTTTAAGTGAAAATCAAGATCAACCTTTCACAATGTATGATTGTTAAAAATGAAGAAAAAAACATACGTAAAGCGTTAACCTGGGGAAAAAACATTGTTTGCGAACAGATCGTTGTGGACACTGGTTCTACCGACAGAACAGTCGAGATCGCAGAAGAGATGGGCGCAAAAGTGTATCATTTTAATTGGATCGATGATTTTTCAGCAGCAAAGAATTTTGCTGTTGAGCAGGCATCAGGGAATTGGATAGCATTTTTAGATGCGGATGAGTATTTTTCAGAGGAGGATACTAAGAAAATTCTTCCTCTGCTTGCGCAGTTGGAAGAGGAAAGAAGAAAACTTATGATTCCTTTGATGGTAAGATCTTCTCTGGCTAATCTTGATGAAGAGGGTAAGACCACATCCATTGCCACACAGGCTCGGTTGTTCAGTAATGTCAAAAGTTTGCGATATGCGGGTAGTATACATGAAACGCTTATGATCGGAGGTACGAAAGCACCTAGTGCGTTTGAAGCAAGAGATGTGCTTACGATTTATCATACAGGTTACTCTGATACGGTTTACAAAGAAACTCGTAAATTAGAAAGAAATATTGAAATACTAAAAAAAGAGGTTAATAAGGATCCGGAGAATTATGAGGCATGGGCCTATTTAGGGGATTCCCTTTTGGCTAATAAGCAGATGAAAGAGGCAGAAGAAGCTTATAATCTGGTTGTTGAACATATGAGTTCGGATTTGATTCAGGAACGTAGGGATTTTGTTTTTTGTAATCTGATAAAGATTAAGTATTATAGCAATGCTGAAGATGAAAGAGAAATTTTAGAAGCATATAACAAATCAGTAGAATTTCTATGTTTGGCTCCGGATGCAGAGTACTGGATGGGTTGCTGGATGCTGGATAGGGGAAAGTTACAACAAGGAATTGAATATATGGAATTGGCATTAAGTCGCCTTGAGAGTTATAAAAATGATGGGAATTTGGATATGGCTGGTTCGCTTCCGAATATATATGGAAGACTTTTTGAAGCACATAGATCACTGAATCATGCTCAAGAAGCCGTAAAGTACGGTACTCTTTATCTGCGTATGGAGCCATATGGAGAAGACGTGTTAATGGAAATGATACGGCTTTTTATAGGAGGAACAAAGGGAGAGGAGATTGCAACCGCTATTTTATCCTTTCTCTCAAAACTTTACGATCTATCTAGAGCAAAAGACAAGCTTTTTTTAATTCGAATAAGCCGGAAACTTATGTTTGAAGAGTTAGAAAATAAGGTTTATAACCTTTTTAACGATGAGGAAAAAGATTTTCTTCGTGAGAATGAACACAAATTAAATGGTCTCTAACTTAAATGAAGGTAAAAATAATTTAAAAAAAAATTAATTGGACTTATGAAAAAATAATACATGACGATATAGAATATAGTCATGTAAACTAGACAGATTCTTATTAAGCAGCATGGTCAAGTTTTTAGACTTTTGTAGAGATAATAAAGAAATTTAAAATTGTTTTCGACCTTTTTTTCAGGGCCCGAATGAAAGGTTTGGAATAAATAAAATTGGGGGAAAAGGAATTCCCCGTCATAATCCAAGGAGGTTATTTATGAGAATTCAACATAATATCGCAGCATTAAACTCTTACAAAAACTTAACAAGCAATAATGGTACTGTATCTAAGAACCTTGAGAAGTTATCTTCTGGTTACCGCATCAACCGTGCAGGTGATGATGCTGCTGGTCTTGCTATTTCTGAGAAGATGAGAGCTCAGATCACAGGTCTTGAGACTGCATCTAAGAATGCTAGTGATGGTATTTCTTTAATTCAGACAGCTGAAGGTGCTATGACAGAAGTTCACTCTATGTTAAATCGTATGGTTGAGTTAGCTCAGCAGTCAGCTAATGGTACATATGATAGCACTGTAGATCGTGAGAACATCGCTAGTGAGTTCTCTGCATTAAGCGAAGAAATTGATAGAATTTCAGATGGTACTTCTTTTAATGGTAAGAAGCTGTTAAACGGCGACTTAAAGGGTGGTACTGATAAGACATTGACACTCCAGATTGGTGAGACATCTGATAGTTATAACCAGATTGCAGTTACAATTGGAAAAATGAATAGTACTGCATTAACATTAAATAACATTGATGTTAAATCCCAGTCAGGTGCAGCTAAGGCAGTAAGTGTAATTAAAGCAGCAATTGATAAAGTGTCAAGCGTTCGTGGTAAGCTTGGTGCAGTTCAGAACCGTCTTGAGCATACTATCAACAACTTAAGCGTTGCATCTGAGAACATGACAGCAGCAGAGAGCCGTATTCGTGACGTTGATATGGCAAAAGAGATGATGTCCTATACAAAGAACAACATTCTTGTACAGGCTTCTCAGGCTATGCTTGCTCAGGCAAACCAGGTTCCACAGGGTGTTCTTCAGTTATTAAAGTAAATTTTAATATTGTTATTTTTAATAAGAAAAAGGGATTGTCATATTTTGTGACAGTCCCTTTTTCTTATTAATTAGGTGTTTTGTGTGCGTTTGAATAGGAAAAAAATGTATATGCAAAAAACCAGGTAGGATATGTAATTAAATGTTATATTTTGTCGATATATTAATAGGATATTTGACTGCTGATGTCTTGTTAATCTAAGAAGACTATGGGGTCAGTTGTTAGGAGATACATATAAGGATCTTTATGCAGAAAATAGTATTTTATTAAGAGGAGAGCTTCTTTATGACAAGAGTAATTACATATGGTTCTTTTGACTTGTTTCATGAAGGACACTATAAATTGCTTGAAAGAGCAAAAGCATTGGGAGATTATTTGATTGTAGGAATCACTACAGAACAGTATGATGAATCTCGTGGGAAATTAAACGTAGTGGATTCCATTATAGATCGGATTGAAAATGTAAAAAAAACTGGGTTTGCTGATAAAATAATAGTAGAAGACCATGTAGGGCAAAAGGTGGAGGATATCCATAAATATGATGTAGATATATTTGCCATAGGTTCAGACTGGACGGGTGAATTTGATTATTTGAATGACTTTTGTAACGTGGTATACTTGGAAAGAACAAAAGAGATTTCCAGTACATTATTAAGAACGCAAAAGTATCCTATAATTAAATTGGGAATTGTAGGAACTGGACGCATTGCAGCACGATTTGTGCCTGAAGCTAATTTCGTTAGCGGCATTGAAGCGGTTAGCGCTTTCAATCCACATAAGGAAAGTGCGAAAAGGTTTGGAGAACGTTTTGGCGTCCAGGCATATTGGGAGAGTTATAATGACTTTTTAGAACCTTTGGATGCTGTTTATATTGCATCTTTGCATCAAACTCATTTTGAATATGCAAAGGCAGCTTTGAGCATGGGAAAACATGTGCTTTGCGAAAAGCCTATGGCTTTATCAAAAGATTGCGCTATGGAACTGTTCTCAATTGCTAAAGCTAACAACTGTCTGCTTATGGAAGCCATTAAAACTGCGTACTGTCCGGGGTTTAATCAACTCGTAGGAGTTGCAAGAAGCGGAATTATAGGGAATATTGTAGACGTGGAAGCTTGCTTTACCAGGATTGCAGATCCGAATACAAGGGAAAGTAAGGACATGAATTATGGAGGTGGATTTCTAGAATTCGGAAACCATACAATGCTACCTATCTTTAAACTGTTAGGAACCCAATATAAAGATGTAAACTTTAACAGTATTAAGAATGAAAATGGAATTGATTTGTATACAAAGGCTTCTTTTACATTTGAGAAAGGGATGGCATTGTCTAAAACTGGTATTTCTGTAAAATCAGAAGGACAGTTAATTATAGCCGGAACCAAAGGTTATATTCTTGCAGAATCCCCATGGTGGTTGACCAAATCCTTTGAAGTCCGTTTTGAAAATGCATATAAGAAGGAACAGTATACCGCGAAGTTTCTAGGTGATGGTCTGCGTTATGAATTAAGTGAATTTGTGTCACTTATTCATAATGGTGAAAGAAAATCTTATAAATTTACAGAAGAAGAGTCAATTGCTATGGCTAGTGTAGTGGAGAAATTTATGGAGACTAGAAAATGAGATATGATACAAAAATATATGCTCATCGTGGAGCAAGTCAGTATGCACCAGAAAATTCTATGGAAGCATTTCAACTGGCCTATGACATGGGAGCAGATGGAATTGAATTCGATGTCCAGATGACAAAGGATGGGCATTTAGTAGTTGTTCATGATGAGGAAATAAGCCGGGTATCAGACGGTAATGGATATGTAAAAGACCTTTCCCTGAAAGATATGGGGCAATTTCAATTTAATAGGACACACCCGAAATTTAATGGAATTAAAGTTCCGTTGTTAGAGGAAGTGATTGACCATTTTGTACAAAAAAAAACAAAGTCAGGTATTGATTTCTTGTTTAATATAGAATTAAAGAATAATTTATTCTCCTATGAAGGCATGGAAGAGAAGGTTTTGAAAATAGTAAGGGATAAAAAGGTGCGTGAAAGAACTTTGTTCTCTTCTTTTTCCCACGTTTCTATGCTGAGGCTTCGTGAGATGGAACCTGAGGCAAAGGTAGCATTTCTTTATTGTGATGGTATTATGGACATCGCAGAATATGCAGAGAGGTATAAAGTAAATACGGTTCATCCGGCTTGGTACCATTTGAATAGGAAAGAAACATTAGAAGCCCTTAAGGAAAAGGGAATTGAGATCAATATCTGGACAGTTAATAGTGGAAAAGAAATCCGAAAATTCTGTGATATGGGTGTAAATGGTATTATTACTAACAAACCTGATCTGGGAGCGGAGATAAGGGATAATAAATAATTTTCTATCAAATGGCCTGTAAGCATTTCATAAATAAAGTTTTAAATATGGCTTAAGTGGTAGTTATATAATGACTTATATAAATAGTTAATGGCTCGTAAATCAATGCTAGAGAAATATTTATGAGGGTGATAAAAATGATTCAGATAGATACTAGGTCGCTTAGACAGATTCAAATGATACAACTGGAAATGTTAATAGAAGTTGATCGCATTTGTAAAAAGTGTGGGATTCATTATAATATAATAGCGGGAACATTATTAGGTGCAGTACGTCATTCGGGCTATATACCATGGGATGATGATGCAGATGTTGCTTTTCTTCGTTCAGAATATGAGATATTCAGGGAGGCATGCAAAACAGAACTGGATAAAACCAGATTTTATTTCCAAGATCATCGAAATACAAGAGGATATCGTTGGGGATATGGAAAAATAAGAAGAAAGGATACATTGTTTCTTAGGGAATATCAGGAACATATGCCTTATATGCAAGGTATTTTTATTGATGTTTTTCCATTGGATGGAGTGCCAGATAATTACTTTTTAAGAACAATGAAGAATTTTGAGTGTTTTTGTGTTCGGAAAATACTTTGGTCAAAGGTTGGGAAAATTGCCGAGAAGAGATTTGCAAAAAGACAAATATACTGGTTATTAGATAAAATACCCGAAAAAGAGATATTTTTCTATTATCATCATATGATTCACAAAGCAAATCGAAAGAAATCAAAAATGGTTCGGATACTAATGTTTCCAACTCCAAACAATGAATATGGATACTATAGGAATTGGTATGAAAATAGTATAGATACAGTGTTTGAAGGAAAGATATTTCAAGGAATTAGAGATTACCACAATTATTTAAGTTTTAAGTTTGGAGATTATATGGAGTTACCACCGCTGGTGAATAGGAAAACGCACCCAGTGACACAATTGAAATTTATGGAATGATTTAAGCGTAAAAGGTAGTAGCCTTTTCTAACGGTGTAACTTAAAAGTTTTTTAGCCTAAGGTGCTCACTCATGCAATAATGATTGCATAAACTTAGGGGATACTTATTATGGATTTTGCGCTGAGCAGTGGAGATATGAAACATATAATCTTGTGATTCGTTCAATTTTTTTTTACTGCAAGTTACAGTTGTTAAAAAATTACTGAGTTATGTCATCTACGAATATTATTTTTCTGCAATTGTGGAGAGACCTATTGCTATTCTATACAGCAATAGGGATTCTAATTCCAATATTTTGAGAACGGTATCATCGAATCATAGGCCTTAGCCGAGAACTGTAAAATTAGTGTAAGGACGTGTATCAGAGAAAACAAAACATATCTATTTCTATGCTAGGAAGCAAAAATCTAAAGTTTAACGGTTATGGAATTTTTGTCAATAGAAATAGTGCATCTGTTGAGCAAGCCGAAAGTGAAAAATTAACAATCTGTATAAAGATAAAACGGGCAGGAGACAAGGCATTGAATAATAAAATATCTATAATTATCCCAATATATAATACTTATAAAGAACTACCTAAATGTCTTGAGAGCGTTTGTAATCAAATATATAAAAATCTCGAAATTATATGCATAGATGATGGTTCATCCGATGGTTCAGAAAAAATTATAGATGAATTCGCAGCGAAAGATAATCGAATGGTTGTAGTCCATCAAAAAAATAATGGGGAGAGTAATGCAAGAAATGAAGGACTTAGGCGTGCCACAGGAGATTATGTTGCATTTGTAGATTGCGATGACTGGATTGATGCAAAGATGTATGAAGATATGTTTTCTGTAATGCATGGCGAAGATTTGGATATGGTTGCTGTGAGCTGGTATAAAGAGCATATAGATCAAAGCTTAGAAATAAAAAATGAATTGCCAGTTATGGAAGAGGCATTCAACCAGGAGCAGCTACTTAATTATATTTATAGGAGAGATTCTTACCGTGGTTTTGCATATATGTGGAATAAATTGTATAGGCGAGAATTGCTATTTGATAGTAGAGGAAAATTAATACTATTTGATGAAAACTTGAGATTAGGCGGTGATGTGCTGTACTTGGCTCAAGCAGTTGTAAACGTAAAAAAGGCTAAATATATTAATAAATCATATTATCATTACAGGCAGAGAAAATCTTCAGGCTGTCACACAACAGACTTAAGTAAAATGAAGGATTGGATAAGCTCATATGAAATGGTAATAGAGCTGTTTAAAAAGAGGCATATATCGCAAGAGTTATGCGATTATACAAAAAGATTTATGGCATACCATGCATGCAATGCAGCGAAGCAGGCAATAGAGCAAAAAGATGATTATTGGAAACTATATTTTAAAAGAATAATGTTTGAAAATGAAAAAGTTTATGTTAAATTAAACCATGAGCATCCGGATAGAATTGATTATTACAAAAGCATATTGAAAAGGTAGAATTATGTACGATTTTGATGTTAGACATACGATAAAACAAGTTATTCCTATTTTGGAAAAATTAATCCATATGGGTAAAAGCAACCTTGGAATATATACCTATGGTAATATTGGTCAGTTTATCGATAAGGAAATACTGCAGAAACAATATGGAATCTTTCCAAAATTAATAATTGATAACAAGTCATTTGATGGTAAGACAATATTGAATCTTAAACAGGCGAAGGAGCAATTAGAAGACAATATTATTTACTTGATTTGCAGTGAAAATGAGAAATATTATGATGATATAAGAAACGCCATTTACTCAGTTCTTCCGCAAAATCAAATAGTTGATTTATTTCCCGATAGACCCATACAAATAACATTAGATGATGAAGAACTGGATAATACATTATCTATTATTGAAGGTTGGATAGAAGAACTGGAGAATGTTAAATGAGGATAACAAATATACAGTATTTTTCATTAGATGATGGTCCGGGGATTAGAACAACGGTTTTTATGTCTGGCTGTAATATGAGGTGTAAGTGGTGCCATAATCCTGAGAATCTTGAGTTTGGAAAAAATGACCATGAAGTTTCAGAACAGCATCTTATTGAAAAAATCTCAAAAGATAAAGAAATTATGAAGCATTCCGGTGGTGGGGTGACTTTTTCAGGAGGAGAGCCCTTAATGCAACATAATGAATTAATAAGTGCATTAAAATGCTGTAAAAATGACGGGTTGATGACTGCCATAGAAACAGCAGGAAATTATAAGTTTGATCTCATCAGAAAAATAATTCCTTACACGGATTTAGTGATTATAGATTGTAAGGCGTTTTCTTCTGATGTCCATAATATATGCACAGGAAGTGACAATAAACATATCCTTGATAATATAAAAAAATTACATGAGGAAAGAGTTCGGTTTTGGGTAAGAGTCCCAATCATACCAGGCTTCAATGTTAGTTATGATGAACTTAATAGAATTGGCTATTTTTTGAATGGCATGAATATTGAAAGGGTAGAGCTTATTCCGTACCATGAATGGGGAATCGGGAAGTTTAAAGAGATGGGGTTCGATTATTTTGCGGATAAAGCTAAAATTCCAACAAAAAATTATATGGAGCAATGTAAAAAGATTTTATCGGAGTATAACTTGGCGGTTTATATAGCATAGTTATAAAAGGATGGCTGGTGAATGGAATACATAGATTTAAGGCATCAATTGGCAGAAAGAATAGAAAAAAGAAAAAATCTAAATATAACAGAGAAAAAAGCCTATTCACTTGCGGGATTTTGGCTAACAAAGCCATTGCATTGTGGAAGAGAAGACTTATTAGCAGGGAAGATAAAATGCAATAGTAATGTTAATATGGCTCCTACAAATTTAAAATCTGAACTAGAGACACATATAGATGATGGTGTAATAGATATTAGTTCGGCTGAGGTTATACTTCTATCCTCAAAGATGGGAATGTTCAGCAGAGCACCAGGAAAACATATTATTCCTGCCTATGATGTTCTGCTTGAGGAAGGTATTGATAATAGAGTTAATAAGATACTTGATTTATATAAAATTTATAAAACTGATCTTGATAAAGCTTGCTTTTATCGAGGTGCATATATAGTCATAAAAGGATTTCAGCAACTAATCCTACGATATGCAGAAAAGTGTTCATCTGAAACTAATAAAAGTAAGTGTATACTTGTCAAAACATTGAAGAATATTGCTCATTTTCCTGCTGGAAATTTGAGGGAGGCACTTCAGTTGATTTTATTATCACATGAAGCTGTTGTAGATGAAGCTGGCTGTGGTTCTATATCATTTGGCAGATTAGATCAATATCTATATGAGTATTACAAAAAGGATACTGACAGTGGGCTTCTTTCTGAAGAGGAAGCCTATCAGCTAATTAAGGCATTTTGGATAAAACTTTCGGAATTGGAAAAAAGTTGGCAGAATGTAACAATAGGAGGCTGTGATGTAGTTGGAAATGATGTAAGTAATGAATTGACATATATGTGTATGAAAGCAGCAAAAGAGGTAGGAAGAGATCAACCTCAACTTTCACTTCGCATTTGTAAGTCAACAGTTGAAAAGACATGGAATGAAGCTTTTGATTTGGTGAAGGAAGGTCTGGGGTTCCCCTCTTTATTTAATGATGAAGTTGCAATTAAAGCGAAAATGAATGCCGGAATCTCAAGAGAAGATGCCATTAATTATGGAATTGTAGGATGTGTGGAACTATCATCGGGTGGAAATGAGTATTCACACACTGAAGCAGCTAGAATTAATATGATGAAGCTGATGGAATTAATTCTTAATAATGGTGTTTGCAGCGCAACAGGAGAGCTTTATCCTTTGATGGAGTCTCATTTACTGTCAAGCATAAAGACATATGAGGAGTTCTCTGATTGGTTTAAAAAAGAATTGGGAAATTATCTAATACTTATATGTAAGTTTTTGGATGATGTAAGTAACAATTATAGTATACATTGGCCAGTACCATTTACCAGTTGTCTAATGAATGGCTGCATAGAGAATGGACGCGATGTCACAGCAGGAAGCACAATATATAACAATCTTACAATCAATATAGTGGGTACTGCCAGCATAGCAGATTCTCTTGAAGCAATCGAAAAGACAGTATTTCAAAATAAAAAAATTGATTTGGATAGACTGCGTAATATATTAAACAATAATTACGAAAATTATGATCACATAAGGACGGAATTATTGGCTTGCCCTAAGTATGGAAATGGTATTGATTCTGTTGATGATAAGGTAAAAGATCTGGTAGAATACATTACGACTATTACTTGTAATACTAGAATGAGACATAGAAATGGAAAGTTTCAAATGGGATTTTACTCATCGTATTTTCATGCAACTATGGCAGATAACACAGGTGCTTCACCTGATGGCAGGAAACGGGGAGAAGCATTGTCCAGTTCTCTCTCCCCCATGGCCGGAATGGATAAGTCAGGTCCAACAGGTGTGATAAATTCAGTATCTAAGATAAAAATGGTTAATTTTGCAAATGGCATGGCTTTGGATCTAAAATTTACAAAAATTTTTTTTGAAAGAAAGACGCATATACAGGGATTAATTGCTCTTGTTAAATATTATTTTGAAAAGGGAGGATTAGAGCTACAATTCAATGTAGTCGATAGAGAAACTTTAATAGATGCACAGAAAAATCCAGAGAAGTATCCAAATTTGATTGTTCGTGTATCGGGATTTAGTGGATATTTTATAAACCTTGAAAAAACATTACAAGACGAAATTATCAGGCGTACAGAACACGGGAGGCAGATTGAATGAAATGGAGAAATAAAGGACATGAATATGATTTTGTATATGGAAATATAGAGAATAAAAAGCGATTCTATTTGTTTGGAGCAGGGGATTATGGTACACAATTCATACATACTATCGGAAATAACATAACTATAGCAGGATACATTGATAATGATCCTACAAAGCAGGGTAAAGTAATAAACGGGAATATATGTTTTTCGCTAGAGGAAATAGTATTAGAAAAAGATGAGGCAATCATTGTTACTATGTCGCAAATTGCCAGAGTAAAGCCTGTGGAGCAACTAAAGATGGCAGGTTATGTCAAAAACAATTCATTTTTTGTAATTGAAGAATTTCTGTCGATATATTTTGCATATAAGCATAATAAAGTTTATTTTTCAAGCATTTCTTTTTTGCCAAGCACGGCATGCAATTTAAATTGTAAGAACTGTCTTAATTTCAATCCATTTACAAATCAGTTCTACGTAAGAGAATGGGATGATCTAAAGAAGGATGTAGATCTATTTTTCTCCTGTGTTAATTATATTATGTTGTTTCATGTAAGTGGAGGGGAACCATTTATATACAAGCATACAGCAGATTTAATTGAGTACATAGATAAAAACTACGGAGATCGTATTGGAACCTTAAGAACAGTTACAAATGGAACAATAGTTCCCAAAGATGATATCTTAGAGAAGCTGTCAAAATGTAATATTGAAATCACGGTCGATGATTATAGAAAAGCTGTTCCAAGGTTTGATGAACGGTTTGATCAGCTGATCGGAAAACTGGAAGAATATGATATTAAATACTATATAAATAAAGTGGACAGCTGGATTGATTTAGCACCAGAAAAAACAGACCACACATTATGGACTGATGAAAAATTGGAGGCACATAGGGAGTCATGTAATCAATCATGGCAGGAACTTCGTGATGGTAAGCTTTATAGCTGCAATTATGCTGCTTATGCAACAGTTGCAGGAATTTCCGGAGAACAGGATTATGAGGAGGTTTATGATCTAAAACAGTTCACACCAGATAAGAAAAAAGAATTGGCAGAGTTCCGATTGGGATATACAACAAAGGGATATACCAATTTTTGTAAAACATGTAAAGGTTTCACACCAGAGAACAATGTAAATGTCGGTGTTGCGGTGCAGGCACCTGTAAGAATGTAAGAAGTGGGGTGGGTTTTACATATGGATGAAACAAGATCAAATAACTTGTCTGGATTTACAGATTATATTAGAAATATTTCGGAAAGAAGAAAGATATATATTTACGGTGCAGGTACATATGGAAAGATATATGGAAAATTCTTTGAAAAGCACCATATTAGTTGGGAGGGATATATAGACTCTAATGCTAAACTTGTAGGAAAGTTTCTTTTTAAAAAGCAGATTTTTGGGTTAAATGATATTCCTAAATATGATGACTGGGTTGTTATCATTTCGCTGTCAAAACAGATATATGGACAAAATTTTAATGACTTATATATGCAATTAAATAATGCAGGAATTGATAATGAAAATATTCTGTATTTTGGAGAGGATTTTGAATTATTAGATAGTATAATTATTTCTACAAAAGATGTGAATAATATATTGTATCGAAATTTTAAACTACGAAATCTTTATAACGGAAAGCGATGTTTTTTAATTGGGAACGGTCCGAGTCTACGGTTAGAAGACATTAATAAATTGTCATCAGAAATGTCTATGGGATGTAATGGTGTATATCAGTTATTTAAAAAAAGTGTCTGGAGGCCAACATGCTTTTTTGCAGAAGATAGTATTTTTCTGAATGATCATGTGCGAACAGATGATGAATTAAAATATCTTCTTAATAATTGTCGTTATCTGTTTACGACATTGAGAAGTGACCTATATGATAAGTATTTAGATAAGTTTGATAAGCTATACTACCTTTATACATATAAAACACAAATAAAAGACATCATGTTCTCCCCCGATCTAACACAAAAAATATATTCTGCAGCATCAACACTCTATACAATGTTTCAAGTTGCGGTATATATGGGGGTGAATGAGATATATTTGCTGGGAATTGATTTTTCGTTTAAACAAGAGGTAAATGAAAATGGTTTATTAGAAGTAAAGACAGATATAAAGAATCATGCTGATTTTATTGAAGAGACTGATGGAATATATCATAAAGATATTATGTTAAAAGGCTGCATGATTGCAAAAGAGTATGCTGATTTGCATGGAATAAAAATTTATAATGCCACCCGTGGTGGGGAGCTTGAAGTATTTGAAAGAGTAAATTTTGACGACTTGTTTTAGGAAAGAATGTGATGTAATGAAAATTTTAGCTGTAATTCCGGCAAGAGCTGGGTCGAAAGGAATACCAAACAAGAATATTAGAATAGTTAATGGCAAACCATTGATTGCATACTGTATCGAAAACGCGCTAAATTCTAAATATATAACAGATGTAATTGTCACGTCTGACTCTCCGGAGATTGAACTATTAGCAGGATATTACGCTGTAAGATATATACATAGAAAAGAAGAGTTGTGCGGAGATTCAGTGGCGCTGGATGCGGTCATATTTGATGCATGTAAGGATTTTGATGCGGATTATGTAATTACATTGCAGCCAACATCTCCAACTTTGCTGTGTAGTACCTTAGATATGGCAATCGAATATGTGATAGATAGGAATTTGGATACAGTCATTTCAGCAGTGAACAGACCTCATTTAGCATGGGTTCAAAGAAATGGTCAAGTTGTTCCTGATTACGAAAAAAGATTAAATCGTCAGTATCTGCCGAAAAGATTTATGGAAGCGGGTGCTTTTGTTATATCAAAAGCTGGTGTAATATCTGAAAATTCAAGAATTGGAAAAAATGTTGATGTGTATGAAATATCTGAACCGGAAGCAATAGATATTGACAATTTCCAAGATCTTATAAGTGCAGAGAATACTCTCCGAGAGCGGAAGACAGCAATTATTGTAAATGGTAATAATCTGATAGGTATGGGACACATATACAGGATGCTTGAACTTTCGGATTTGTTTTATCATAAGCCAGACATATATTTCGACAGTACCATCACCGACATAGGTTCATTCGGTAATACGATGTACAAGGTTACCGGATATGATAGCTTAGATAATTTACTCACTTATCTGAGAGAAGGAAAATATCAGATAATAATAAATGATATATTGGATACTGAGTCTAGATACATAAAGATGATAAAGCAGATTCCTACAAAACCATATATAGTTAATTTTGAAGACGCAGGCGGTGGCAGGCAGGATGCAGATCTTGTTATTAATGCTTTATATCGAGAAGAACAGTCCGTGCAGAATATATACTATGGAGAGCGGTATTATCTCATTCCAAAGTTGTTTTTATTATATAAACCAATAGAGATTAAAGAAAAAGTATCAAATGTATTCATTTGCTTTGGTGGTGCGGATCCCGCAAACTATACTGAAAAAGTATTATCTATAATAAGCCGGAATAAATATTCGGGTTTAAAATTTACGGTTGTATTGGGAAAAGCAAAAAGCAATTACATAGAGTTGCAGAAAAAAAATAGTAATTCAAACATAAGGATATTGTATGACGTAAAAAACATGCCGGAGCTTATGTCACAAAATGATCTTGGAATTACCTCAAGAGGGAGGACGTGCTATGAACTGGCGTCTTTGGGAATTCCGACGATTACAATGTCTCAGAATGAACGGGAAGAAAGGCATGAATTCGCAAGTGATGAAAATGGATTTATCTACTTAGGAAGAGAAGTAACAATAGAGCTCATAGAAAAAGAGTTGGACAATCTGATTTTTGCAGATGTTTGTAAACGAAAAAGCATGCAACAGCTTATGCTAAAGCATGATTTGAAAAAAGGAAGAGAAAGGATTAAGAATCTTATTGATTCGCTGTAGATATGGAAAAAATAATTGAAAGCAGAATTAAAAATAGAAAATTTGTACTTATAGCAGAAATTGGTGTGAATTATTATGATATCGGTATAAAAAAGCATATTTCACCGATAGATGCAGCAAAATTAATGATAAAAGAAGCAGCCCATTCAGGGGTCCATGCAGTAAAATTTCAAACTTATAAAGCTGAAATGTTAGCGGCAAAGGAATCACCTTATTATTGGGATATTAAGGAAGAACCTACCGATACTCAGTATAAACTGTTTAAGAAATTTGATTCCTTTGGACTAGAGGAATATACAGAATTAAATCATTATGCAGAAGAATTGGGCGTTGAATTTCTTTCTACTGCCTTTGATATTGAATCTGCAGAGTATCTTGAGCCATTGATGAATGTATATAAAATTTCTTCGTCAGATTTGAACAATCTTGCTTTTGTGCAATATCAGGCAAAGAAGAACAAGCCAATTATTTTATCTGTAGGTGCTTCCAATGAAGATGAAATAGTTCGAGCAGTGGAATTAATTAGGAAGTATAATGACAAACTATTGGTTTTGATGCACTGCGTGTTAGAATATCCAACGCCATATCAGCATGCGAATTTAAACAAAATAGTTAGTTTGTCAAAAAAATTCCCTGATTTAACTATAGGATATTCTGATCATACGAAGCCGGATGAGGGATTTGAAGTACTTAAAACTGCATATAATCTGGGAGCTATCGTGATTGAAAAGCATTTTACTTTAGATAAGACTTTAAAAGGAAACGATCATTATCACGCCATGGATCCAAGTGATGTGAGAGGTATTTTGAAAGCAATAGACTATGCAGACTATGTTAGGGGGGATGGAAGATTATGTTGTTTGGAATCTGAGAAAAACGCAAGAGAAAACGCAAGAAGATCTCTGGTAGCTGCAATGGATATTCCAGCCGGAACCGTTATTACAGAGGAGATGCTGACCTTTAAAAGGCCAGGAACTGGAATACCTGCAGATATGTACAGTTCTATAATTGGAAAGAAATTTTTAGTGAATATTATAAAAGATACAATTATAAAACCATTTATGTTAGATGCTGAGAATGTATGTCAAAAAATGGGGGAAATGAATAATTAGATTCAGTATTAATTTGTAATTTTAGTATGAAAAATTTGTAACTATGCAAAAGTAGTTAAATAAAAAAATATAATTTGCCAATTGAAATATGAACATCAGTACGAAGGTAATCATTTATTTTTAACACCGTAATTAGTAAGTGTTGTTTTATATAATGAAGTCAACAAATGTAAATGGAATAGAGGATACAAAGGATGTGGATTCATACAGTGTAGTTGAGAGCTCTAAAGTAGACTATGATGAACACCAATTAGATTGTAATAATGAAAAGAATGATCTCATTTGGTTGAGTAAAGAAAATTATAAAATCAAAATGTAATATAATGTTTTGAATTAAGTAGTACTGACAATCCAATCATGTGGAAGAAAAAACATAGAAGAAATAATTCTTAATGGTAATAGTACTTAATATGCATATTTTTAACAGTTAAAAATCAATCACCTCAATACTTATTCTTTAAATATAAAATCATCTTTGTTGGGATATATTAGTGTGTTAAAATAAGAAAGGAGATATTCATGTGTTTAAAGAGATTGAAAAAGCTATAGTAAAAGCTCTTAAGGATGGATATAAGTCATTTATTATATATCCTTTCGGAGAAGTTGGAATATATACGAAAAAAATATTGGAAGAACGCTATGGTTTTACTGATATCACTGTTATTGACAATATGCTATGTGAATATAATTCCCAAATTCATCACTGCTATATTTTAGATGATATGGATTTAAAAAACTCAGCTATATTATTTACCAGTAAACGAAAAGAACTGTTTGAGCAGTTGTCCCAAAAACTTTATTTTGATCATGTTTATGCAATATATTCTGAAAGAGTAAACCCTGATTTTTCCAGAGTTGGAAAATGTTGCTATGGGGAATTACTTGATAATATTGAAAAGATAGAAACAATAGGTTCCTTCTGTAGTTTTGCTCCAGGGACATGTGTTGTATGGAATCATCCCCTTAAGTATGTTACTTCACACGCATTTTTATATTCGCCAAATCATTCTTCCAAGCTCATACATCCAAAACACACTATGGAAGATTTTAATAAAAAGACAACTATCGGAAACGATGTATGGTTAGGACAGAATGTAATAATCACAAACGGGGCAAATATAGGAAATGGAGCAATTGCAGCTGCAGGCTCGGTTATTACTAAAGATATACCAGATTATGCAATTGTAGCTGGTGTTCCTGCCAGAATAATAAAATATCGGTTTAACCCAGAGCAGATTGAAAAATTAAATTCAATAAAATGGTGGGATTGGTCTTTGGAAACGATAGCTGAAAGATATGATGACTTTTCAGATATTGATTTATTTATTAAAAAATATTATGATTTCAATTTAAAATAAGAAGTTTTCTGATTTTAAAGATTATAAATTTATAAATAAAGATCAATGTTGCAAACACTTTTATTTAGGAGAGAATGGAATAATTAAGTTGAAATAATATAGAAGATATCAAGAAAATGAGCTTTGTAGAATAGCTAAGTATCAGAAAAATCCTTAAAAGAATACGAATTCATCATAATTTGATTCCTAAATATTTACATATGGAGGAACCGCTGATACCAAAAACAAAATTGAGAAGCTCTTGGATTAACTAAGATCAAACTGTATTTTTATAATTTAAATAAGTAAGATGGAAGAATAAGGCTGGAGAATAATAAATATTTAGTCTCTATGGTAAAACTTGTAGAGGGAGTGGAAAGGTGAGTGTATATGAAAGTACTGTCTGTAGCTTGGACTATTTATGATGATAGAATTAAAGACTTCAGTAAAGATTGTACAGGAGGGGGGTTACTCATTAAAAACATATGTGAATATATAGGTCAAAGAGAAGATTCATATTTATTTATTGGAAGATTTGTAATGCCATCCACGTTACTTGGAAATGTTAAAATTGTTAATACAGACAGAAACTATGAATTTTTATTACATGATAAAAAAGATGAGCATTTAGAAAAAATGACATTAGCATTCATAGATGCACTAGATGAAATAAAGCCTGATATCGTAAATTTTCATGGAACGGGAGTCTTGACAAAAAGATGCATGGAAAAATGTATTCAGAAAAAAGTACCATTTGTATATACAGATCACTTACATATTCCTAGAAACAGATTATTCTTAGGCTATGACAAGGCGTTCGAATGGAATGATGCGATACTTAGGATTCCTAATTTAAAGATAATAGCAGTTAGTACAGGAATGAGAAACAGTATATTAATGGATTATCCTAATATATCTCCGGATAATATCAAAGTAATTGTTAATGGTACAGATTTTATTGCAGATATTATCAATAGTATTTTTAGAGAAAAGTATAATCTTGCCGAGAAAAAAGTGCTTATATGCGCAGGAACTATATGTGATAGAAAAAATCAGTCACAAATTATAAGGTCTTTCAAACTTTTACCAATTAAATTACAAGAATCATTAAAAATATTATTCTGTGGTAGAGATACAACAGAGGGCCGGTTTGAAAAAGAAATCAATGATAATAATCTACAAGAACAGTTAATATATGTGGGCATACTATCAAGTGAAGATATGAAAAAAATGTATTCTATCTCTGATGGACTCGTAATGCCAAGTTATTCCGAAGGATTAAGTATAGCAGCGTTAGAGATGATTGCATATGGTAAGCCTGTAATTATGTTTAACGATTCAGAGTGCGCAGATGATTTAAATGATACAGAAGTAGTATGTTTGGCGGAAAATCGAACAAACGAAAAGCTTGCGGATGCAATAGTTAAGTGGTCAGGAAAGAAGTGGGATCACCAGTACATTAAAGAATATTCTCGTGGATTTACGATGGATAGAGTTGCGGATGAATATCTGAAATACTACAAAAGTGTTTTGGAATGAAAGGTACTGGACCAAAAAAGTGAATTAGGAGCTTTGTGCTGATGGTTAGTTTCGATATTTTTGATACATTAATTACAAGAAGAACTCTTACACCTAAAGGAATTTTTCATATCATGCAAGATAAGCTTAGAAAAATGACCTATTATCCAGAATATGTTGCAAGCAATTTTGCGTTTCTGCGTGAACAAGCAGAAAAAAATGCAAGGCTGTATTATACTGGTGACTCAAAAGAAGATGTAAGGCTAGTAGAAATATATCAATCGCTACAAAATATGACAGGAATATCTTTGGATTTATGTCAAGAACTGATGAGAATGGAAGTAGATATAGAATGTAGGTACATAGTTGGTATAGATAAGAATATAAAAATACTTCTTGAATATTGGAAACAAGGGGAACAGATAGTATTAATTTCAGATATGTATTTGGACATGGATGATATTCGTAATATACTTATGCAAGTAAATCGGGTTTTTGAAGATATACCAATTTATGTATCAAGTAATTATGGAAAAACAAAGAGGAGTGGTAAACTATTCATGAAAGTATCCGAATTAGAACATACTCCTTATGATGAATGGATACATTATGGAGATGATTCTATAGCGGATGGAAAAATTCCGGAATTATTAGGAATGAAAGCGGTTCTATGCAAATGCGAGGTAGCTGTTCCGTGGGAAACTGATTTTTTGAATAAAAATTGCCTTGATAATAGCTTATTTGCAGAATTGTACTTTGGGGCATCAAAAATCCTTTGTACAAATTATATTTTGAATGAAATTGAAAAGACGGGTGCATCTTTAGGGGGAATCATTCTTTATCCGTATATCAGTTGGACCCTTTATATGTGTCGGATCAAAAAAGTGAGTACTTTATATTTTATTGCCAGGGATGGGTATGTTTTAAAACAGATAGCAGACCAAATTATTTCTATATTTTCTTTTAATATTCAGACAAAATACATTTATGGCTCAAGACAAGCTTGGAGATTAGGTAATGAGGATTCGGATAAAAAAAAGGAAGCGATGAAAAGATATTTATTACAGGAGATCGATTTCACAGACGAAAATTTTGCTTTAGTAGATCTGCATGGTACAGGAAAGACAATACTTAATATGTGCGAACTGTTAAGTAATGTTTATAAAGGGCAATGGAATGTTTTTTATTATGATCTGGTAGAGAAAGTCGATGCAGAAAAATGTAACTTTATGTCATTTTCTTCTAACACAAAGGGTTTTATAGAAATTTTTGGCAGAGCGCCACATGGGGTAACTAAAGGCTATGAAGAAGTAAATTATCATATGGTACCCATCCTTGATAAAGGTATGGATGAATGTTTTAAAAAAAGCGTTCTTTATAATTATGCCAGAGGCGTTGAACTATTTTCTCAGGTAATGGCTCAGACTTTGTGTTTAGATGATAATATTTGCGGTGGAAATAACTTATCATTTCAGCTTTTGAATTACTGCCAGAGCAATCCACATCCGGTAATCGTAGAATTTTTATCGGATATACCACATAGTAATGACTGCAATGAATCGAATGTTTATGCACCTCAATTAAACCCAAGGGATTTATTCAATATTTTAATGTGTAATACAGATCGAAAGAGTAACATTTGTTATAAAGGGGTCAATTTAGATTATTCGTTACGAAGATTGTCAGAAAAGGATAAAAGCAAAGTAGAATTTTATAAGAGACATTATTATTCTATATTTGGTAGGTTGATTCATAGGTGGATAAGTATTAAAGAACATGGCTGGCATCTTCCAGGACAACATAAAGCAGTTATTATTTATGGTGCAGGTGAAGCGGGAACAAAATTGTACGATTATATAAGATATAATACTAATTGCACGATTGCAGGATGGACAGATATTATAACAGAACGTTATCAAAAAGAGGGAAAGCCAGTCAAAGATATTTCAATAGTAATCGGTTATAATTTTGATTTCTGCGTGATTGCAATATCGAATAAATTAATATTGACGGGTGTAAAACGTCTCTTAACAGAAATGGGAGTTGCATATGAAAAAATTATGGACAGAGATGAATTCTATAATTGGATCGATCAAGAAAATTTTACATTTGGGGATTAATTGATGGATAAGATTATTTTTTATGGTGCTGGCAGGATAGGAAGAAAGATGCTAGCATTGTTTAATCAATTTGGTGTGCAGGTTAATCTGTTTCTTGATAATTCTCCAGAAAAGTGGGATTCAGACTGCTGTGGCGTAAGTGTAATAAAACCGGAAAACGTAGGAGATGCAAGACATTGTATTTTTTTCATTACTTGCAATAAGGAGAATGAAGTTAGAAATAAATTAAATTCGATAGGAATTAATGAAATAAATATCCGCAAAGGCAATACAATGGCGCTTATGTTGTTTTTTTTAACTGTTGAAAGAAAATTAAAATTGTGTGTATCAGACAAAGCAAATAACCGTGATAATTTGCGAGAGAAAAAAGCTTTTATAGACCTGCAGAAAGGCCTTGTCCTTGGTGGGGTTGAGTCATGGTCATTGCAGACGATGCAAACGTTGAGGATGCTTGGTATAGATGCCAAATTATTGACTTCGAATCTTTACAAACACACAGTACAGAGTGATGAGCAAAAATTATTGGAACTTAAGTATTGTAATGAAGATTCAGAAAAAAAAAGACTTGAAATATGCCTGCAAAGTATATTAGATGGGAAACCAGATATCATCTTATGTAATTTTATATCCTATCATTTTTTTTCAGCAGTTATTGCAAAACAACAGTATCTGAGAAATATGAAAATTATTACAGTACTGCATAATGATGAGGAAGTTTACTATGAGGGCTATGTAACGTTCAAGGATAATATAGACTGCTGCCTGGTCATTAGTTTTGTAATGAGAGATAAACTACTAAGCCGAGGCTTTCCGAATGATAAGATCATTATGCTACCCTGGAAAATTATGCAAACACAGAAGTATGAACATCGATATTCATCTCAAAATGAGCCAATTAGAATTGGATATGCAGGACGTGTGGTAATAGAACAAAAAAGAATGGATTTAATACTAGAGGTGGTAGGAAGATTGAAGGAACTTGGCATCAGTTACCGGTTGGAAGTAGCAGGTAATGGTTCCTATGAAGAAGAAATGAAAGAAAGTATCGTACGTCAGGGCCTTGAGGAGCAGGTGAAATTAATAGGCTATGTTGAACGACAGGATATTATGGGTTTTTGGGGGAGACAGGATATTATGTTGAGCTGTTCAGAATGGGAAGGGCATAGTATCTCTCAATGTGAGGCAATGGCTGCAGGTGTTGTTCCTGTAGTAACAGATGTCTCTGGAACAAAGGATGATGTAGAAGATGGATATAATGGATTTATCAAACCAATCGGAGATACGGAGGGATTGGTCGATAGTATAATTTTTCTATATCAGCATAGGGATAAGCTGAATGAGATGGGGAAGAACTCGTTTGAAATCATAAAAAAGAAGTATGCATCATTTGATGAATTGGAATACTGGAAAAAACTTTTGGAGAGAGAACTATGATAAAGGTATCAGTGATTCTACCGTCTTTAAATGTAGCAGATTATATAGAAGAATGTATACGAAGTGTCATGAATCAAACACTGCAGGATATAGAAATTATTTCTGTTGATGCTGGCTCTAAAGATGGTACTGTGGAAATTCTAGAAAAATGTGAGCAGGAAGATTCAAGAATTAAACGGCTTACTAGTGACATGAAAAGCTATGGAAAACAGGTCAACATGGGTATTGAAGCTGCAAATGGCAAATATATTGCAATTCTTGAAACTGATGATTATGTAGACTCGTGTATGTATGAAAATCTCTACAATGCGGCAGAAAAATATAATGCAGATTTTGTACTGGCGGATTATGACAGGATCTTTGATAATGAAAAAGGGATAAGAGAAACAATAACTATAGAGACGTGGAGGGACAAATCTGAAATATATGGCAAGATATTAACCTCAGAAGACCTTAGTAAATTATATAATCTAAATCCTAACTTATGGAGAGGAATTTATCAAAAGGATTTTATAGTAAATAACGATATTAGACTCAACGAAACACGAGGTGCTGCATATCAGGACATCTGCTATATGCACCGTGTAATTATGTATGCAAAAAAGGCAATGTTTGTTCCAGAATCATACTACAGATATCGAATTGATCGAGAGGATTCATCAGTTAATTCTGTAAAAGGATTGCAGTATTCATACCAGGAGTATAAGGCGCTACTCGAAAACTATGACGTGGTAAAAGGTTTCGAATCAAGAGTCTATTGCATGATGGCGCATTCGTTCATAGGAGAAATAACACAGATTTATCCAAGAATGGATATATGCTGGAAAGATAATAATATCATTTACTACACATGGTTTAGAGAGCGACTATTAGAAAGTATAGAACTAGGATTCGTAAACGAAGAGCTTTTGGGTGGTTATATATGGAGAAAATTAAAAATAGTGCTTAGATCTTTTGATGATTTTTTATTTACATTAGAGTATCCAGGAAATACATCATCGCTAGTACATGAAATAGGCAATGGCGGTACTATAATTTTTGGTGCAGGTAAAAGAGGAAGTTATTTGCACAATAAATTAAAAGATGATATTTCGTTTAATGCATTTTGTGATAATAGAGAATCAGCTTGGAATACAGAAATAGAGGGTAAGCTTGTATTGCCTTTAAAAGTATGCATTAAAAAATATCCAGATAGTAATTACCTGGTTTCTATTAAAGACCATCCAGATGAGATTATAAATCAGCTTATTGAGAGTGGAATCTCGGAAAACAAGATTTTTACATATATGTCATATGGGGATTAAAGAACAGCCTTAATGTATATGGTGCTTTTAAATATTAGAGGAATAAAAAGGTAAGTTATGTAGTTACTTAATTCAAGAAATTATGATAACTAAAATAAAGTAGCAGGGTTTGTGAAAAAAATAATTTGTCTTGTGTTGATTTAATAATGAAACATGAAAGTAAAATAACTTTTTTAGTAAAAGGTCTGTAGTGGAAACCTAGAATTTGAACAGTCGTCGTGCTAGCAGCTTGGTACAATGATTATCACGATAACATAGAACGTTTATTGAGAAGCATTAAAAGAAATAATAATGATGCATTTAAAATATGGAGGTACTTGTTCCATATCCATTCCTATTTTATAAATGATAAAGCGAATATGTTAGTGAGAGACTTTTGGATCAAGGCTAGGATGATATGTAAAAATATAGTGGGAGAATGGAAAATATGCGTACATATATCAAGGAACAGCTTATAAATTTACTAGAATCTATGGTGCAATTACAAAATTCATTACCATTGATGTCAAATAAAAGACAAACAAATCAGATGCTTGCAGATTGCCAAGATGCAGCTATCGCGATAGGAGAGACATTGGAACGGGATTCAGCAGATTATGAGCCAGTTATTACTCTTCTCGAAGAATACTGTGAAGAAGCCTTCTATCTATCAGAATTAGAGGATGAGATGATTTGTGAGGACAAAGTATGCGTATTAGCAGGATTTACAAATAGAGTTAAAACCTTACTGGCAGAGATTTATGCTCCTTATCATGTTGTTTTTCTGCCATATAAAGCCTCCATGTGGGACAGCTTAGAAAGTATCTGGTGTGCATGTAAAGAAGATGAACAATGTGAATGTTATGTGATCCCTATTCCTTATTACGAGTATGATTCAAGAAATAATAGGTGGATATATCACTATGATGGAGATCAGTTTCCTAAGGATGTTTCAATTGTCCATTATCAGGATTATTCTTTAGAACAGAATCATCCTGACGTTGCCTATATACATAATCCTTACGATGATCTCAATCTAGTTACAAGAGTAGAAACCAGGTTTTATTCCCGAGAGTTGAAAAAACATGTAGATAACTTAGTTTATGTACCTTATTATGTTACCTCTGGATTTATCGCTTTTGATCATTTGTCATTATCCGTTTATCAGAATATGGATTATATGGTGGTACAATCAGAATATACAAAGAGTTTTTGTGAGGGTATGTTCTATTATGATAAGATCCTAGCGTTTGGATCACCTAAGTTAGACAGGGTGATCAAACTTTGTCAGGAGGAAACAATCCTCCCTGAAACGTGGAAACCATTGCTTGAGGGTAAAAAAGTATTGATGTTAAATACCAGTATAGGATGTTTTTTACAAGACGGTAGTGTCTATCTACAAAAGATAAGGAGTCTTTGCAAAGCTATTATAGAACAGGATAAAGTGGCAATTATATGGCGTCCTCATCCGCTGTTGGAAGCAACTATCAGATCCATGAGACCTCAGCTGCTAAATGAGTATAATAATTTGAAAGAATATTTTCTGAAGAACAAGATTGGTGTTTTAGATGATACACCAGATATTTCAAGAGCTATTGCAATAACTGATGGTTATATAGGTGAAGAGGCTAGCTCGGTAATTAATTTATTTGGTGCGGCAGGGAAACCGATATTTATTCTCGAAAATTACATTACAGACATATTTACGAAAGAAGAAAAAAGCAGAGTCCATTTTACAGATATGTTAATCAAAGAGGATAAGTCATGGTTTGTTACCAATCGATATAATGCACTATTTTCTATGGAAAAGAGCAAACATCAAGTTCGGTATGAAGGTCGTGTAGAGCATAACCCTAAATGGTGCAGTGCTTATCCTTTTTTTACGTCATCAGGAAATAATATTTATTTTTCTCCTAATCTTTCTGGACGCCCAGCTGTTTATGATATAGATTCTAAAACGTTTAGATTGATAGGTGCTGAGGATATGAAAGAGAGTGCAAGACGTGGAATGAGTTTTTCTTATGGAAAAAGTATATTCTATCTTCCAATCATTGATAATTACATTGCAGAATTTAAAACAGAAACCGGAGAATGGAGATATCATACTGAATGCATTCGAGAGCTTAGTCGTGAAGTAGAAACAAACGTCGTAATAGATCAAGGAATAACATTTCGATGTTCAGTATATTGCGAGGAGGCGTGGATTACTGCTACCTACACGAATAGAATATTAAAATTTAATATGAAGGATGGAACATATACCATATGCACGGTAGGCAGTAAGGAATATGGGTACTCAGGAATTTCGGCAGAAGAGAGGTGCTTATGGTTAGCTGAAGTAAATAGTGGTGAAATTGTCAGATGGGACCGGCGTTCAGGAAAAGTAAGGACTTTCCGTATGCCAGAAGGCTTTTCGTCTTGGACAGGAGCGATGGATCAGAAATTACCTCACTTATCTTTAATTGATATGGGGAAATGGGTAGTGACAATACCAAGGTTCTCTAATAGTATGGTTAAATTAGACAAATTAACTGGAGATGTTTCTCTTCTGATAGATGACTTCTGGAAGATGCCAGATCAAAAGGCAAATGGCTATAATACTAAATTTTACGTGTCAAGCGACTTTGGAGCTAAATTAGAAGAGAATTCAATCATAGTACAAAGAAATTATGATGATGCCGCAGCCATTGTCAACATTGAAGACGAAACCTACGAGATGTTCTATCCAACTCTCAGCGAAGAAGATTTTGCAAAACTTACCGAAGGTGAAGACGGCTTTGAAAAAATAGATGAAAAGTCCGGTTTCTTCCGAAGAGAAAGCAAAATATTCTCTTTCGAAGGTTTTATAGACGATTTAGTTCACGACAGATTAACCGATGTTCGTGAACGACAGCTCAAAGAACTATCTACACTAGCTGCTAATTTGGATGGTACCTGTGGAATCAAAGTACATGAGTATATGATGAATGTTTTAGAAAATAAAGATAATCAGTAATTTGCATGGAGGCAGCTATGGATACGAATAAGATAATTTGGGATATGCCCAAAGGATTATTGAACTGGTATAATTTTTCTCCGGAAGGAAAGGTTCTTTACATTGAAAATAAAGAATGCAGTATGAAGGAGCTTTTACAGGAAAAATGCAAAACAGTTATATGTATCAGTGGAGCTGCTTCTTTTGACGCATCATTTATAAATCAAAATAATAAAGCCTTTGACTATATAATTGCAATAGGTACGGCAGAGCGCCTTCCCGACCCGGTGAAGGCTTTTTCTCTATGGAGAGATATGTTGAGTAGCAGTGGACGACTGATTCTTGGTATGGATAACCGATTGGGGTTAAGATATTTCTGTGGAGATAGGGACCCATTTACCAATAGAAATTTTGATGGAATTGAGAATTATCGAAGGATTCCTAAAGAAGACAGGAAAAATCTACAAGGACGTAATTATTCCAAAGAAGAAATCTGCAATCTACTAGATTCCTCCGGTTGGAAAAACAGGAAGATTTACTCCGTTCTACCTAATCTGGATCTACCCCAGTTGATTTATTCAGAGGATTACTTACCGGTAGAAGCATTGGACATCAGGTACTTCCCTATGTATAACCACCCGGATACCGTATTTTTGGAAGAAGAATTTCTATATAAAGATATCATTAACAATGGTTTGTTTCATACAATGGCCAATTCCTTCTTAATAGAACTATCCAATGATAATTCATACGAAAATGTAAAGCATGTGACCGTTTCCATGGATAGGGGCAGAGAAAAAGCCATGGCAACTATTATTAGGGACAATGAAATAGTTGAAAAGCGTGCGTTGTATCATGATGGTATACACAGGTTGAGAGAAATAAAGAAAAACGAGGAAGACCTAAGAGCTCATGGAATCGTGGTACTGGAAGGAAAGTATGAAAATGATTCTTACACTATGCCATACATGGATAGTGAAATTTCAGTTACTTATTTCCGAAGACTAGCAAAAGAAAACTTAGATAAGTTTAAAGATGAAGTGAGCAGATTTCGAGAGCTCATTTTACAGTCATCAGAGCATATAGACGCAGCCAAGGAAAAAGGTGAGCTTGGAATAATATTAAAAAAGGGATATGTAGATCTGGTTCCTCTGAATTGTTTTTATGTAAATGGAGCTTTTGTCTTTTATGACCAAGAGTTTTATGAAGAGAATTATCCGGCAAATGTAATAATTTTTCGGTCCATTGAACTTATTTATGCCGGAGATCCTGAAATGGAGGCAATACTACCAAAGCAATATTTTTATGAGAAGTTTGGCATGATTGAACATATGAATACGTGGCATTGCATGGCCTGGGAATTTACAGAAAAATTGAGAAACCAGAGGGAATTGAGAAGTTTTCATGAAAGGTACCAGCGCAACTTAGCAACCATACATACCAACAGGCAAAGAATTAATTACTCTGCACCGGAGTATCAGAGAATTTTTGTGGACATATTCCAAAATGCAGAAAAGAAGAAAATCATTCTCTTTGGATCAGGTAATTTTACTAAGCGCTTTCTTGCACAGTTTAAAAGTCAGTATGAGATTTACGCTATTATTGACAATAATGAATCAAAGTGGGGAAGCATGCTGGAAGGAATTAAGATTACACCGCCCCAGATTATTGATGAATTACCAAAGGAAGATATTAGAGTTATTATATGTATAAAAAATTATATTGCAATTGTTCAACAGCTAAAGCAAATGGGAGTAGTGGATTATTGCGTTTATGATATTAATGCGGATTATCCAAGAAAGCAGCAAGTAATCCTGCCATCGGCCAAAGATGGTGACTCAACACCTAAAAAATATCGTACTGGCTATCTTGCAGGCGTATTTGATTTGTATCATATGGGACATCTAAATATGTTCAAAAGGGCAAAAGAACAATGTGAACACCTTATTGTTGGTGTAGTTACGGACGAGGGCGTAAGAAAATATAAAAAAACGGTCCCATTTATTCCGTTTGAAGAGAGAATAGAGTTAGTACGTTCCTGCAAATATGTGGATGAGGCTGTCGAAATACCTCTAAACTACGGAGGAACCAGAGATGCATACAGAATGTACCATTTTGACTGCCAGTTTTCAGGTAGTGATTATACGGATAATCCAGATTGGCTTGCAGAGAAAGAATTTTTGGAAAAGCATGGCGCAAAAATGGTATTCTTTCCCTATACAGAAGGTACTAGCTCAACAAAAATAAAGTCACTAATCGAACAAAAATTAGTTTAATACTTCTTAGAAAAGGAGTGAGAAATAAAATGAATATAATATGCGCTCCAAGTGAAATCCTTGATATAGAGCGGCCCGGACAGGGGATCAGGGATATTGTGAAATCAGGATTTCATGATGTTTTGCTTGATGTGTCAATGGTTTGTTCTCCAAATGAATTAAAAAACTTAGGTAAGACTGATATAAATAAAAACATTAGAAAAGCACGCATAATTAATAATCCGTCAGAACTTCATAATAGCTTGATTCCAATGTTGGATCGGTGCAACCAGGAGAAGCTGAATACAACCATAGCGTATGCTCCCTATCTGGAAAGAAGTTCAAAAGATGGATGTTGCAATCAACTTTTGATTCAACTGGCAGAGGAGAGTATTAAAGCTTGCGCGAGAGCGGGGAGCCAGTCAATTATAATAAGGCCATTATTTTCAGGTGTGAAGCTAGAAGATGAATGGTTAGAAAATAAGAACTATTATCTCCATCTTGCTAGGATTGCTAGAGATAATAATGTAATGATTCTTTTAGAGAATCAGTGCCGGGATTTAAATGGTCATTTAATCAGGGGGATCTGCTCAGATGGAAAAACAGCAGCCCAGTGGATTGATAGACTAAATGAAGAAGTTGGTGAAGAACGATTTGGATTTTGTATGGATGTAGGCGTTTGCAACTTATGTGGACAGAATATGTATGATTTTGTTTTAAGCCTGGGAAACCGTTTAAAGGCAGTTATACTAAGAGATTGTGATGGTCATTCTGAAAATGCATTACTGCCATTTACCAGCGTGAATAAAGCACAGCCCATGACTGATTGGCTTAGCTTAATTCGTGGACTTAGGGATACGGGGTTTGACGGTAATCTTATTTTGAATTTTTCTGATACAGCTAGTTCATTTTCTCCAATCCTTCGTCCAGAGCTGATGAAGCTTGCTATGTCTGTGGCAAATTATTTTAAATGGCAGATTGAAATTGAAAATCTCTTAAAGAAGTATGAATCGATTGTTCTTTTCGGAGCAGGAAATATGTGCCGGAATTTTATGAAATGCTATGGAGAGAAATATCCCCCTTTATTCACTTGTGATAATAATCAAAGTTTATGGGGAACACAATTCTGTGGACTAGAGATTAAATCACCAGAAAGCTTATTAAACCTCCCAGATAACTGTGGAATATTCATATGTAATATATATTATCGTGAAATAGAAAAACAACTGCACGATATGGGCTTTGATAATATTGAGTTTTTTAATGACGAATATATGCCTTCCTATTTTTTTGACAGATTGGGGGACAAATAATGATGCAGATTGGAGTACAGACTAAAAATGTCGTATATGACACCCACCCAGAAGAAGGATTCTCTATATTAAAGCGTGCAGGGTTCACATCTGCAGATTTCAGTTTAAATTCTTATCTGACGAATACCTCTCTATATGAGTTGGAGAAAAACAGTTTCTTTGATAAGTCTATTCAGGAACTAGAGAACTATTTCATACCTCATAAAAATGGCGCAGATGCAACAGGTATCAGAATAAATCAGATGCACATGCCATACCCAGTATATGTGCCGATGGCCAATAAGGAGCTGAATGATTACCTATGGAAGGAAGTCGCTCCAAAAAGTATGATGATATGTGCTTTCTTTGGCTGTTCTTATATTGTTATACATGGTTGTAAGCTAGCCCGTTTTTTAGGCTCTGAGGAGGAAGAGTGGAAGCGTACAGAGCAGTTTATAGAGTCTATAGCTCCTCTGGCTAAGGAACTTGGAATCACTATATGCATTGAAAATTTATATGATAGCATAGCTGGACACTTGGTAGAAGGTCCATGTTGCGATGTAAAAAAGGCAGTGGAACGGATTGACCGAATTAATGAAAAATATCAGGCAGAGGTCCTGGGTTTTTGCTTTGATACAGGTCATGCGAATCTAGTTGGCATTGATTTTGAGAGTTTTATTACAGGGCTTGGAGATAGATTGAAAGTATTGCATATTCATGATAATGATGGAGTTGCTGATTTGCATCAAATTCCATTTACTTTTGCAAAAAATAGAGAAAATCTTGCATCTACTGATTGGGCTGGATTTATCAGGGGATTGAGAAACATTAAGTTTAATAATGTTTTAAGCTTCGAGACTGCACCTGTAATTTCTACGTTTCCGGATTTAATGAAGTTGGATACCTTAAGCTTCATCTCTAAAATTGGTCAATATTTTGCTGGTGAAATAAAAAAATAACATTATTATTTTATCTCTAATAGTCCATTAAAAGATAATTAAAATTCAAGATAGTTTTATATTTTAACATTGCTTAAAAAATATTATTATAAAATGATAATATGAAACAAATACTAAGGGAGAAATGAGTATGAAAGTAAACGTTCTAGGTAGTTGCATATCACGTATATCATTGCTTGATGGGGATAGTTCGGGGCATGGAATAGCACATGATGAAATAGAACTAAGATATTTCCTGGATAAACAGAATATAGCATTATCTGTGATGCCCCCTCCATTTCCTGAAAATGAGGTATTGGAGATTTCTGCTGAAGAGCTTTGGGATAAGTCTCGTATCAATTCCCTACATCAATGTTTAAACAAATCCACCGTTAAAATGTTGCTAGAATCAGATGCAGATTGGCTCGTAATGGATCTGTTTGATATGCAAAATGATTTTGCCATATATAAAGAAACTGCATTTGCTACTTGCGCTCATGAATACTTGCAGACGGTTAGCTTTGATAAATATAAAAATGATATTCAAGTTGCTAATTTTATGAATCTTCCTAAATGGATTTGGTATCCTTACGTTGATATATTCTTTGAAAAAATCATGAGAAAATATGATTCAAATCATATTATATTAAATAGATTCCGATCTAATACTTATTATTTGGATAAAGATGGTCGCATTAAGGAGATACCGGATAATTTTAAGAACCCATTTCAAGCTAATGATAAGTATAACCAGCCCCTAAAGGAATTAGAAGATTATATTATAGAAAAGTACAATCCATATGTAATAGATCTAACTCAGTACTTTATGGGGGACGCAACATATTGGGATAATCTTAATGGTGCCCATTTTGAAAAAGAGTTTTATCGAGAGACCTTCACTCAATTAGTAAAAATAATTCAAGGTAAAACAGATGATCGGTATTATTCGGAACCGGATTTTTTTAATATAACCAGAAGAGGCTATGAAGAAGATAGGCAAAGGATATTTGATGTTGAAAATGGAATTGAGACTTTGGAGATGTTGATATCAAAAGAAGATTTTTTGTGGGTGAATGTATTAGATAAATTAGATACATATGCACCTAATGACGACAGAGTGAAACAATATAAAACATTTATGAATGATTTTTTTGTTGAGGACGAAGTGTAATAATGTCTACTATTAGTTACTCAAATTTCATAAAAAAAATATTCTGCTTTATTTCTGTTCAATCATAAAGCTATCTCTTATAAATATGATTAGTTACCGGAGGTAGTAAACAATTTAAAGGTAATCTAAAATGTAGTATTGATATAATATAAATTAAGATGGAGTGGAGGATTACTATGTTTTTCATCTGTGGCATAAGCCAAGGCAGGAAACTCTTTGATTATTCAAGGACTGTAATATGCAGCCTATGCGGAAGTTATGGCAAATATCAAGTCTTTATGACCTATAGCTATTTCAGCATATTCTTCATTCCCATTATTAAATGGGACCGCCGATATTACGTTCAAATGTCTTGTTGTAATACTATCTACGAATTAAATGCCGACAAGGGTAAGCAACTAAGCCAGAAAGAGTCTATAGAGATTATAGAGCAGGATTTAACAATCATAGAGACAGGAAGAAGGACTACGAAATGGAATCAAAGAACTTGTGCTAATTGTGGCTATGAAACGTCAGAGGATTTCGAGTACTGTCCTAAATGTGGACAGAAGTTTTAACTCCAAAAGATAAACTAATTGAATATTAGTTAAGAATCAGCCAGTCAAGATTTCTATTGACTGGCTGATTCTGTAAGTCTATTCATTATTAAATTTATATACATGTTAAAATATTCACAATAAGTCATATCATTATCATGTAAAAACCTTATACAATCAATTCATCAACCGTCCTCTTAGGAACGTAATGAACCTGATTTTCATCCCTATAATACCGAATATCCCCATCCTCATTCACTGGTACAATAACCACTTCTTCTTTAGGTTTTCCAAGAGCCAGAACCAGATCAACAGAATATAATGTATTATCAATACCAAGTGCCTCCGCTAAGCGACTTCGCTGTACGTTGCCAAGGATACAGCCACCATAACCACTTTCAACAGCTCCTAACATCATCGTCTGGGCAACGATGCCGTCGTCATACAGCTTGTTTTTTCCAAGAGATAAGTCACATAATATAACAATATAGGCCGAAGGACGTTCCCCTTTTTCAGGTCCATCCCATTCTGGCAGAGCTCCTGCCCAACCAAGCGTTTCAAATACTTTATCCGTTTCTTCCGATGTATTACAAAGCCTAAACTTAAGGGCTTGAGAATTGGACGTAGAAGGTGTGAGCCTGGCAAGGTTCACCAAGTCTTTTAAATCCTCGGTAGGTATCTTGATTTCCTCATAAAATCTACGGTATGTGCGACATTTTGTAACCAGATCTTTAAACATAAAATTACCCCCTGCTTCTTTATTATTGTAATTGTTGTTTCTATATTAATAGTCAAAATTGTATCAGAAATTAATTAGGCCCGTAATGCGAAATATGAAAGGCATAAAAGGCATAAAAGGCATAAAAGGCATGAATGGTTAAATAAGATTATATAGGATTAATTAAAATATTTACATTAATTTTATGTTAAAGTTGGGTGGTAATGCAAGACATAAATATTAAATAACCTCAAGGTTCTGAAAGCATGTGAATTTGATATAGCCTAAAAACTAAACCTTATAGATTCTAATATAGCAAAGATAAAATGTATAAAGCATATTATAAGGACCAAGAGGAACACCAAAAAAACCATAAATTAATTGCTTAAGTCACCCTTGAGATCGTTCAAGTCCCTGCTCCTCATATAAATAGAATACCTCAAAATTAAATCTGAATCTTCATCCCGATATAATAAGCATCTTTGAAATTCTCTCAAAATCCATTAAACCCCATTAAAACCTCCTAAAGAACCTCCTAAACCCATGTATAACCCAAATTACCATTATTTGACGAACACAACTCCATATACAAATATTACAAAAATTTTACAATACCAATACAGTAATTACTGCAAAATTCTAATAGACAAATAGAAACCCACTTAATAAAATTAGCTTCAAGTATACATTTTAATAATTTTCTTAAGTCATCACCCCCATTCCTTTGTAATAATTTTTAAGAATTACCCCGATTTTAATTAAGAAAATAATCATGAAAAGGTCATTGACTTTGTAATCCTTAGGTGATAAACTTGGAATCGGCTTCAGGGTCGTAAGACTACATGATGCCGCGGCCACATATTACATAAAAAAATAAAATCTATGTAGTCGCAAGGAGGAGAATTATTATGAAATTAACAACAAAGAAACTCGTACTTACAGGATTAGCAGTATTAGCAATGGCAACAATCTCTGCTTGTGGAAGCAAGACAACTGAGACAACTGCAGCAGCTACAGAAGCAGTTACAACAGAAGCTACAACAACAGAAGAAGCAACTACAGTTGAAGAGACAACAACAGAAGAAGCAACTACTTTAGAGTCTTCTGAAGAAGCTACAACAGAAGAGACATCTGCAGAAGCAGCTGAGTCTACTTCCGTAGAAGCTGAAACAACTAAGGCAGCTAACTAATCTAGTATTTATACCAGATATAGTAGGAATATGTATTTTATAAGGCGAGGACATTTGTCCCCGCCTTTTTTATATACATAAGCTTTGCAGAGGGCCATGTCCTGTGATATAATTTTTCCAATCAGCTATAAAAAGGAGGTCCATTTTCATGAAGATCACATATATCCATCATAGCTCATTTTTAGTGGAGCTGGAGAGCATGGCTTTGCTGTTTGATTATACCGAAGGCATTTTACCTGAGATAAATAAAGACAAGCCACTTTTTGTATTTGCAAGCCACCGGCATGGGGATCATTACTCCCCAAAGATCCTGGATCTGCCTGAAAAATATGATACCATACATTTTATTTTATCCGACGATATCTCAATCAAACATTTGCCTGAACCAATTGCAAATCATGTAACATATATGAAACCTGGAGAGGAACGTGCTTTTTCTCTTAAAGAGGGAATGATATCACACCTTGCAAACGAAGGCAGAGAGGCTGATATAGAAGTTTCAACCTTTCGATCCACCGATGAAGGTGTTGCATTTATTATAAAGACAGAAGGAAAGATCCTCTATCATGCCGGAGATTTAAATAACTGGCATTGGGAGGGAGAACCGGGCGATTGGAACCAGAACATGGCAAAGCAGTATTCAGAAGAAGTAGATAAAATGAAAGGCATAAAGTTTGACGTTGCATTCCTGCCTCTGGATCCTAGACAAGAAAATGCATTTTATCTTGGCTTTCATGAGTTTATGAGTAAGCACCAGGTGAACTGGGTGTTCCCTATGCACTGTTGGGGAGATTTTTCAGTCATACAAAAATTAAAAAGCATGGAAGTATCAAATTCCTATAAGGATCGGATTATAGATATCAAAGAGGATGGCGAAAGTTTTATTATTGGGTAGGAGACCGATATAGATGGAACACGATAAAGATTGTAAAACAGATCATCAACCAGAGAATGAGTCAAAACTCGGTTCTGATGATGATGACAACGAGGAAGAAAACACCTCCCACCAAAGAGAAATCCTCAATGCAGCCATGCAAGCAGGGCACATTCTCCTGGAAAATGGAGCAGAGATCTTTCGAGTAGAAGAAACTATGGACAGAATCTGCCGTTACTACGGAATTGAATCCGGTAACTCTTTTGTCTTAAGCAATGGAATTTTCACCACCTCAGGCAATGAGAGGGAGGAAATATTTGCTAAGGTCCAGCATATTCCAGTAAGCGGAACCCATTTAGACCGGGTTGCGGCTGTGAACCAGTTATCCAGGGAAATAGAGGCTGGATTAGTAAGTCTCAAAGAAGTCAGGTTACGCTTAGATGAAATTAAAGTCATGCCGGGGAAATCCAAATCTATGCAAATATTTGCCTCTGGCGTGGGAAGTGCCTGCTTTTGCTATCTATTCGGCGGTAATATAAGAGACGGTGTGTGTGCTTTTGTAGTAGGTGTCTTACTATATCTATACGTATTGTTTATAAGTGCACCAAAACTCTCTAAAATCGTAGGAAATATTGGTGGCGGTGCTCTGGTCACATTTATCTGTACGTCCCTGTATCTGCTTCAGATTGGGGAACATCTCAACTATATGATCATTGGTTCCATAATGCCCCTTATTCCCGGAGTGCCATTTACCAATGCCATTCGGGATATTGCAGATGGAGATTATATCTCAGGGTCTGTCCGCATGATGGATGCTCTGTTGGTGTTTTTTAGTATTGCCATGGGAGTAGGTCTGGTGTTCGGTGTGTTCCACCGTCTGACAGGAGGTGCGCTTTTATGAGCCTTTTGCTTGAAACCCTGGCTGCTATAGTGGGAACCATCGCATTTTCCCTCCTGTTTGGAGTCCCCAGAAAATTTTACCCTTACTGTGGATTCATTGGCGGGGCTGGCTGGATTGTTTATGCTGGCCTGCTGACCTATGTATCCACTCCGGTGTCTGCGATGATTGCCACCATTGTTGTGATTCTATTTTCCAGGACATTTGCAGTCAGAGAACGTTGCCCGGTTACCATATTTTTAATATCCGGTATCTTCCCCTTGGTTCCTGGGGCAGGCGTGTATTGGACTGCTTATTATATCGTGACGGATGAGCTGACATTAGCGGCCCGCACGGGATTTTTAGCGTTAAAGGTGGCGGTTGCTATTGTACTTGGAATCGTATTTGTTTTCGAACTGCCTCAAGGTCTTTTTAAGTTTGCGGCAAAAAAGCCGATAAAAACAGAGGAGAGAAAAGAAAGGGAGAATAAAGATGATTTGGATTAGAAACGCTCATGTCATAGATCCGTCTGACAAGACAGAAAAAAACGTGGATATCTGTATCCATGATGGGAAAATAGCTGCCATGGAGGAACACCTTGAATTTACCGTTTCCAAGGAGGATATTGTGATCGATGCTTCTGGCTATGTGGTAGCGCCAGGCCTTATCGATGTCCATGTCCATTTTCGTGATCCCGGACTTACCTATAAAGAAGATATACAGACAGGCGCCAGAGCCGCCGCAAAAGGAGGCTTTACTACGGTTGTCTGCATGGCGAATACAAAACCTCCCATTGATAATGTGGAGACCCTACGATACGTGCTGAAAGAAGGAGAAAAAACTGGGATCAGAGTTCTCTCCGCAGCGACAGTGTCAAAGGGACTGTTGGGAGCAGAGCTTACAGATATGGAAGAATTAAAGGCAAATGGAGCAGCTGGGTTTACGGATGACGGAATCCCTCTTCTTGATGCCTCCCTGGTTAAAAATGCCATGGATATGGCGGCAAAATTAAATCTGCCTTTAAGCTTTCATGAAGAAGACCCTGCATTTATCGTAAATAACGGAATCAACCATGGAATGGTATCGGAGCAGCTTGGTATCTATGGTTCCCCGGCTCTTGCCGAAGACAGCCTGGTGGCAAGGGATTTGATGATCGCCCTTCATACGAAAGCCCCTGTTAACATTCAGCACATCAGCTCGAAGAATTCTGTCAAAATGGTAAAGCTGGCGAAGGAGCTGGGAGCAGAGGTGTATGCAGAAGTAACGCCTCATCATTTTTCATTAACAGAAGAGGCTTTGTTAAAGCACGGGACTCTGGCAAAGATGAATCCTCCTCTTCGAACAGAGGAAGACAGGCAAGCGCTTATTACAGGGTTAAAGGACGGAAGCATTGATATTATCGCCACCGACCATGCCCCTCATAGCACAGAGGAGAAGGCGAAGGGGTTAAAAGAAGCACCAAGCGGTATCATTGGCTTAGAGACAGCTTTATCCCTGTCGGTGACAAACCTGGTGCGCACAGGCCATTTAACCATGATGGAGCTGATGGAAAAGATGAGTCTGAATCCCGCCAAGCTTTACCGACTCCCATTTCTGGGAATTCAAAAAGATAGCCCTGCGGATCTGGTTATTTTTAATCCAAATGAAGAATGGATTGCAGGAGAATACGTTTCAAAGTCCTCCAACTCCCCATTTACCGGAGAAGCCTTATATGGAAGAGTAAAATATACCATCTGTAAGGGAAAAATCGTGTATCAGGACGAAAAGGACTGATCCATAAGCAGTAGGCATTAATTGGAGGAATCCAGTGAGAATAAATGAGTTGGAAATCAAGGGACAGGATCAGCCTTTGCCTGCAAAGGCAAATGAGGCCACCGCCAGTGAAATCCGCCAGGCAGTGGAACAGGCAAAGATAGAAGAGACCATTGCGGCAGGGAAAAATTTCATTGAGGAGATTGAGGTAATTAATAATTCAAATTCTTCTTCAGAAGGAATAAAAGAGCCAGAGAAAACAAAGGATCAGGCCGCCATTTCCGAAGAAGCAAATCATTATAGGGACCGTAAGTCTGGAAATGAAGATTTGGATTGGATAAAAAAAGAAGAGGATCTAAAATCAGCCTTAAAATACCTGGAGGACTGGGTGCCTTCTTTTGATAAAACAGTAAAAGAGGAATTGGACGATCTGGCTGCCATATATAAGGAACTTCTTCGTACGATCCTGGCACAAGGGATAGGGGATGGCATGGAAGGTCGGATCTCGTCCTTAGATGAAAAGCTATCAAATCTATTGTTAAAACTCTTAAATAGCCGTTTGGGTGAATTAGAGGCCCTGCTGGATACGTTTGGCTCCCCAGAGGCAAGAGAGGCTATGAGAAAGGCGCTATATTATAATGTCACTGGTAAATCCATAGACAAAAAAGAGCTCCATATGATATTTAAGGACCTTTTAAATCAGGATACGATTGCTAAGGAAGGTCAGGATGATATAAATGCTTCTTCTAATAAACTTCAGGGACAGAGAAAACAAGGAATGATTTATCAGCCAGACGGGTCCGGGAGAATTAAGAATGAGCCAGGATATGCGGGGCGTATGGCTAAGGAGTCGTATCTCCCTTTGTCTCACGGAAAAAGTAAAATGGGACAAGAATACGATAATACCTCTGGAGCCCAGGTATCCATATCACCTATGGCAGAAAAAAACATCTATTCCTCACGCGATTTTACGCTTGCAGAATTGTATGCCAAATACATCAATCACTCAGGGAATTTATTTACCAGTCCAGTCCTGTCAGGGCGCAGTGAAGAACTTTTCGGTTTTCTCTCTGCTCTGATGACAATAAAAACCAATGCATTTTGTATTCATTCAGGAATTGATAAGGGGCTTGCCACGGAGCTGAGAGAGGCCGTTGACCGGTTAATCGACTTCTATATACAAGAAGAGTATAAGAGGTCAACAGAAGTCGGCAGACGCAGGGGAGGACAAAAGGCGTTCTTTCAACCAAAGAATGTCTATAAAATCTTCTATTATGTCATGGGGCTTTATCATACCAATGGAGACTTTTTAGAGAGTGCCAATAAGGGAATCCGACAGGCTTACCGCCAGTTTTTAAAGAAACAGGAAGGCATAAAGGTCTCTGAGGAAGCAACTTGCTTTTTTTCAAAAGAGAAAAAGGATGTCAAAGAGGATTTTAAGGCTGGGAAGCGATATTTGGAACAGGACTTTAAAGAATTCACAGAGCTTCTTGGTAGTTTTAATGAAAACGGGGTTCCCCTTGGAGTCTTGGAATTGAGCCCATGGGGGATGTTTATAGAATCAGAAACATCTTTAGACAGGCAGAAATCACCGGCGTCATCCATATTTCTTGTTGGTGGAGGTGTGATTCTTCTTATACTTATATTTGCCTTAGTTTTCCTATAAGATATTTAAATCCAGTCATTTTCCTCTTTACAGAAACACTTTACTGTGCTACCATGGTAACACATGAAATTAAAGAGGAGGAATCAGGTATGAAAAAAATAATGATAAAAACAGCGTTGGTATTAGGAGCGCTTGCAATGCTTAGCGGTTGCTCAAACAAAAAAGAGGTAGCCCCTTTAGATTCCACTAAGGATGGCAAAACAACAGAGTCAGAAAAGACAGCAGAGACAGACAAAACGACAGAAGCTGCGAAGGCGACAAAGGGAGAAGATACGTTTACCGTTGGATTCGATCAGGACTTCCCTCCTATGGGCTTTAAAGCAGATAATGGAGAATACACTGGCTTTGACTTAGACCTGGCAAAGGAAGTTGCTAATCGTTTAGGGAAAAAGTTCGTAGCCCAGCCAATTGCCTGGGATGCCAAGGACATGGAATTATCCTCTGGTAACATTGATTGCATCTGGAATGGATTTACCATGAATGGACGAGAAGACAGCTATACCTGGACCAAACCTTATATGAAGAACAGTCAAGTCTTTGTAGTGGGAAAGGATTCAGGCATAAAAACTCTTACCGACCTCTCTGGAAAGGTCGTTGAGGTTCAGGCAGATTCTTCTGCGGAAAAGGCTCTAAAAGAGGATGAGACTTTGTTAAAATCCTTAAAGACCTTGCAGACCACACCAGATTATAATACAGCATTTATGGATCTCGAAATGGGAGCTGTGGACGCGGTTGCTATGGACGTTATCGTGGCAGCATATCAGATTGAACAGAGAAAATCAGATTTTGTTATTTTAGAAGAGTCCTTATCTGCCGAAGAGTACGGCGTAGGCTTTAAGAAAGGCAATGATGCCTTAAGAGATCAGGTACAGGAACAGTTAGAAGCCATGGCAGCCGATGGCACAAATAAGAAGATTTCAGAGCAGTGGTTTGGCAAGGATGTAACCACGGTTGGAAAATAAGAGATTGTAATTGGAGGAGTAATCATGACTTTTATACAGATACTTTCACAGCTGGCAGGCGGGATGTGGGTCAGCATCCAGATCTTTGTGGTGACGCTGATCTTTTCCCTGCCCCTGGGGCTTTTGATATCTTTTGGAAGGATGTCTAAGAACCGAATCATACAGGCCATTGTAAAATTCTATATTTCAGTCATGAGAGGGACTCCTTTAATGCTTCAGTTGATGGTTGTCTACTTCGGGCCTTATTATCTCCTTGGGATAAAGGTGAGTAATGATTATCGTCTCATAGCCGCTTTCATCGGTTTCACTATTAATTATGCAGCATATTTTGCAGAAATCTATCGGAGCGGAATACAGTCTATGCCGGCGGGCCAATATGAGGCCTCCCGGCTTCTTGGCTATTCAAAGAGCCAGACCTTTGTTCGGATTATTTTCCCACAGGTGGTAAAACGGATTTTGCCTTCCATCACCAATGAAGTAATTACTCTGGTTAAGGATACCTCTCTTGCATTTACTATTAGTGTTCTTGAGATGTTTGCAGTGGCAAAAGCCATGGCTTCTTCCCAGACAAGCTTAATCCCCTTTGTGGCAGCAGGACTTTTTTACTATGTGTTCAACCTGGTGGTAGCTGTTGGGATGGAATACATAGAAAAAAGAATGAATTACTACGAATAGGAGGAATGAGATGTATTTACTGGAAATGAACCACGTGAGAAAATCATTTAACATCCAGGAGGTTTTAAAGGATATCTCCCTTTCTGTTAAGGAAGGTGAAATCGTCTCCATCATCGGTCCCTCTGGTTCGGGAAAATCAACCCTTTTGCGGTGTGCCACTATGCTGGAACAGATGGACGGAGGAGAGTTAATCTATTTGGGAGAAAAGGCGGCTTGGAATGAAGCCAATGGAATTTCCACTTATGCAGAGAAAGAAACCCTAAAGAAGATTCAAAAACACTACGGATTGGTGTTTCAAAACTTTCACCTATTCCCTCACATGTCAGTTATTCAAAATATCATGGACGCGCCTCTTCACGTACAGAAGAGGAATAAGGAAGAAGTCCGTGAGGAAGCTATGAAGCTATTGAAGAAAATGGGACTAGAGGATAAAGCAAAGGCGTACCCATGCCAGCTTTCCGGCGGTCAGTGCCAAAGAGTTGCCATTGCAAGGGCGCTGGCTTTAAATCCTAAGATTCTCTTTTTTGATGAGCCTACTTCGGCACTTGATCCAGAGCTTACTGGAGAGGTGTTAAAGGTGATTCGTTCTTTGGCGGATTTACAGATTACTATGGTGATTGTTACCCATGAAATGGCGTTTGCCAAAGATATTTCTGACCGGGTGATCTTTATGGCAGATGGTGTCATTGTAGAGGAAGGGACACCTGAGGAAGTATTCTCCTCATCCAATGTCCGTACCCAGAGTTTTCTTGGGAGATATGGGGAGAATCTTTAGGCTTAAAAGCCCACATGGATTTCGTTAATCAAAACGAATTCATGTGGGCTTTTATATGGTGTTTATTGATATTCGCCATCCACTGCAATCATTGCTTCTAATGGTGGTTGCTCTCCAACAAGACCAACTGCATAAATACTATAAATCACGCCTGGCATTAGATTTACATTTGGAATGGTTAAAACTACTTGGTCACTTCCGGTAGGTCTTACTTGAAGCGTATAGTTTCCTGTATTTACTGCAATGTAGTCAGTAAATTGCTGATATGACACATTTTCAAAAAGTTTTGTCCCGTTTGGCAGTGTGATATCCACAGCCGGCGCATTTGGGGACAAATGTACGAATCGAACAAAAGAATTTTCAGACGTCCCAATTAACATGTGAGGCATATAAGCTTCTGGAATTGGTAATAGGCTAATATCTGATAATCTTCCTACAGCAGCAATTGTAAATGCACTGTTTTGAGGTACCGTCACGGATGTATCAATGACAGGATCTGTGTCTGTACCTGTGGGATACACCTGTATCTGATAAATACCAGGTACGATTGGCAGGTAATTTGTCAACTGTTTATAGGTAAGTCCTTCCGCAATTATATTGCCGTTTGCATATATGTCTACAGCCGGAGCATCAGGAGAGGCGTGGAGAATTCGTATGAAAGACATTTGATTCATAGGCTGTACAGCATAATAAGAGTTACCTTGATGGGTATACATATACATATTTTTAGACCTTTTGTTTTTAATTTATCATATGAAAGTCAGTTTGTATTGCTACCGTCAAATAGTAATAACTGCGATAAAACATCCCAAAATACCATTTTTAGGAAATAAAAAATTAATTAAGAAAAAAGAAAAGGTTTTTTCACAAACGGATGGTATACTGAAAGTGACATCATAGGTTATTTTATAAAAGAAAGAAGAGGAAGCTTATGAAGAAAACTTTGGTTGCAGCATTAGTTTTATGTGCTACCCTTGTATTTACAGCTTGTGGAAAATCAGCAAGCAATACAGAAACGACCGCAACGACTGCTGAGACAAAAAGCTCGGAAAGTACGGCCCAGGCAAGCACAGAAGCACCGGGAAATACCGGAGAATTTAAGATTTTAAACGGCAAGGTGGAAAGTGTCACCGATAACATGAAGGGGATTACCGTATCAAACGGCAAAGATCAGATCCCACTTGATTTAAACGAAGCGGCGGTTGAAACCTCCTATGCATTAGAAAAAGGAGTAGATGTTTCTGTGGTTTATAAGGGAGAGATTTCAGGGGCTGATGCAAAGAATGCGAAAATTCTGCTTGTATTAGATGCCCAGGAAGATATGAAGCCTTTGGAGGCAACAGGAACGGTGATTGATCAGGCAATGAGTACCTTTACCATTAATACTGGTGACGGCAAGGATATCAGCTTTCTAAAAGACAATGCAGAAGGCCTTGATACCGATGTTCTTGGAAAGGCTGATGATGACAGCAATGGAAGTAAAGCGAAAGTGAAAGTTATCTATGTAACAGTCACTTATGATGCTGGTAGCACATCTAATTTTCCATTAAAGGTAGAAGCTGCCAAGTAAAAAAGAAGAATGCCGTAAAATCCCGGATGAACAAGGCTTTTTTGATAAAAGGCTTGCAAATTCGGGATTTTCATGTAAAATAAGAGAGATGACAGAGCAAGGGGTCCAAGGGGCCTTTTTTTATGGTTATTTTCATAAGCAGATCACAGAAAGGAAATTAAAGATGATTAGTGCACATAACGTAACATTAAGAATCGGGAAGAAGGCTTTGTTTGAGGACGTAAACATTAAGTTTACAGAAGGAAACTGCTATGGCTTAATCGGTGCTAACGGAGCCGGTAAATCCACATTCCTTAAGATTCTTTCCGGTGAACTGGAAACATCAACTGGAGATATCGTTATAACACCAGGAGAGAGACTATCCTTCTTAAAGCAGGATCATTATAGATATGATGAGTTCCAGGTACTTGATACCGTAATTATGGGTAACACCAGACTTTACGAGATCATGAAAGAAAAAGATGCCATCTATATGAAGGAAGATTTTACCGACGAAGATGGTATTAAAGCAGCAGATTTAGAAGGTGAATTCGCTGCCATGAATGGCTGGGAGGCAGAGTCAGATGCTGCTAACCTTTTAAATGGACTTGGAATTGAAACCGATTTACACTATAAATATGTGAAGGACCTTAATGGTGCGGAGAAGGTGAAAGTTCTTCTTGCTCAGGCACTGTTTGGTAACCCTGACATTCTTCTTTTGGATGAGCCTACCAACCATTTGGATTTAGATGCGATCGCATGGCTGGAGGAGTTCCTTATTAACTTTGAAAATACGGTTATCGTAGTATCCCATGACCGTTACTTCTTAAATAAAGTTTGTACTCATATCGCAGATATTGATTACAGCAAGATTCAGCTTTACGCAGGAAACTATGATTTCTGGTATGAGTCCAGTCAGCTTATGGTGAAGCAGATGAAGGAATCAAACCGCAAGAAGGAAGAGAAAATCAAAGAGCTTCAGGAATTCGTTCAGCGATTCTCTGCCAATGCTTCCAAATCAAAGCAGGCTACTTCCAGAAAGCGTGCTCTTGAAAAGATCGAGTTAGATGACATTAAGCCATCCAGCCGTAAATATCCATACATTGATTTCCGTCCAGCTCGTGAGATTGGAAATGAAGTATTATCTGTAACCAATCTTTCCAAGACCATTGATGGAGTTAAGGTTCTTGATAATATTTCCTTTACCATAAACCGTGAGGACAAAGTAGCTCTTGTAGGACCTAATGAACTTGCAAAAACTGTATTGTTTAAGATCCTTTCAGGAGAGATGGAGCCTGACGAGGGAGAGTATAAGTGGGGCATTACCACAAGCCAGAGTTATTTCCCCAAAGACAACTCAGCTGAGTTTGATAACGATGATACCATTGCTGACTGGTTAACCCAGTATTCTCCAGAAAAGGATGCTACCTATGTGCGTGGTTTCCTTGGACGTATGCTTTTTGCAGGAGAAGATGGCGTGAAGAAGGTTAAGGTATTATCTGGAGGTGAGAAGGTTCGTTGTATGCTTTCAAAGCTTATGATCTCTGCTTCCAATGTACTGCTGCTGGACGAGCCTACGGATCACCTTGACATGGAATCCATTACAGCTTTAAACAATAGCCTTGTAAAATTCCAGGGAGTGATTCTTTTCTCCTCCCGTGACCACCAGATCGTACAGACAACGGCAAACCGCATTATGGAAATCGTAAATGGTCAGTTGATTGATAAGATTACTACCTATGACGAATATCTTGATAGTGATGAGATGGCTCGTAAGAGACAGGTATTTACTTTAACAGAAGAACAGTCACAAGAGAATCAATAAGATAGAGACAAACGGAATAGGGCCGTTTAGGTTTTGGTTGATAAAACAGCCAAAGCTTAATCGGTCTTTTTCTTTGTCTCTGTTTTATCTCCAGAAAGAAAATTATAGTAGTTTCTTGCAGTATGGTCATTCCTGGCTTATAATCAGCTTGGAAAGGAGGTGAAATGATGGAGACAATTGATTCCTATGCCTATGAATCCCGTATGAGGGGCATCAGTCCTGGTTTTAAGGCAGCTGTGGCAGCAGGAGCTTTACTGTTTTGTATTGGTGCAAACCATCTGGGGATTTCCATAACCGTGCTTTTGACCATGTCTGCTGTTACGGTTTGGTTTGGGGGCTTACCCCTTCTGAAATACTTAAAGCTCTTAAAAATACCGCTTGGTTTCTTGATTCTTGGAACCTTAGCCATAGTCATTGAATTCTCTTCAAAGCCATTTGGTTACGTGCTGTTTCATGGGTTTGGGCATTATGTTTGGGTATCGAAAGCAGGAGGCATGACAGCTCTTAACCTGGTCTTAAAGGCAATTGCGGCACTAAGCGCCATGTATATGCTGGTTCTTTCCACTCCCGCCAGTGAAGTGATTGGTGTGTTAAAACACCTTCATGTTCCAAAGCTGTTTATAGAGCTGATGCATATGATCTACCGGTTTATCTTTGTTATGACAGGTACCCAGCGCCTTATGAAGCAGGCAGCCGTATCAAGACTTGGATACAATGATTTTAAAACGTCCTGCCGCTCATTTGGAAGCAGTGCAGGAAATCTGTTTGTAGTATCCTTAAAAAAAGCAAATACTTACTACGATGCGATGGTAGCCAGGTGTTATGATGGAGAGCTTTTGTTTTTAACGGAGGAAAAAAAGGTAGATTTGTGGCAGATCATTGCCGCTCTCTGTTATTTTACGGTTCTCTTACTGATTTTCCTATTGGTACCATAAGAGAAAGAAGGTGTGGCTGTGGAAGAAGTACTTTTAAAGGCTGAGGGATTGCGCTATTCCTACGGTCAGGAAAAAGAGGCGTTAAAAGGCATTGATCTAACGGTTAAAAAGGGAGAAAAGATTGTGGTACTTGGTTCCAATGGAGCTGGGAAATCTACCTTATTTCTCACTCTTAACGGGGTACTTACGCCAGATTCCGGAAGGATTATCTATCGGGAGAAGGAAATTGGTAAAAAGGATATGAATGAACTGAGAAGAAATGTTGGAATCGTATTCCAGGATGCGGATAATCAGATCATTGCTTCTACGGTTTTTTCAGAGGTTTCCTTTGGTCCTATGAATCTAAGGCTTCCCAAAGAGGAAGTAGTAAAACGGGTCAATTCATCATTGGCTTCCATGAATTTAACCGAAATGAAGGACAGGCCTCCCCACTATTTAAGCGGCGGAGAGAAAAAGCGGGTCAGCATAGCGGATATCATCGCAATGGAACCAGAGGTGATTCTCTTTGATGAACCAACAGCGTCTCTTGATCCTGTCAATGTTAAGATGCTAAAGGAAGTTCTGGATGAGATGACTCATTTGGGGAAAACTTTATTGATTTCCACTCATGATGTGGATTTCGCATTTCAATGGGCAGAGCGTGCTCTTGTTTTTTCAGGGGGTAACATGATTGCAGACGGTCCGGTGAGAGATGTGTTTAATTCCCCTGATGTGTTGGAGGAAGCAAATTTAAGAAAGCCTGTTATTATGGAGGTATTTGAAAGCCTGGTAAGGCATGGAGTCTTGCAAAAGGATGCTGTTTGCCCGAAAGATGCAAAGGAGCTTGATGGCATGTTACAGGCAGATACCTGTAGATGGAAAGAAATTGACAGATAATGGTATTAGGGCTAAAATAAAAGAGTATTTTGTGAAAGGTGCCTGTGAAAATTCTCCGCAGGATAATAGGGAATAGGGTGAAAATCCCTTACGGTCCCGCCGCTGTAAGTGTGGAGCGCAGTTTGATAAATCACTGGGAAACTGGGAAGAGAAACTGTTGCGTTGATTCATGAGTCAGAAGACCTGCCTTTCATTTCGCTGCACATTGGTTACGAGTGATGACCCATGTGGGAAGATCTTTTTGTGATAGAAAGATTTTCCTTAAAAAGCGCCTGTCTGATGAGTGGGAATCGTCGGATGTCGGGTGCTTATTTTATTGGAAGGAGAATAACAAATGAGTAAGAAAGAAAAAAGTATCATGAAGCTTGCAACCGCATTTGCACTGGCCTTTGGAATCGTTCCAAGCGCCTATGCCATGCATATTATGGAGGGATATTTGCCAGCGGGGTATTGCATTGCCTGGGGAGCAATCTGTATTCCATTTTTGGCAGCCGGATTTTTCTCCATTAAGAAAACTCTTCGGGAGAACAGGAAAGCAATCACAATACTTGCCATGTCGGGGGCATTTGTTTTTGTGATTTCCTCCTTAAAGATTCCATCTGTGACAGGCAGCTGTTCCCATATGACAGGAACTGGCCTTGGGGCCATCTTGTTTGGACCGTCAGCTGTGAGTATTCTTGGAATTATCGTACTGATTTTCCAGGCGATTTTGCTGGCACATGGAGGACTTACTACCCTTGGAGCCAATACCTTTTCCATGGCGATTGCAGGACCATTCGTGTCTTTTGGAATTTATAAATTATGCAGAAGCTTAAAGGTCAATAAACTGGTCAGCGTATTTTTAGCCGCTATGATTGGGGATTTATTTACATACTGTGTGACCAGCATTCAGCTTGCCTTCGCTTATCCCTCCGAGGTTGGTGGAGTGGGTGCTTCTGCAATCAAGTTCTTAGGGGTATTTGCCCCCACTCAGCTTCCCTTAGCTATCATAGAGGGAATTCTTACCGCGGTTATTATTATGGCGCTTGAAACCTATGCTCTTCCTGAGTTGAAGGCCATGGGATTTTCCAAGGAGGTGAGATAAGATGACAGCAAAAAATAAAAAGATTATGGCAGTGCTTTTGTTATTAGCTTGTCTCATTGCAATAATTCCTCTCTTTGCAATCAAGGGAGCGGAATTTGGTGGTTCTGATGATGCAGGAAGTCAGATGATCTCTGAGATCAATGGAACGGAGTATGAACCATGGTTTACTCCTGTGCTTGAAACCATGCTTGGCGGGGAACTTCCAGGAGAAGTGGAGAGTCTAATCTTCTGTCTTCAGACTGGAATCGGGGTAGGAGTGCTTGCCTTTTTCATGGGGCGGCTTGTAGAACGAAAAAAATGGCAGGATAAACAGAGTTGATTTTTAAATTTGGGGGCTTTCGCAGTTTGTGCGATGGCCCCCTTTTCTAACCCAAAGGAAAATGGTATACTAGTCCTATCTTTGATTTGAGGTGAATAATGATGAAAAAAATGATTTCCTGGAATGTAAACGGCCTTCGTGCTTGTGTGGAGAAGGGATTTTTGGATTATTTTAATGAAATGGATGCAGATGTATTTTGTATCCAGGAGAGTAAATTGCAGGAAGGACAGATTGACCTTCCAACACCTGGCTATCATCAGTACTGGAATTATGCCGAGAAAAAGGGATATTCAGGTACTGCAATCTTTACAAAAGAGGAGCCAATTTCTGTGGCTTATGGTATCGGCGAAGAGGAACACAACAAAGAAGGCAGAGTGATTGCCGTAGAATTTGAAGAGTATTATGTGGTCACCTGCTATACGCCCAATTCCCAGAATGAGCTTGCCCGTCTTCCTTACCGGATGACCTGGGAGGAAGCATTTTTAGCGTATTTAAAGAAGCTGGAAGAAAAAAAGCCAGTGATTTTCTGCGGTGATTTAAATGTGGCACACAAAGAAATTGATTTAAAGAATCCAAAAGCCAACCGGAAAAATGCTGGATTTTCAGATGAAGAGAGGGAGAAGTTCTCCAATCTTATGGGCGCAGGTTTTATAGATACGTACCGCTATTTTTACCCGGATTTAGAAGGGGTATATTCCTGGTGGTCCTATCGTTTCAGCGCCAGACAAAAAAATGCAGGCTGGCGTATTGACTATTTCTGCGTTTCAGAAAGTTTAAAGGACAGGCTTGAACGAGCCGCCATCCATACAGAGGTTCTGGGTTCGGACCACTGCCCGGTGGAGTTAGTAATCCGCTAAAGGACAGACAGGAGAAAAGGATAAGAAATGAATTTACTGACTATAGAGCATTTAACAAAATCATATACAGAACGGCTGTTGTTTGATGATACCAGCTTTAGCATCAATGAAGGGGAGAAAATCGGCTTAATCGGCATTAACGGAACGGGTAAATCAACACTGCTTCGAATTGTTGCCGGACTAGAGGAGCCAGATGAAGGGAATGTGGTAAAGGGAAGGAACTTAGATATCAGGTTCCTTTCTCAAAACCCTAAGTTTCAAGATGGGGATACCATCATAGAGAGCATTGTCCGGGATAATGAAGGACATGAACACGTTTGGGATCTGGAAAGCCAGGCAAAGATCATGTTGACCAAGCTAGGGTTTACTGATTTTGATTCTAAGGTTGAGACTCTCTCTGGAGGACAGAGAAAGCGAGTTGCTTTGGTAAGTGTCTTGTTATCCACCACGGATATTTTGGTTCTTGACGAGCCGACCAACCACTTAGACAGCAGTATGGCAGACTGGCTGGAGGATTATCTTCGCCGTTTTAGGGGTGCGCTTTTAATGGTAACCCATGACCGGTATTTCCTGGACAGCGTGACCAACCGGATTGTGGAGCTTGATAAAGGAAAGCTTTACAGCTATCAGGCTAATTACGAGGGCTATATCAATCTGAAGGCAGAACGTATGGACATGGCAATTGCTTCTGAGAGAAAACGCCAGTCCATCTTAAAGGTGGAGCTTGAATGGATGCAGCGTGGAGCCAGAGCTCGTTCCACCAAGCAAAAGGCTCATATTGAACGATTCGAGACCCTTCGGGATCAAAAGGGCCTGGAATTTGACCAGAAAGTGGAACTGGATTCTATCTCCAGCCGTCTTGGTCGAACCACTGTGGAGCTGGAACATATCTGTAAAGCCTATGGGGATAAGGTGTTAATGAAGGACTTTACCTATATCTTCTTAAAGAATGAACGAATCGGAATCATCGGGCCAAATGGAAGCGGAAAGTCTACGCTTATGAAAATAATCGCTGGCTGGCAGGAGCCGGATTCTGGTACCGTGACCATTGGTCAGACGGTTAAGATAGGGTACTTTTCTCAGGAAAGTGAAGACATGGATGGCAGCTTAAAGGTCATCGATTATATTCGAAATGTGGCAGAGTATGTGCAAACAAAGGATGGAAGTGTCAGCGCCTCCCAGATGTTAGAGCGCTTTTTATTCCCTTCCAGCGTTCAGTACACCACCGTTGAGAAGCTCTCTGGTGGAGAAAAACGAAGACTGTATCTGTTAAGAATTCTTATGGAAGCTCCCAATGTGTTACTTTTGGATGAGCCGACCAATGACCTGGATATTCAGACCCTTACAATCTTAGAGGATTATCTGGATAGCTTTATGGGAATTGTGATAGCGGTTTCCCATGACCGTTATTTCCTTGACCGTGTGATGAGGCGTATCTTAGCCTTTGAAGGAGATGGGAAAGTGGTTCAGTATGAGGGCGGATATACCGATTATCAGGTTGCCTATGAAAGGAAACATCCACAGGGAACGGAGCCAAAGGATGCCACTTCGAAAAAGGATGATAGCGGTGAGAAAAAGAAACAGGAAAAGCCTAAATCAGAGCGAAAGCTTAAGTTCTCCTTTAAGGAACAAAAGGAATGGGATACCATTGAAGACGAAATTGGGGCACTGGAAGAGGCTCTGGAAGGGCTGGAAGGTCAAATGGCAGAGGCAGCCAGAGATTTTACCCGTTTAAATACCTTAATGAATGAAAAGACAGAGAAAGAACAGCTTCTGGAAGAGAAAATGGAACGCTGGATGTACTTAAATGAACTGGCAGAGCAGATCAAAAACCAGTAAACGGGACGAAGTGGCAGAGGAGAAAATGGTATGGAACAGTACAGGATTAAGGCCGGAGATAGAACTTATCCCATGGGACTTCATATAGTTCCGGAGGGGCTCCATGTTTGCATAGCCGCAGAAGGAGAGCACTGCCGCCTTCTGCTATTTAAAGATGGGGAGATGGAACCGTCACAAATCATTTCCTTTCCCCAGGAATTTCGCAGAGGAAATGTCTTCTCTATGACGGTTTCTTTAGACGATATTTCCGGTCTTTCCTATTGTTTTGATATTGATGGAATCCGTTTTTCCGATCCTTGTGGAAGGGAGTATCTGGGCAGGGAGGTCTGGGGCGACTTAGAACGTGCACAAGATATCTATCTCTGTCCCATAAAAGAAAGGGATTTTGACTGGGAGGGAGATACGCTGCCATACATCCCTTATGAAGACTCTATCATATACCGCATGCATTGCCGGGGATTTACAAAGCACAGCTCCTCTGGTGTGAAGTGGAAAGGAACGTTTCTGGGAATCCTTGAAAAGATTCCATACTTAAAGGATTTGGGAGTTACCACGGTGGAGCTTTTGCCGGTCAATGAATTTCAGGAGGTGATTCTTCCAGAAGTTGTGCAGGGAAATCCTTTTGGTGTGGATAAACCAACTGGGAAAATTAATTATTGGGGATATGGTCCCGGGTTTTACTTTTCTCCCAAGGCTTCCTATTCATCTTTAGAGACTGACCCAGGCCGAGAATTAAAAAATCTCGTAAAGGCTCTTCATAAGGAAGGGCTGGAACTCATGACAGAGCTTTATTTTACCGGAAAGGAACCGGCTTCTTTTGTTCTTGATGTGGTACGCTTCTGGGCAGAGGAATTTCATTTGGATGGAATTCATCTGACTGGTTTTTTACCTCTGGAGTTACTAAGAAATGACCCTTATTTAAGTAAAATCAAGCTTTTGGCTCATTCCTGGGAGGAAAAGATTGAGGGAAAAGATAAGCATCTGGGGGACTGTAATGATGATTTCCTTGTAGATATGCGACGGGTGCTTAAGGGAGATGAGGACCAGATGAAGCATCTGGCTTTCCGTATGAGGAATAATCCTTCTGACCGGGCGGTAATAAACTATATGGCTTCCACCAATGGGTTTACCATGATGGATATGGTTTCTTATGATACCAAGCATAACGAAAGGAATGGGGAAAAGAATCAGGACGGTAATCCCTATAATCATTCCTGGAACTGCGGCATTGAAGGACCTACCAGAAAAAAGGCCGTTGTGGAACGAAGGAAAAAACAGCTTCGCAATGCATTTTTACTTCTGTTTCTAAGTCAGGGAACTCCTCTCATTATGGCGGGAGATGAGTTTGGTCATTCTCAGTCAGGCAATAATAATGCCTATTGCCAGGACAATGAAGTGACATGGCTCAATTGGAATCTGGTGAAGAAGAACCAGGATCTTTTAGATTTTGTGAAAGCCCTCATTGCCTTTCGTAAGTCTCACCCTGTCTTTCATATGAGTAAGGAACCAAGGCTTATGGACTATTTGGCTTGTGGTCTGCCTGATCTATCTTATCATGGAGTTAGAACCTGGTGCCCGGAATTTGAGAATTTCAGGCGACAGCTTGGCGTTTTCTATTGTGGAGCGTATGGGGCGAAAGCAGATGGGACAAGGGATGAGAACTTCTATGTAATCTTTAACATGCACTGGGAACCTCATAAGTTCGATCTACCTAGTCTAAAGGAAGGAAAGTCCTGGCATATTGTGTTTCATACCGATGAGATTGAGCGAAACAGTATGTATGGTTCTGGAGAGGAGCCCAAAGTTGAGGGTAGGAATTTCTTGGTTCCACCAAGGACGATTGTAGTGTTTATAGGGAAATAAAGTTTGGTAAAACGTTTCTTTTATCTAAGGGTTGTGCTTTTGTTCAGGAGGGGAATTGCATGGACGTTAAAAATATAAATAAGTTATCTGATTCATATATCTGGCAGGATGCTGTGGGATTGATGACGAAATCATTGGGGGAAGCTTCTGGAAACCAAAAGATATACGTGAACATAGATTATGTCCCACCAGGCGCTTACAGTACCAGATATCACAGCCATTCTCAACAGGAGGAGTTTTTCCTCATACTTTCGGGGACGGGAACTCTTAAGCTAAATGGTGAGGAGAAAGAGGTTAGTAAAGGAGATTTTATCGGCAAGCCAGCCGGGGAAAATATCGCCCATACTTTCTATAATTCTGGCAGTGACATACTGGAGATTTTGGACGTTGGAACCAATGAGCCAGAAGATACCTGTTATTATCCAGAGGAAGATATGTATATGCATAAATTCAATGGGAAAAAACAGATTTTTCGTGGGAAGGATTTAACTAGCACCTGGTATCCAGATCCCAATCCTGGGAAGTAGGAGTATGAAATGGTTTATCAGATGATAAATCTGTGATTACATATAAATGGGGGTAAGGAGAAGTTGGAAAATTCAGTGGTGGGGTATTATAACAATTATGATGAAGAGGGAAGGCTTAAACGTCACAAATTAGAATATCTGACTACAGTGGAATATTTTAACCGATTGTTTAAACCGGGCAGTAAGATACTAGATGCCTGTGCTGGTACCGGAGTATACTCCTTTTACTTGGCGGATCAGGGCCATAGAGTAATATCTGGTGATTTGGTTCCTAATAATGTTGATCTTATAAAACAGCATGAAAAAGTGGATCTACTTCAAGATATTCAAGTTATGAATGTGCTTGATTTGTCTGCTCTGGAAGAGGAAAGCTTTGATGTTGTTCTTTGTATGGGTGCACTGTATCATCTATCTGATGAAACAGATCAAAGGAGAGCCATACAGGAATGCTTGCGTATCTTAAAACCAGGTGGAACATTGGTGCTTTCCTATATCAATCGTTTCGCCCAGTTTATGGTAAATGTTGAAGATGGATTAAAAAATATTGAGGATGCGGTTCGTATCTTTCACAACAGGACGGACTCTATTTTTACATATACAACTCCAGAGGAAATAGAACGTTTGACCAATCAATCAGGTGTCAGGAAAATAAAAAATATTGGGACCGATGGTATGATATATGCTCTAAGTGAAAAGATGAATGGAGCCTCTGAGAATAGTTTGGAACAATTGTATGGGTATCATCTTGCTACCTGCGAAGAGCCAGCAATCTTAGGGGCTAGTATCCATGGTCTTTATTTTGGGCAGAAATAATAGTTTAAGCCGTGTTACATATTGGGGAGAGGAAAGAGTGAGATTATGAAGGATATCATCCGACTTGAAGAAGAAAAGGATTATTTAGAAGTAGAACATTTGGTACGGGAGGCATTTTGGAATGTTTACAGACCCGGCTGCAATGAACATTTGGTAGCACATAATCTAAGAAAGAGTCCAGGATTTATAAAGGAACTTGATTTCGTTATTGAAAGAAATGGAGAGATTGTTGCTTCCATCATGTATTCTTATGTGGAATTACAAATGGATAATGGGGAGAGAATTGACTTGGTGGGCTTTGGACCTTTGTCAGTTAGACCAGATTGTCAGGGTGAGGGGCTTGGTAAGAACTTGATTTTTCATAGTTTGAAAAAAGTAGAACAGCTTGGTTTTGAGGCTGTTTTTATAACCGGAAACTCTCGTTATTATCATAGATTTGGTTTTGAATCAGCCAGTAAATATGGGATATATCTAGATAAAAACAGAGATGGAGAATTCACTTTTTTTATGGTGAAACCTCTCGTTCAGGGTGCATTGGCAGGGATAGGTGGAATTCTTAAGTTTGATATGTCCTTTGATCCCTCCAAAGAAGAAACCGAAGAATTCGATAAGAAATTCTCAGAGAAGGTGAAAGAAAAATTACCAGGACAGATGTGGGATTAAGTATGTTTGTCATGTATCTTCCTATTATTATTTTCAATTTACGGATCCAGATGACAATGTTATAGAGGTTACAGGTGCTTATACGCCACTTAAGATGGAGGGGATATAAATATGAAGATCCGATTGATGCAGATAGATGATTATGACTTGGTGTATCGTTTGTGGTGTACGACTCCTGGAATGGGAATGCGAAGCTTAGATGATTCAAAAGAAGGAATCGGACGGTTCCTAGTCCGTAATCCAGACACTTGTTTTGTTGCAGAATATGAGGGCGAAATTGCAGGGGTAATATTATGCGGTCATGACGGTCGAAGGGGCTACATCTACCATACTGCGGTAACGGAGTATCATAGAAATAAGGGAATTGGCGGCGCGTTGGTCAATGCAGTGCTTGAAGCCTTAAAACAACAGCAAATCAATAAGGTGGCATTGGTGGTGTATTCAACCAATGATTTGGGAAATCATTTTTGGTCTCAGTTGGGATTTGAGTCTCGGAATGACCTTACTTATAGAAATATAAGCTTGAATACCGATAACAATTAAATGATAAATGGTATTATCCCATTATAAAGTAGTATCAGCACTGATTAAAACATGAGAGAGTGGAATTAATTATATGAAATAAAACGAAAAACGACTGACTATCAGCGACTCAATGTCAGTCGTTTTCAATTAATTGTAACCCTCATCTAGGATATCTCCAAGCCCATCATTTAAAAGCAATTGTGCGATATAAAATTGATACTCCTCATCAATATCAACGGAATGAAGGGGATCCATAAAATAGGGATAAGTCACTCCAGCATAAAAATTCCTATACTTCAAGAAAAATGGCACAGAGGTAAGATAAATAGCACCATTTAACCGATAGCCAGAAGAAACATCCTGCCTTCTAATTTGTTTCTCATGTTGAGAAGGAATCCGAATTTCGCCGGAATCTGTAAGTTGAACAGATAAATAGCAGTTGCAGTCAAAGGGGCAGATACTAACAACAGAGTCGGCCTGAGATTCAAACAAACGGGCTGCGCTTTCCTTTAGATGTTTTGCATTTCTAAGGGGAGAGGTAGGCTGGAGCAGCATAATATAATCGTATGTTTTACCAAGCTTAGTCATTTCCTCCAGTGCGTGGCTAATGACATCCATTGTAGCTGCGTTATCTTTGGATAACTCTTCCGGTCTTAAAAATGGCACCGAAGCGCCCCAATGAAGAGCTATTTCCCGATACAGTTCCGAATCCGTAGAAACAATAATATCATCAAAGAAACCCGCCATCTTACATGCCTCAATGGTATATGCCAGTAATGGCTTATGATTAATCTCTTTTATATTCTTATGGGGAAGCCCTTTGGATCCGCTTCTGGCAGGTATGAGTGCAAGAAATCGTTTGTCCTGATACATGATTAACTCCAATCAATGTCATAAAAATCTTTCCCCAGACAAATTCCATTCTGAACTGCCTGCTTTATGAAATCTAAAATCTTTTTACTCGTGTCAGGACTGTCATAGGGATTTAAAATAGAACAGTCCTTCCAGTTAAAATCCCTTGCCTTAAGAATGGCTGAGAGAATGCCATCATATGAAGTATCACAGTTTATAACAGAATCAGCCATGACTCTGCCCTTTTGTCTGGTTCCGATATTTACCGTCGGTACCTTTAGGCTGGGTGCTTCTATAATGCCACTGGAGGAATTCCCAATAACCATAGTGCACTGGCTCATCAGACTTAGATAGCGAAGGGAACCTAGAGAGTTGTAGAATGCCGCCCGGTGGTGGTGGTGGTGTTTTGCATAATCAGCCACCATTTCATTAACCTTGCGCCCTCCAGTATCCGAATTGCTTCCCGTAAATACAGCAAACAAGTCAGGAAAGGAATCCAGAACCTTAAAAAGCGGTTCCATCTGTTCTTCAATATCTGCTGACTCCAACGTGGCAGGGTGGTACGTAATTAGAGCGGTGGAAGAGCCAAGAGATAGGTTTAAGGATGTTTCCAGCTCCTTTCGAGACAGCAAAGATAACTCCTTTAACCTCTCCACCCCTAGTGCCCCTACGTGAAACACCCGGTCAGGCGATTCCCCAAGCTGTATGACCCTTTTTCTATATTCCATGGTGCTGGTAAAATGAAGATAGCTCATCTTTGTAATGCTATGCCTCATACAGTCATCATAAGCCCCTCTAGTCAGCTCCCCGCCGTGGATATGAGCAATGGGAATGTTACAGATACTGGCAGCACTAGCCGCGATAAAAATCTCATAACGGTCCCCTAAAAGGAGTATCATATCTGGCTTTAACCGCTCATAAGCTTTGGAAATACCAATGAGCTCTAATCCCATAGATTGGCAGATCCCGTAGGAAGAGTCGCTTGCCAGATTCATCTCCACGGTTTCATCAATGGTTACTCCATCTTGTTCCATCTCCCGGTAATCTGCTCCGAACCTGGAATCCATATGAGTGCCAGTCACCACCAACAAAAGCTTAAAATCAGGATCAGCCATAACTCTGCGTATCACTGGAAGCAGCAGGCCATATTCCGCCCGGCTGCCAGTCACCACACACAAGCGTATCATATTTCAATCCTCTCATCGGTCTTATAATCCCTATTAGATGGTGTTCCGATTATAGATGCAAGCCTCATAGGAGAGATTCCAGGAGAACAGCGTTTGGCACATAAATTATCCATAGTAAATAAATCCCCCTTTTTAATCTCCTTAGCGGCTACCAGAAACTTTCTTACATAGTCCCTGTTTTTAAATTCCTCCGTTGACGGTGCCTTTCTTCCGGTTCCCATAGCTATTTCGATGTTTCGAATGCTGTTTACCATAAGTTTAAAATCCTTTGGCTCCAGACTCAGCTTGTGGTCAGGGCCAGACATGGCCTTATTAAGGGTAATGTGTTTTTCAATGATACATGCGCCCAGGGCAGTTGCGGCAACTGCAACTTCAATTCCCATGGTATGGTCCGAATAGCCCACTCTTTTTTGAAAGGCTTTTTTTAAGTGGAACATGGCATTTAGATTGACATCTTCCATAGGAGTTGGATAGGCACTGGAACAGTGAAGAAGTGTGATTTCCTGTCCTCCTTCGTCTAGGAGGTTCAGTGCTTCCTTAATTTCTTCTATCGTGGACATTCCGGTGGAAAGAATAATTGGCTTTTTTAAGGCAGCAGCTTTCTTTAGGTAGTTATAGTTTGTGATTTCACCAGAGGGAATCTTAAAGATCTCCACGCCCAGATGGTCTAAATATTCCATACTTATTTCATCAAAGGGAGAGGATAAAAACAGGATGTCTTGGTGGTTGCAATACGCAAAAAGCTCCTTAAAGTTGTCATAAGATAATTCCAGCTCTTTTAACATCTCATATTGAGAATGATTCTTTCCAGTATGTTCAAACTGGTAGTCTGCTTTCTTAGCGCTGGGGGCGGCTAGTAGGTCAGCACGATAGGTTTGAAACTTTACGGCATCGGCCCCTGCCTCTTTTGCTGCATCAATCAGTCTTTTGGCTGTATTCAAATCTCCGTTATGATTGACCCCTGCTTCGGCTATAATCATGACTCTGCTCATAAGTTCCAACCTCCCTTGCCGGGCTTCCATAAGCCAGCTTGTTTGAAGAAATATCCCTTAATACCAGACTACCTGCTCCAATCATAGAGTTGCTTTTAATGGTGACATTTTGAATGACCGTACTTCCTGCACCAATGTGGACATGTTCCTCCACCCGCACATTGCCACAAAGGACCGCGCCTGGGGCAACGTGAGAAAAATCTCCAATGACAGTGCCATGCTCCAGGATAGAACCGGTGTTAATGATACATCCGGTTCCAAGTATTACATTGGCACCCAGAATCACACCTTTTCCAATAAAATTACCTTCTCCCATCTCCACATCATGAGATAGTATTGCACTTTTATCTATGATGTTAGGAATCAAGAACCCGGCACTTTTTAGTGTTTCATAGATTCGAATCCTTGGCTGTGGGTTTCCCATACTGCCTACAGCAATGACACTGTAGCAAACCCCCTGTTTAAAAAGCTCTGGCAAAAGAACATCTCCTCCAAGAATCAAAATCCCAGAGACACTGGTGCCAACGGATTTTCCTTCGTCCAGAATTCCAATAATATCAAACTCCCTAGTGGAACGAATGGAATCAATAACACTCTCTCCATGGCCCCCACCGCCAATTACAACCAGCTTCTTTTTCATACCTTCATTCTCTCAGCCATCTTTTTCATCTCACTGAATTCCCCCATATCAAGCCAAGTGCTGTCCATGACCGGATAGGCGCCTACCTGTTTTCCATTCTTAAGACAAAGGCGTATCAAATCCGGCATATCAAAGGGAATATCTTCTGGAATAAGGTCTAACACATCTCGTTCCAGAACGTATAACCCGGTACTTACCAGAAATTCATAGTTTGGCTTCTCATTGAGAGCCTGAATGCGCCCCCCATCATCGAGAGAAACCACTCCATAAGGGATTTCATAATTCTTCATGGCGGTAATAACCGTAATCTGATTCTGATTCTTTGTATGGTGGTAAAGCAACTTTTCATAATTAACGTCAACTAGAATATCGCAATTGCTAACAAAGAAACTACCCGTTATCATATCCTTTAAAAGAGTCAAAGCCCCTGCGGTACCAAGTGGTTCCTTTTCTTCCACAAAGTTTAGATGATACCGATTATCATCATTAAAATATGCTTTAATCAGTTCCTTTCGATAATTCACCGTAAGATAGAAGTCCGTAAAACCATAAGATATCATCTGATTCATAATCCGTTCCACGATAGGGGTATCGCCAATGGGGATGAGAGGTTTTGGTATGATTTTTGTATAGGGATATAGCCTGGAACCTTTTCCACCCGCCATAATAACCACGGGAACGTCCTTTTTCACTGGCTTTTCCCCTTCATCAGACCCCAACTCATTCCAGAAGAGAATATCCAAGACCTGCTTGTTTTCGTCCACAAGAGGAAGACCTTCGATTCCCTTTTCCTTCATGATGGTGAATGCCTGACCTACTTCCGCTTTTGTAATGGAAATGGGAGAAGAGTTCATAATGAAGTTTATTGCCTGGGATAAATCCTGGTTTTTTAAAATCCACCTACGGATATCCCCATCGGTGACCACACCTGCCAGCTTGCCGTCCACCACCACCAGTAGAAGCTTCTTTGCTGTTTCATCCAACTGCCGTATGGCTTCTCTTATGGAAACGTCTGGTGAAATAAAGAATTTCTTCACATCCATGTAAGCCATCCTCCTTCCAGCGTCAGACAAGTTTCAGGGCATTGGCAACAAAATCCATGTCAGCTTCACAAAGGTTTACGCTGCATGGAAGATTTATGATATGACTTTGGTAAAAAGGAGCTTTCTCTATTTTGTAGGTCTGACAGTTTTCATACATAACCTGAGTATGATTCAGCTTCCAGATTGGCCTTACTTCAATTTTGGATTTCCTCAAATGGGACATAAGAGTATCTCTGTCCAAGCTCTTACTATTAAGCAACAAGGAATAAAACCAGTGGTTATTTCTCGCCCAATCACAAAATGGGAGCAGTGAAACGTGAGTCCTGTCTTTTAATAAACTCTTATAGTAATTATAATTATAAGTCTTTGTATTAATGTAATCTTCCAGACATTCCAGCTGTCCAACACCAAGAGCCGCCTGAATATTGGTCATCCGGTAGTTATAGCCGATTTCATTGTGAACGTAAGAAAAGGGATCATCCTTAGCCTGAGCAGAAAGATAAACAGCTTTTTTAAGATCCTCTTCCCGCCTTGCAACTAACATTCCACCTCCGCCCGTGGTGATAATTTTATTGCCATTAAAGGAATACGCTCCAAAATCTCCTATAGTGCCTGCAAAGCGCCCTTCTAAGCTGCCTTTGGTGTATCTGGTACCAAGTGCTTCGGTGGCATCTTCAATGAGCTTTAAATCATATTGGCTGCATAAGCGTAGAAGTGTTTCCATGTCAGCCATGTTTCCAAAGACATGTACGACTAAAACAGCTTTTATGATCCGACCAGAGGAACGGTTTAAGAGTCCATCTTTTGTCTTCCTGCATTCCGTTTCCAAAAACTTAGAAAGCTTTTCGCAATCCATGTTCAGGGTATCGTCGCAGTCCATAAAAACTGGATGAGCACCTAAATACGCAATGGGATTAATAGCAGCTATAAAAGTGAGCGTGGGGACAATGACCTCCTGATCCTGTTTTATGCCCGAAAGGAGCATGGAAAGGTGCAGGGCGGCAGTTCCGCTTTGCAGGGCAGCTGTGGCTGGTACCTTTAAGTAGGCGGCCATTTCCCTTTCAAATCTGGTCACATAACTTCCCGCGGTTGAGACCCAGCCATTTGCAATGGCATCGTCCATATAGTTTTTTTCATTTCCTTTTAAAACAGGAACAGATAAATGTATCATTTGACTCCCTTCCTATTTCCTTAGATGTTATATCGGTCTGTCCGAAAGTGATTCTGGTTCTTTTCAATCCATTCAATGGTGTTTTTAAGGCCAAGTGAAAGGGGATACTCCTGTTTCCAATGGGTTAATCTGGTAAGCTTTGCATTGGAGCCAAGAAGCCTGGTGACTTCGCTCATCTTTGGGCGGAGCCTCTGGTCCTCGCAGACAATCTCTGCCTCTGGATTGATCTGCTTAATAAGCTCTTTTGCCAGATCACCAATGGAGATCTCTATGCCGCTTGCTATATTTATTTCTTCTCCTATGGTGTTAGGAGATGTTTCAATCTCTATAAAGCCGTTAGCAATGTCCTTTACATAATTAAAATCCCTGGTGGGTGTCAGACTACCCAAATGGATCTCTTTCTTTCCAGCCAGAAGCTGACTGATAATGGTGGGTATCACCGCCCGGTCAGATTGCCTGGGTCCGTAGGCATTAAAAGGACGAACTATGGAAACTGGCAGGGAGAAGCTGCGGTAAAAGGAAAGGGCGAGCTGGTCTGCGCCAATTTTTGTAGCAGCATAAGGAGACTGCGCCTTCTTTGGATGCGCCTCGTCCATAGGAACATAGTCTGCACTTCCATACACTTCGGAAGTCGAAGTGATTAATACCTTTTGTGTCTCTAAGTCTCTGGCAGCCTGTAGGACGTTTAAGGTACCCTTTATATTGGTATCCACATAAGAATCTGGTGCCTCATAACTGTATGGAATGGCAATTAAGGCAGCTAAGTGAAATACAGATTCCACCAGGGAAAGAGCCGATCTTACGCCGTTTGGATCTCTGATGTCTCCGCTGATGATTTCTATTTCATCTTTGATGTGGGTTGGCAGCGTATCCAGCCAGCCAAATTGATGAAATGAATTGTAGCAGGCAAATGCCTTAACCTGATACCCCTTAAGAACCAGTTCTTCCGTTAGATGGCTTCCAATAAATCCATCGGCCCCCGTGACAAGCACCTTTTTCATTGCAACCTCCCTCCGCCATGACCATTGTCAAATACCTTGATTCGATACGTACTGGTTCTGTCCGAAACCCGAAAGCAGAATTCCCCATATCGGTTGGTCAGGGTATGACCCAGATAAACACCGGAAAAATCTTCTTCCTGCAGATCCTCATAAAAGACCGGGACCAGACGTTCCAGTATGACTACGGCTTCCCGAACCGGTTCCTTGTTGGTATCTCGTACCAGACCTTTGATTACTGCGTATGCCATGGCTTGGTCCCTTCCTCATCATTTAGGATCGGCTCGTAGATATCAAGCTGATAATCAATGTTAGAATTTTTCTCCACCACCACAGCAAATTCGCCAAACTGATTGGTCGTGACATAACCCAAAAGCGTTCTCTGCCAAAGGGAATTGACTGCCGTAATTCTTACTACAGCCCCTTCCATGGCTTCACCTCGTGTATTAAAAACAGTGCCCGTTAACAATACTTCACAGGAGGCTTCCATGGAAATTACAACCTGAGCCACATTACAGTTATTAAATTTGCCAGGTGGAATAATCAGTTCTGTATAGCCGCTCAAGAGATAACCTCCTTTTAATTATGAATTATGGGAGCAAAAATCGTCAGTTCATACTTCATCTTTGGATTTGCTTCCAGGGAGAAAATATAATGTCCAGCCTTATCGGTTACAACAAAGCCAAGCAACATACGCTCTTGTTTTTCATTATCAATCTGAGTGACTAAAACCGTTGCACCGGCGCAAGGAGACTGGTCCTGGTTGTAGATAGTTCCCTTAATAATCTGGTGGTTCTTTCTGCAAAGTTTAAAATTATAGTGGTTTTCTCTCCATGGCAGAAGCTTAGAACCGCTGATTAGAAATGAATTATTTCTAAAACCGCCCATATCAGATGTCCCCCTATTGACCGATTACTCGTTTTGCGTGTAGACCGTCACATTTAGTTCCTGAATGTTTTTCGTGTCATCACCATCTATAATATTGCCATCTTGCTCTTTGCCGTTTACAATCATTTTATTGATCTTAATCTCTTTATAACCACTGTCAATGATATTGCTCTTATTCTCGCTTTCCATATAAAACCTCTTTCTTCTTGGCAGATTTACTAAACTATATGCGATTCATAGAATTCTGATACCGTGGAACTGGCTGTGTCCTTTACTTCGGACAGGATCTCATGCAGCTTTAAAAAGTACTCATGAAAAAAGCTGGCCTGGTATTGGAGGTCAGAAGTTAACTTATCATAATCCTTAGCCTCCATGGAAATGTTCTTCTCCTTGATCTCGTAGAGGAATTCACTGAAGTAGCCTCCCAAATAGCTGCTGTAAGGATTGTTCTCAAAGGAGTTTACAAGTTGCAGGATGTAGAGGATGCGCTGAAGGTCAATATCATCTTCCTCCACTTCCACCAGGGATTTTGTCTTGTTTTCCAAACGAATGAGTTCACATAGCTCCAGCCCTTGACTCGCTTTTATTAAGGTGTCTTCTAAAAATTCCATAAGAGAATTAATGGTTTCCTTAACATCTAAAGTCAGCTCATGGCTTGGAAGGCATGGAATCTTTTTCTTAGAAAAGTCAGCTGGGAGAAGAATCTCACCCAGTTCCTTGTGAGGTGCCCCCTCTATCTCGGCTCCATAAGAACAATTATAAAAACGGACTCTTTCCTGGTCTTTATACTGGCTGATATAAAGTTCCAGGTTCTTTCTAAAGTAATCAAGGGTAACGGTAGTTCCAATCAGATTGCCAAAGATATCCTTTACAAAGGTCTGAGGGTGGTAATCCACAGTGCTGTCATAAGAAAAGGTAGCGCTGTCTGCATGATGCTTCTCATGGGTATAAGCAAGATCTTGCCCGGTAAGAAGGATAGGAGAGCAGCCAAGCATATTTGCAATGTCAATACAGGCATGGGAGACTGAGCCGCCGCAGTAGACCGCTTTTAAATGTTCCATTCCCTTTATGGTACGGGAAAGTAACAGGGAGATAAATACTTTTTCTCCTTGATAATTTTTTAAAAGGTAGCGGTTGCTATATTCGTAAAAGGCCAGAGGCACCTTAAGGTCCAGATGATCCTTCATCATATCGAAATTGGCATTCACCGGATCTACGGAAACGATCATATCAGGCATAATCCCATTTTTAATCAGTGCGTCCACCGTTCTGCTTCCGGTGATGACAAAACAATTCTTTACCAGATCTTTATATCGCTTCATATCTTCCATGTTTTTATCCAGAGAAGCTCCTCCAGATACTACGATGGCAGGAACCCCTGTGTTGGTAAAGAGATAGCGGTGAATGGGGGTGGACTCTGGAATTATCTTTAAATTGGCAATCATGTTTTTAATAAATATTTTTTTAAAACGCTTCGCCAAAGACACCTGGGAAGCCGATTTTATAATGGTCCAATCCAGATGTTCAATGAGCCGGTCATATTCCTTTTTATAAATCGTGCTATAGTTTCCAAAGGAATAGAAAAAAATATTGTTAAGGTTCTTAAAATCAATGGTCTTTTCAAAGATTTGTTTTACCACATCTTCCTGATAATACACGAGCTTAATATTCTCTCCCAGATCCATAGTAGTGTGTTGGTGTATTGTTTTGTTGGGCTCAAAAATAAATACATGGTTTTTCGGACACAGCTTCTTTTTTAATTCTGGAAGATAAGCGCCTGTATCTATGCCAAATATAAAAATCAAGGAATCAAATTTAAGGTCCTCCAGAGTGTTCAAAAGATTTGTGATTTCATTTTTATAGTTAGTCTGATCCGCCAGGTAATAATACTCTCGTTCTTTCTTGATACGGGTAACGAAGAATCCATCTGAAGTTTTTACTTTTTTCATTGTATCCTCCCAAAAAGGACGCCTTATGGGCTTTTTTATATGGACGAAAATGCCAGTAGCTTATATTGCTTGCCAGGAATGTTTGGAAGAGTGACTCCGTAGGTCCCGTCGAAAAGAGTGAAGGTGACTCCTAGACGAATCGTCTTATCTGGCTCACCAGGATCAAAAACGTGGATTTCAATGGCCGCATTAGGCAGAGGCTCTCCTTTTGGATTGTATACGATGCCTGTGAGAAACAAAAAAGAGTTACCAGGAAGCGTTACATCCGCAGTAACAATTTCAGAACAAATAATTTGACAGCCTGTAAAGCATATATCTGACATTGTTCACGACCTCCTTTGTAAGGGGTGCCCAAAGGACAGCGCCCTGAACACCCCTAAGTGTTTATTTGGAATAAAATTTCAATCGAAGAGCAACGCCAGCTCTGGTTGTAATACCATAAGTTGCATTGGCATCGGTAAAGGTCACTAAATTAGGTTCAGCCGTTGTTGGATTTGTACTTTCCCAAATAGCAACAGCACCGCTTCTTAAAATGGTATTGCTAAAAACAGCAGTACCTCGAAGTAACAGAAGCCCCCAGCTTGTTGTAGAAAGCTTAGCGATAATCACTTGTCCAGAATCGGCTGCAGTACCCAGAATTGTTTTTGTAATAGGTTTATAATTAGCCATAAAAACGCCCCCTCACATTATCATTAGAAATACGTATTTCTATGTTATAGTATGTCTCGATTAAAATAGAGTGACAGGGCAGTCCTAGTATGCATTATTCTAGAGATTAAAAGTATTAGAACACAAAAAAAGACAGGCATGGAACGCTCCATACCTGCCAAAAGTAACGTGTTGATGTCAAACATAAGAATTACCGTTTCTTAAAGAACCCCTTGTCATAAAGCAAACCAAGAGTCAGTCCAAATACTAATCCGATTCCAAGATTATTAATAATTGCCCCGAAGACCAACCCCATGCAGAGGCCCATGGCTAAGCCATTTTGATAAGAATCATCTTTATTATTAGAGAAATTTGACATATTATGTACCCCTTATTTATTTTAGTTCATTGTACCTCAGAGGGAGGGGGAAGTACACTGGTATATTCTGAGAAAGTAAGCAAATTGTTGTGTCCATAGATAAGTATAGACATAGAAAGTGCTACAGATTATAATGATAAAGAACATTTTATATAGTAACGTTTATAAATCTTTTGATTCTGCAAACATAACTTGAAGGGCCAGTCTTTGCCTGATGATGATAGAAAATATTAGAAAACTGAGGTAGGAACAATGACACAGATATTTGAGAAGATAGAAGTTACCGATTTAAGACCAATCAGGCAAATTGTACTTGAACGACTTAGAAAGGCGATTATGGATGGAAGTTTCGAACCTGGGGATCGGTTGGTGGAAACTGTCATAGCAGATGGAATGGGAGTGAGCAGAACTCCAGTAAGAGAAGCATTTCGGCAATTAGAAATCGAAGGACTGGCGGAAAATGTTCCAAGAAGAGGAACCGTTGTAAAAGGAATCTCCAAATCAGATATATTAGAAATTTACCAAATCAGGGAAGTTCTTGAGGGGCTTGCCTTTCGGCTTGCATGTTCCAATATTTCAGAAGCTAAAATTATAGAACTTAAGAATAAGCTACTTAAGATGGAGGAGTGTATTGATCAGGATGATATCCATGAATACTGGAAATACCACGATGAATTCCATAATAGTATTTTGTATTTAAGTAACAATCAAAGACTCATTGATCAAATGAAACAAATCTATGAATATATATCGAAGCTTAGAAATTTCACCTTGGTTATGAATAAAAGACGAAGAGTGGCAATGAAAGAACATAAAGCATTGGTTGAAGCCTTTGAGAATAAAGACAAGGAATTAGCGGAGCAAATCGGTCGGGAACATACCATAAACGCAAAAGAATTTTTATCAAATGAAATCCATTTGTTTTAAATCTACGTGAGAAAAGCCCATAGAATAAGGCAATTTGAATAGATAGAAATGCAGTACTATGGAAAAAATTGCATTATATTTCAACGTGTATTTATAAGTGTAGAAAATCTTGTATACAAAATGCATAATAAAACATTTAAAAAACACTTTTTTTGTACAAAAATGATTGCAAATAGAAAAAACATATAATATAATACGCATAGCTAGCAAACATTATTCGACACGATTCGTGTCATTTTTTAAACTGTATACAGGGATACAAGTACACAAAAGATCGGGTAAAATTGTATACAGGGATACAAAAGAGAATATACAGGTTCGCTATGGTATTACGTTCCACCATAGTAAGAATGTTTCTGTAGATTCAGAAGAACAATAACAATGGAGAACCTTTCACAGGCACTCCTTGTATTTGTTTGGATAACACCATAGTACGTTTTAAGGAGTGAGGATTGATGAGTAAGTTAAACTGTAGTATTTACCGAGGTGGTACTAGTAAAGGGGTCTTTTTACTAGAAGAAGATTTAAACGCGTTGTCATATGATCAGGATCAGGTACTTCTTAAAATCATGGGTAGTCCTGATATTCGTCAGATTGATGGTTTGGGAGGTGCTGTATCTACAACCAGCAAAGTTGCAATTATTTCAAAGGAGAGTGAGAATCCCTGGGATGTAAACTACACGTTTGCGCAAGTGTCGGTAGATAAGCCAATCGTGTCTTATGCAGGAAACTGTGGGAATATCTCTTCAGCGGTAGGAATTTTTGCAATTGAAAATAAGCTGGTGGATATAAAAGATCCAGTAACAACCGTTAAGATTTACAACACAAACACAAAAAAAGTAATTGAAGAAAACATTCCTACCCCCAATGGTGAGCTTCTTTATACAGAAGATTTTCAAATCGCTGGTGTTCCAGGAAAAGGATTGAAAATAGACTTAAAGTTTGTAAAACCTGCAGGATCCCTGACCGGAAAGCTGCTTCCTACTGGAAATCCAACCGATGTCTACCAAGTAGATGGAGTTGGTGAGGTAGAGGTTTCCATCGTTGACGCTAGCAATCCTTTGGTATACGTTGATGCCAGACAAATCGGCTTAACAGGATATGAAATGGTCAGTGACATTGACGGTGACAAAGAGCTGTTGGAGAAGTTAGAACGAATCAGAGGAATGGCAGCAAAACAAATGGGGTTGGTAAGTAGTGTGGAGAACAGTTCCACAGAATCACCAGGAGTTCCAAAGCTAACCTTAGTAGCTCCTTCTAAGGATTATCATGATGTTGATGGAACCCTGATTCGTGAATCAGACTATGATTTGTCAATTCGAATGATGAGCATGCAAAAGGCACATAAGAGCATTGCATTAACAGGTGCATTGTGCACGTTCGCGGCAAGTGTTATCCCAGGTACGATTCCATACCGTTTGGTGAAAAAGCAGACATCGGACCATGAAACAAACACCTTTACATTAGGCCATAGTAGTGGGACGATTAGCGGCAGTATTGATTATGAGATGTTAAATGATGGTGGTGTGGAGGTACATTCTGTTACTTCTTACCGCACGGCCCGTAAAATTCTTACTGGCACTGTGTTTTTTAACTAAAATACTTATTTAAGGAGAGTGGATTCGTATGTTAGCATTGTTGGGTTACTTAATGATCATCGTTTTTATGGTTTTACTATTAACAAAAAAGATTTCTCCGTTTGTAGGTTTGATTTTGGTTCCATTGGGTTTTGGGTTTATCGTAGCAGCGTATATGAAAGTTCCTATGCTTGATGTGTTTGATTGGATTTATGAAGGTCTCTATTACCAGTTTAATGGCACAAAAGTAAAATCTGGTGTAGCACCTACGATTACTCTATTATTATTTGCTATTTTGTACTTCTCTATCATGCTTGATGTTGGTCTGTTTGATCCACTGAGCAAGGTATTGATCAAATGGGCAAAGGGCGATCCACTTAGACTTTGCTTAGCAACTGCAGCAATTTCCATGGTAGTATCCTTAGATGGTGATGGAACCACAACCGTTCTTATTGTAACTGCGGCTGTTTTATCCCTGTTTAAGAAGATGAAGATGAAACAATTATATCTAGCTGTATTGATTGCGATTCCTAACTCCATCATGAACCTGGTTCCATGGAGCGGACCTATGGCACGAGCGATGCCAGTTTTAAACATCGGACCTAAGGAATTTTTCGTACCACTGATTCCTGGAATGATTGGAGCAGTTGTTTTAACTGTGTATATGGCTTACTCCTATGGTAAGAAAGAGCGTGCACGTTTAGGCTACGTATCTGGTTCCAGTATTATCAATGATAAAGACTTAGAGAATATTATTACTTCTATTAACGAAGATCCAGAAGGCTTAAAAGCACCTAAATTATTACCATTTAACTTTGCATTAACCGTTCTTATTATGGTGTTATTGATTCTCGATGTTGTAAATGGCGGAATCTTATTCTTAATCGGTACCGCAATTGCTGTTATTGTAAACTTTAAAGATCCTAACATTCAGTCAAAAAGACTTACTGCTAATGGAGCAGAAGCATTAGGACCAGTTAGCTTGGTTTTTGGTGCAGGTGTAATCATGGGAATATTAAACGGCAGTGGCATTAGTTCCGCAATGGCAGAGCAGATCGTTTCCCTTTTACCACCAAGCATGGGCGGATATATTCCATTGTTACTTGCATTAATCTCATTACCTGGATTATTCTTCCTTCCTAATGATGCGTTCTACTTTGGTATCTTACCTGTAATTGCACCGATTGCATATAGCTTTGGCGCCACTCCAGTGGATATTGGTGTTGCATCTTTGATGGGACAGGCCGTTCGTTTCGCCAGCCCACTGGTTGCTTTCTTATATGTATTGGTTGATCGTACAGAAGTAAGCTTTGTTGATTATCAAAAGGAATACTTAAAATGGGGAATTCCAAGTTACTTTATCCAGTTGATTATAGCAATCTTAATTGGAGCGATTCCAGTACCATTCTTATATTAATTTTATACTAGAGTAAATGGGGGCTGTCATAGGGGCTGGAGATACACAGCGTCTGTGACAGCCAATTATATGAATATAATTAACATCAGGTTTTTAGTTGTAGACATAAGGAGGACAAAAATGATAAATCTATTTAATAAAGGAGCGTTTCTTGTTGGCAACAAAGAGCTTATCTCTGAAGAAAACATTGCAGAGTTAGAAAATTACGGCAAGGAACCAATGAATAAGGAAGAAGCAAAAAAGGGAACGATCACTTATGATATTTTAAAAAAGCATAACCAGTCTGATTCCATGAAGAGCTTACGGCTTAAATTTGATTCAATGACCTCCCATGATCTGACCTATGTGGGTATTATCCAGACGGCAAAGGCTTCCGGAATGACTGAATTTCCAATCCCTTATGTATTAACCAATTGCCACAACTCACTTTGTGCAGTTGGTGGTACCATCAACGGAGATGACCATACCTTTGGGATGTCCGCAGCAAAACGATATGGTGGAATCTTTGTACCTCCCCATGTTGCTGTCATTCATCAGTTCATGCGAGAGACTATGGCTGGCTGTGAGAAGATGATCATTGGCTCTGACAGCCATACCAGATATGGTGCCTTAGGTACCATGGCAGTTGGCGAAGGCGGCGGCGAGCTGGTGAAACAGATCTTAGGGGATACCTATGATATTGAATATCCAGGCGTTGTAGCTATTTATTTAGATGGAAAACCACAGCCAGGAATTGGACCTCAGGATATTGCATTGGCAATCATCGGTCAGGTATTTAAAAATGGCTATGTAAAAAATAAAGTAATGGAATTCGTAGGCCCTGGTATCGCAAATCTCTCCACTGATTTCCGTAATGGCATTGATGTAATGACAACAGAAACCGCTTGTTTAACCTCCATCTGGCAGACAGATGAAGATACGAAGCAGTATCTGACCATTCATGGCAGAGGAGAGGATTACAAAGAGCTTCAGCCAAAGTCAGTGGCATATTATGACGGCGCCGTTTATGTGGATCTAAGCAAGGTGGAATCCATGATTGCCTTACCATTCCATCCAAGCAATGTATTCTCCATCAAGGCTTTGAATGAAAACTTATCCGATATTTTACACGGCGTAGAAGTGGAAGCGAAAAAGTTGATTAACAATCCTAAGATTGACTTTAAGCTGACCGATAAGATTCAGAACAATCAATTAAAGGTACAGCAGGGAGTTATCGCTGGATGTGCTGGTGGAAATTACAATAACATTATTGAGGCAGCAGAGATATTATCCAGTGCCGGTTCCATAGATAAAGATTACAGTTTGTCTATTTATCCATCTTCTGTTCCTGTTTATATGGAATTGGCCAAAAAAGGAATTGTATCTGAACTTATGGCAGCCGGTGCCATTGTTAAGACTGCATTTTGCGGCCCTTGCTTTGGCGCAGGAGATACCCCTTCGAACAATGGGTTAAGCATTCGTCATACAACAAGGAACTTCATTAACCGAGACGGTTCCAAGCCTGGGAATGGACAGATGACTTCCGTGGCGTTAATGGACGCACGTTCCATTGCAGCTACGACTATCAATAATGGCATACTGACTCCGGCAACTGAGGTTGTAAAGGAATATCCAGTATACGACTACACCTTTGATAAATCCGCTTACGAAAAAAGAGTGTATCAGGGATTCTCAGAACCTCATGAAGAAGATGAATTAGTCTATGGTCCTAACATTAAGGACTGGCCAAATATGAGTTCCTTAGGTGAGCATGTGCTTCTTCGTGTCTGCTCTAAGATTCTTGATGATGTCACAACCACAGATGAACTGATTCCTTCCGGGGAAACCTCTTCTTACCGCTCCAACCCACTTGGGCTAGCAGAGTATACCTTATCAAGAAGAGATCCGGAATACGTTGGAAGAGCAAAAGCCGTGGCAGCCTTAGAGATAGACAGGGTTGAGAACAACGTGGCACCTTCTGAGTTAAATGATGTTTACAGTAAGATTAAATCCATTGATCCAAGCATTGAACATGGACTTCAATCCATAGAGATTGGCAGTGTCATCTACTGTACAAAGCCAGGAGATGGGTCTGCAAGAGAACAAGCCGCCAGTTGCCAAAGAGTGTTAGGCGGATTAGCAAATATCTGTAAGGAGTATGCGACGAAGCGGTACCGTTCCAATGTAATCAACTGGGGAATGCTTCCGTTCCAGATGGTAGAAAGCCCAGAATTTGAAGTCGATGATTATATCTTTATCCCTGATATTAAGAAAGCTATCTCAACCGGTGAGAAGAAGATAACTGGCTACGTCATCGGAGATACAATCAAAGAGATTCACTTATACTGGGAAGCTTTAACCGATAATGAGCAGGCAATTGTTTTATCTGGTTCCTTAATTAATTATAACCGTGATAAACTTAAAACAGAGAACTAATAATTTTCCAAATGGTTAGTGCCTTACTACCCCAATAAAAGCCCTGAAAGAGGTCAATGGATCATTCTAATAGGAATTGTCTTCCTTAGTATCCATTGTACCTCAGGGGCGGGGAAGTACATGGATATCCCCTATCTAAAATCTCATTTCAATTTCTTCGTATTTCTTACTCCATTCCCCATTATTTTTATAGAAAATATGTATATAAATATCGCAATTTTATTTTATAAAATTGGTTGGTTTACTCTTGCGTCCATTCTTAGATTGGCATAACATATGATATATACAAATATGATTTTACGTTTCATCTGCTTCTTAATTCTATCCTAAGATTTTTAGGCTGATTTTAACTGCAAGGTACATGATAGAGCTAAATATAGGATGCCCTTCATAAAGAAATGTGCCGATGATAGAACGTAATGCAATACGGTTAGCAAAGACTAACCAAAAGCTCTAATTAACTCTTTTTTTTACAAAAAATATATATTCTGTAAGAATGATAAGGATTATAAATATATGAAATCATATTTGCTGTTATAGAAAGAACGTAAATGGAGGATTTAAGAATGGAAAATACAAATAGAAAAGAGATTAGAAATGGTCATAATCCTCAGCTTGGATTAAAAGAATTACTTCGTTATGTTGGCCCCGGGCTGTTAGTAACCGTAGGATTTATCGATCCTGGTAACTGGGCTTCTAACATAGCGGCAGGTTCAGAATACGGGTATAAACTTCTTTGGATGGTAACATTGTCAACTATTATGTTAATTATCCTACAGCATAATGTGGCTCACCTTGGGATTGTGACGGGAGATTGCTTAGCGGAATCTGCAAATAAAAATCTAAAACCCTGGTTGTCAAAAATCATTTTATCTACAGCAATTATGGCAGTGATTTCAACCGCCCTTGCAGAAATACTTGGAGGTGCCATTGCTCTTAATCTTTTATTTAAGGTACCAATTAAACTAGCTTCTGTCATGATATTAGCTCTAATCTTATGGATGCTTTTTACAAACTCTTATCAGAAGCTGGAAAAGTGGATCATAGGTTTTGTTTCCATCATAGGTTTGTCTTTTATATATGAATTGAGCCTGGTCCATGTTGATTTTAACCATGCAGTTGCCGGCTGGACTACAGTAAGCATACCTGAGGGCTCTATGCCTATCATCATGTCTGTGTTGGGCGCTGTGGTCATGCCGCACAACCTATTTTTGCACTCGGAAATCATTCAGAGCAGGCAGTGGAATCTTGAAGATGAATCCATAAAACATCTCCAGCTAAAATATGAGTTCGCGGATACCCTGTTTTCCATGCTGATTGGCTGGGCGATTAACAGTGCTATGATCATATTAGCAGCCACTACCTTTTTTAACAAAGGAATTCACATTACAGAACTGGGTCAGGCAGCAACCATGCTGGCACCGCTGGCAGGTAAGGGAGCAGCCCTGATTTTTGCGGGGGCCTTATTGTTTTCCGGAATTGCTTCCACCATCACCGCAGGCATGGCCGGAGGTTCTATATTTGCAGGAATGTTTGATGAACCTTACGATCCAAAGGATTCCCATACAAAATTTGGTGTTATTGGAATATTAGTATTTGCAACCATTATCATATTTTTGATTAAAGATCCATTAAAAGGATTAATCTATAGTCAGATGTTTTTAAGTATACAGCTTCCAATCACCGTATTTTTGCAGATTTATTTAACCTCTTCCCAGCGGGTTATGGGAAAATATAAAAACTCCATCAAACATAAATTGACCTTGATTGTCATTGGTATCATACTGACGATTCTAAATATCATGCTGCTGGTTAGTATGATAAAAGGATAAAAGGATAAACGGTACCCTAATAGGGAGTCACAGAAAAAGCTGTGTTTCACTATTAAGGTACCGTTTTCATTTAATTTCCTGCCATCTGGTAGGTAAACTGTCCAGTTTGATCAATTCCGTAAAAGTCTGCAAAGGAGAGATGGAACACATCGGTTTTTACCGCATCCAGGCAAATATCGTTTTTAATCAGATACTGATAGATTCCGGTATAATCAATGTCACCCTGAATTAAAATGCTCTTTAAGCAGCCGTTACGAAGAATGGCTTTTTTATAGCTTTTGGAATCCTCACGAATGATGACTTTATCCCCTTCTAAAGCAATCCCATCACCCAGGGAAAGGGTGGTAAGGCCATAGAAGTTCATGGTGTTTTTCATGCCGTATTTGTCTTCATAAGGCGTTTGCTTGCCACACATGTTATATCCGGCTGTCTTACCCTGCTTCATGGCATTGGGCCAGATTCCGGCAATTCCGTTCACATCTCCAGCGGCATATACATGGTTGCAGGAGGTTTTTAAACAATCGTCTACTTGAATGAAACGATCCACCTTGATGTCACTGCCACTAATACATGCCACAGAAGGGCTGACACCAGCCGCTACCACCACCATATCACACTCAATGAGAGAACCGTCGTCAAGCATGACAGAGGTGATCTCATCGGTTTCTGGCATGGTGCTTAATACGGTTTTTCTGCCAAGAATGAATTTACAGCCGTGCTGTTCAAACAGGTTCTGATATGTTTTTCCAGCCGTCTCATCTAACTGCTTTGGAAGGATCCGATCTGCCATCTCTAGCACGGTTACGTCTTTTCCTTGTTCCAGGAACGCATAAGCTGCATCCATTCCAACAAGGCCGGAACCAACCACTAAAATCCGCTGTGCTTTCTCTGCAAAGGCTCTGATTTTCTGGGCATCCGATAGATGACGAAGCCCGAATACATTTTTCGCCTCCCTGAAATTCATGATAGGAGGAATCACGCTGTCCGCACCAGTGGCAATCAGGAGGCGGTCGTAAGAAATCTTAGAGGCATCCTCAAGGCTTACTTCCTGATTCTTGGTATCGATTGCAACTGCCTTTTTCTTAACCCAGGTAATGCAGGAACGATCAAAAAAGTCTTCCGGAACAAAGGAAAGAGTTTTTTCATCCCGTTCATGACTTAAATACTTATGAAGCATACACCGGGAATGCACCGTTTCATCTGGAGATATCATGATGATTCTGGCATCCGGCTCCAGCTCCCTGATGGTTTTCGCTGCTGTAATTCCAGCAGCTCCTACGCCAATGATTACATGTGTCATACTTACACCTCCTTCACATAGATTGCTCCGGTTGGACATGATTTTACGCAGCTTGGTGAAAATCCCTGGTCAGCGCAGAAATCACACTTTATTACCTTGGTTTTTGTGCTGGTATCTGCCTTTAACACTCCGTAGGGGCAGTTCATGACACACATAAAGCAGGACCCGCATGCGGACTCATCATAGAGAACAAGTCCGGTATCCTTATCTTTTTTTAGTGCTCCGCTCATACAAGACATCACGCATTCCGGCTGATCACAGTGACGGCAAAAAATAGGGGTGTAGCCTCCGTGGCTGCTTTTTTCAATGTGATTGCGGGATTCGTGGTGAGGATCTGAAAGATTTAAGTTGTAAATAGAGCCTCCATCCGTCCGGTGTGCCTGCATACATGCTATAAAACAATTCTTGCAGCCATCGCATTTGGCTGCATCGATGAATATCCGTTTCATATGCCACCCTCCTATATATTAAGACCCTCACGCTTCTCCATGATGATTTGTTCCAGGATATCAGCACTTTCTTTTGCATCTGGATTAATGATCACCTGTCCGCCTGTCAGGCTCTTCATGCCTTCTGTTAATACCTTAACTGCAACATCGCTTCCGGTCACAAATGGTGGTAAGCCTAAGTGAAGGGGAAGGCCAAGGGCAAGACCAAAGCAGCCGTCTGCAATGGCCTGCTCCTCCAGCCACTGGGCAGCAGAAAGAACCAGAGGAAGTTTCGGAAGATCTACGCCAAGCTCAGCCGCAATTTCAGTTGCTACGATTTCCAAACGTCCGATGGCAAGACATGGACCAAAGTTAAGAACAGGAGGAATTCCAAGTGACTTACATACCTCTCTTAAGTTAGGACCAGCAAGCTCTGCCGCCTCCGGTGTCATAAGACCGCAATTCTCAATGCCACCTGAGGAACAGCCAGCCGTTAAGACGATGATATCTTTGGCAATCAGTTCTTTGGTAAGCTCTACCGTAAGAACATCATGGCCTCCAGCCGTTAAGTTAGAACAACCAACAACGCCTGCGATTCCTTTGATCTTACCAGCAACAATAAGGTCAATTAAAGGCTTCCAGTTTCCGCCCAGGAAGTTTCGTAAGGAGCCTTCACTAACACCGGTAAGGGTATTGTCATTTCCGTGTTCAGGTAAAAGATTTAAAGGAACTGTGCCACGGCGTTCCGTATAAGCCTCAATTACCTTATTAATAATCTTTTCACTCTGTTCTTCTCTGTGGTCAAAATCAAATTTCATTAACTCAGCATTTGGTTTCTTAGCCACATCATCAAGACAGATCTGCTTGATCTTTAATTCGTCACAGATAGGCTCGATTCCAGGTAAGGTACAGTTAAATTCAGAGAGTACCGCATCAATGGCACCAGTAGCAAGAACTGCTTCGCTGGTGTAGTTGTTGCCGGCATGACCATCAAATACTTCAGGGTAAAGCGCTCCTCTTAACTGAAGATCCTGTCCGACACAGGTACAGCCAACCAGCTTAAAGCCCTTGGCACCAACTGCTTTTGCCTTGGCAACTGCTTCCGGAGAAACTAATCTTTCCTGTAAGTCCACAAAAATGGTATGCTGATGTCCCGTAATCATAATGTTTATGTAGTCTGGATTAATCACCCGAAGACCCACTGGTGCCATACGAAGCTGAGGCTGGCCCAGAAGTACATCGTTTAACAGGTTTGTGAGGGTAAGGCCGTAAATACCGGTGGAAATACCAAGTCTTAAACAGTCAACCAGCATATCAAGGGGATCGGAGTTTAAGTTCGTAGAGCATTTTACTACGCCTTTAAACACCTCACTCTTTGCGCCGCCAGGCATGATGCCAAGCTCTCTCCAGCGTGCAACACGAGGAGCGTAAGCAACTTTTTCGGTCAGTGCCATCTCCACGTATTCTGGCTTATAAAGATCAGCCAGTACCGCATCTGCAATCTTTTCTGCTTTTTGATAAACATCTGCTTCTTCAATGCCAAAAATTTCAGCCAAATGCTCCAGGGATTCCATTCCCTTTAATGCGCCTTTTGCCTGAGCTGTCTTTTTGAGATTAAGGGCTGTGTTTTCCACTACATGTATGTAACAGCCGCTGCCAGAAGCCACTGCTCTTAAAAAGTTTCTTGCCACGATGGTGTCCGCATTCGCACCGCAGATTCCTCTTGGAGCATTGGGAGTGATCCGGCATGGGCCGTTGGAACAAAGTCGGCAGCATACGCCCTGGAGTCCGAAACCGCATTTCGTACTCTGTTTTTCCACACGGTGATGGGATGTTTCCATCGGCAGCGCAGAAATAAACGCTTCCAGTGGCTTGTCAGCACTTTCACACGTATTACATCCATAACATTGATTCATTTTCTTCCTCCTTATGAAACTGTACTATTTTAGTATAGATTAAGATAAAAAATTTATTCTAAAAAAATCTTAGCCAAGGAATACTTTTTTAAGTCCTGGTTTAAATTTTTTTGAATTCTAGCAAATTCACAATGGACATGACATGGACTTTTATGGGAATGGACGGGACAATCAAACCCATTCTGCATGCATTCAATTAACAGCATCTTGGGATCAATGACAGTGATGATATCGTATAAGGTTGTTTGTTCCAAGTCGCAATTGATGGCATATCCGCCTGCACTTCCCCGATAGCTTTTAATATAACCCGATTTTTCAAGCTTTCTGGCAATCTTGTAGGCATTGGCAAGGGTGATTTGTTCCCTCTCACTAATAGAAGGAATGCTGTCAGTCTCCCCATTAGACAATGCCCGGATAATGCGTATTGCGTAGTCACATTCTTTCGTTATAAGCATGTAGCACCTCCACGTTATAAGATTAACATACTGTACCTAAATGGTCAAGTTTTATCAGTACGTAATTTCCCCCGCCGAAGCGGGAGAAGTAATTAAGATTCCGGATAAAGAAGACGTTCATCCTCAATGCCATAAAGAACGGTATCAAGGAATTTTCTGGCCAGGTATCTTGCCATGTTTAGGTTCATATCCAGGAAATTGCCACAGTCTCTGGCGCTGGCCCCTGGAATCTCTCCTTCAAAATCCCGGATAAATTCATACAGTTCCGTAATAAGCGGCACAATATCTCTTGACTTGTAGTCCCCGTTTAGAAGAAGGTAAAAGCCAGTACGGCACCCCATAGGTCCAAAGTAGATAATCTTGGAGCCATAGGCTTCGTGATTTCTTAAAAATGTCGCAGCCAAATGTTCGATGGCATGCATCTCTGCTGTATTCATCACCGGTTCAAAATTAGGGCGGGTCATGCGGATATCAAATGTAGTAATGGTTGCTTCTCCAACCTGGTCTTTTCTGGAGACATAGATGCCTGGAAGAAGCTTTAAGTGATTAATGGTAAAGCTTGTGATCTTTTCCATATTATCATATCCTTTCTTATATGGTGATGGGTCGATTGGTTTCATTTATGGTTTCTTATGGTGAAATTATAATAAAAATTCCGTTTTTCTGCAACCGTTTCTATAAATAAGTGAAAAAGAAAGTGTTTTTATCATAAATGCAACAAGACGTAGCAAAAAAGCAATGGTCAGGTGATTTAAATAAGTCACGGTTCTATGTTAATATATTGAAAAAACAAGGAGGTAGGTTCCAATGATTTTCTCAGAAAAATTATTGATTTTAAGAAAAAGTAAAGGTCTGATCCAAGAGGAGTTAGCAGAACAGCTTCATGTATCAAGGCAGGCCATAGCCAAGTGGGAGAGTGGACAGTCATACCCTGATATTTCAAATATCATAGCAATTTCGGAATTCTTCCGAGTGACTGTGGATCATCTGGTTAAGGATAATGATTCCTGCCATACGGTTCTGATTTCGGAAGAGGCTTGTGACTATTTAGAATTACAGGATTTTCTTGTTCGGGCAAAGTGCAAGACCTATGCAGCCAAAGGAACAGAAGAGATTCCTACAAGACCCGGCTCCCATGATTTCCGGTATGAAGATGGGGAACTTTTATATCTGGATACCTATCTTGGCGGAGAGTGTTTTTCCGGGGAAGAAGCCGTATGGATCAAGGGGAAACCCATCTATGGAATGAATTACTGCGGAAGAACCACCAGCCCTCACTTTAACGGAGATTTTTTAAAGGCAGCCTTGTTAGCAGTACCAAAGGAACAACCCTTTCGGGGCCCTGCATTTTATCAGGAAAACGATTCCTTATATAGTTGTAAAATATGCGGTGATATGGAATGGTTTCAAGGACATGAAGAAATATTTTATAAAAATCTACCGGTCTATGAATGCTTTTTCCATGGAGGGAAAATAAAATAAAATGCGTATTATAATTAGATAAAACTGTTCTTTCTGCCGCAGATGGTCAGTTGACAATTATGGTCTGATATGGTAAACTGCGTTTTGAGTTAGTTATTGCTAACATAAATTAGGCACGGTAACTGTAAATCGATGTTTGCCGATAAAAACATAATCAGGAGGATTTTATGAGAAAATCTATTTTACCCAAGTTAACTGTCTTTGCAGCAGTATGTGCTTTGGCGCTGACAGGCTGTTCAAGCAACAGCAAGACGTCTGTCGAAACAAGTGCGCAGGCAAGTGAATCTGCTGAAACAACGGTAGCTGAAACCACAGAAGCGAAAGCAACAACCGTTGAAATTACAGATATTCACGGAACCGTAACGGTTCCTGTAAATCCAAAGACTGTAGTAGCACTGGATAATAGAACGTTTGAAACTTTATCCGATTGGGGTATTAAGTTAGTAGCGGTTCCAAAGGGAGTTATGCCTGCGGATTCAACCTATGTAGCTGATAGTGAGGTTCAGGATATTGGAGACCATAAAGAGCCAAACCTTGAAATTATTGCAGCAGCAAATCCTGATCTTGTAATCGTTGGACAAAGATTTGCAAGTTATTATGATGATATCAAGAAACTGGTACCAAACGCTGCCGTTATTGATCTCAATTTTGAGGTTTCTAAGGAAGCTGGTGCGTCCGGTGACAGTTTTGTAAATGGATTAAAAGATACAACTACTACCTTAGGAAAAATCTTTGACAAGAACGCAGAAGCAGAAAAGCTGACCTCTGATTTTGATAAAGCAATTGAAAAAGCAAAATCTGCATACAATGGAACGGATAAAATTATGACCGTTGTGGTTTCTGGTGGAGATATTGGTTTTTCAGCTCCTCTTTCCGGACGTGTATGGGGACCTATGTATGAAGTATTTGGCTGGAAGTCTGCATTAGAAGTTGACGGTGCTTCTTCTGATCATAAGGGAGATGATATCTCTGTTGAGGCAATTGCACAAAGCAATCCTGATTGGATTTTTGTCATGGACCGTGACGCTGCAATTTCTTCTGTAAAGGATGCAGTTCCAGCGAAAGATGTCATCAATAATTCTCCAGCTCTTCAAAACACAACGGCTGTTTCAAAAGGACAAATCGTGTATGCACCAAACGATACATACACCAACGAATCCATACAAACCTATTTAGAGTTATTTGATAACCTTGCAACTTCTTTGAGCAAGTAGGATAAAGGGTGTAAATCAAGATGCGGAAAGATCGAATAAATAATAACACAGGGGCTGAGAATTCTCAGCCCCAGAATTTTAATAAAATATGGACAAAATCATTTACACTGGCCGTGGCCTGTGTTTTTGTTTTGGGAATTATCTCTCTTTTTACTGGGGTATATGATATCAAAGGACAAGAAGATGGAATGCAGATGTTTTTTATCACCCGCGTTCCAAGAACTGCAGCGCTCATGCTTACTGGCGCGGCAATGTCCATGGCTGGTCTGGTAACACAGTTAATTACGCAAAACCGTATGGTGGAACCTACCACAACGGGGACAATTGAATGGGCAGGCCTGGGATTAATCCTGGTTTATCTGGTAATTCCTGCACCTACTCTGGTGCAAAGAATGGGCGGTGCCATTGTTTTTTCTTTTCTAGGTACTATGATTTTCTTTTTCTTCTTAAGAAAGGTTAAACTTCGCTCTTCTTTAATTGTTCCTATCATAGGAATGATGCTGGGAGCGGTTATATCCTCAATTTCCACCTTTATTGGGCTTCTTTTTCAAATGACACAAAGCATTGAGTCATGGTTCGTAGGTTCTTTCGCTCCGGTTCAGATTGGACGTTATGAATATTTATGGTTGATAGTCATCATTAATATCCTGATTTTTGTCTATGCCGATCGGTTGACCCTGGCTGGATTAGGGGAAGATGTGGCCACAAGTCTTGGAGTCAATTATAATAAAATCGTTATTTTGGGTACTGGTCTGATTTCTGTAGCAGTTGGTATTGTTGCTGCTGTAATAGGCAACCTGCCGTTTCTGGGTTTGATTGTACCTAATATAGTTTCCATGTACAGAGGCGACGATCTTAAGAGCAATTTGCCCTGGGTCTGTGTGCTTGGAATGGGAGCCATTACTCTTTGTGATATCATTTCCCGTACCATTATCATGCCATTTGAAGTCCCTGTCTCTTTGATACTTGGAACTGTGGGTGCGATTATTTTTATCGTAATCTTAATGAAACAAAGGAAGCTAAGATGAGTGAATTAATAAATAAGATTAAAATGAATGATAGGGACCGATCCGCCAGAGCGTTTCGTTCCAGGACAGAAGAGAGACGATATTGGATATTACTGATAACCTTGTTTGTTCTAGGTTCTTTTGCAACTTATGGACTTTTGGTTTATAACAATCCCGTTCCCATCGGTTCTCCTTCCTTTCTCCCAGTGGTGAAACGGAGGCTGACTGCAATTATAGCTATGATTATCTCGGCTGTTTGTCAAAGCTTAGCAACGGTTGCGTTCCAGTCCAGTACAAATAACCGGATTATTACTCCTTCCCTTTTGGGGTTTGAAGCACTTTACTCGACCATTCATACCAGTACCATGTTCTTTTTTGGAGCCGGAGCATTTATAAATTTCAGTGGTGTCGGACCATTTTTATTTCAGGTTGCTGTTATGGTTTTGATGTGCTTAATCCTTTATGGCTGGCTGCTTTCCGGAAAGTACGGAAATTTGCAGCTTATGCTCCTTGTGGGGATTATTATTGGAACAGGGCTAAAGTCTGTATCGTCTTTCATGAGAAGGCTTCTGGCACCGTCTGAGTTTGATGTATTGCAAGCAAGATTATTTGGCTCTGTCAATAATGCAGACGCCAAATACTTTCCAGTTGCAATTCCAATTGTAATCATTGCCGCAGTACTTGTGATTGCTCATTCTAAAAAGTTAAATGTCTTGTCCCTTGGAAAGAGCGCCAGCACTTCTTTGGGGGTTCATCATAAGCTTGGAGTCATTTATACTCTTATATTAGTCTCTGTTCTGATGTCTATTTCAACCTCTCTGGTTGGACCCCTCACCTTCTACGGATTTTTAGTTGCAACTTTAACATATCAGGCAGCGCCTACCTATGACCACAGATATGTGTTCCCAATGGCTCTCGCCATAGGATTTCTGATTTTAACTGGTTCCTACTTTTTCATGTACCATATATTCAGAGCTCAGGGAGTTGTTTCTATTATCATTGAATTGTTTGGTGGAATCACATTTTTAGTAGTCATGCTGAGAAAGGGAACGTTATGATAGAGATTCTTAATGTAAAAAAAGTATATACAGATGAAGTGAAAATTGGACCTTTAAATATTGAAATACCAAAAGCCGGACTTACTTCTTTAATCGGGCCAAATGGTGCGGGAAAGTCCACGGCACTGTTAATGATAGGAAGACTTTTGAATATGGATGAAGGCCAGATTAAAGTGGCAAATATGAATGTTTCAGAATCCAAATCAGAAGACCTTGCAAAGATTCTAACGATTCTGCGACAGGAAAATCATTTTGTAACCAGACTGACGGTGAGGCAGTTAGCCGGATTTGGGCGCTTCCCTTATTCAAAGGGCAGGTTAACAAGAGAAGATGAGTTAATCATTTCCAAATATATTGATTTCTTAGATCTTAAGGAATTGGAAAACCGGTATCTGGATGAGCTTTCCGGTGGTCAAAGGCAAAGAGCCTATGTAGCAATGGTTTTGTGCCAGGAGACGGAATATGTGCTTCTTGATGAGCCATTAAATAATCTGGACGTGGCTCGCTCTGTGCAGATGATGGAACATCTAAGACATGCTGCCAATGAATTTGGCAGAACCATTCTGACGGTTATTCACGACATTAATTTTGCTGCTAAATATTCAGATCGGATCTGTGCCATGAAAAACGGACAAATCGCCGCGTTCGGAACGGTGGAGGATATTATGAAGCCGGAACTATTAACAGATATTTTTGAAACAAACATAGATATTATAGAAGGTCCCTATGGACCAATCGCAATTTATTGATTCCATCATTCATGAAATTAAGGGGGATGCTCATACCATAGTAAAAGTAGTGGGAAGGAGCGTCATGAATGGAAGAATGGTTTCGATTATCAGAGGATGAAGCCCTGTCTCAGCTTCAAGCGAAGTGGTCTGGGCTGGATCCCGCAGAAATTATAAAGCGTAGAGAAAAATATGGAGAAAATGCACTGCTAAAAGCAAAGCGCAAAAGTGCATTCCAGGTCTTTTTGGATCAGTTTAAGGATCTGCTGGTAATCATTTTGATTATAGCAGCGGTCATATCCATGATTTCAGGTGACGTTGAAAGCACCGGTGTTATTTTTGCCGTGTTATTGCTAAATGCGGTTTTAGGAACTGTGGAAAATCAAAAGGCAGAAAAAACCTTAGACAGCTTAATGGCTTTGTCCGCACCAGTAGCTGTGGTTATGAGAGAAGGTACCATCCAACAGATTCTATCCGCGGAGCTGGTGCCGGGAGACATCCTTCTTTTGGAAGCAGGAGATATGGTAGCGGCAGATGGAAGAATCCTTGAAAATTACTCCATGCTGGTCAACGAAAGCTCCCTCACAGGAGAATCCCTAAACGTAGAAAAAAGAACGGGGAAAATTCGGGATGAAAAGGTACCTCTTGCCGAGCAAAGCAACATGGTTTTCTCTGGCTCTCTGGTGGCAGCAGGCAGGGCAAAGGTGTTGGTGACTGGAACCGGCATGAATACGGAAATTGGAAGAATTGCCTCCTTAATGAATGATACTGGAGAAAAGAAGACACCCCTTCAAATTAGCTTAGATCAGTTTGGCAGCAGGCTTGCAGCAGGAATTTTATTAATATGTCTTCTTGTCTTCGGCTTAAGCATATATCGGCGAATGCCGGTTCTGGATTCCTTAATGTTTGCCGTGGCCCTTGCCGTGGCAGCCATACCTGAGGCATTAAGTTCCATTGTTACCATCGTTCAGGCCATGGGAACCCAAAAGATGGCCAGAGAAAATGCTATTATAAAAGACTTAAAGGCAGTGGAAAGTCTTGGCTGTGTTTCGGTCATCTGCTCGGATAAAACAGGAACCTTGACTCAAAACCGTATGACCGTTCAGCAGGTTTATGTAAACAACCGCCTTTACCCTCCCGAACTATTAAAACCAGAAATTCCAGTACATAAATATCTGCTTTATGATGCCGTTTTAAATAATGATTCCGCTTACCATGATGGAAAATTACTTGGAGATCCCACGGAAGCGGCTCTGCTTCAAATGGCAGAGCGGGCTGGCGCAGAAGAAGCAGTCATTAAGTCCCATTATCCAAGGATCGGAGAGATTCCCTTTGATTCCCAAAGAAAGCTAATGAGCACACTTCACCCAATAGAAGGCAAGAAAATGCTTTTTACCAAGGGGGCACAGGATGTACTTCTTCCAAGACTTACAGGCATCTGGACCAGTGAGGGCATTCGCCCCATAAGGGATGGAGACCTTCATACCCTGGTGGAGCAAAATGAGGAATTTTCCGCTCAGGGATTAAGGGTACTGACCTTTGTATGCAGAGAAATTGGGGAGGGTGAGAAATTATCGGAGCAATCAGAACAAGGTTATATCTTTCTAGGCATGGCAGCCATGATGGACCCGCCTCGGCCTGAGACAAAAAATGCCGTATTAAATGCAAGAAAAGCTGGCATTCGTCCAGTTATGATAACAGGAGATCATAAAGTCACAGCCTCCTCCATTGCAGAAAAAATCGGAATTATGGGAGACGGAGATTTAGCAGTCAGTGGTCCGGAACTTGATGATATGACCGATGAGGATCTAGGCACAAGGCTAGAAAAAATCAGTGTCTATGCCAGAGTATCCCCGGAACATAAGATTAGAATTGTCCGTGCATGGCAGAAAAAAGGCCATATCGTTGCCATGACCGGAGACGGAGTCAACGACGCACCTGCCTTAAAGCAGGCTGACATTGGAGTTGCCATGGGTAAGATGGGAACCGAGGTGTCAAAGGACGCTTCCGCCATGATACTGACAGACGATAACTTTGCAACCATTATAAAGGCAGTGGCAAATGGAAGAAATGTGTACCGGAACATAAGAAACGCCATTAAGTTCCTCCTATCTGGAAACATGGCAGGAATCTTATGCGTCCTTTATACCTCCATACGGGGATTGCCAGTTCCCTTTGCTCCAGTTCATCTTTTATTTATCAATCTATTAACCGATTCCCTTCCTGCCATTGCCATTGGCATGGAGCGGACGGAAGCGGATTTGCTGGCTCAAAAACCAAGGAATCCAAGAGAAGGAATCTTAACCAAACGGTTTGTCCTCCAGCTTCTTTTTCAAGGAGCATTGATTGCAGTCTTTACCATGAGTGCTTACGGCACTGGATTGGTCACTGGAAGCGAAGCAGCGGCAAGTACCATGGCATTTTCAACCTTAACTCTGGCGAGGTTGTTCCATGGCTTTAACTGCCGCAGCAGCCATTCCATCCTAAAGATTGGATTAAGAAGCAACCTATGGAGCATTATGGCCTTTGAAGCAGGGGCTGTGCTGCTGGCTGCGGTACTGTTTATTCCTGGTCTCCATACTCTTTTTTACGTGGCAGATCTCACGGGAAGGCAGTTTCTTACCATCTTAATATTTGCTTTTATTCCTACTCTTATCATTCAGGCTTTAAAGACCATACGGGAAAGCCTTTATTGATAAAATAGCGCTCTTAAACTTGACATGATACATCAAATCATGTTACTATTAATTATATTTAATAAATAGCCTAAGAGATGAAAGAGCCAGGTGATGAGTGCGGGGAACCGTTCATTTCCGAGGCTCTTTCTTTGCAGTTTGGGAAAAATTTAACAGACCGCAGAGAAGGTATAATTGGAAGGGGAAAATATTATGGGAAGTTACGTTATTGCTCTGGATCAGGGTACCACAAGCTCCAGGTGCATCCTGTTTGATGAACAGGGAAACATCTGCAGCGTTGCACAAAAGGAGTTTACACAGATTTTTCCACAGCCAGGCTGGGTTGAGCATGACCCAATGGAGATCTGGTCCTCACAGTTATCTGTGACCATGGAGGCCATGGGAAAGATTGGAGCTCATAACAGCGACATTGCTGCCATTGGAATCACCAACCAGCGAGAGACCACCATCGTATGGGATAAAGAGACCGGAGAGCCGGTTTATCATGCCATTGTGTGGCAGTGCAGAAGAACCGCAGATAGAATCGAGAAGTTAAAGTCTGATGGTCTGGAAAGTCTGATTATAGAACGTACCGGACTGATACCAGATGCCTATTTCTCTGGAAGCAAGATCGAATGGATTCTGGATCATGTTGAGGGGGCTAGAGAACGGGCAGAACGGGGAGAACTTCTCTTTGGAACGGTTGATACATGGCTGATCTGGAACTTAACCAAGGGCTGCATTCATGTAACGGATTACACCAATGCGTCCAGAACCATGCTTTTTGATATTCACAAGAAGTGTTGGGACGAAGACATTTTAGATTATTTCCGCATTCCAAAGTCCATGCTTCCAGATGTGAAGCCATCAAGCTGCGTGTATGGCTACACCTCCTCTGATGTTATGGGAGGCAAGATTCCAATTGCTGGAGCAGCAGGAGATCAGCAGGCAGCCTTATTTGGCCAGTGCTGTTTTGAAGCAGGAGAAGTGAAGAATACCTATGGAACTGGTTGCTTCCTTCTAATGAATACAGGGAATAAAGCCGTTCGTTCTGAGCATGGTCTTTTGACCACCATTGCAGCCAGTGACCAGGAACAGATTCAGTATGCCCTGGAAGGCAGTGTTTTTGTGGCAGGAGCCGCCGTTCAGTGGCTTCGGGATGAGATGCGTATGGTTCGTTCTGCATCTCAGACAGAGGAATACTGTGGGGCAGTAGAGGATACGGGGGGCGTATATATGGTTCCCGCCTTTGCAGGACTTGGAGCCCCTTATTGGGATCAGTACGCCAGAGGAACTATTGTTGGGGTGACCAGAGGAACCAGCAAGGAACAGTTTATCCGTGCCACCGTAGAGTCAATGGCTTATCAGGTATCTGATTTAATTGAAGCCATGGAACAGGATTCTGAGATTCATTTAAAGCAGTTAAGAGTCGATGGAGGGGCTTGTGCCAACAGCTTCCTCATGCAGTTTCAGTCCGACCTATTAAATACCCAGATTCTTAGACCCAAATGCATCGAGACCACGGCTCTTGGCGCAGCATACTTAGCAGGTCTGGCGGTAGGATATTGGAAGGACAAAGAGGAAATTAAGAAAAACTGGCAGGTAGCGAATACCTTTGAAAGCAAGATGGAAGAGGAACGCAGGAAAAAGCTGATCAAAGGCTGGAAAAAAGCCATTAAATGCGCCCGCTTCTGGTCAGAAGACGAGGACTAGAAACATCTTGACACTAAGTCTTACCTGTGATAGCATGAAATTAATTAAATAACAACCCTTTGAGACGAGAGAGTAAGGAGATAACACGGAGATATCCGTTTATTTTCCTTGCTCTTTTTTGATTTTAACTTGAATATTCACTGCATATATGGAGGAGAAAACATGAAGGAAATGTATTACGATGCGGCAATCATTGGTGGCGGAGTCATCGGCTGTGCAATCGCAAGAGAGCTGGCTCGTTATGATATGAAGATTTGTGTGGCGGAACGGGAGGAGGACGTCTGTTCCGGTACAACAAAGGCAAACAGCGCCATCGTCCATGCGGGATACGACGCATCCCCTGGTTCCTTAAAGGCAAAGTTTAATCTGAAAGGCAATCGCATGATGGAGGAACTTTCTAAGGAGCTCGACTTTCCTTTTGTTAAAAATGGTTCCCTGGTGCTTTGTCTTGATGAAGATGATATGCCAAATCTCCAGGCTCTATTAGAAAAAGGGGTTAACAATGGAGTAGAAGGTCTTACCATCCTTTCTGGAGATGAAGTTCGTGCCATAGAGCCCAACGTAACAGACCAGGTGGTAGGAGCTCTTTATGCGCCTACGGGAGGGATTGTCTGCCCCTTTGGCCTTAATATTGCCCTTGCAGAAAACGCATGTGATAACGGGGTGGAATTTTTCTTAAACACAGAAATTCTTGGAATTGAAAAAACTTCGGAAGGATTTGATTTAAAGACTCCAGATTCCATCATCCATGCCAAGTATGTCATCAATGCAGCCGGAGTATATGCAGATAAGTTCCACAACATGGTCAGTGAGAAAACCTTAACCATTATCCCAAGAAAAGGAGATTACCTGCTTCTTGATAAACAGGCAGGAGCTCATGTGTCTCATACCATTTTCCAGCTACCAGGAAAGATGGGAAAAGGAGTTTTGGTCACCAGAACTGTTCATGGTAACCTCTTAATCGGGCCGTCTGCCACTGATGTGGAAAGCAAAGAAGATGTAAGGACCACAGCAGAAGAACTTACAGAAATCACCAAAAAGGCCGCCTATGTGGTAAAGGATATTCCGTTTCGCAAGGTCATCACCTCCTTTTCCGGCTTACGGGCTCATGAGGTAGGTGGAGACTTTGTAATCGGAGAGGTACTAGATGCTCCTGGATTTTTTGATGCCGCGGGCATTGAATCCCCTGGTTTAACCAGTGCACCAGCCATCGGAGTTTATGTGGCTGACCTGGTGGCAAAAAAAGCAGATGCGAAGAAGAAAGCAGATTTTAATGGGGTTCGAAAAGGAATCATAGACCCAGAAAAGCTGACCATAGAAGAGCGTGATAATTTAATCAAGGAAGACCCCAGGTATGGAACCATCATCTGCCGCTGTGAAGGCGTTAGTGAAGGAGAAATCGTAGATTCCATTACAAGAACTCTGGGTGCTGTATCCATGGACGGAGTCAAGCGCCGGGTACGTGCTGGCATGGGACGGTGTCAGGCTGGATTTTGCGGACCTAAGACCATAGAGATTCTAGCAAGAGAAACGAACCGGGCTCCAGAAGACATCTGTAAGAACCGGCCAGGATCTAACATGCTGAAAAAGGAAGAGAAAGGGGCAGCAAATGAAAGAGCATGACATCGTAATCATAGGGGGAGGCCCGGCAGGTCTTGCAGCAGCCGTAGCCGCAAGAAAAGCAGGCATCAATGACATTTTGATTCTGGAACGAGATGAGTTCTTAGGAGGAATTTTAAACCAGTGTATCCACAACGGATTTGGCCTTCATACCTTTAAAGAAGAACTGACCGGACCGGAATATGCTGCCCGTTTTATTCAGATGGTGGAAGAAGAACATATCCCCTACCTATTAAATACCATGGTACTGGATATCAACTCCAAGAAAGAAGTGACCATCATCAATAAGGAATCTGGACTGACAATCATTAAGGCACGGGCCATCATACTGGCCATGGGCTGCAGAGAACGTCCAAGAGGAGCCCTTAATATACCAGGATACCGCCCAGCAGGAATCTATTCCGCAGGAACTGCCCAGCGTTTTGTCAACATGGAAGGCAAATCCGTAGGAAAAGAAGTCGCTATCTTAGGTTCTGGAGATATCGGACTTATTATGGCAAGACGTATGACCTTAGAAGGAGCCAAGGTAAAGGTGGTGGCAGAGCTGATGCCTTATTCCGGCGGCTTAAAGAGAAATATCGTTCAGTGTCTTGACGACTACGGCATTCCTCTAAAGCTAAGTCATACCGTTGTGGCAATTGAAGGAAAAGACCGGTTGACTGGAATTACACTTGCTCAGGTAGATGAAAATAAAAAACCAATTCCAGGAACGGAAGAATATATCAGTTGCGATACCCTTTTACTTTCCGTAGGTCTTTTGCCAGAAAATGAGCTTTCCGAAGGAGCTGGAGTAGACTTAAATCCAGTGACCTCAGGTCCATTTGTAGATGATCGTCTGGAAACCAGCACAGAGGGCATCTTTGCCTGTGGCAATGTGCTTCATGTCCATGATCTGGTGGATTATGTATCCGAGGAGGCATCTCTCGCTGGTGTCAGCGCAGCCGCTTTCTTAAAGGAAGGGCAAAAGAAGACTGCCGACATGGTAGAGATCTCAGCGGAAAACGGAGTTCGTTATACCGTTCCTCAAAGACTTGATAAAGAACATATGGAAGATCAGATCACAGTTCGTTTTCGGGTGGCAGATGTATATCAGGACCGTTATATCAGTGTATATTATGATGGAGAGCGTGTGTCTCATAAAAAGAAACGGGTTCTTGCCCCAGGTGAGATGGAACAGGTTATTCTTAAGAAGGAACATCTAAAGGATTATAAAGACCTTAAAAAAATTGTGATCTGTACGGAGGTGGAGTAACATGGAGATAAGAGAACTGACCTGTATCCGTTGTCCTTTGGGGTGTCAGCTAAAAGTCACCATAGAGGAAGATGAGATTAACGTAACAGGCAATTCCTGTGGCAGAGGAATCGAATACGGAAAAAAGGAAGTCTTAAGTCCCACCAGAATGGTAACCTCCTCCGTTCGTGTCTTAGGAGGAGAGCATAATATGGTTTCGGTTAAGACCAGTCAGGACATTCCAAAGGATAAGATTTTTGACTGCATGGAAGAAATCCGTAAGGTTACAGTCAATGCGCCAGTTTCCATTGGCGATGTAATTATAGAGGATTGCGCCGGGACCGGTGTATCCATCATTGCAACCAGGGATGTAGAAGCGGTATTATAAAAATACAAAGATGAGAAATGGGCCCGGCAAGGTCAGCAAGTAAGAGAAATCCTCTCTCTTTTTGTGCTCTGCCGGGACTTTTATTTTCAAAGAAAATGGATAAAGGTTTAAAATAGCCTTGACGGTGGGGAAAAGGATTGATAAAGTAGAACAAGATCCATATTTTGTGGGTGTGGAGGAATATTGATGAAAGCGATGGAACTGTTGGAGACATCTCCAGTGATTGCAGCGGTTAAGGATGAAAACGGACTTCATAAATGCTTTGAATCAGATTGCCAGATGGTATTTGTCCTTTATGGTAATATTTTAAATATAGGCGAAATCGTTCGGCAGATTAAAGAACACGGAAAGTATGCGATTGTACATGCAGATCTGGCTCAGGGATTAAGCTCCAGAGATATTGCTGTGGATTTTTTAAAGCAGAATACATTAGCGGATGGGATTATCAGTACAAAACCTCTTCTGGTAAAGCGGGCCGTAGAGCTTGGGCTTATCGGGGTGCAGAGAACCTTTATTATCGATTCTCTTGCCATGAGTACCATGAAGAAGCAGATTGATACCTTTCATCCCGATGTGGTGGAGGTTATGCCTGGTGTTATGCCTAAGGTGCTGAAAGAGATTCGTGCCTATACAAATATTCCCATTATTGCAGGCGGTCTGATATCAGATAAAAAGGATATCATAGCGGCTTTTTCCGCAGGCGCGGATGCAATCTCCACCACCAAGGAAGAGTTATGGTTCATGTAAAAGGAGGATGCAATGAAATTAGTTACATACGAGGTTGACCGAAGAAGAGATATCGGGGTCATGAGTAAGGACGAGACGTGGGTCTTTCCTCTCAGGGCTTTTGGTATGGAATACAAAGAGATGCTGGAGGTAGTAAAGGGACTAAGCCAGTCAGAGCTTGATTTATTAGAGCATGCTTCTGGACTTGACCCTTACAGCAATAACATCGTCGGAGCCGCTATGAGAAAAGAAGTAAAGCTTCTTGCTCCAATTTCCAGACCAGAACAAGATATTATCTGCCTGGGGATCAATTACATGGATCATGCTGAGGAATCCGCCCGCTTTAAAAAAGAACAATTCGACGGAACTCGTGCCAACGCGGTTTATTTCTCCAAGCGAGTGAATGAAGCAGTTGGTCCTTACGGAGACATAGAAAGCCATAGCGACATGGTAGACAGCCTGGATTATGAGGTGGAGCTAGCCATTATCATCGGAAAAGATGCAAAGAATGTACCGGCAGAAAAGGTTCGGGATTATATCTTTGGCTACACCATCATAAATGATGTCAGTGCCCGTAATGTACAAAACATCCATAAGCAGTGGTACTTTGGAAAGAGTCTTGATGGCTTTACTCCTATGGGACCTTGTATTTTAACTGCCGGCTCTATCTCTTATCCACCAGAACTTAACATTCAGTCCAAGGTGAATGGGGAATTAAGACAGAGCAGCAATACAAATCTCATGATTTTTCACATCGACCATATCGTCAGCGAGCTGTCTAAGGGTATGACTCTTCGGGCAGGAACCATCATCTCCACCGGTACACCAAAGGGTGTGGGAATGGGCTTTGATCCGCCACGGTTTTTACAGTCTGGTGACGAAGTGGAATGCAGCATCGATGGAATTGGAGTTATTATTAATAAGGTAAATTAAGATTACAAAAGATGCGTTTCTGCATAGTTGGAAGCGCATTTTTTTTATCAGGACATGGGTTGGGGTATTTATATTAAGAATAAGGAGAATGGTAGAATATGGATATTTTCGCTTTGATTGGGTCTTTTGGGGGAGGAATCATTGGAGCTTACATAGGGGCTGTTCCCATTTTTATATTTGCGGCACTCCTTGCCATTGTAGGCGCAGTATCAGCCATGTCAGGGGGAGGAAGCTTTATTCTGGACTATGTTGCCTTTGGGTCTTACTTAGGGCCTCACATCGCCTTTGCAGGAGGTGTAGCCGCGGCAGCTTATGCTGGTAAGAAGAAAAAGATTAATAGTGGTTTGGATCTGTCCGCGCCACTGTTTGGAACTGGAGATCCAATGACGCTTCTGGTGGGAGGGGCATTTGGTGTTCTGGGATTTTTAATCCACTATGTGGCAGGAACTCTTCTTCGCTTACAAACAGATTTACCAGGCCTTGCGGTGTTCCTTTCCGCAATCATTGCACGGTATGCTTTTGGAACCGGCGGGTTGTTTGGTAAGATAAAACCCGAGGAGAAGAGGACGTATTTTACAGGAGGAACCTGTTTTTGGTGTAATGTGCTGCTTGGAGCGGGAATTGGGATTGCAACCGGCTTTGTGTATCAGTCCATGATAAATGGCGGGGTATCCCCAGAGGCTATGGCAAGCTTTCCCGTGCTTTCCTTTGGTATCGCAGGGGCGTCTCTTATCTTTGCCCATTCTGGTGCCGCTGTCCCGGCGACCCATCACATTGCCATACTCTCTGCCTTGGCAGCCGTCTCTTCCGGGAATCCGTTAATGGGCGTTGTATTTGGTATCGCGGCGTCCTTGTTTGGAGACTTTATCGGTAGTACCATTAACAGCCATTGTGATACCCATGTGGATCCGCCGGCTTGTACCATTTTTCTCTTTACATTTTTAATCAATCTCTTGTTTGGAAGTGGACTAATCGCACCATAACATACATAAAAGGGCGCCTCGTCAAGCAGTAAGGCTTTGACGGGGCGCCAATTTTTATGATTGTCTTTATCATTTCTGGACGAGCTGTATGCAGGTTGTGCCTAAAATCATACCAGTTATGGGTTAGGTGGCCTCATAGCCTTTCTTATGTGTTAAAGTCTAACTACCACACAAATCAGTGGCAATCAGTATGGAGGAGGATGAAAAAATGTTACAGATCAATATTGATGACGTCATGAAGATCGTCAATCTCTGTGTGCCTTATCTCATCGGCCTTGGCATAGCAGCCATCGCCGTAATCGCCGTATTTATCGCATGCAGAAAGAAAAAGGGTGCCGCAAAATATTTAATCAGAAGCCAGGGGATTATGGCTCTAGTTTTGGCACTTGTGATTACCGTGAATTTAATCTGCTGGGGGCCAATGGCAAGTTTAATATCCCTGGCTACTGGAAGCGGAACGATAACCGAGGAAACATCAAAGAAAGCCACTGAGCTTTGCACAGAAATCGCGGAAGAAGGAATTGTATTGTTAAAAAATGATTCCGATCTTCTTCCTTTAAAAACAGATTCCAACCTGAATGTATTTGGCTGGGCTTCTACCAATCCATGTTACGGTGGAACTGGTTCTGGGTCTCTCTCAGATGCATATGAGACCGTGTCTTTGCTTCAGGGATTGGAGCATGCAGGTTTTAAGTTAAACACGGCGTTGTCTGACTTTTACACGTCTTATCGGGCGGACCGCCCAAGTGTAGGAATGTGGGAACAGGACTGGACGCTTCCAGAACCTGTGAAGACATCTTACAGCCAGGAACTTTTATCTGGTGCTAAGACATTTTCTGATACAGCCATGATCGTCATTACTCGTGTGGGTGGGGAAGGCGCAGATTTACCAGATGATGTGAGTAAAGTGACGTATACAGATAATTCCAAAGACTATAAAGACTTTGAAGTCGGAGACCACTACCTAAAGCTTAGTAAAACAGAAAAGGACTTGGTAGATCAGGTATGCGCAAACTTTGATAACGTTGTTTTCGTATACAATGGTGCCAATGCCATGGAACTAGGATTTTTAGAGGATTATAAACAGATTAAAAGTGCCATCTGGTGTCCTGGAACCGGACAGTCTGGCTTTGAGGCATTGGGAGAGATTGTAAGTGGAACTGTAAATCCATCTGGAAAAACCAGTGATACTTTTGTAAGGGACTTAACAGATACCCCTCAATATAATAACTTTGGCAGCTTCGTTTACGACAACATGGAAGAGTTTGCAGGAAAGGCATTCAAAGGAGAAGCTACCTATCCAAGCTTTATCAATTATGTGGACGGCATATATGTAGGATACCGTTTCTTTGAGACCGCGGCAGAGGAAGGTTTGATTGATTATGATAAGTCCGTGATGTATCCCTTTGGCTATGGACTTTCCTATACAACCTTCACCCAGAAGATGGGCGAGATGACCCAGTCAGACGGTAAGATTTCCTTTGATGTGACTGTCACCAATACTGGAAATACGGCTGGTAAGGATGTGGTTGAGGTTTATTATAATCCTCCTTATACAAACGGTGGACTTGAGAAAGCCTCCGCAAATCTTGCAGCATATGAGAAAACAGGACTCCTAAAACCAGGGGAATCAGAGACCGTATCCATCTCATTCCTTGCAGAAGATATGGCATCCTATGATTCCAAAGGAAGCGGCGGTTACGTGTTGGATGCGGGAGATTACGGTATCTCCATTCGAAATGATTCTCACCGCATCATAGAGGAGAAGACCTTCACTGTTCCTTCCCAGATTGTATACAATGAATCCAATCCGCGTTCTACCGATACGTTTGCAGCGGTAAATCAGTTTGCAGAGGCAAAAGGAGACATCAAGGTTCTTTCCAGAGCAGATGGATTTGCAAATTATAAAGAAGTTACAGCACCTCCTAAGACCATGAACATGCCAGCGGAATATAAAAAGACCTTTATAAACAACAAAAACTATAACCCAGAGGATTACAACGATCCAGCCGATGAGATGCCAGTAACCGGAGCGAAAAATGGTTTGTCACTTGCTTCCATGCGAGGTCTGCCATATGATGACCCTCAGTGGGAGAAACTTCTTGATCAGCTTACAGCAACAGAGATGGATACCATGGTCGCTATAGGCGGTTATCAGACCTCTGCGGCTAAGAGTGTAAAGAAGGTGGGAACTGTAGATTGTGATGGACCTGCGTCAATTAATAATAACTTTACAGGGGTTGGCTCCATTGGTTTCCCGTCAGCCGTTATGATTGCATGTACTTGGAACGATGATATTGCTGAGGCCTTTGGAGAGAGCATTGGAACCATGGCAGATGAAATGGGTGTATCCGGCTGGTATGCACCGGCTATGAATACCCACCGTTCGGCCTTTGGTGGACGTAACTTTGAGTATTACTCAGAAGATGGCTTACTAGGCGGTAAAATGGCTGCCAGTGCCTTAAGAGGAGCAGAGAAGCTTGGAGTATACGGCTATATCAAACATTTCGCATTTAACGATCAGGAAACAAACCGAAACAACATGCTTTGCACCTGGTCCGAGGAACAGGCTCTTCGTGAGATTTATCTAAAACCTTTTGAAATCGCGGTTAAGGAAGGCAAAGCAAAAGCAGTGATGTCAGCCTTTAACTACATTGGAACGGAATACGCAGGCGCTTCCAGTGCCCTTCTTAATAACGTATTAAGAGAGGAATGGGGCTTTAGGGGATTTGTACTCACCGACTATTTTGGTGGATACGGATACCAGAATGCAGACCAGGAAATTAGAAATGGAAACGATGCCATGTTGGTTGCTTATGATACGGAAACCAATCATCTAAAGGATACCACCAGCGCCACCAGCTTAAAAGCCATGAGACAGTCCGCTAAGAACATCATGTATACCGTTGTCAACAGCCGTGCTTACGAAGGAGACAACGCAAAGGGAGGCTTAATGAGCTGGCAGATCACAGCCATTGCAATTAATGTAGTTCTGGCAGCAGGTTTTGTATTCCTGGAGATGCGTATGATGAAGCGTTATAAAAGCAAATTGGAGTTAGGAAATATGGTAGACGCAACCTTAACAGAAGGAAAAACAGATGAAACATAAACACATTCTTGATACCATGACACTGGAAGAAAAGGCGGCCATACTAAGCGGCAAAAACGTATGGCAGACCCGCAACATCGACCGCCTGAACATTCCTTCCATCTTCTGCGCTGACGGACCCCACGGGGTCCGCAGGCAGGCTAGTTCGGGAGACCACTTGGGGCTCAACCCTTCCTTACCAGCCACCTGCTTTCCAACGGCAGCCTCTGTTGCCAATAGCTGGGACGAAGGACTGTGTGAGGAAATCGGCAACGCACTGGGGGGGGAGGCCTCTGCCCAGGGAGTAAACGTTCTCTTGGGGCCAGGACTTAATATCAAAAGGAGTCCTCTGTGTGGAAGGAACTTTGAATATTTCTCCGAAGATCCCTATCACTCCGGGAAATTGGCGGCTTCCTATGTAAAAGGAATTCAAAGCCAGGGAGTCTATGCCTGTCCCAAGCATTTTGCGGTCAATAGCCAGGAGCTTAGGCGAATGGCTATGAATGCCGTACTGGATGAAAGAACCCTTCGGGAAATTTATTTAGAGGGATTTGAGATTGCCGTCAAGGAAGGCGGTGCCAGATCCATCATGACCAGTTATAACGAGGTGAATGGCACCTATGCCAACGAAAGCAAACATTTGTTACAGGATATTTTACGTAAGGAGTGGGGCTTTGACGGCATTGTTATCACGGACTGGGGCGGCTCTAATGACCATGTAAAAGGAATTGCAGCCGGATCTAATTTAGAGATGCCCTCTCCTGGTCTTGATTCCGCCAGACAAGTGATTCGGGCGGTGGAAGAAGGCAGCTTGACCATAGAAGAACTGGACACCTGTGTAGATGCCCTTTTAGAAGCGGTGTTTGAGCTGACAAAAGAGAATCATGGTAAGAGCGAATCCTTTGATGAGAAGAAGCATCACGAGCTGGCGAGGAAAGCCGCAGAGGAGAGTGCTGTCCTTCTTAAGAATAAGGGAGAGCTTCTTCCATTAAAACCAGGCTGTAAGGTGGCTTTAATTGGAGATTTTGCTCTGGTTCCCCGCTATCAGGGTGCTGGTTCTTCTCTGGTGAAACCAATGATGCTAGAGACCATGGAAACCATAATTAAGGAATCCGCCTTAACCTGTGTAGGTGTGGCACAAGGCTATCTACGAAACGGAAAACCAGATGCTGCCTTAGAAAATCGGGCAAAGGAACTGGCATCAAAAGCTGATGTGGTTTTATACTGCTTTGGACTTGATGAGTTAAGTGAAACCGAAGGAATGGACCGCCTCCATATGAAACTGCCCGCCAATCAGATTCGGGTAATGGAATCACTGGCAGCCACAAATCCTAATATTGTTGGAATTCTCAGTGCTGGCTCTGCCATTGAGATGCCCTGGCACGATCTATGTCCATCCATTCTTCACGGCTTCTTAGGCGGTGAAGCAGGTCCCAGTGCCATGCTGCGCATCATAACCGGAGAAGTAAATCCTTCCGGTCGCTTAAGCGAATCTTATCCGATTGTATATGAAGATACTCCTTCATACCGGTATTTTCCAGGTGCAGAAAGAAACAGTGAATACCGGGAAGGCATTTACGTGGGATACCGTTATTACGATACCGCTAAGGTTCCCGTACAGTATTCGTTTGGATATGGACTTTCTTACACATCCTTTGAGTATTCCAATATTCTGGTAACAGAAAAAGACGTTACGTTTACCCTTACCAACACGGGAACAGTTGATGGAAAAGAAGTGGCCCAGCTTTACGTGGGAGGTCCTAGAGAAATCATATTCCGGGCCGAAAAAGAGTTAAAGGGATTTGCCAAGGTGTTCTTAAATGCAGGGGAGAGTAAAACAGTCACGTTGCCCTTTGATGATAAAACCTTCCGTTACTGGAATTGTGTTACCGGGCAATTTGAAGTGGAAGAAGGAGCGTATTCCATACACATTGGAGCCAGTGTGGCAGACATCAGACTGAGTGATACGATCTTAGTGAAAGGAACCACACAGCAAATGCCTTATGAACCCAATATGCTGAAATCGTATTATTCTGGCTGGATTGTTGATGTGTCCTCCAAAGAATTTGAGACCTTACTGGGATATCCCATCCCAGATGGGAAATGGTCCGGAGAATTGGGGTTAAACGATGCTCTCTGCCAGATGTATTATGCGAAAAGTCCTTTGGCAAGGCTGGTCTGTAAAATACTAAACAGTTTAAAGAAAAAAAGTGAAGCAAAAGGAAAACCAAATTTAAATCTTCTTTTTATCTATAACATGCCGTTTCGGGGAATCGCGAAGATGACCGGGGGAGCGGTGAGTATGGAGATGGCAGAAGGGATGGTTTTAGCCGTCAACGGACATCTCTTCCGTGGACTGAAAAAAATCATTGGTGGTTATTTTTCCAATGCTAAAGCAAACCGGGCTTTTGAAAAGAAGCTTTCGGGGAAATAAAAAAAGGGGTGAAGTCATGCTGATAGGTATAAAAACTGGGTGGAAGAAATTTTCCCATAAACACCCCACAGTTGCACAGTTTCTCGTGTTTTTCCTTGTATCCAATGGGATTACAGTATTACAGATGATTTTAATGCCGGCTTTTCGGGGACTTTTTGGAATGACCTCTTTGGTCAATACAAATTTTCAAATATGGCATGTAGGGTCTAATCTGGATGGAACTCCCTTTTATATCTTCAATTACGGCGCAGGAGCTCTGTCTTTGGGAGGAGGGGGAGGATTAGCTTATTTTCTGGCAGTGGAAATTACCATGGCGATTGCACAGGTAATAAACTTCTTTCTTCAAAGAAACGTAACCTTTAAAGCCAATAACAGTGCAGCAAAGGCAGCCATGTGGTATGTGATTGCATATATCATCATCACCATTGGCGCTGCGGCCCTTCAGGGTCTTTATAAAGCACCAATCTATCACTTATTTATGAATGATCTGAATTTGGGAACTGGAGGGGAAACCATTGCCGATGTAATTACCATGTTAATTAACTCCGCCATTTCTTTCTGGGTATTCTTTCCCATATTTAAAATCATTTTTAAGAACGAAGATCAATAGAAACAAGCTCCTTTATATTGGTAATAACTTAAAAAAGCTGCAAATGCAGCTTTTTTTTGATGGTACAAATCCGTTGGAAATGCAGTGAAATGATTGTTATATGTAACCCTTTGTGTTAGATTAAAGTGAGTTAATCAGTAAATTAGTGCTATGAATGATAGAACAAGGTGCTGATTTTCACAAGAAAACGTTATTTTAAATAATTTTTATCAAGGGAGGAAAGAGAGTTATGTTAGAGCGATATCTTACAACAATGTTTTTTAAAAAAATTGAAAGTGATTTATCCAGCAAGTATGAAGAAGACGGGAATGGAAATCCAATGGTTCGAATGAGTCCTTTTTTTAGAAAGAGCTCCTACTTTATGTTTTCTTTTGCTGTTATTGTGTTAGGCTTTTGTGTTTTCACTCCAAACTACATGGCGCTAGAAGGAATTGATCCGGAGAACATTCCAGTTTTTACGCCCTTTTTTACCATCATACTTCTGATTATTTCACTACGGTGGATGCGCTATAAAGTAACGCTGGAAAAAGACATCCTTGTCATACGCCACTTTTTAAGAAACCGGAGGATTTCTCTGGATGAACTTAGACTAGGAGCTATGAGTATATCTCCTAAAAAAGTAAGAAACAATTATATTGTGTTTGCAACAAGTACAGGAAAGAAAGTGCGAGTCATGCATGGACTTTCACTTGGGGGAGTGGCATTTATCAAAATAATCTGCAATCGAATCCAAGCACCCTTCCCCCAGGGCTTTCACAGCATAAGTCGAAATGCATCTTATGTGTTACCAAAGGAATAGCCAAAAGTTCAACTGGGTTCTTTTTCACTAACAGGAATTAAGACTTTTAAGATAAACCAGTGATCACTGGAAGAAACCGTCATGGTTCCGCCGTATTTCTGGGCAGCTGCCTGAATGCTTTTTAATCCGTATCCATGATACAGCTTATTGCTTTTGGTCGTAGAAGGAAGCTTACTGTCCATCATAATAAGGTTCTCTGAGTAATTCTCACATTGAATCATGAGAAACTTATTTTTTTGCACCACAGAAAGAGAGATCAGTCTCTTTTCTGGATCTTCAAACTGAGAAACGCACTCAATGGCATTATCCAGAGCATTGCCAAAGATGGAGCAGATATCTTTCACATGGAGAAAGGAAATTAACTTTCCATCCGCCATACAGGTAAATGAGATATGATTCTGTGTACAGTAGGTTGTTTTGGTAGTAAGGACAACATCTAATACCTGATTTCCAGTATTGGTCAGTGCCTCTTGGGTCAGAATTGCCTTTTCCATCTCAAGAAGGTACTGTTCTCTTTTCTGGGGATCGGATTCCGCACGTATGGCAATCATATAATGCTTTAAGTCATGAAATTCCCTTCGCAGCAGTTCCATATTATCAATGGCCATACGGTATTGGTCATACTGGTGCTGAAGGACTACGTTCATTGCGTGATTTTCACTGCGGACCCGCAGTTCTTTTCTTCGGTTTTGCTGGGCAAACAGCATAATCAGTCCACCAAAATCCACTAGAGTACGGACATAGAGTAAGGAGCCAGTGGCACTGGAAAAGGGAGTGTTTGGCATGACAAAGCTGATATTGCTCATTAAAAATGCACCAAGCCCGATGGAGGCAGTGCCAAGCAGCTCTTTCCGTTCCACATCCATACCCTCATCCTTTGAAATATGTTCTTTCTCAAGAAAGTAATACCCGGTATAGATGCATAAATAAGTAATTAGCATAATGGCCAGGGAAAGAACCCGGTTCTCTCTCTGAATACGAAGGGCCCACCAGACATAAAGCTGCCACTGCAAGGAGGCAGCAAATTCTGCCAGAACAAAAGCACGGACGCACAGGAACAGGGCGTCATAAGGGGATACATAACAAGAACCATAAATACAGAAATACATTAAAATAATAGCCGCAATCATTCCCGGAAACCATAAATATAAGGGAAGAATCCCGGCAATGAGATTAAGTAGCAAAAATAATCCGAACATGCCAGCTAAGGAGGCAGCCAGAGAGATTCCTTTTTGTTTCTTTCGAAGCATCAGGATATATAAGAAACAGGCACCCCATTCCGCCAGTGCGGTGTAGGGGCGAGGCGTATTCATCAATTGGGCAAAATCCATTCTTTTAACCTCCCAGATAATTGGTCAGGCAGTCCATAAATGGCTTTTTCCTTGCCCGGCTGATTGGTACCTGCAGACCAGAAGACAGGAGCACGTGATTTTGAAGAATGCCGGTTACAAACATTAGGTTTACTAAATAAGCATTGTGACATTTGGTAAATCCGAAGGTCTTTAACGTTTCTTCCATCCGTTTCATGGGTCCTGGAGTCACATAATTTCCTTTTTCCGTATGGATTAACAAGTGATGGAGCTGGCTTTCGATATAATAGACGGACTCTAAATTGATGCGCATGGTACCTCCATCCACATCAATGGTTATGTAGTGTGTTTCCTGCTTTTTTTCGGTTTTGCGGATGGCCTTGCTTAATATTTGAGAAAAGGAAAAATAAGGAACCGGCTTTAGCACATAACCAAGAGCGTCCACCATGTACCCCTCTAAAGCAAACTGAGGAGAGGAGGTAATAAAAATAAAGATCACCTCTTCATCAAATTCCCGAATCTTCTCTGCCGTTTTCATTCCGTCCAAATGCTTCATCTGAATATCCAAAAGTATGATATCATAGCTTGCGGTATAATCGGAAATGATGTCAAGACCGTCAGAAAATACCTGAATCTGAAAGTTTAAGCCCTGTTCGGTTTCATACCGGTCTAAATAGCTTTTCAGGGTATGCACATATTCCTGTTCATCCTCAACAATTGCGATTCGAATCATGGTCTGTCCTCAATCATTCATGGTTATTTCATCTGACCTAATTATATCATGGCGCCTGGAAAAAACCAAGGTATGAAGAGGTAAGGCACGAAAAAACCGGCCAGGGAAATCCCCAGCCGGTTTTTACTCATTAATAATTTTCCACTTTTCTTTCAAAATAAGCTTTCGGGTGTGCACAGGTCGGACAAATTTCCGGGGCATCAGGTCCCTCATGGATGTAACCGCAGTTCCGGCACTTCCAGCCAAGAGGCGCATCACCTTTAAAGGTCTTGTCATTTTTTAAACTATCAAGAAGCTTTAAGTAGCGCTTTTCATGGGCAGCTTCCACTTTTCCAACGAATTCAAATTTGAATGCCAGCGCTTCAAATCCTTCATCTCTGGCGTCCTGGGCCATACGCTTATACATGTCGGTCCACTCATAGTTTTCCCCTTCAGCAGCCGCCTCAAGGTTCTCTTCCATGGTACCAACTCCATGAAGTTCCTTAAACCACATCTTTGCATGTTCCTTTTCCTGGTCAGCAGTTTCCAGATATAAGGCAGCCATTTGCTCATATCCGGCCTTTTTAGCTGCTGACGCAAAAAAGGTGTACTTGTTTCTTGCCATGGATTCCCCGGCAAATGCATCCTTTAAATTCTGTTCTGTTTTAGTTCCCGCATATTTTGACATCTTTAACCCTCCTACAATGAACTATTATTGGCTGATTTCGTATGTGAAATGGAAGAAATATTAACCGAAGTATCTCTCCAATAAGCCCTTAAACGCCTTACCATGACGAGCCTCATCCTTTGCCATCTCATGAACGGTATCATGGATTGCATCAAGATTTAATTCTTTTGCACGTTTTGCAAGATCAAATTTACCAGCAGTTGCACCGTTTTCAGCAGCAACTCTTAATTCAAGGTTCTTCTTTGTGCTGGAGGTTACAACCTCACCAAGTAACTCTGCAAACTTAGAAGCATGCTCAGCCTCTTCAAAAGCAGCCTTCTCATAGTATAAACCGATTTCTGGATATCCTTCTCTGTGAGCCGCTCTTGACATAGCAAGATACATACCAACTTCAGAACACTCGCCCTCAAAGTTAGCTCTTAAATCTTTCATAATATCTTCTGGAGATCCCTGAGCAACACCAATTTCATGCTCGCAGGCCCAGGACATATCTGCATCCTGTAATTTGAACTTTTCAGAACCAGCTTTACAAATTGGACAAAATTCTGGAGCCGCCTCTCCTTCGTGAACATAACCGCATACAGTACAAACCCATTTCTTCATGATCTCATGTCTCCTTTATTTTTAAATTTTATTTTATATTTTGCTGCAACCAAATTAGTAATGATTACTGTTATTAATTTAGCACAACTTTATCCTGATGTCAAGTCTTATTAAGAATTTTTTCTCAAACACTGATTGCAGGTACCATAAAAATAGATGGTATGGCTATCCACCTGTCCATCCGCATGTTCCTGGGCCAGATGATTGATTTCCTCCATAGTATCGAGACTTAGGTCATTGACCTGCCCGCATGTTTTGCATACAAAATGATAATGTGGTGATGTGACAGCATCAAAATGGTCTGCTCCGTCTCCGCAAGTCAGCTTCTGTATCTCACCAAGTTCTACAAGGAGATTTAAGTTCCGGTAAACAGTACCGAGGCTGATGTTTGGGTAGTCCTCTCGGATGGCGGTGTATAGAGCGTCGGCAGTGGGGTGGTCATGCCTTGCCATCAGACAAGCTTTAATAGATTCCCGTTGACGGCTATACTTTAATGTTTTCATGGCCGCTTCCTTCCTATAATGATAATTATATTAGTAATTGTTACTATTTAATAATAGTAGATTCCCCACGCTTTGTCAATGTGTTGCAAGAAACTGTTATATGTTTTCTTTGGAAATTCTTATAAACTCTTTTGTGGCTTGTGATAAGTATCTTCCCCGGTGGCATCCAAAGGCGAGGACCCCATGGCTGCGGCTGTAATTTAAGGAATAATAATTAAGTCCAGTTTTCTTCACAACTCCATCTTTATTGTCGGTGTTACCGGAAACAAACATTCTGGGGTAAAAGGTAATTCCCATGCCCTTTGCTGCAAGTGCTAAAACCGTCTCTATGTTTTCTGTCTCCAGAAGAACGGTAGGAGATAGCTGTGCATCCTCAAAAATCTCATCCGCAATGGTTCTGACTCTGTTTCCTTTATGAATCAAAAGATAAGGGCATTCCTTTAGTAAAAGAATATCCGGGTTTTCTTCTAGCCTCTTTTTAATCTCCTCCTGCTCCCCTGGGAAAAATGCATCCAGGATCTGATCAGGTACCACAAGAAGAATCTCTTCCTCGCAGATTGGAATTGATTCCACGTTCTCTGCCTTAAAGGGCAAAAGATCCACCATCAAATCAATCTCGCCATGAATCAGTGCAGAGCTTAATTCCTGGGAGTTTCCCTCCACAAGATTCAGCTCAATATTAGGAAACTTCTCTCGGTAGGCCGGGAGAATGGCTGGAAGAAGAAACCGGCCTCTGGTATGGGATACGCCGATGGAAAGCTGTCCCGTAGTAAAATCTTTGATATCTGATAGCTCCCGGTAGGTCTCGTCCTTAAGATCCAAAAGCTGCTTGGCTCTTGTTTTTAAGGACCGTCCCGCAAAGGTAAGGGTAAGGGGCATGGTACGGTTAAAAAGCTGTACCCCAAATTCCTTTTCCATATTGGAAATATGATTGCTTAATGACTGTTGAGAGATATAAAGCCGCTTGGCGGCCCTTGTGATGTTTAATTCCTCTGCAACAGCAAGGAAGTATTCAAGGTTTAGGAAGTTAATCATAAATAAGCCTCCAGCTTGGGAATAAAGGGACGAAGCCGGTCTAAGGAACCGTTTACAATCAGTTCTTCTGGAAAATCCACTTCCGCAATCAGATCCCAGGCTCTTTTGTGATTGCCCACATCATCTGCTACATGGGCGTCGCTGTTTAAAATAATGTTTGTTTTGTAGTGCTTGCATCGTTCAAGCAATGCAATGTAGTTTTCCTTTGCATTCTGGCGAACGCTTAAAGGGTGAAGAGAGCTTGCATTGACTTCAAGGAGTGTATGATTCGATGCGGCAGCGGCTGCCAGGGTATCATAATCAATGGGAAAACGGTTGTCATCTGGGTGTCCAATGATATGAATCGAAGGATTTTCTATGGCACCTACGTATGCGCTGGTATTTTCAGAAACCGTTCCGCTTTTAAAACAAGGCTCATGGATGCTTGCGACTCCATAATCAAGTCTTTCCAAAAGTCCCTTTCTTAAATCAACTCTTCCTTTATAATCCAAAATATTTAATTCCGCTCCCATTAAAATGTTGATTCCAAAGAGCTTTCTTGGTATTACTCTAAAATTTATAAAATAAAACTCGTTGCATGTTCCAGGCATTTTCGGAGCGTGGTCCGTGGAGCCAAAAAGGGTCAGACCTTTTTCGGAAGCTGATTTTGCCATCTCATATAACGTGTTGTATGCATGTCCGCTGGCAATGGTGTGGGTATGCAAATCCATGATGTCGTTCATGTTATTGTCCTTTCTATATCGACGCCCGGCGTAGGAGAGCCGAAACAACTATGGTCGATTAAGTAGAATATATCACACTTTTCCATAGAAAACTATAGAAAAATCAGGCTGGATGTGTTAAATATATAGTAAGATTTTACGCAAAAAATAAGGAATTATGATTGGAGGAAACTAATATGAGCAAAGAACTAAATGAAGCCGATTTCGTAGAAGAGAAAGTAGAGACCATGGCAGATTACATGGAGGAGCTGGAAGCATCTTTTAAAAGAGTAAAAAAAGGAGATGTGCTGACAGGAACGGTTGTGAGTGTAACAGAAGATTCCGTGCTGCTTGATCTAAAGTATTTTTCAGGAGGCATCATTCATAAAGAAGATATAAACGGAGATCCCGATTTTCATTTGATTCAGGAAATCCATCCTGGAGATGAAATCACAGCCACTGTTGTAAGAGCGGATGACGGAGAAGGCAATGTCCTCTTATCTGCAAAGCTTTTAGGAGATCAAAAGGCTTGGGAGACTCTAAATACATTATTAAATGAAAGAACCATTGTACCTGCTAAGATCACAGAGATCGTCAAAGGCGGAGCCGTAGCTTACTTAGAAGGAATCCGTGGCTTTATTCCTGCCTCAAAGCTTGCTGCTGCCTATGTAGAAGATTTAGAGGCCTACCAGGGAAAAACCATAGAGGTTACAGTTGTCACCGCAGACGAGGAAAATAAAAAACTTATCTTATCTGGAAGAGAGCCTGCACTCTTAGTTCAGAATGAGGAAAAGAAGTTAAAGATTGCCAAATGTCAGGTAGGAGTGGTTATGGAAGGAACCGTAGACAGCTTAAAAGACTACGGCGCTTTTGTAAACCTTGAGAATGGACTAACTGGGCTTTTACACATTTCTCAGATCAGCACTCAGAGAATTAAACACCCAAGTGCAGTGCTAAAAGAAGGACAGAAAATCAAGGTTAAGATTCTGTCAACGGCAGACAATAAGATTAGCTTAAGCATGAAGGCAGTTGCAGAAGAGGAAGAAGCGAATGTTGAGGTGTTTGATTATAAAGAAAGTGGCAGTGCCTCTACAGACTTATCCGCACTATTAAAAGGATTAAAATTTTAGAAAGTCGGGAAAAATATATAAAAGATCGGGTTTCTATGGTATAATATCTTTATGAGCAGGGGCTTCCGGCGACGGGTTGCCCCTGTCTCACTGACCCGAATTACGGGCAAAGGAGAGGGGGATGTGGAATGAATGTTCCCAATTCATTTAACCAAGTTGACCAATGGAAATCTGTCATGTTTTTGTATGATTCAGCATTAAAGGAAATTAGTACGAAAATAGAGATACTTAATAACGAGTTTGTTCATATCTATAATTACAATCCGATTGAACACGTCAAATCAAGACTGAAGACTCCAGACAGCATTGTAAAAAAGCTTAAGCGCTATGGCTTTGAGGTAACGATCGATAACATGGTAGAAAAACTCAATGACATCGCGGGAATTAGAATCATCTGTTCTTTTACTTCTGATATTTATCAGATTGCTCAGATGATCGCAAAGCAAAGCGATGTAACCGTGCTTTACGTGAAGGATTATATTAAAATCCCAAAGCCCAACGGATACAAGAGCTATCACATGGTAGTGACCATTCCGATCTATTTAACAGATGGACCGGTGGATACCAAGGTAGAGATTCAAATCAGAACCGTTGCCATGGATTTTTGGGCCAGTCTTGAGCATAAGATTTATTATAAATTTGAAGGCAACGCCCCTGCGTATTTGCAGCAGGAGTTAAAGGACTGTGCAGATGTGGTCAATATGCTGGATGCAAAGATGTTTTCTCTAAACCAGGCTATTTTAGAGCTGAGTTCTCAAACCCATGAAGATCTAGGTGGGGAGAGACGGTTTCGAGAGGAAGATTTGGAAGAAAAGCCATGATGGATCACTTTGACACAAAGAAGGTCCTATCATGAGTACATTAACAAAAGACACCATAAGAATTCTTAAGTATAACAGGAAGAATGCGTTCTTATTTTCCCTGGCATTTCGTCTGGTAACGACTACCTTGTATTTATTTGTGCTGGACAGGGGGCTTATGATCGCCCTTAAATTAGCAGGGTATAGTTATTTGACGGTTGCCAACATCGGTGGTTTTCTCTTAAAGCCATGGACATTAATGATCATGGCAGTTCTGGTTTTTTTCGGCATGCTGATTCTCATTTTAGAGACTGGATGCTTTCTTACGCTTTTCCAGGGGATTTATTATACCAGAAAACTAAAGCCGTGGGAGATTTTGGCAGGTGGCATTATTAAGCTTCGGGATGAATTCCTAAAAAGGAACTGGAGGCTGGGACTTTTGGTCCTGGCCAACTATACCCTGACGAATCTGTATCTCATATACCGGTTTTTTACTCATATAAAGCCACTTGATTTTGTCATGTCTGAAGTGCTTTCCCAGCCGCTTGGAAAGGCCATCCTGATTTTGATTTTCATCCTGATTCTTGCCGCAGTCGTTCCAGGCCTTTATGTGTTTCATGCCTGTATGGTAGAACAGAAGAATTTTAAAGAAGGGTATCTTAGAAGCTGGTGGCTGTTAAGGCATCGGATTCCAAAAGTATTATTTTTACTGACCGTTTATTACGGTGCATTTGCAGTGCTGTTAAAGCTTGTTTATTCCTTTTGCGTTTTGATTACTGCTGTAGCAGTGACTTTGTTTACGGACAACAGGCTGGCGCTTGCCATTCTTCCAGCCGCTTGTGGGCGAATTGATTTGGTCCTGTTATTTTTTAGCAGTATGCTTCTTGCCATGGGAAATTACGGCGCCTTAAGCGTTCAATACTTTCAGTTTAGCAGCAGGGCATTAAAAAGGACAGGGTATATCTCGGATTCCGGCACCCGATTAGTAAATAAAAAGACAGCCCTTTCAGCCTTCTCCGTGGCAGTCATTTTTAGTCTGGTCACCTTGTTTCATGTGGTTTATAATGGTTCTGCCATTGCCGGAGGAATCCTTGGCAATGTTCAGATAACGGCACATCGAGGAAGTTCTAAGGAAGCGCCGGAAAACACCATGGCAGCCATAAAGCAGGCAGTCAATGACCTTGCAGATTTCGTTGAGATTGATGTTCAGGAGACCGCAGATGGTGTGGTGGTTCTGGGACACGATTCCAGTTTAAGGCGGGTAGCAGGTGTGAACCGGACCATAGGCTCCTATTCTCTTGAAGAACTAAAAGGGCTTGATGTGGGAAACTGGTTTTCTAGTGACTTTAAAGGAGAAGAAATCCCCACTCTAGAAGAAGTGATGGAATACTGTAAAGGGAAGATTAACTTAAATATTGAGATTAAGAGTGCAGGAGATGACAGTCTCCTTCCGGAAAAGGTGGCACTACTCATTGATAAGTATCAGATGAATGAGCAGTGTGTGGTCACTTCCTCAAGGTTTGTTTACCTTAGCAGAATTAAAAAGCTTGATGAAAAAATCCGTACTGGATATATTGTTTCAGCCGCATACGGCAATTATTATTCCAGTGATGATATGGATTTGATCAGTCTGCAGTCGAGCTTTGTAACCGAGCGACTGGTGGAAGCCGCCCATTTAAAAGGAAAAGCGGTTCACGCCTGGACGGTGAATTCAAAAAGTGAGATGGAGCGTATGAAGATGCTCTCCGTTGACAATATCATTACGGATTACCCGGTTCTTGCAAGAGAGATTATATACCGGGAGGAAGCCGCAGAGAATCTTTTGGAGTACTTAAGACTGGTACTCAAATAGATAGGAGACAGGAAATGAAGGTTGTTTTACAACGCGTAACAAGGGCGTCCGTTACCGTAGATGGAGCAGTGACTGGAGCAATTGAAAAAGGTTTTCTGCTGTTTATCGGTGTATCTCATACGGATACCAAAGAAGTCGTAGATAAGATGGCGGATAAGATTTGTAAGCTGAGGATTTTTGAAGATGAGAACGGAAAGACCAATCTTTCTCTTTTTGATGTATCAGGAGAGATATTAGCGGTCAGTCAGTTTACCCTGTATGCAGATTGCAAAAAGGGAAACCGGCCCAGCTTTACAAAGGCTGGCGGACCGGAACAAGCAAATCACCTGTATGAATATATGACAGAGCGTCTGAAATCTCATTCCATTCGGGTGGAAAAAGGGATTTTTGGAGCAGATATGAAGGTGGAACTTTTAAACGACGGACCATTTACACTGGTTCTAGACAGCGATGAAATGCTAGGCACATACCTATAGAGAAAATGGAGGATTTAAACATGGAGAAAACAAAAGGACAGATATTGCAGGAAGAACTGACTTTTAAGTTCCCTCATATCGGAAAAGATGCCCCTCATCAGATGGATGAAGCTGAGATGTTTTGCGAGGGCTACAAACGATTTTTAGACAACGGTAAGACAGAAAGAGAATGTGTAAGAGAGGCAGTGGCGATGCTTGAGATGCAGGGCTATGTTCCATTTACCTCTGGCGTTACATACAAAGCAGGAGACAAGGTATATTATGTAAACAGAGGGAAGGCCATTATTGCAACTACCTTTGGAACAGAAGGCTTAGAAAAAGGCGTTCGTATCAATGGAGCTCATATCGACTCACCAAGACTTGACTTAAAGCCTAATCCAGTTTATGAGAAAAATGATCTGGCCTACTTTAAGACTCACTATTATGGCGGAATCCGCAAGTACCAGTGGGGAACCACTCCTTTAGCCATGCATGGAGTAATTATTAAAAAGAATGGAGAAGTGGTTGAAGTTAATATCGGTGAAAAGCCAGGCGATCCAGTCCTTTGTATTACCGATTTGCTTCCTCATCTTGCAGCAGAGCAAAATGACAGAAAGTTAAGAGACGGCTTAAAAGGAGAAGAGCTTAATATTCTCATTGGCTCCATTCCTTATGTAGATGATGCAGATTTAAAAGACCCAGTAAAGCTTCTCGCCTTAAAGCTTCTTCATGACCGTTATGGAATTACAGAAGCGGATTTCTTACGGGCAGAGATTGAACTGGTACCAGCTCAGAAAGCATGTGATGTTGGATTTGACCGCAGCATGATCGGTGCTTATGGACAGGATGACAGAGTGTGTGCTTACACAGCCCTTATGGCAGAGATTGATGCCGTAAAGCCAAGGTATACCACAGTTACCGTTCTTGCAGACAAAGAAGAGATTGGTTCTGATGGAAATACAGGTCTTAATTCCGATTTTGTACTTCATTTTATTGAGGATCTGGCTGAGATGGCAGATGTGCCTGTAAGAAACATTCTTCGCAATTCCATGTGCTTATCTTCAGATGTGAATGCAGCGTATGACCCAACCTTCTCCCAGGTATATGAAGAACGCAACGCCTGCTTCTTAAATAAGGGCTGTGTCATCACAAAGTATACCGGTGTAAGAGGAAAAGGCGGTTCTAACGATGCCAGTGCAGAGTTAATGGCAAAGGTAATTGCTATGATGGAAGAAGATGGAATATACTGGCAGATTGGTGAACTTGGAGCCGTGGATCAGGGCGGCGGCGGAACCATTGCTAAGTACATAGCAGCTATGGATGTGGATGTGGTAGACCTTGGTGTGCCGATTCTTTCCATGCATTCTCCATTCGAGCTTTCTTCCAAACTTGATGTTTATAACACATTTAAGGCGTTTCGAGCTTTTTACAAATAAGAAAAGGAATTTTGAAATTTTTGTTAATTTCCGTAAAATGCTTTTTTTCCCATTCCCAATATGGTATAACAGACATGAAGTGTTTTTATTGTTAAACATTAAAAAAGAAAGAAAAAGGATTGTATGATGAAGAAAATTTTTAAAGTATGCATGTGTGGTCTAGTGGCCGCTACCCTTATTTCAGGCTGTTCCAAAAAAGAAGTAAAAGAAACAACACAGGCAAGCACAGAAGCGACCGAATCCTCTGCCCAGGAATCAACGGCATTAAAGGATCTGACAGATATCGAAAACGGAAAAGTAACCCTTGGTGATTATAAAGGCATTGAAGTGAAAAAAGATGCGGTAGAAGTAACGGATGATGAGCTAAAACAGGCCATTGACCAGGATCTGGCTGCTCATGAGAAACAGGTAGATGTAGACCGTGCCATCAAAGACGGAGATGTGGTTAACATCGACTATGCTGGTACCAAGGACGGCGTTGCCTTTGACGGAGGTACAGCACAGGGCTATGACCTTACCATCGGTTCCAACCAGTTTATCGAAGGTTTCGAAGGTGGATTAGTTGGTGCGAAAAAAGGGGACAAGGTATCCTTAAATCTTACATTCCCAGAGAATTACCAGAATAAAGACCTTGCAGGAAAGCCAGTTGTATTTGATGTGACTGTCAATTCCGTAAAGGAGAAACAGGCTGCTGAATTAAATGACGCTTATGTTCAGGAAAATACAAAGTCAAAGACCGTTGACGAGTATAAGGAAGAAACAAAGCAGACTCTTTTACAGAAGAAAAACGCTGATGCAGAACAGAAGGTAAAGAATGATATTTACACTGCTATTTCTGCAAATGCAAAGGTAGAGCCAGATCAGAAGGCAGTTGATGCCAATTATGATAATCTGATCACCAGATATACCAATCAGGCAGCTACTTACGGTATGGATTTTACCACCTTTATTGGAGCCTTTACCGGAATGAGTGAGGAAGACTTTAAGAAAGCTGCTAAAACTCAGGCAGAAGAGATTGTAAAACAGAGACTTATCGTAAATGCAATTGCGGAACAAGAGAAAATCGCGATTACAGATGAGGATCGTAAAGAGGTTGCTACCGAGTTAGGTTATGAGAACGCAGAAGAACTTGTAAAGGCAGAAGGACAGTTCGAAGTAGATGACTATGTTATGAATAACAAGGTAATGGAATTCCTTTTAAAGAATGCAGTCATTAAATAATAGTTTACGACGGGAGGAACCTTTATGCAGCTTCTAAAGGACAGAATACGTAAGGACGGTAAGATCAAGTCCGGTGACGTACTTAAGGTAGATAGTTTCTTAAATCACCAGATGGATATTAAGCTGTTTGTTGAGGTGGGAAAAGAGTTTAAAAGACGATTTGCTGATTGTGAAGTCAATAAAATCTTAACGATTGAGGCCTCCGGAATCGGAATTGCCTGTATCGTTGCCCAGTACTTTGATGTGCCAGTGGTATTTGCGAAAAAATCAAAGACTAAGAATATTGCAGGTGACGTATATACCACACAGGTGGAGTCTTTTACCCACGGAAGAACGTATGATGTCATGGTTTCTAAGGAGTTTATTGGTTCAGGAGACAAAGTACTTTTGATTGATGATTTCTTAGCCAACGGTAAAGCGTTGGAAGGACTAGCTGCCATCGTAAAGGATTCTGGCGCAGAGTTAGTAGGCGCAGGCATCGTAATTGAAAAAGGTTTTCAGCCGGGCGGTGACCGGTTGAGAGCGGAAGGCGTGAAGGTGGAATCCCTTGCCATTGTAGAATGCATGGACGAAACCACCGGCACTATTTGTTTTAGAGGTGATGAATGAACAAAGGACGTAAGGCGCTGTTCTTTGACATAGACGGCACTCTGACTTCAGAGTCAACCCGGCAAATTCCGGTGAGTGCTATGAAGGCAATCGCAAAGGCAAGAAAGAATGGACATCTGGTCTTTATTAATACCGGAAGGACTTATAGCCTGATCGAGCCTGTGAGGCGTATGATAGAAGTAGACGGATATTGCTGTGGCTGTGGCACCAGAGTTGTTGCTGGCGATAAGGTCTTATATTCTACTACCATACCTCGCAAAAGAGGCAGCGAGATTAAACAAATTATTATAAAACATAAACTAGACGGAATGCTGGAAGGAACCGAGGGCTGCTATTTTAGAAAAGAAGATCCTTGGATGCCGGGAGCAATTAAAATCAAGGCTCAGATGATTAAGGAAGGAAGAATGTCCTCCTTTGGTTGGGATGAGGATTGCTATGATTTTGAGAAGTTCTTTGTTCTAGCTGATGAGAACAGCGATGTCAAAGGATTTTACAAGGCACTGGAAAAAGACATGGATATCATTGACCGGGGAGATGGCTTCTATGAATGCGTCCCGGAAGGACATTCTAAGGCAACCGGGATTGAGCTTGTTATGAGGCATTATGGCATTGAGCTATCCGATGTCTATGTCTTTGGAGACAGCACCAACGATCTTTCCATGTTCCAGCTCGCTAAGAACTGTGTACTTATGGGACATCATAGCGTAGAGCTGGAGCCATATGCCACTTTCTTTACGAAGAATGTGGAAGATGATGGTGTGGCTTATGCGATGAAGGAACTTGGACTTATTTAATTTTTAAAGAAAAAGAGGAAAGACCAATAGCTAAAACTTAGCCGAGGTCTTTCCTCTTTTTTTATAGCGAGCAATTATTAATTTACCTTTTATCTTTTTGTACCATAAAATTTTTTGCATTTTAACAATGGTACATGTCTTTGCTTAATTCTTTTATAAAACTACATATATTTTATTGCGTTAGTAGGAGATAAAAGCTTTTTGTTTTTTCTGGTGTATCTCCATTAAGGATAACAATCCGATCTGATAGCGTAACAAAAATATAGGGAGGAATGTTCCGATGAACGTATACAGAGCATTTATTATATCCCTGAACATCAAAGCTACCCACATAGAAATTATCGCTATCTCCACCATAGCGCTTGCTCATTTTAGGTAAATCATTTACCTGCTTAATGACCTGTATATCAGCCAGAGAAAAAGAGTCATTATACATCGGTGCATTTATAAAAACAACATTATTTTTCACCTCGAGTTCAACAGAACCAAAGTCCAGCGGCATTAAAAATATAGAAAGAGCAATGGTTCCTATTATGATTGCGGCAAGAAAAACATAAGTCAGTTTTCCAAACCATGATGCCATATTAGTTGTTGTTCCGATGCCAAATCGCTTTTCAACCCACACACGCTTATCATTTGGATTATAGTAGAATACTGACATCCAAAATTGACTTTCATCTGTGTCAATTCCACTATTCTGCAGATTTTCAATAAACCATCCCTTATCTCTTTTCAATTGATATAATTTATTGAAATATTTTTTTTGAATGATATGGTTAATATAGAAAACCAGACAACACCAAACCAAAATGTATAAAATACTAATTGAAACATATTTAGAAATAATTAGAAGTGGAAGCATAAGCAAAACAGATATTAAGCCTGCTAAAGTGTAGGTTTTATGAAACTCTTGAACAATTTTCAGAGCTTCTTTATTCTCAAGCTCTGAGTAAGGCAGTGACACTCCAAGAAGAATATTCCCGTTTAATTTTTCGGCAGTCCTGTTTGACATGAGTATGGACAACAAGATCACTGTTGTAACAAATGTGTTAATTAGGATAGAAAACATGCGTACCTCCTTCAATATTAAAAACGCTGGTGTCTAAATATATGAAGAAATTAATATAAGTACAAAAATATATTTTGAGAATTGCCTATCGATTTATGTCCAACTTTATTATAACACTCATTAAATATACTGCTATATCTTTTTGAGTATTCCACTTGAATGCAAATAAAAATTTAGGCTTGTAAAAACTTAATTTTTTTATATGTTGTTTGTTTCCCCAGTTTAGATGATAAAGTTATCGTTAGCTTTCTTCCCTTAATTATAATATGATATTGGTTGAGGTTTATTATTTTATAGAATATAATTAGAGTAACAAAGTTAATTAGGGGGAGTTGTATGAAAAAGTTAATAGTTTTGGTATCTTTGGTGTTCTCAATCTTCGGTTCCATTGTAAGTTATGCAGATGAATGGAAACAGGATTCCACTGGTTGGCAATATGTACTGAATGATGGTTCTTCTCTTAGAGATAAATGGTTTAGGGAACCAGGGACTGACCAATTTTATCATTTTGATTCAAATGGGTATATGCAGACAGGAATTGTGACTGTGGATGGAAAGGAATACTATTTTAATGAATCAGGAGTGCTACAAACTAGTACAGTAATACCAGATGGGCGTATGACAGCCAGTAGAGGAGAAATATTTAGTGATGTAAATGATGGAGTGACGTTCCTTATAACTTGGGCCACTGATGTAAACGTTGGTAATAGTAAAACTGTTAAGATAGCCATTAAGAATATATGTGATAAACCGATTACGATTAAAAGCAATCTAAAAATGGTCAGAAATGAAAAAATGAAGGATTTATATCTGTTTGATGCAAATTCCTATAGTTTTTTTGAGGAAAAAACTATAAATCCCAATGAAGCCGTTGGTATGAATTTTGTTGCACCTAATATATCAGAATTTTATACAGACGAAACCAGCTTTATTGTGATACCAGTTGTAATAGGGAATAAAGAATATAGTTGTTACGTATATACACGAACAAAAATCATCTTTCATGAATCGGCGGAGAGGATGAATGAGATTGGTAGTATTATCAATCAATAATTTTGCTGGATACAGTGTATCGTATAATTCCGTAAAAAGTGCATGAAAAAAGGAAAGACCATCAGTGGTAAAATTACTGATGGTTTTTCCTTCAAGTTTTTGGGAATAAAATTAAGCGTCTTTGTTCCTATCTGTAATTTCTAAATACGATTGATAACATTTTTCGTAAACCGTCGCCAAGTCAAATCTGCCTAAGTTATTAAAATCCTGGATTCCTTTTTCAAACATATCAAAGAAATTAGCTCTTTCATTTAAAACCATCTTTCCACAGTCAAGTGGCAGAGAAGTCATGCTCATAATGCCATGAAATACATTGTTATGAGCCTCTAACGCCCTCATTTCCACATAGGTGGCATTAGCAGGATCTATGTTGTTGAGAGAAATGGTCTGTTCAAAATCATTTCCTTTTTCGTCAATGCCTGTTGCTTTAACAATGGGGTTTTCTTTTGTTGACTCTTCTGCATATTTAAGATAAAAGGATAGTCCTGCTCCATTGGCACCAGAGTATATCATATCAGGCGTTTTCACATGCAGGGTTGTTTTGTGATTGTAAGGCTTTGTTGATAATAAACCATTCTCATCATTGTTCTTAAAAACATTTGACTTGCTACCGTTAAGATTTTCTTGGTTTCTAACGGGGGTATTGCTTCCGAAAGTATTTAAAGATACAAACATTGTGTCCTCCTTGTGTAAGTACAAAATATTGTTGAAAAATAAAATTATATAAAAAATCCAGTGAACATATTCTAAAGTGTTTAGGTGTATTATTCCGTAACAGTTAAAGTATCATAATAATACCTTTGAGTATAAGGATATTCGTTTGAAGTAAAGGTAGAAACAAAACGATAACTACCAGGCTTTAGGTCTCCAAGATCATAGACATAATAGAAGCCATCTGCACCATTTCCTGAAAGAACAATTGGATATTGTTCTATTGCAAATATCCTTCTTCCATCAATAGTAGTATTATCTCGTCCATAACCCATAACCTTAAGCATTATTCCTACATTTCCATTCTGTAAATATCCAAGTTGGTATAATTCTACACTTGTGACTTGTGGTATTTTATCTCCGGGCCATAAATTTATGTGAGCATTAGTTTTTGATAACTTTTGAGTATCTATGTGATCTTGAGTGACTTGAGAAGCAAAAGAAGAAGAGGTCATTATAAATAGCATGAATAATGAGACAATAGATATTGAAATTTTTTTAAACATAGTTATCCTCCCAACTAAGTATTAAGTGAATTACTATGTCCACTGGATAATTTATTACAATTAGTACTATGTTTTTTGTAGTTAAATTTCTTATAAAATCCCCTTCTTCCTTTATTATAAAACGAAAAAATGTTTCAGTACCTTATAATTTAGTATGTTTCTAAATTACAATTTTAGAAATTTATTAGTAAATTATTCTGTTAATTAATTATAGAACTTTAATATATTCAAATCAACTTAAGTGCCAAAATTGTACGTGTTAGATGCCAAAATTCGACCTTTTTTAAAATAAATATTAATTTTTTGGTCTGTTGTAAAATGAAGTTATACTAAATAAAAATCCACAGTGGATGTATCTGTGTTATGAATTAATCGCCTAACCAAATCACGCAAAGGATACTGACTATGGACTGATCAATTTTATCATTTTGATTCAAATGGATATATGCAGACAGGAATTGTGGCTGTGGATGGAAGTATCGTATTATTCCGTAAAAAGTGCATGAAAAGAGGAAAGACCATCAGTGGTAAATCACTGACGGTCTTTCCTTCTTTTATAGAAAGCATTTTATACTGAGTCTTACTAAGTAAGTAGTGTAATACATTGATTATTACTTTATATACTTAATCGTGCAATTAACCATTAAGCTTGCGAGAGGTGGTTGAAGGATTCTTCATCTAAGTGAATGGTTTCCTTGTTTTCACAAAGAGATACCATATATTGTAAAAACTGCTCCCTGTGTCCGTCTCTTTCGCAGTAGTATTGATTGATTTTGGGATCATAATAAAAATCCACCTTTGTATTAACCGCAGGCTTATATTCAATAAGAGAATCTGCAAGGCATACAAGATCGTCTTTCAATTCCTGATCTGTTATTTCTCCATCTAAGCTTAAGATTAGTGCAGATATTAAGTTTCTGTGATCATTCCATTCTGACTCAAAAGCATAATAATTTGGGTGTAAAAAATTAAAATCCCTCATTAATTCTCCAGGGCGATGATGATCTTCAAATAAAATCAATGCAATATCCTTCGACTGATATTCTACTGCAAAAACCATTTTATTCTTTAGATTGGCTTCCAATTTTAATCTATAATTAACCATAATTATCTACTTAGAATACTTCGAGCCACACTAAGCCCATTTGCAGATGCCTGCTGAAGTCCTCTGGTTACAGAAGCCCCATCCCCAATGGCCCGAAGCCCTTTGACACTGGTCTCAAAGTCAGTATTTACCACTACTTTATTGGAGTAGAATTTAACCTCAACGCCATATAATAAAGTTTCATCACTGGCAATTCCCGGAGTTACTTTATCAAGAGCCAAAAGCATCTCTTTTATGTCAACCATAATACGGTGTGGGAATACCAGGGATAAGTCGCCAGGTACGGCATCCTTTAAAGTAGGAATGATGTTATTTCTGCATAATCTCTCTTCCGTGGTTCTGCGTCCTCTCTGGAAATCACCAAAGGTCTGAACCAGAATTCTTCCATCGCAAAGCATGTTGCTAAGCTGGGCAATGTGTTTGCCGTATTCAATTGGTGTTTTAAATGGTTTTGTAAAATTTTTCGATACAAGAATAGCAAAGTTTGTATTGTTCGTTTTGTATTCCTGGGATTTATAAGCATGGCCGTTGACAACAGCCAGTCCATTTTCATAATATTCTGTGGCTACTTCACCAGAAGGATTGGTGCAGAAGGTGCGCACCTTATCGTCAAAGGTAGGAGTGTAATAAACAAGCTTGGCTTCGTAAAGGTTCTTATTTAAGAATTCCATGACCTCGTCCCGGACTTCTACCCGGACACCGATGTCTACGGTTCCAACCATTGTTTCAATGTTATGATCGTTGCAGATGTGACTAAACCAGTCCGAACCTTCTCTACCGATTGCGGAAACAATTTCATCCGCATAGATCACTTCGTCCTTGTCAGTAATGATGCCGCTTGCCTGATTATCCTTAATAATAATGTCTTTCACCATGGTGTTAAAGGACATCTCCACGCCCTGATCCAGTAGATGTTCTTGGAGACGGGTATAGATTTTATAGCCCTCTTCCGTACCTAGGTGGCGGATAGGACATTCAATCAGCTTTAAGTTGGCATTAATGGCTTTTCGGCGGATCTCCTGGATCTCTTTTTGCTTATCAATGCCGTAAACATTTTCATCGGCACCGAATTTCAAATAGATATTATCGGATTCTTTTAAAAGCTCAACGGTTTTATCATATCCTAAAATCTCAGGAAGATTGCCTCCCACGTCAGGAGATAAGGAGAGTTTTCCGTCTGAGAAAGCTCCGGCTCCTGCAAAACCTGTGGTGATGGAACAGGGCTTGCAGCCTACGCATGCCTTTGTGGTACGCTTGGGGCACTTTCGGTTCTCAATCCGGCGTCCCTTTTCAATCATAAGTATCTTAAGATCCGGTTTCTTCTCGATCAGTTCATAGGCGCAGAATATGCCGGAGGGGCCCGCACCAATAATGATCACATCGTATTTTTTGTTTGCATCCTTCATGAACATCACTCCTTTTTTCTTCTAACCCTTAGAAATAGCCACTATGCAGTCAGTAAAAATAAATACCATTATGAAACATAAATAAGCGCAACGGTATTATTTTATCATAATGAATATAGGTAATACAAGGGAGAAGATCTTAAAACTTCTGTGTTAGCCTTTACTTCTATTTTTGAAGCTGTTAGAATGATAAAAGCAGCGTTAGATCCCAAATGGGAAAATCTAGCGCTTTTGGGGCGTTTAAAAGTCATTAAAGTCATGAATTAAATACACCGTTAATATAGACAATAATAAGGAGAAACATCATGTTTATCATAGCAGGATTAGGCAATCCATCAAGAGAATATGAAAAGACCAGACATAACGTAGGATTTGAGGCCATTGATCTTCTGGCGGACAAACTCGGAATTAAATGTACCGATAAAAAGCACAAGGCTTACTGCGGAATGGGGATGATCGGTACAGAGAAAGTTATATTATCAAAACCTCAGACTTATATGAATTTAAGTGGGGAGAGCATCGGCTCCATGGCAGATTATTATAAGGTGGAACCAGATAATATTATCGTAATCTGTGATGACATTAATTTAGAAGAAGGCCAATTAAGAATCAGGGCAAAAGGAAGCGCAGGAGGCCATAACGGCTTAAAAAGTATCATCAACCATTTGGGATCACAGGAATTTTTAAGAATTCGGGTGGGTGTTGGTGAGAAGCCAAAAGAGATGGATCTTGCAGACTATGTCCTTGGACGCTTTCCAAAGGCCCAGGAAGCCTTGATGGAGGATGCTTACAAAGCTGCGGCTGAGGCCTCCATTAAGATAGTAGAAGATGGAGTCGATGCGGCCATGAATTTGTATAATAGGAAGAAATAAGGAGATCTCATGAGCGGACTATTTGAAAAACCATTGAGGGAGCTTAAGCATTTTGAAGACCTCTCAAAAGATCTGGAAAAAAAGGCCGGGCCAATCGCGGCCAGCGGCTGCATGGATTCCCAAAAGGTTCACTTAATGTACGAAGCAGCAAAAAATGCTGGAATGAAGCTGGTGGTAACCTATGATGATACCAGAGCCAGAGAGATCTTTGAGGATTTAAGCTATTTTGATACCAATGTATGGTTATATCCAGCCAGGGATCTTTTGTTTTTTAACGCTGATATCCATGGAAACCTGCTGACCAAGCAGCGTATGACTGTGTTTCGCCGATTGATGGAGGAAACCTCCGGCTGGGTGGTTACTACCATTGACGGCCTTATGGATCACTTGCTTCCATTAAAATATATGAAACATCAGGTCCTTTCCGTACAAAGCGGTCAGACCATTGAAGTGGAAACCTGGAAGAAACGTTTGTTAGAGCTGGGATATGAGCGCATGGGACAGGTAGACGGTATGGGGCAGTTTTCCATACGAGGAGGAATTATTGACGTATTCCCCTTAACCGAAGAACTTCCCATTCGAATTGAGCTTTGGGATGATGAGGTGGATTCCATTCGTACCTTTGACCTTGAAAGCCAAAGATCCATTGAACAGCTTGAGGAAATCCAGATTTATCCTGCTACAGAGATGGCACTGACAAAGGATCAGATGGAAGAAGGCATAGAATCGATTCAAAAGGAAATAAAAAAGTATGAAAAAGATTTAAAGGCACAAACCAAGGTTGAAGAGGCCCTGCGCATCCGCTCCATCGTCAATGAGCTTTTAGAAGGGCTGAAGGAAGGATTTAAGCAGCAAGGGCTTGATGGTTATATCCATTATTTCTGCCCGGACAGTGTTTCCTTTTTTGAATACTTTCATAAGGAGGATTCCGCCATTTTCCTGGATGAACCGGAGCGGTTAAAGGAAAAAGGGGAAACGGTGGAAATGGAGTTTCGGGAAAGCATGATTCACCGTCTGGAAAATGGTTATTTGCTTCCTGGTCAGACCAGCCTTCTTTTTACTGCCAAAGAAATGCTTGCGAGAACCCAGACAAAGACAACCGTCTATCTCACCGGGCTGGAGCAGAAGCTTACCGGGTTTGCCATAAAAAATCGATACAGCTTTCAGGTGAAAAATGTAAGTGCCTATCAAAATGGGTTTGAGCTTTTAATTAAGGATCTCTCCAGATGGAAAAAGGAAGGTTACCGGGTCGTCTTATTGTCCGCTTCCAGAACCAGAGCAAGCCGCCTTGCCGGAGATTTAAGAGAGTATGACCTAAGAGCCTATTGTCCAGATGACGGGGGAGAAGACCATGAAGTAAAGCCTGGAGAAATCCTGGTTACTTACGGAAAACTCCACCGTGGCTTTGAATATCCTATGATCAAATTTATCGTTATCACCGAAGGCGATATGTTTGGAGGAGAAAAAAAGAAGCGGAAAAAGAAAAAGACTTCTTATGAAGGCACCAAGATTCAAAACTTCTCTGACCTTTCCATAGGAGATTACGTGGTCCATGAAGACCATGGCCTTGGAGTTTATCGTGGAATTGAAAAAATTGAGCAAGATGGAGTAATTAAAGACTATCTTAAGGTAGAGTATGCGGATAATGGAAATCTCTATCTTCCAGCCACCAGGCTTGACGGCATCCAAAAATACGCCGGGGCAGAAGCCAAGAAGCCAAAGCTGAATCGATTGGGTGGAGAACAGTGGAATAAGACAAAAACAAGAGTAAAAAGCGCAGTAAAAGAGATTGCAAAAGATCTTGTTATGTTATATGCCGCAAGGCAGCAAACCCATGGCTTCCAGTATTGCAGCGATACCGTCTGGCAAAAGGAATTTGAAGAAATGTTTCCTTATGATGAGACAGAGGATCAGTGGGATGCCATTGAAGCCACAAAGGAAGACATGGAAAGCAAAAAAATCATGGATCGACTGATCTGTGGTGATGTAGGCTACGGAAAAACGGAGATTGCACTTCGAGCTGCATTCAAAGCCGTTCAGGACGGAAAACAGGTGGTCTATCTGGTTCCAACCACCATTTTAGCCCAGCAGCATTACAATACCTTTGCTCAGAGAATGAAGGACTTTCCAATCCGTGTGGACTTAATGTCAAGATTTCGTACCCCAGGGCAGATTAAGAAGACCATCGAAGATTTAAAACGTGGTATGGTTGATATTGTAATCGGAACTCACCGGGTATTGTCAAAGGACGTGTTATTTAAGGATTTGGGTCTTCTTATTATAGATGAAGAACAACGTTTTGGGGTAACTCATAAAGAAAAGATCAAGCAGCTAAAGGATAATATCGATGTTCTCACCTTAACGGCAACTCCCATACCAAGAACTCTTCATATGAGTTTGGTAGGAATCCGGGATATGAGTGTGCTAGAAGAGCCGCCTGTGGACCGTATGCCCATTCAGACCTATGTTATGGAACACAACGATGAAATGGTTCGTGAAGCCATTCACCGGGAACTTTCCAGAGATGGTCAGGTGTATTATGTATACAATAGAGTGAGCAACATCGATGAGGTCGCAAACCATATCGCAAAGCTGGTGCCAGAAGCCAATGTAACCTTTGCCCATGGACAGATGCATGAACACGAACTGGAAAAGATCATGTTTGACTTTGTAAATGGAGAAATCGATGTTTTGGTTTGCACCACCATCATTGAGACAGGACTTGATATTCCAAATGCCAACACCATTATTATACAGGACGCAGACCGTATGGGCTTGTCCCAGCTTTATCAGCTTAGGGGGCGGGTGGGGCGTTCCAGCCGTATTTCTTATGCCTTTCTCATGTACAAACGAGATAAGCTGCTAAGGGAAGAGGCAGAAAAACGACTGCAGGCCATACGTGAATTTACAGAGCTTGGCTCTGGAATTAAGATTGCTATGCGTGATTTGGAGATTCGAGGAGCTGGTAATGTTCTAGGTGCCGAACAGCATGGCCACATGGAATCCGTTGGATATGATCTTTATTGTAAGCTTTTAAATCAAGCGGTATTAGAGCTAAAGGGAGAGCGAAAAGAAGAGGAAACCTACAATACCGTGGTGGACTGCGACATCGATGCTTATATTCCTACATCCTATATTAAGAATGAGTATCAGAAGCTTGATATTTACAAGCGAATTTCCAGCATTGAGAGTGAAGACGAATACATGGATATGCAGGATGAATTAATGGACCGTTTTGGAGATATTCCAAAGCCGGTTGAGAATCTTTTGAAGGTTGCAGCTATTAAGGCACTGGCTCACAGCGCCTATGTCACTGAGGTTAATATCAACAGGCAGGAAGTACGCCTTACCATGTATAAGAATGCCAGACTGAAGGTAGAGGGAATACCAAAGATTGTGGAGCAGTACCGGGGAGATCTAAAGTTCCTGATGGGAGAAGAGCCAAGGTTTACGTATCTGGATCGGAAGAAAAATCTGTCTACAGATGTTATGATTGGTCAGGCTGAGTCATTGCTAAAGCAAATTGGAGAGTTGTCTGAAAAGTTCGAGTAAAATAACAAATTTAAACAAAAATAAAAAGCCGTTTGGTTGATTTTTTAGGTATTTTGTGATATACTAATAGTAGAAGAAGGGATTTAGTCCCAGATGCTTTCTTACTTCAAAGTCTTTTTTTCGGAGAAAGGTGGTAGCTATGGACGTTTTAAGTATGTATCTTCTACAAAGAGTATCAGATGAACTGACGATTCAGCGGAATGGTTCTTTTGAAAACCGATTTGTTTCTCCCATTCCGGATAATGCAGCAGCAAAAGTTGCTCATGAAGGTTATATAACCTCTTCAAAGGAGGTTTCTCAGCGCGTCAGACAAGGTGATTTTTAACATGGGGTGCTAACAGTCTTTCTTCTAAAACCTTAAGTTTCATAACAAATTAAATTAAGAATCAGGGTACGGTGAATTTTAAGCACCGTACCCTGATTTAAAATTTTGGGAAAAATGGCAGACTTAAGTATAATCTTCCGCTTTCGTAGCAAAATAATATTAGTGATCTTAAATTGCACAAGATGGAGGAATTTTAATTATGAAAGCAACTGGCATTGTAAGAAGAATTGATGACCTGGGACGGGTGGTTATACCAAAAGAGATCAGAAGGACACTTCGATTAAGAGAAGGAACTCCGCTTGAGATATTCACAGACCGTGAAGGAGAAATCATTCTTAAGAAATATTCCCCTATGGTAGAGCTGACTGCATTTGCTTCCCAGTATGCGGAAGCGATGGCACAGACAACAGGACTTACTGTTTGTATCACAGACAGAGACCAGGTCATCGCCGTAGCAGGTGGTTCCAAAAAAGAGCTGATGCAAAAAACCATCAGCAAACAGTTAGAAACCGTCATTAACGAACGCACGGTAGTACTTGCAGGAAAAGACGAAAAAGGATTTATCCCACTCACAGGAGAAGTATTAGAAGGAATCACTGCCCAGGTTCTCGCTCCCATTATCTGTGAAGGCGATGCCATAGGTGCTGTTGCACTTTTAAGCAGAGAGCCAAGAGCCCGTTTTGGAGATATGGAAACAAAGCTTGCAACAACGGCTGCTGGTTTCTTAGGCCGTCAGATGGAAGGATAAAGAAACAAATAGCAAAACAAATAACAAAGTAGTCAGGAGGTGATTAACATGAAGATAATTATGCCAGAAGAAGATGATTATAGTGATGGCGATATCCCGGAGATTGATACCGAACCATACGAAGATGGATTTTACGTAGAGCCCCTGCCAGAATCTGAGCGCCCAAGAAGGGATGGCCCGGGGGGAAATTAATAAAAGACAGCCGCCGATCGGACAGAATTTAGATCTGTACCAACCGGCGGCTGTCTTTTGAAATTTAACTAATAAATAATTTGATCTCCATCTTTGATGCAGTAGTTAAGCTTTACCCCAAGCTCTTCCATCCACTGTCTTGTCTCAAGGGTTTTCCAGTCCCCGCTTCCAATGCCAGAGCCACCATCGTTATTCCATAGCCAGAGAGGGCATGGCCAAAGGGCGATCTTTGGATTGATCGCTGCATATACGTCCTTGTTAACGCCATACTGACCGTGATGGGACATTTGTACGATATCACTCTGTAAGTCCTCTTTCGTGGTCTGTTCAAGGAGAAGCTTTCCAGCGTCTGGCCCCATGTCACCCAGAACCAGAATGCTTACGTTGTTTAAGAAAAACTTATAAGCGACAGAACTGTTGTTAACAGAGGTGACATCGAGAAGGTATGGATCATTTAATACCTTTGCACGAATCTGTCCAACTTTTATCTCATCTCCCTTGCGGACCACATGGAGCTTGTCAGCAGGAAGTGTAGCAAGTGCGGATCTTAAGTTATTGACCAAATTGGATCTTGATGATTCTACCTTGTCATACCAGGACTGATCTGCCAAGGAGTAATAAACATTGTCAATGGTAATCTTTCTTCCTGGATTATTAAGAATCTGCACCAGTGCTCCAACGTGATCAGAATGAGGATGAGTAATGAACCAGGCAGAAACTCGTCCGCCCTTTTTTTCAATGACCTCTGTCAGATGATCCGCATCAATATCCCAACCACCGTCGATGACAACCAGATTTCCATTCTTGTCCTGTAGGACCATAGAGAGCATCTGGCGTTTGTCGTAATTGGCTAAGAGGGATAAGTTACCGCCATTAAAGAGGCGAGCTCCAGGTCCGGTTGCAATGGAGGGGCCAAATCCCATGGAATTTGCTTTTAAATTTCCGCCTTCTGATGTAGGGGAAATGGTTTGAATGTGAAACGCTGTAAAAACAATGTTTAGAAACAGCACGCATGCCGCTAACTTTTTCCAGATATTAAATTCTTTCATAGTTACCTCCGGTATTAATCAATTATTCCTTATTATATCGGAATCCATTCCATTTTAACAGAGGGTGAGGACAAATGTCAGAAAATCGTCAGAATTGGAAAGAACATCCAAAGGTATGTGCTATAATCTTAAAAAAGGAGGTTTCATATATGCATACTTTTGACGATTTAGTAAATATTACAAATAAACTGCGTTCCAAAGATGGATGCCCCTGGGATAAGGAGCAGACACACGAGAGCCTGAAACAATATCTGCTGGAGGAAGCTGGCGAAGTGATAGAAGCCATTGATCATAACGATCAGGAAAATCTGTGCGAGGAACTTGGAGATGTTTTATTTCAAGTTATGATACACAGCCAGATCGCGAAAGAAAATCAAACTTTCACCATAGACGATGTTGTAAATGGTATCTGTGAAAAAATGATACGCAGGCATCCTCATGTTTTTGGTGATAAAAAGGTGATTTCGTCGGAAGAGGGAGAAGCTTTGTGGAAAGCGATAAAGTTGCAGGAGAAAGCCCGTCAAAAGAGCGAAAAACCTTGACAAAAACAGGAGAAACAGCTATAAATGATATAGTAATCGTGTTAAAGCGAAAAGTCGTAGCTCGAAGCTACATTTTTAGGAGGAAGATATCAATGAACAAAGCAGAGTTAATCACAGCAGTATCAGAGAAGGCAGAGCTGTCCAAGAAGGATGCAGAGAAGGCAGTGAAAGCTTTGACAGATGTTATATCTGAAGAGTTAGTAAAGGGCGAGAAAATCCAGTTAGTAGGTTTTGGTACATTTGAAGTATCTGAAAGAGCTGCAAGAGAAGGAAGAAACCCAAAGAGCGGAGAAGTTATGAACATTCCTGCTTCCAAGACACCAAAGTTCAAAGCTGGTAAAGCTTTAAAGGACATGGTTAACGCATAAACTATGAGATTGGACAAGTTTCTTAAGGTTTCACGCCTGATTAAGAGAAGAACCGTTGCCAACGATGCCTGTGATGCGGGCCGCGTGCTTGTGAATGACAAGCCGGCAAAAGCTTCCTTAAACGTCAAGCAAGGCGACGTGATCGAGATACATTTTGGAACCAGTGCGGTTAAAGTAGAGGTTCTTGATGTAGTGGAAACGGTGAAAAAGGATGAGGCGAAGGAACTTTACCGGTATCTTTAGCTTTTAATCTTATACGTATGATAAATTTCAGGAATATTGGAGTATACCTCCTAATATACTTAAGACAGGTATATTAGGAGGTTTTTCTTATGGATGAGAAGATGAATATTCGCCCTCACAGGCTGACAATAGAAAACCGTGCCTCCGGTACGTTAACAGGAATACGAGAAGTGGTGTCTTTTGATGAGAATCAGGTGATTTTGGACACGGATCAGGGGCTTTTGACCTTAAAAGGAAAAGACCTTCATGTAAGCCGACTGACATTGGAAAAGGGAGAAGTGGACCTAAACGGTACCATTGAAAGTTTAAACTATTCCTCCAATGAGGCACTTCGCCGGTCAGGCGAGTCCCTTTTTTCCAGGCTGTTTAAATAAGGATCGTAAAGGAGTCATATGAGCGTCCATATCGTTTATGAGGTGAAACTCCTGCTCTATAGCTTTTTGACTGGAGCAGGGCTTATGATGACATATGACCTGTTGCGTGTTTTCCGCATTTTTATCCCCCACTCCTACGTATTTGTTGGGATCGAGGACATGGTATTTTGGATATACGCTTCTCTGACCACGTTTTCTCTTCTTTATGAGCAGATAGACGGTGGGCTAAGAGGCTATGTCATTGTCGGGATCTTTCTTGGGATGTTTATTTATGACAAGACCATAAGCAGGTTTTTCCTAAAGTTCTTGAAAAAATTTTGGAAATATCTTAAAATGAAAATGCGTATAATTTTCCGCCGTAAAAAGCGGCAATAGGGGCGACTGGTGAATGTATGAGCGTAATAGGAAGAACTAGAAGAAAAAGAAAAGACAAGTGGGGTAATCGCATGGCCCTCATTGGTATTACTTTTGTTGTATTTAGCCTAGCTGTGACAGTTACGATCAAAGGCACTTCTTTAAAGGGAAGAGAGCGAGAGTATGCCATCCGTCTTGAAAACCTGGAAGCCCAGGTGGACAAGGAGAAGGAGCGAGCCAAAAAGCTGGAAGATTACCGGGTATATGTCCAAACCAAACAATACATAGAAGAGGTGGCAAAGCAAAAGCTTGGCCTTGTAAAGCCTGACGAAATTTTGCTTAAGCCTTCTCAAAGGCAATAATAGTTTCAGACCATCCCTTAAAATCCTATAAAATGTGGCTTAGGAAGGAAAATTACCCTTTAAGTACAACTTAATGTCCATAAAAACGTGGATATTTAAGTGGAAAGCTGTCGTACGATTTTAAATGATGAGTCAGCCATTTTGACAAAATATATTCCTTCCGTCTGTATATAATGTGGTCTAAAACATGTATCAGGCAGGAGGGATTTTTGTGTTCAGACGTAAATCAGCGCATTACGATATGGCGAATGTGAACGTATATACGGCAAAGAGATTAAACGACATGGCAAATTCATTGGGTGAGCTTGCCAGGGCGTGCACAGATGAACTGTCGGCAGAACAGGGACTTACGAAGGAAGATGGTGTGGCTGCATTAGAGACCGCCGCAGCTATGGTATGCGCAGGGTGTAATAAGTGCTTTATACAACCAGGAAAAGAGCAGGACAATCAGTATTATATGCAATATCTGATTCGTGCGTTTGAACAAAAGGGGAGCGTGGACTACGGGGACATGCCCCGTTTTTTTCTGGAAAGCTGTAAAAGAAAAGATGAATATATGGTTCATTTAAACCGGGGGCTTGGACGAGCCACCATGAATCTGGCGTGGAAAAACCGTTTTTTGGAAAGCCGTGATGCGGTCATCGTCCAGTTTAAGGAGCTTGCTGTTATCTTAGAGGAATTCTCCCATCAGGTGGAGCATGCCGTGGACATCACCCCGGAATGGGAGGAAGAAGTAAAGAAGGCATTTAAACGAAACCATATTGTGATAGAAAAGATGCTCATTCTGGAATATGAAAATCATCAAAGAGAAGCATACTTAACCATGAGAACCATGAATGGACGGTGTGTGACCGTAAAGGATGCAGCGGAAATATTAGAAGATGCAATGGAGGATGGAGAATGGGCGGTGGCACCAGATGGTAGAAATCTGGTGACAAAGCAAACCGATACCATACGCTTTGTGGAAAAGGGAGATTACCGTGTCATATACGGGGCAGCCAAGGCAGTAAAGAGCGGAGAAGAGGTATCTGGAGATAATTATACCTTTGGACAGGTACAGCCTGGACAAGTCATTATGAGCCTTTCAGACGGTATGGGAAGCGGAAAGGGCGCGGAGGAAGAAAGCCGTCAGGTGATTGAGTTGACCCAAAGGCTTTTAGAAGCTGGATTTTCCACAAGAGCAGCTTTAAAAATGGTGAATACCGTTTTATTGCTGACCGGAATATCCCAACACCCGGCAACCCTTGATTTGTGTTGCATTGATTTGAAAACTGGTATTTTAGAAGCTATGAAGCTAGGAGCAGCAGCAACCTACATACTCAGTGAAAAAGGGGTAGAGTTATTAGAAGCAGGGGAGGTGCCAATGGGCATCTTAAATCCGGTGGAGCCGGTGCTTCTTTCTAAGAAGCTATGGGATGACAACCGGATCATCATGGTAAGTGACGGCATATTAGATGCCCTTCCTTATGATGACAAAGAGCTTATGTTAAAAGAATTTATTTCTCGTATGCCAGTGAAAAATCCTCAGGATATGGCAGACCGGATTTTGTTGTTCGCCAGATCCTTTACGGAAACAGCCGCCGATGATATGACGGTTTTGACGGCTGGCATTTGGAAAAGAAAATAATAATTGCAACAGACATGTTTTACGGGTATATTTATAATAAAGAGGGGAGAGAATCAACTAAGGAAGGTGGCTTAATGTACAAAACGATATTGGAATTTATCAGACGGAACCGGCTTTTGCTTCCGGGGGACCGCGTCATCGTGGCGTTTTCCGGAGGAGCCGATTCGGTCTGTCTTCTTGTAATCTTAAATGAATTAAAAGATGAACTGGGAATTTCATTAAAGGCGGTCCATGTCCATCACGGGCTTAGAGGCCAGGAAGCAGACAGAGACAGTGAATATGCAAAGGAGCTGGCTATGTCCCTTTCCCTGCCGTTTTCCTGCGCTCATGTGGACGTCACAGGTTATGCCAGGGAGCACCGGCTGTCGGTAGAAGAAGCTGGAAGACATCTGCGCTATGAGATATTGGAACAGGAACGCTTAAGTTTTGGCGGCAATAAAATCGCAGTTGCTCACCATAAGGATGATCAGGCGGAGACCATTCTATATCATTTGTTTCGGGGGACCGGTTTAAAAGGGCTTGGAGGAATCAGGCCTGAAAGAGACCGGATTGTCCGTCCTTTGCTGACTGTTGGCAAGGGGGAAATTCTTGCATATCTGGAGGAAAAAAGGATATCTTATTGTGAGGACTCCACCAACTCCCATCATGACTATGCCAGGAATCGGATAAGAGGAATCCTTCTTCCTATCATCAAAGAGCAGATCAATGCCCGTGCTGCGGATAACATCATTCATGCCGGAGAGATGGCTGCAAAAGCCGACGAATACCTGGAAAAACAGGCACAAGGGATTCTAAAGGAATGGGGCTCATTGGAATGGGATGAGAATGATACACTTATTTCCAGCAAAATTCAGACGAAAGGGCTTATATCGGAAGAGGATATTTTAGTAACCTATGTCATAAGAGCCATGATTCGTATGGTTTTAGGTTCCATGAAGGATATTACAATGATTCATGTGGAAAGTACAAAAGCCTTACTAGACTCACCAGCAGGCAAGCAAATCAACCTTCCTGGCGGCGTAATTGCTTATAAAGGTTTGGACTCCTTGTGGATAAAGAACAAAAATAAGAAGGAAGCTGTGGATAATCCCTTAGAAAACATACTTCCCAATGTTGATTTTAAGATCTTTCCCTATAAAAAAGGTCAGGAAATTCCCGAAAACGGGTATACGAAATGGTTCGATTATGATAAAATCAAATGTGCACTCTCTGTGAGGTATCGGCAAACCGGAGATTACATGACACTGACCGGAGGCGGCAGAAAGACCGTCAAGGCATTTATGATTGATGAAAAGATTCCCAAAGAGGATCGTGAAAAAATCCCATTAATTGTGGAAGGTTCCCATGTCCTCTGGGTCATCGGATACCGGATCAGTGAATACTATAAGATAACAGATGATACCCATACAGTAATACAAATGCAATTAGACGGAGGAAAAGACAATGGATGATAAGATACGTGTAATGTTATCAGAGGAAGAGGTAGCAGCAAGAATTAATGAGGTTGCAGCGCAGGTCAGCAAGGATTACGAAGGAAAGAAACTTCATTTAATTTGTATCTTAAAAGGAGGAGTTTTCTTCACCTGTGAACTTTCTAAAAGAATTACACTGCCGCTTACTATGGATTTCATGTCCGTATCAAGCTACGGCTCAGGTACCGTTTCCAGCGGTATTGTAAAGATTGTAAAGGACCTTGATGATCCCATCGAAGGAAAGGATGTTCTGATTGTTGAGGATATTATCGATTCCGGAAACACTCTCTCCTATTTAATCGAAGTATTAAAGCAGAGAAACCCAAACAGCATCGAGCTTTGTACCCTGCTTGATAAGCCAGAACGCCGGGTGAAGAAGCAGGTTCAGGTAAAGTATACCTGCTTTACCGTACCAGATCAGTTCATCATTGGATATGGTCTTGATTACGATCAGATATACAGAAATTTGCCATATATTGGAGTTATAGAACAGCAATAAGGAGGCAGCATGTTGAAACAACAGCAACCATTTAAAGGCTTGGGATTTCTGCTCCTTCTGGTTATCATGCTTATATTTGCCAGCAGGCTTCCCCAGAAAAGTGAGATTATCACCAACCAGGAGCTTATGCAGGTAATTGATAATGGAACCATAGCTTCGGCTACCATCCGGCAGAGCGACCCGCCACCAACGGGAAAGATTGAGATGACGATGTCTGATGGCACGTCAAAGCAGGCGAATGTATCCAATGTACTTGGAATCCAGGACCGTTTGGACCGCAATGGGATTACTTATACAGTGGACGCAGTTCAGAAGGAAAACCTGTTTTTGACCATTACACTGCCTCTGATACTTACAGCAGTAGCAATGGTGTTTTTGTTCATGGTAATGAATGCCAGAGCAGGAGCAGGGAGCGCCAACAACAAGATGATGAATTTTGGAAGAAGCAGGGCGCTGCTTGCTAAGGATGCCAATAAAGTGAATTTCAGCAAAGTGGCAGGATTAGAAGAAGAGAAAGAAGAGCTGGAGGAAGTGGTGGATTTCCTTAAAAATCCCCAGAAGTACACCAGTGTAGGCGCAAGAATTCCTAAGGGAATCCTTTTGGTAGGACCTCCCGGAACCGGTAAGACCCTTCTTGGCAAGGCAGTAGCAGGGGAAGCCGGCGTTCCGTTTTTCTCCATTTCAGGTTCCGACTTTGTGGAAATGTTTGTCGGTGTCGGTGCATCTCGTGTTAGAGATTTATTTGAAGAAGGCAAAAAGCATGCCCCATGTATTATTTTCATTGATGAAATTGATGCGGTTGCCCGCCGAAGAGGTACGGGTATGGGCGGCGGCCATGATGAGAGAGAGCAGACCTTAAACCAGCTTCTCGTAGAGATGGATGGATTTGGTATCAATGAAGGCATCATCGTAATGGCAGCTACCAACCGTGTGGATATTTTAGATCCTGCTATCCTTCGTCCTGGCCGTTTTGACCGGAAGGTTGGAGTAGGAAAGCCAGATGTAAAGGGAAGAGAAGATATTTTAAAGGTTCATTCAAAGGAAAAACCATTGGGTGAAGACGTAGATTTAAAGAGAATCGCTCAAACCACATCTGGATTTACAGGTGCAGATCTTGAAAACCTGATGAATGAAGCAGCCATTTATACGGCTAGACATAGTAAAAAGTTCATTAGTCAGGCTGATATTGATAAGGCATTTGTAAAAGTCGGCATTGGAGCCGAGAAAAAGAGTAAAATTATTACCGAAAAGGAAAAGAAGATCACAGCCTACCACGAAGCAGGCCATGCGATTTTATTCCATCTGCTTCCGGATCAGGGACCGGTTCATACCATTTCCATTATACCAACGGGAATGAGTGCTGCCGGCTACACCATGCCTCTGCCGGAAAAAGATCATATGTTTAACACCAAGGGTAAGATGCTGCAAAATATTATGGTAGATTTGGGTGGTAGAATCGCTGAGGAGCTTATCTTCGGTGACATTACAACCGGAGCTTCCCAGGATATCAAGCAGGCTACTGCAATGGCTCGTGCCATGGTAACCCAGTACGGTATGTCCGATAAAGTGGGTATGATTAACTATGACAACGACGGTGATGAAGTTTTCATTGGAAGGGATTTGGCTCATACTAAGAATTATGGTGGTGAAATTGCCAATACCATTGACAATGAAGTAAAGCGGATTATTGATGAATGCTATGAGAAAGCAAAAGAAATCATCGTGAAACATGAAGATGTGCTTCATAGCTGCTGTAAACTGCTTATGGAAAAAGAGAAAATTGGCCAGAAGGAATTTGAAGAACTTTTCAATACTCCTACAGAAGTGATATAAACTTATGATGGCTTAAACAAAATAAAAGTGTAGAATCCGGTAAATTATCTAACTTTACGCTCCGGAATCTGCACTTTTTTGTGACCTATCGCTATGAGGTGAAAAAATGCATAAAAATCTTTTTTGAAAAAAATGATGTTTGTGCACACTTATTTTCATCATCGTGGTATATTAATAAATGTAAACCCCCCCAATACATTATATAGTTTTTGCTACACCCCATAAGAAACGAAATACCTTCTCCGAAAAACGGTCAGCTACCCCGCTGACCGTTTTTTATATCCTTTTTTAAGCAAAAGGCAGGGTTGTATAATTGAAACCAATCAGATAAAATAGAGATAGAGTAGGGATGAAAGGAAAGAAAGAGCATATGTGCGTTCAGCCAGAGGCTTTGAATAGAGAGGCATTATTTACCGACGAGACTGGCAACTTTCGGTTTCCTGCGGAACCAGAAGAAGGGGAGGAAGTAGCATTTCTCTTCCGTACTGCCGCTAACAATGTGGATACCGTGGCTTTTATAGAGGAAGGCAGTGGAAAAGTCACTGTTATGAGGAAAACAAATTCGGATGAGATGTTTGACTACTATGAAAGCAGACTGACGGCAGGCATTGAACCCATGAAATACTGTTTTCAGGTAACGAAGGGAAATGAGGTCTGCTATTACAGCCGTCTGGGGGTGGAAGATGAACTTCCGTCTAATGGCTGGTTTCTTATGGTTCCTGGATTTTCTACACCAGACTGGGCAAAAGGCGCTGTGATGTATCAGATCTTCGTAGACCGCTTTTGCAATGGCGATAGGACGAATGATGTGGTTGACAATGAGTACGTGTACTTAAAACAGCATGTAGTCCAGGTTAATGATTGGAATAAGTACCCTGATAAGTTTGATGTATGCAGTTTCTATGGCGGAGATTTACAAGGGGTATGGGATAAACTTGATTATCTTGAGAAACTGGGGGTTGAGGTCATCTATTTAAATCCTGTATTTGTATCTCCCTCAAATCACAAGTACGATTGTCAGGACTACGATTATATCGATCCCCATTACGGAGTAATTGTAAGAGATGGTGGAGAGACCGTGTATCCCCAGGAGCTTCACAATCAAAATGCCACTAAATATATGATCCGAACCACCGCGGAGGAAAACTTAAAGGCCAGCAATGAATGTTTTGCCAGATTGATAGAAGAGATTCACAAGAGGGGCATGAAGGTCATACTTGACGGAGTATTTAATCATAGCGGTTCTTTTCATAAATGGCTGGACGGAGAAGGAATCTATGATCTGTCAGGCAATTATGAGCCGGGAGCATATAAATCAGAAGAGAGTCCTTATCATTCCTTTTTTAAATTTAACGAGCAGGTTTGGCCTGATAACAGCTCTTATGAGGGATGGTGGGGGCATTCAACTTTGCCCAAGCTTAATTATGAGGGCTCTAAGACTCTTTACCAGAATATCCTTGATATCGCCGCCAAATGGGTCTCAGAACCCTATTGTGCAGATGGCTGGCGCCTTGATGTAGCCGCTGACTTAGGTCATAGCAGCCCGTTTAATCACAGGTTTTGGAAGGACTTTAGAAGTGTAGTGAAAGCTGCCAATAAAGATGCCATCGTCCTTGCGGAGCATTATGGAGATCCTTCTGAATGGTTAAAGGGGGACGAATGGGATACGGTCATGAATTACGATGCCTTTATGGAACCAGTCTCCTGGTTCTTGACCGGAATGGAAAAGCATAGTGATGAGAAGGATCTGAGGCTGTTTGGAGATGGGAATGCCTTTTTTAAATCAATGAACTATCATATGAGCCGTATGATGTCTGGCTCCTTATTAACTGCTATGAACCAGTTATCCAATCATGATCATTCCCGCTTTTTAACCAGGACCAATCAAACAATCGGTCGTATCGCAACCGATGGGTCAGAGGCTGCTTCCAAAGGCATCAGCTATGGAATATTTCGTCAAGGTGTGATGATCCAGATGACTTGGCCGGGAGCACCTGCTATTTACTATGGCGATGAAGCAGGCGTTTGTGGCTGGACCGATCCCGACAATCGTAGGACATATCCCTGGGGAAATGAAAATTTGGAGCTCATCGAATTTCACCGTTATATGACCGGACTGCACCGTAAGGTAAAATCACTTCGCCTTGGCTCTCTAAAGTCCCTTGTGGCAGGAGATCATCTGATCGCTTACGGACGCTTTTTGGGAGATAGTATCTGTGTGGTGGCGGTAAATAGCCTTACAGACGAGCAGGAAATCCACATCCCTGTATGGCAGCTTGGATTAAAGGATGGTGTGTCCATGTCAAGGGTTATGCTGACTTACGAGAGTGGTTATAATGTAGGTAAGATACTGGTTCCAGTGTTAGAAGGCAAGGTGGTGATTATTATGCCGCCAGTTAGTTCGATTTTGTTGGCTACAGAGTAGAAGTATAACTTATACAAATGTTCCGGTGTTCATTGAATTTAATCATACGCCTATGATATAATGGATTTACTTACAAGGAAGGAGTGATGATATGTCAACGAATGATGCTTTAAAAAAATTATATAAAGAGTGTCTGAAATTAGACCCGGATGAAGCAACCCAGTTGATTCTTGGTGCAGAGACGGAAGAAGAGCAGGAGTTTTATTCTATGGTCAGTGACCTTGTCCTCCAGCAACGGCAGAGAAAAGTAATTGAGGAGAATCGGTTTTAATGAAACGATATGTTATCCGGTTCGGCTTTCTCATAATATGCCGGAATGGTTTCAACGAATACAATAAAAACTTCCATGCTACTTTTTGTTATAAATTATTATTTTTTTGTCGAAACAGCTTGATTTATTTAGGACAATATGATAAAATAACAATCGCTTGTTAAAAAGCATGGGCGGGTTCCCGAGCGGCCAAAGGGGGCAGACTGTAAATCTGTTGTCGACGACTTCGAAGGTTCGAATCCTTCTCCGCCCAGTTATTGTTATAAGTGAGTTAAAAACCGGTATGTTCTTTGAACATACCGGTTTTTTATAACTATTATTATTTTAATTCACAAGCTACCTAAAGATTTCATTGTAAGTTATGCTCCCAACCTACTCCGCCGTCAAAGCCGCCATAGTAACGTAGTTATAAGGCTGGTTAAAATGAGGAAGGAAGAAGATATCCGTCAGTTTTAATTTGTCAATGGTCACCTGTTCCTGAATGGCGAGAGAGAACATATGGATTGCCATTGAAATATCGTATTCGGAACACATCTGAGCACCTAAGATGATACGTGTCTTCTTATCATATACGATGCGGATCTTAACCTTATAGTTGTCGTGCTGGATAAATGCAGGCTTTTGAGTATCCTCATAATCCGTCGCCACTGCATCGTAACCAAGATTTTTGGCCTTCTCCAGCGTAATTCCTGTTGATACCATCTTTAAATCCCAGATGCAGATACCGTTGGAACCTTGAACGCCAATGGATTTTAGTGGTGTTTCGCAAGCATTATGAGCTGCTACGATTCCAGAGCGCACTGCGTTGGTAGCCAAAGCAATGTAGCTTGTTTTTTGAATGGAATTATCAAATACAGTAGCGCAGTCACCGATTGCATAAACATCTGGCTGGCTGGTCTGCTGATGTTCGTTTACCAGATAAGCTCCATTTTTAAACAGCTCTAGTTTGTCTTTTCCTAATTGGCTGTTTGGTTTAAATCCGATTCCCAGTACCACCATGTCGGCTGGATATTCATGCTTGTCTGTAACGATCTTCTCAACTTTGCCAGTTCCCTTGATGCTGGTAACCGTCTCATCATAGGCCAATTTGATTCCATGGCTCTCTAAGTTCTTTGACATAATATCAGTGAACTCCCTGTCGTAATAACCGGATAGACAGGTGCTGGCGGTATCAATTAAGGTAACCTTTTTGCCAATGCGGTTAAATGCTTCTGCTAGTTCCACGCCAATGTATCCGGCGCCTACCACAACTACATTTCGAATCATGCCATCGTGAAGCTTATCAATGACTTCTTTGGCATTTTGAAATAACTTCACATACTGAACATTCTTAAGATCAGTTCCTTCAATGGTTGGAGCAATTGGAAGAGATCCCGTTGCAAGTATAAGCTTGTCATAAGGGGTCTGATAGTTCTGTCCGTCTTTCCCTGTTGCAAATACCAGTTTTTTATCAAAATCAATATGATATACAATGGTCTCTAGGTAGACCTTCGCACCCTTTTGCTCAAAAATGTCTTTGCTGCAATAAAATAATCCTTCTGAAGATGTGATCTGATTTCCGATCCAAAGGGCCATACCGCATCCAAGGAAACTAATGTTGTCATTGGAATCAAATATAGTCACTTCTTTATCCTTGTAGTTATCTAAAATTGTATTGATCGCCGCGGTTCCAGCGTGGTTTGCTCCGATTACTACGATACGTTCCATATAATACCTCCTAAAATGGTTTATTCTCTTTATTATTGTATTAGCAGAAATACAATTCTGCTTAAGTTGATTCTACCACTTATTTGACGACTGGACAATTGCTTCTTAATCTATTTTTTTATCATTAACCAATTTTTGCAGTGGTATCCTGAATTATTATTATCCTTAATAAGAAGGTTTATAAAAAAAGATGCAAATGAATGGTGTTCAGAATAAATTTCCCATGAAAACAGTTGACAAGAAAGGTGTGATTTTGTATAATACATTATGTTGTTCATTGGTGAGTTCTTTTATTTTAACAAATAGGACAAGCTTATGATTACAGTTGTTGCCGGCGTGGCGGAACTGGCAGACGCACAGGACTTAAAATCCTGCGGGCTTAATCGCCCGTACCGGTTCGATTCCGGTCGCCGGCATTTATTGTGGGAAACCTTGTACTCGATTTTGAGGACAAGGTTTTTTTGTTGTCTAAAAATAAATAGTCTTTTATGAAAAATACAACTCTTAACATCGATGGTGTAGAATATACATTTTCAAAAAGCGGGAATTGTACGAATAAGGAGTAGGTAGCGAAGGGCAATCGCCAATCGAGAATCTGCATTAAGAAAAATAAGGCAGTGCATTATTTTATAATTCAATTGTAAAAGTTGCGTAAATTATTGTAAAACGTTAGTAAAGTACCTATAGATGTCTGAAAACTAACCGATATATTTACTGGATCTCATGAAGTATCTGAGACAAAGGCTAAATATACATTGGAGGTTTGAAGCATGAACAGACACCGTAAGGGAATAAAAAAGGATTTGGTATTATTTACTTTAACCTGCATCGCCTGTATTGTATTTTTGTTGTCCATAAGTTCCATTTATCTTATCTATGATACGGCTCACCGATCCCTTGCCAAGAGTTTAAAGGAAACCTCAGAGCTTGTCTCGGAAAAGATTACACAGCAGTTAAAAGAATATTCCATCATTGCAGAGTCCATTGGTCTTTATGAAAAAGGTAATGCCGAGCGTGGGGGGAATATTGGTATATTCCTTACCATTTCAAGTTCTCAGTATGGGCTAAATAAGATTGATATCATATCACAGGACGGTACGTCCATAGCAAGTAAAAAGTCTTACAAGGACAACAATGCTTATCAAAAGGCAAAAGAAGGAACTCCATTTTTATCCGACCCCATTGTGAGTAATGATTCCGTGTCCTTTCAATACGCATATCCTTTCGGGGACCTTGTAATCATGCTGGAAATACCGTATGCCGTATTTGAATCCATTATAACCGAAGCAAAGCTAGGCAGCACTGGAAGTACCTACATATTAGATAGTAGTGGAGGGAAGGTGGCAGCCGATAATTTTTTAGTTGTACAGGGACGACAAAACAACGGTGAGGATTTGAAAAAGGATTCCAGCAAGAGTCCTGAACTTGCCTCCCTTGAAGCAGATATGATAGCAGGCGGGTCTGGATTTCGTTTTTATAAAGATGGAGGGGTTAAAAAGATTGGCTCCTTTGCCCCCATTAAAGATACCAACGGATGGTCTGTGAACGTGACGGCTCTTCAATCTGAATTCATGTCTGGGATAAAGACCTCAGTCATCTCGGCTGCTGTTTTGGGTGTATTATCCTTACTAGTCAGTGTTTTTGCCGTGGTGCAGATCACGAATCGAATTACAAGGCCCATTAATCATGTGGTAGATTCCTTAAACCGGTTTTCAGAGGGAGACCTTAATATGAAACTTACCATTAAACGGGAAGATGAGATTGGTAGAATTTCACACAGCATCAATGAGATGGCTGCCAAATACAAAGAAATCATAGAAGACATTTCCATGTATCTTCATCAGATTTCAAAGGGGAATTTATCCGTGCAAAGTGCATGCCAGTATCCGGGAGAGTTTAATAGCATCCGCACAAGCATGGAGTCCATATCAGTTGCCCTAAGCAGTACCTTAAGAAAGGTTCAGATCTCTGCACAGGCGGTAAACAATGGTGCAGGCCAGGTTTCCGATGCTTCCCAGGCACTGGCGTCAGGAAGCCAGGAACAGGCGGCGGCCGTAGAGGAACTTAATGCTTCCATACAGGCTGTTTGCCAACAGGCAGAAAAGAATGTAGAGCATGTGCGTCTGGCTTCTACCTATGCCAGCCAATCTGGGATTAAAGTAGGTATGGGAAATGAATACATGGAAAGCCTTAAGGATGCCATTGAGGATATTAGTGCCTCCTCCGGAAAGATAAGTAACATCACGAAAATGATTGAAGACATCGCATTCCAGACAAATCTGCTAGCGTTAAATGCAGCCGTTGAGGCGGCTCGGGCAGGAAGTGCTGGCAGTGGATTTGCCGTAGTTGCTGGCGAGGTAAGGAATCTGGCAGTGAAATCCGCAGAAGCTGCAAAGCAGACCTCAGGATTGATTGAACATTCCGCAAAGGCTGTTTTAGAGGGGGAAAGGCTTACTTTAGAGACCGGAAGGGTGCTGGAAGAAATAGCGAAACAGGCTGGACAGATGGAAGCCTCAATGAAGGCGGTAGAAGTCTCTTCCATGGATCAGGTACAGGCCATAGAGCAGATTAATGATGGTCTGGCTCAGGTTTCAGCAGTCATTTGGGCAAATGCATCTACGGCAGAAGAAAGCTCAGCGGCAGGAGAGGAACTGGAAGGACAAGCCCAGATGCTTTACGGTGAAACGGACCGTTTCTGTTTGTGTGAAGATGAATCTCTTTCATAAAAAAATGATTATTACCTCATACTAAGAAAAAAGAAATGAGGGAGTCACATGAATGCAGATGCAGAATTACTAAACTTTATATACCAAAATTCTCAGATGGGAGTGGAGACCATTGGACAGCTTCTCTCCATATCGGAGGATGATAGCTTTAAAGATCATCTTTCCAAAGAGCTTCAGGAATACAAGCAGATACATGAAAAAGCCAGAGAACTTTTAAACCAGCACGGGCTAAAAGAAAAAGACATCAGCACAATGGAAAAGATTATGGCTTACCTTGCCATTGATATGAAGACATTTGTGGATAAAACACCTTCCCACATGGCAGAGATGTTGATACTGGGGGGAACCAGAGGTATTATTGACTGCATCAAGAGAATCAGGCAGTATGAGGGGGAAGCGAAAGAAGATATTATATCTCTCATGAATCATCTTTTAGAGGTGGAAGAGAATCATCTGGATCGCTTGAAGAAGGTATTATAACATCGTATAGAAACATAGTGGTACCAGGGGAATGCAAAAAAAAAGGAGCTTACGCAAGGTGATGAAACTCATTTTGCATAAACTCCTTTTGCTTTAAGCTTCTGTTTTCCAGAAACCGTGAAGATTGCAGTAGGCATAGGCAGCTTTTGGGGAGTCGCCCTCTTCTAAGGTAAAGTAAGCCACTGGCTCGCAATCCTTATCAAGACAAACTCTCATCAGGCAACCAGCGGTTGTGAACAGGCTGACCCAGGCAATGCTGTGTTCCTCGGACATGGGGTGAAAGACGCTTCCCACCTTAACGGTCACATGATTTCCATTGGTTTCGATTACTGGAGTATGTTTTTCAGTGGCGCCGTCAGAGGTGTTTGGCTCCAGGATTTCAAAGGGTCTTAAGCTGTCAGGGATTGCTGCGTTTGGGGTGCCTAAAATGGCTTCCATAATAATGTTGTGGTTTTGGTCGGTCAAAAAAACAGGTTCGCTTCTCATGGGAATCCTCCATTCATATTGATATCATTTATCAGAATTCCCAAATGAAGGCAGAAACATGATACCAACTTTTACCAATATAATTGAAAATGAATTTTATACGGATATCTTTCCTCTTGCAAAATAGGAAGGGTACCAATTTTGAAACCATTTGGTAAACAAGCCAAGAAGAATTGGCGTGATAGTGTTTATAATTACGAGAATAAAAGGATCCTTTGCTACGAGCAAAAAATAGGTCCATATGGGGGTCACTAAATATAAGAGTCCCCAGCAGGCGGTGAGAATCCGGTTGGTTTTGAGAAAAAGTGGGTTATCAAGAGCTTTGTCACCACCATAGTTGTTCTTGGAATAACTGGCGGTAAGAGGGATCTTTAAAAATATGGTAGTGCTCCACATGAGTCCAAAAAGTAAGTAGGAGCCAGGAACCAAAATGGTTGTTGGGATACCAATGAATGCCAGTACACCAAGGATAGATACCAAAAGCCCTGAGATGCATTCGTATATGGTAATTCTATATCGGAATGACAAAAATGAAATTGCAGCACTTGCTATAATTCCTAAACCTCCTCCAAGGGCTGGGCTTGCCGCCATGAGAAACCAGATGGGAAACCAAGGGAGCAGCATGAAAAGCATAAGGCTTTTCTTTTCTGGAATCTTTGTTTTTTTCGGTATTCCAAAAAAGTCGTCCCAGTGAATCATCAACTGAAGATCTCCCTCCACCCGGTATTTTTGTTCCATTAATGACTTTTGACCGTCAACTTCTCCTTTTGCTATCCTCATCCAAAGGGAGAGGGGAGTTTGAATTTTAGTGGTATAAGGAAGGAAATTTTCTGTAAGAACCTTCGACCCGCTTTGAGTCAATAAGATTTGATAAGTTTTGTTAACGTCACTGTAATGCATTTCCAGTATGCGGTCTTTACCGGACCAGGAACCAGAATTATAAAGAGCGGCCATCTGTTTTGTAAAGGTCAGGGAGGAATCGCTATTTGGCTCGGTACGGCCTCTAGGATCATCATCTAATCCCCAGCTTGCATTGGCTGCCTGTTCAAACATTTCTCTGGGAAGAATTAATTGGGAAAGCCCCTGTTTTGTCTCTTGTGTGATATTGCCAGAAGCAAACTCAGAGCCAGCCAACTTTACAAAAGAAAGATATTCATCCGTTCTTTCCTTTAGCTCAGGAACCCGGAAGAGTTCTCCCTGTCCGCAGGTGATGGC
>CAURSM010000003.1:0-269867 GCA_963528005.1 uncultured Eubacteriales bacterium
GAAAGATATTCATCCGTTCTTTCCTTTAGCTCAGGAACCCGGAAGAGTTCTCCCGGTCCGCAGGTGATGGCTTCGTAGTTACCCCTTCCAAGATAATGATCAAATTGTAGGAAAACAGAATCGTAATTGCCTTGAGCCGTGTAAAACCCACAGGTGGACATCAAAAGCCAGCGTTTTTCTGAAAGATCGTATCTGCTTGGATGAGAGCCGGTGTCGGAATCCTCTGACATGTAAGGAAGAGACATGGGAAGCTGGCGGTCCATTAAGGCTTTTAGTCCAGATGGCAAGCCGTAATAGTAAAGTGGAAAGCTCCAGATAATTATGTCTGAAGCCAGAATCTTATCAATAACAGATGCCATATCATCGGATATGCAGCATTTCCCTGGAGTCTTGTTCCAGCAATGAAAACAGCCAGTACAAGGCTTTATATTCATTTTGTAGACGGGAAGGATTTCCAGGTGAATGGGTTTTGTCTCTCCCAGACCCTCTACAAATGAGTTGGTCAGCCTCATGGTATTGCTCTTATCGCCTCTTGGACTTCCGTTTAATACCAGTACGTTCATTTAGACTCCTCCAATCTTTTTATACATCGTTCGGCCCAGTCAATACACATCTTTATGTAGCTGTAGCCAAAATCAGCAGCCAGCTCCCAGTACATAGCATCTCTTCCCTCTACAAGGTTGCTGTAATGTTCAATGGTTTGCGGAACCTGCTTCATCTCATTCAAATAGGTTTCACAGTCTTTGGAAAATTCCTTTAACATGGCAATGCTTTGTTCCGGTGTCTGACAGCCGGAAAAAAATACTTTCATGAGAAAAGCGTTTTTATTTCCTTTTGAAAACTCACTATTTTCCTTGGACAGCCAGGTTAAAAACTCCCTTTTCCCATTTTCTGTAATGGAGTAAAGCTTTTTGCTGGGTTTTTCTGTCTGTACGATCAGTTCACAAGTTACCAGTTCCTTTTTCTCCAGCTTGTTTAACTCCAGGTATATGTGGCTGGCCTGGGCATACCAGAAAAATCGTATGGATGAACCAAATGCTTTGGCCAAGTCGTAGCCAGTCATGCTTCCATAGGAAAGAAAGCCAAGGATGCTATGGGATAGTGACATAGAGATACCTCCATTTATAGTATAAAATTATACTATTATAAAATTATTATAGTGTCAAGAAAAAGATATTTAATTTCATTATATTTTTTATATAATTTAGAAAACTTCCCTTGACAAAATTGCAAAAATCTTGTAAAATTACTCGTGTTCCAAGCGGTTAGCCCAGATAGCTCAGTTGGTAGAGCAGTGGACTGAAAATCCACGTGTCGCTGGTTCGATTCCGGCTTTGGGCATTGTACGATTCGTACAATTATGATGAATTTAATAATACATGCGGGTGTAGTTCAATGGTAGAACACTAGCCTTCCAAGCTAGATACGTGGGTTCGATTCCCATCACCCGCTTTTTTCATGCAAGTAAACCGGTGATATGAGATTTCTTTTAGAAGTCTTGTATTACCGGTTTTTTATTGTGTAGGAAAGCTCTATAAACTCCCCTATAGAATAAAATCACGACCTGCAGGCTGCGCATGACGCTTAAGAGAAAGAGGTCACTGAAATGGCAGCACATTAGCCCTAGAGTCAGACTCTTTCCTGTTTCAATAGTAATAGGAGCAGGCATTCCTTCGTGCAGACTTCTTCCATGGGAAAAATATAACAATGTCCCAATGAAAGTGAGAAAGATGAATCGTTAGAATAAAATCTTTATAAAAATTATTGATAGACGTTTAGAATTATATAAAAAGATGAACTTAAAACACCATGGACTTGACATTTAACCACAAGCTTGTGAAAAAAATAACAGTATATATTCAACCATGTCCTCTTTGAAATTACATTTCTTGCAAATATCCTGATAAAGTTAAAACAATATTTAAAAAATAAAACCTATAAAACAACTGGGTATTATGTATAATCAAGAAAGTAATTAGACATTAAATTGTTTAAACTCGTTGATACTTCGTCAAATAAAAAACAGAGTAAGTCAATTAAATATCAATCTTATGTTAAAATTTTAATTAATTTGACATAACAGATCTCTGGCATATAATGAACAGTACAGAAACGTACTAAGAAAAGCGATTACAAACATATATATGAGGTTATGAAAGGAGATTGAATTATGGCGAACATAGAACTTCAAAAGAAATATCAACTATTTATAGGAGGACAGTGGAAGGATGCTTCCGATGGGAAGACCTTCGTTACCACATCTCCTTCTGATGGTTCCGTTCTTGCAGAATGTGCGGAAGCAACAAAAGAAGACGTAGATGAAGCTGTGAAAGAGGCATGGAGGGCATTTGAAACATGGAAGCATGTATCCGTGAAAGAAAGAGCCGCTATTTTAAATAAAATCGCAGATATTATAGATGAAAACAAAGAGCACCTTGCTAAGGTGGAATCTTTGGATAACGGAAAGCCAATTAGAGAGACCATGAACGTGGATATTCCTTTGGCTGCTCAGCACTTTCGGTATTTTGCGGGTTGTATTTTAGCGGATGAAGGAACTGCTAATATTCTTGATGGTAACACCTTGAGTCTGATCTTAAGAGAGCCAATCGGTGTGGTTGGTCAGATCGTACCTTGGAACTTTCCTTTCTTAATGGCTTCCTGGAAGCTGGCTCCGGTTCTTGCAAGTGGATGCTGTACCGTATTTAAAAGCTCCAGTACAACTCCATTAAGCGTTTTAGAGTTAGCAAGACTGGTTCAAGATGTGATTCCAGCAGGTGTATTTAATGTAATTACAGGTGCTGGTTCCAAATCAGGACAGTATATATTAGAACATAACGGATTTAGAAAGCTTGCATTTACCGGATCTACAGAAGTTGGTAGAAGTGTAGCGCTTGCTGCGGCTGAAAAGTTAATCCCTGCAACACTAGAGCTTGGTGGCAAATCAGCAAATATCTTCTTTGAAGATTGTGACTGGGAGATGGCTATGGATGGAATCCAGCTTGGTATTTTATTTAACCAGGGTCAGGTCTGCTGTGCAGGTTCCAGAGTCTTTGTTCAAGAAAGCATTTACGATAAATTCGTAGAAGAGGCTGTAAAACGATTTAACCAGGTTAAGGTTGGCAATCCCCTGGAAGATGACACTCAGATGGGCAGTCAGGTCAACAATGGCCAATTAAAGAAAATCTTAGGATATGTAGATATTGCCAAATCCGAAGGCGCCACTGTGCTTTGCGGAGGAGAGAAGCTGAGTGAAAATGGACTTGAAAATGGAGCGTTTATGAAACCAACTCTGCTTGGCGATGTAACCAATGATATGCGAGTGGCACAGGAAGAAATCTTTGGGCCAGTGGCATGTATCATTAAGTTCAAGACAGAAGATGAAGTTGTAAAGATGGCAAATGACAGTGAATTTGGTCTTGGCGGAGCCGTATGGACACGTGATATCAACCGTGCGATACGAGTGGCAAGATCCGTAGAAACTGGTCGTATGTGGGTCAATACCTATAACAGCATTCCTGAGGGCGCACCATTTGGAGGCGTTAAGACTTCTGGAGTTGGACGTGAGACTCATAAGGTAATGCTTGAGCATTACAGCCAGATGAAAAATATCATCATCAACTTAAATGAAGCTCCTTCCGGTTTTTATCCAAAGAAATAATACAATAATTATATTATATAAAGCAAATCCCCAATTTTCCGGATTCATAAGGTAAATCATGGTTTAAAAAATGCCGTTGGATGTTTCGTCCTACGGCATTTTATTATTTCGTTCCAAGTACTGCACCTGTAATGATATCAAGCTGTGTTGACATGGATATGATGTCATTAAACCAAAACATATTACTTGAGGCCTGGATCAGGCGGCCTTCCTTCACAGCAGGAAGATTATTCCATACTGGATTGTCGGACAAAGCATCTGCACTGTTGTCTAAAAGAATATAATCACCAATATATTCTGGCATTGCCTCAAAGGAAAGGTCTACACTTTGCGTTTTTTTAAACTCATCTGTTTCAAATGCAGCCTGTAGTTTCTCAGGAGCTGAAAAGCCCATAAAGTCATATACAAGAGTGCCCCCTCGCCCTCCTTGGAATGCCCGAATAAACCCTTCCCGGATGTCAATGCAAATCATATTTTTCTCAAGCAAACCAGCTTCTTTCAAATCTTTTTTTGCGGATACAAGCTTATGATCAAACTCTTGAATCAATTCTTCTGCCTTTTCCTTACGGTTAAACACATCCCCGAAGAAACGTAACCGTTCCTGATAATCCATATTAAAATAATCACATGCCAAGGTTGGAGCTATCTTAGAAAGCGTTTGATAGACTTGTTCGTCCTCTGAGTTCCATAAGATCAGGTCTGGATCCAATGCCATAATCTCTTCCTTGTTTATGGAAAATGCATCAATGACTGTAATATCTTCTGCCTGGTTTTCAAAGGCGGAACCTTCATTAAAAGAGGTTGCGACTGGCGTTACGCCAAGTGCCAGCAAATCACCCTGTACAAAAATCACCACCACCCGCTTTGGGTTTACTGGTATTTCTACGTCTCCATACTTCATTTGAATGGTTCTTGTTTCTATATTCTCTTCCTTTGCTGCCACCGCTTTTCCTGCTTCTGTTGTCACCTTAGAGCTTGGTGCAGAATTGGAACTGCTGGTGTTTGTTGGGGAAGCAGCGCAAGCTGACATCATAACCATCAGCGACAGTGCAGCCAGAACGACTGCTTTGCTTCGTATTTGTTTAAACATGAATATTGCTCCTTTTTCTTTGAGTTTGTTACAACTAACTAGACCTTCCTTATTATAAGGAAAGGGGACGAGGTTTCCAATGGAGTAATCTATCATGTTAGATTGTGAAGTCTCTCTATATGTGCTGGGGGCAACACCCACATTTTTTATAAATAGTCGATATAAACTATATTCATCCGCAAAACCGCAATGAAGGGCAATCTCCCGAACGGAAGCGTTGCTGGTTTCAAGCCATTTCTTAGCAGCGGTGAGTCGGGTTTTTATCAAATAATTTTGGGGAGCAATTCCGATCTGTTTTTTAAAGCTTCTGTGAAAATGACTGTAGCTAACCCCCAGCATCTGACAGAGCTCCCCAATGATAATAGCCTGGTTATAATGTTCGTCCAGATATCTCCTTGCCATAGCAATAATGTCTGGCTCAAATACATGAATTTCTCCCTGTTCTAATTCCTTATAAATCTCATACACAAAGCGGTAAAAAACTGCTTTTCCATAAAAGATGTTAAGAGAAGTGGAGCTCTTCCATTTTTCATACATGTTTTGCAGCTCCTCAGAAAAGAAAAGTGGATTATGTGGCATAAACCCATACTGATGACGGAATGGACTCCCTTGCTTCATCAATCGAAGATATTCCCCCCTGTGAAACGTTGGTTCTGCGGCCTTGTAGAGAATCATGTAGTATTCCAGCCAGTCACAGTTGGGGTATATGCTTAATTTAACTCCCTTACCCCCGTGAAACAGGCCAAAACGTTCCACATTGTATGCCGTATCGTTTAACAGTACCTCTGCTTTCCCGCCGCTGGTATAGAGAAAGGTATTGGCAGGAAGGTGATAGCTGCGTAAGGGTTCTTCTGGTGAAATTAAGTTATGGCGAATATCCAAAAGAATAATATTTGCCCGGTTCCATATGTAAATTGCGTCAGCAAGGTTCTGGTGTGTAAAGATTGTCCCGGTGTCGTCCATATTGACCGCTCCTTTGTATCGATGATGAAATGATGTTAGATGAAACTAACTCTTATGAATTTTAGCATATTGTCAATGGAATGTATAGAGAGAATGCGGTTGTATTAGGGGAGGTAAATACCAGCTCACTTCATCCATATGACATTTCGTGCGTTGAAAAAAGTGAGAGAGTTGTTTTTTTTGTTTTATCCTGGTGCCTGAAGATGAACCTTATTGAAGTATAGGTGAGCCTAGTGATTGCCACTAGTTTATTGCATGGATGGAAGCAAACAGGAAAATAAAACTTGTATGCAAAATCACATAAATCAAACAAACAGGAATTTTTGTGTAAATAGGATAGTATATTATAAAAAACCAAAAATAATATAGTTAAAATGATTATAATGCAGTTGATTTTTGTCGTATTATGTGTTATGTTTTACAAAAGAAGTGTAAAAAATGTATTCTAGTAAATACAATGTGATGGAACTTATATGCATTTACCGGGATACTGATGTGCAATATTTATTTATAATACATAATAGTGTCTACAAGGGGGACAAAGTCTATGACAGAATTAGATATAGAAAAGAATAATTTTAGGGATGATGTGTATCATCTGCTTCGCAATCAGATCTTAAATATGGAGATTAAACCTGGAGAGCGGCTGAGCGAAAATCTATTATCCAGTCAGATGAAAGTAGGAAGATCTTCTGTCAGAGAAGCACTTTCCCGTCTGGTGGAGGAAGGGTATATGGTTGTTTACCCTCAAAGAGGAACAGAAGTCACATTAATTAATACAGAACGCATAAGGCAGGCTGTCTTTTCTCATACAGTTTTAGAACAGGCTATGATCGGAGAGCTTTGCCGTCAGGGACTAACAAAGGAACAGCTTAGCTGTCTGGAGGAGGTATTAACAAGACAAAAGTCAGAGAGCAACCAGCAAAATATCATGGATTTTCTCATGATGGAGCAGGAACTGCATTATCTTTTGTCTTCCTATTGTGGCAGAGAGTATTCGTGGGAAGTTTTTCGCACCCTGGACTGTGATCTTTTAAGGCTTAACTATCTGCAATATACTACATTTAATTATAGAATCGATATGTCATCTTTGACGAGCTGGGAGCACTCCCAGGTGGAGGGGCGTCTTTTGGTGGATCATTTAAGGCGGAGAGATGGGGAAGCTGCATCCCTCATTTGCGCCAACCATTTTAATACGATTTTATGGAATGCTGGGACGCTCCAGGAAATCTATCCACAGTTCTTTTCCGGGCAGGCTTAAGGTACCTGACCGGATAGAAATAAATGTATTGAGGAATTCATGAAAAGAAAGGAGATTGGGGTAACGGGGGCGAAGAAAAAGTGATGTTTTTATGAGGCCATAGTAGCAAGAACGTATGGAGAATAAAAAGTCGAGGAGGTATTTACGTGGAGTACATGATTGGTATTATTCTTTTAATTTCTTTCTTTGGTCTGGCGTACTACTGCATCAAAGGGCATAACTTAATGATCGGTTTCTTGCTGATCACCCTTTTATGGACAATCGTACCGCTTGGGGGGACCTTGTTTGTAAGCCAGGATTTTCTGGCAGCCAATCCAATTCTTAATTTTGGAAAGGACAACACCTTAATTGCAGCTCTTAATAAGATTTATCAGTCAGCACCGGAAGGCTGGGGAACTACCCTGGTTAATGTATGCTGGGGAGCCTGGTTTGGTCGGGTTCTTATGGATACAGGAATCGCTTCCACATTAATCCGTAAGACAGTAGAGCTTGGGGGAGATAAGCCTTTTGTTACGGTAGCACTTCTTAATGTGGTTACTGCTTTGATTTTTACTGCTATGACAGGAGCTGGACCGGTTATTGCTATCGGTGTTATCGTTCTTCCGATTTTAATGTCACTTGGAATTCCAAAATCCATTGCTCTATTTACCTTTATGGGTTCTGTTGCAGCGGGTATTTATTTAAACCCTGTAAATTTTGCACAGTACCGTGCATTCTTTGTAAAACCAGATCAGCTTGCTGATTTTAATCTGGGGTGGTATGCATCACACTGGGGGTATGCAGCACTTATTATTATGTTAGTGAGCACCACATTGCTGTCAGCCATCTATTTAAAGCGTGCAAAAACTGTTCATGCCTGGGCAGCTCAGACACGAGGAGCAGCTTCGGAACAAAAGAACGCACCATTTTATACCCTGATTCTTCCGGTTGTTCCAGTTATCCTTAAGATATGGCTGGATTTCTCCGTAATCGGTGGATTTGTAATTGCTGGCTTCCTTGCCCTGTTCCTGTGCGGAAGAATGAAAGGCAACTTTAAAGAGAATTGTCAGCTTGTAAATAAACTGTATTATGATGGGGTGGTAGATACAGCACCATTGGTAGGATTTTTGCTTACCCTTCCTATGTTTAACTCAGTGGCAGCCCTTGCGTCTCCGTATTTTAAGGTGATTTTAGGGAATGTAATGCCTAGAAGTGAAATTGTAGTTTGTATCGTATTTGCAGTACTGCTTTGCATGGGGCTGTTCCGTGGTCCTATGACATTAGTAGGATGTGGGGCGGCAACGCTTGGCGTATTATCAAATGTTGCATCCTTTTCCGTTCCTTTCTTATATGCTGTTTTTGCTATTCCAACCATTACGGTTAACATTGGATGCTGTATTACCCAGTCATGGGTGGCATGGGGGCTTGCTTACACAAAGGTGGAGTCAAAGGACTTCTTAAAATTGTCCATACCCAATGCATACCTTACAGGCATCTTACAGTATGTTGCTGTATTTGTGATGCTGGGAGGTCTGGGAGCCACATGGTTCTTAACCTGATATAACTAAAATACATAACATGTCCGGGCGCAGGGCCTGCACCCGGGCAGCTTTCACCGTTTGAAATCTGGGATCGAATGACAAGGGAAAGGAAGTGGCAAAATGGCAGAACAGATGCAACGAGCAGTGCGCATGGGAATTGATGTAGGTGGTACCTATACCAAGTGTGTGGCTATGGACAATGATACCCATGAGATTATAGGGAAAAATGAAGTTAAGACAACCCATGACCATAAGGATGGCGTGGCTGCCGGCGTGGTAAGGAGTTTTCAAAATTGTATGTGGGAAAACAATATCTCCCCGGAAGATGTGGTGTTCGTAGCTCATTCTACCACCCAGGCTACGAATGCTTTTATTGAAGGTGACGTAGCCAGTGTTGGCGTGGTTGGAGTTGCAGGAGGTGGTATTGAAGGATTTTTAGCAAAAAGACAGCTTGCGTTAAAGGATATTTTGCTGGATGAAAAAGTTGGCCGTATGATTAAGGTGTATAATTCCTTTATTAAGAAGAAAATGCTGACAGAAGAGGTAATCAATCAAAATATTGGTGAGCTTCTTTCCCAAGGGGCACAGGTAGTTGTGGCTTCCATGGCCTTTGGAGTGGATAGCATGGGAGAGGAACAGCTCATTCACGATTGTGCGAAAAAAAGAGGTGTTCCCGTAACCATGGCTTCTGATATTACAAAGCTGTATGGACTTACCAGACGGACCCGGACCGCAGCAATCAATGCTTCTATTCTTCCAAAGATGATGGCAACCGCCAATGCAACCGAAAACTCTGTAAAATCAGCAGGAGTAAAAGTTCCCCTGATGATTATGAGAGGCGACGGCGGTGTAATGGAAATCAATGAAATGCGCAAACGCCCTATATTAACGGCACTTTCTGGTCCTGCCGCTTCGGTTATGGGTTCCCTTATGTATCTTAGGGCCTCCAATGCCATTTATTTTGAGGTAGGCGGAACCACCACCAACATTGGTGTGATTAAAAATGGCCGTCCTGGTGTGGATTATGCAAAGATTGGTGGGCATGATACTTATATCAATTCTCTTGATGTGCGGATTCTTGGCTGTGCTGGCGGTTCCATGGTTCGGATCAATGACAAATGCGTGGTTGACGTAGGACCCCGTTCGGCTCACATTGCCGGATGCGAATACGCCTGTTTTCTTCCTGAGGAGGAGATTGAGAATCCTCAGATTGAGATGGTCAGTCCAAAGCCTGGTGATCCGGGAGATTATGTCACTCTGAGACTGAAAAATGGCAAGAAAATCTGTTTTACCAATACGGATGCAGCCAATGTTCTGGGCCTGATTGATAAAAAATATTTTGCTCACGGCAATGCAGCGTCTGCCCGCAAGGCCATGAAGCCTGTGGCAGATAAGCTGGGAATCACAGTGGAAGAACTGGCTACCCAGATACTTGATAAGGATTTTGAAAAGGTAAGTGCCTGTATCAAAGCCCTCGCTGAAAAGTATAAGCTGGATCATGACAGCATGCGTCTGGTGGGCTGCGGCGGCGGAGCGGCTTCCCTGGTGCCATACTGCGCAGGGAAATTAGGCTTACAGTACAGCATTCCAGAACATGCCGAAGTAATATCCTCCATTGGCGTTTCTCTTTCCATGGTCCGTGATGTGGTGGAACGTGTCATTCCAAATCCCACACAGGAAGACATCAAGGATTTGAAAAAAGAGGCCTCTGACCTTGCAGTCAGCTCTGGTGCCTCACCGGATACGGTAGAAGTTCATATAGAGATTGATAACCAGACTGGAAAAGTAACGGCGATTGCCACTGGTTCAACGGAAGTAAAGACTACGGACTTATTAAAAGAGTGTAACGAAGCAGAAGCATCCGTACTTGCAAAAGAAGATTTTGGTCCCAAGGTGACCGGAATTAATCTGGCTGAAAAAACAGATAAGTTTTATGTATTCACAGGTGAAAAAGATGGTAAAAATCCTCTCCGTATCGTAGACAAGAAGGGATTTATTAAGGTACAATGTTCTGAAGGTCTGGTGGTAAAATGTAAGGTAAAAGATTACGAAGAAGTGGTGGATCAATTATGGAAAGATAACGCCATATTTAAAACAGATACCGTTATTCGACCAGATTTCTTTGTATGTATCGGCCCAAGAGTCTGCGATTACAGTGCGGTGGACCTAGAACAGATCATGCTGCTTATGAATCTGGACCTGGGAGACCGGGAACTGGAAGAGGAGATCATGATCATTGCTTCCATCAGGGAGAGTTGATCTATGATGACCAGGGAAGAATTCCAAAGTGCATTAAAACCTATTACAAACGGATTATTTGGAAAACAGAATACAAGGGGCTATGAAAGACCTAATTTTATGGTGCGCCCCTTGGCTGAGATGTTAAAGGATCTTGCAGAGATTCCGGTGGAAGAATGGTATGGATACGCATTTTCCAGGGAACCACTAAACGGGAAATTTACAGATGAGCAGAGACAGGAATGGATGAAAAAAAGTCTGGACTGCGGGCAGGAATATGCACAAAGGATAAGGAAAGAGTATGGGACAAGGGATCCCATAGAACTTGCCGCTTCGCTATCCATGAGTGTTTCTTACCCGGAGGTTCCTGATAAGACAGACCGGGTGCTTTTTGCGGAGTACCGGGTGCCAAATAAGATCTGTATCTATATGGATGCGGTGAATAAGGCAAACAAGTTATTGTTAGACCCCAAGGTATTAAAAGTTCTTACGGAGGAGCTGGATATCTGCCGCCTTCTTTTATCTCATGAGCTGTTTCATTCTGTGGAAGAGAGGTATCGAGAGGAGATCTTTACCCAGACAGAAAAGGTGCGTCTTTGGTCTTTGGGATTTCTCCATAATGATTCCAATGTCATTGCCTTAAGTGAGATTGCAGCCATGGGATTTGCCAAAGAGCTGATGGGTCTTTCCTATTCTCCTTACTTAATGGACGTTTTTTTAGTCTATGGATATTCTCCCCAGGAAGCCAGTGGCCTTTATGAGGAAATGCTGAAGCTTTGGGGTAAGCATAATCAAACATAACTATAAATTAATACAAACAAAAGGAGATATTATGAGTCTGAGAATTCCGTATGAAACCGTACTTGAAACAGTCAAAAAGGCATTGCTAAACAGCGGCCTTTCCCAGGAAAAGGCACAGATATGTGCTGAGATCCACACTCAGTCCAGTGCCGATGGAGTTGAGAGCCATGGATTAAACCGGGTTCCCCGTTTTGTAGACTATGTGCAAAAAGGTCTCATTCACCCAGAGGGAGATCCAGAGTTAATCGGAGGAAAAGGTGCTGTTGAAAATTACGATGGACATCTGGGGATCGGCATCACCAATGCCCTGTTTTGTGCGGACAGAGCCATGGAACTTGCCAAGGAACATGGAATTGGCTGTGTTGCCTTAAAAAATTCCACTCATTGGATGAGGGGCGGCACTTATGCCTGGAAAATGGCAGAGGCTGGTTTCATGGGGATTAGCTGGATTAATACAGAAAGCTGCATGCCTTTGTGGGGCAGTGATGAGCCGGGAGTAGGTAATAATCCTTTTTGTATCGCCATTCCAAGAGAGGATGGTCCAATCATTCTTGATATGGCCATGAGCCAGTATGCTTACGGAAAGCTGGGAGTATATCGTCTGGCAGGTAAGAAGCTGCCGTTTCCTGGTGGATTTGATCAGGAAGGAAATCTAACGGATGATCCTGGTGCCATCGAAGAAAGCAGAAGAATTCTTCCTACCGGATACTGGAAAGGCAGTGGCATGGCAATTGCTCTTGACCTTGCAGCCGCTTTAATGGCAAATGGATTCAGTGGTCTGGATATGGATGAAGCGGACAATGGAAGCTGTACGGGATGCTGTCAGATATTTATCGCTTACGACCCCTATTTATTTGGTTCCAAGGAAGAGATTCAGACGATGCTAAACCGTCGTGTAGCAGCAGCTGGCGCCAGTCATCCGGAAAAGGAAGGTGCTCATGTTACCTGTCCGGGAGAGAGAACTTATGCTACCAGAGAACGCAGCATGAAAGAAGGGGTTACGGTTGATGAGTCTATCTGGCAGCAGGTAGTAGCTATTTCGGAAGGAAATTTAAAGACAAAAGATATTGCAAGTAAATAAGAAAAATTGTCTATTAACGGGCAAATAAAAAACGGGAGGAATCACATGTTCTGTTCAAATATAGGAATTGCTGAGAAGTATAATTATCTGGAAGAAAAATTTAAGAAAGGGTATCAATGGCTGAAAGAAACGGATATTTTATCTCTGCCGGAAGGAAGCTATCCGATTTCCGGAGATGAAGTGGTTGCCAGTGTTCAGGAATACACCACAGTTTCTGGGGACCAGTGCTTCTTTGAGACCCATGAAAAGTATTTTGATATCCAGTATGTGGCATCAGGAAGAGAACAGTTTGGTATATGCGGACGGGAAGGACTGGTGGTTAAGGAGAGGATTGAAGAAAGGGATTTGATCTTTTATAAAGAGCCTCTTCACAGTGGAAGTGTTCTTTTGCAAGAAGGAGATATGATTGTTGTAGCTCCAGAAGATGCTCATAAGCCACGTTTAATGGCAGGTGAGCCGTGTAAGGTTAAAAAGGTGGTCATTAAAGTGGCTCTGTAAAAAACGATCCGCCCTTTGTTAGAGGCCGGATAGAATGTTTATATGAGGTTCATCTTAAGTGGCATCATCAGATGACGGATCAGCGTGTGATAAGCCTGGTCTGTATCTCCTTTTACTAAAAGCTGGTATACTTGAGCGTGCTCCTCGTAGGTGGTTTCCGCCCGCCCCGTAATGGTTAAAGCGCCGGAGGTAGTTAAATGAATGGTATAAAGAAGTCTCTGGAACAAATGGTTGAATTCATTGTTCCTGGCAAAGTGTACCAGGATCATATGAAACTGATGATCCTCCTCTGTAAATGACTCCGGAAAGCCTTTGGAGGTAAGGGCTGCCTTTTGACGGTTTAAGGATTCTTTCATATCATCTAAAAGTGCCTGCCTGCGGGCCTCGTCCTCACAGGATGCAAATAGATGGATGCAAAAGCCCTCGATGGCACACCTGGCTTCAATGGATTCCGCCATGGTTTCCCTGTTAAGGCTTCTAATTTGAAAGCCTCTGCTGGGCATGATGGTAATATAGCCGTCCTGGGAAAGACATTGCAGCGCTTCCCGAAGAGGTGTTCTGGAAATACCAAGCTCTTTTGCAAGCTTTGTCTCTGAATACAGAACTCCGGAATTAAGAGACTTTGATAAAATCAGTTCTTTTATGGTATGGTAAGCCTGGGATTGAAGAGAACTTGTTTCGTTCATTAGGATCTCCTGACATAGATATTATGGGAAATATCATACCTTAGAAAAACTGGTAAGTCAATCATAAAACATTAACCGGTATACCGGTATACTAATATAATAAAAGGTACATAAAGTTCTTTAGAAAATAGAAAACAGGAGGAAATAATATGAGCGTATTTCAGTTAGGCAACGGACTAAGAGTCATTGATTTAACAAAGGAACTGGATCCAGCTACGGAATCAAGAAGATGTCATTTATTTCGTTTCAACACAGGCGGACCAATCCCGGATTTTCACACCATTATGGATTTGACCAGCCACCTGGGAACCCACGTGGAATGTCCTTATCACCACAATGATAATTGGACCGACGTACACGGGCTTCCAATCACTGCTTTTATGGGCCGCGCTATCTATGTGGACATCACTCATATGGCTCCCAACGAAAAGATTAAGGGGGAAGATTTAGAAAAGGCCTGCGGCGACCGGATCAAAGAAGGTGATATTGTAATTTTAGATTCCCAGTATAAGGTGCCTCCATTTACACCTGTTTCCAACACTCCAGGAGATAAGAGACTATTTATTTGCAAAGAGACGGCAGAGTGGCTGAAAGAAAAGAAAGTAAAGTGTGTGGGCTTTGGTGACGGAGTTTCCATTGAAAGCAACAACACGGATGTGTCTGCATTCCATGATGTTCTTATGGAGGTGAATGTGGTATTCCTTGAAGTGCTTAAGAATTTAGAGGAACTGAAAACGGATACCTTTTTTATGTCCTACACTCCGCTTCCTATTAAGGGACTGGATTCCTGCCCAATCCGTGCTTATGCCATTGAGGGCATTGCAGAGTTTTCCAGCTAGCCAAAGGAGAGATTATGAAAATAGCAGTAATCGGAGCCGGGGCCATGGGTTCCATTTATGGCTGCCACTTATCTCTTAATCATGAAGTGTATATGGTGGATACCTCATCCTCTGTGGTAGAGCATATAAAACAAAATGGTATTCGTATAAGTGAAAACGGAGAAGAGAATGTTTATTGTCCCAAAGCGGCCATGGCGCGGTCTCAGTTAGGAACTGTGGACCTTATCCTCTTATTTGTCAAATCCCTGTATTCAAAATCTGCACTAGCAGCCAATCAGGGACTGATCGGCCCGGAAACTTATGTGATGACCTTACAAAATGGTTCCGGTCATGAGGATATTTTGGAGGAATTTGTTTCCAGGGACCGTATTATAATCGGTACCACAGAAGATAACGGCGCAGTGATCAGCACTGGACGCATCCGGAGAGGTGGAGCTGGAAATACAAACATAGGAATGCTTATCAAAGATAAAGAAGGGGTTCTTCAAAGACTTAAGGAAGCCTTTGAAAGCTGCGGTTTCCCTGTAAGGGTTCATGAGAATATACAACAGCTTATCTGGGATAAACTCTTTACAAACGTGTCATTAAGTGCGGTTACAGCCATCTTACAGGTGGATATGGGTTATATTGCTTCCAATGAACATGCATGGAACATGACAACCATGCTGATCAAAGAGGCGGTAGAGGTAGCAAAAGGTCTGGGTCTTTTGGCAGAGGAAGCTGAAATCATGGATAAAGTAAGAAAAACCTCTTTGATGTCGCCAAATGGCTGCACCTCAATTCGTTCGGATCTCCAGAATGGACGAAAGACCGAGGTGGATCATATCAGTGGTTCTGTGGTGAGAGCAGCAGGAAAGCTGGGTATTCCAGTTCCAACTCACCAGTTTGTGGTGGAGATGATTCATGCAATGGAGGAGAAAAGCCAGGGATAGAATCTGACTTTACAGGGGTGAAATGATGATAAGGGGGATTATGCATCATGAAAAAATTATACGTTGCTTCCGTAACACCCTTTGATACAGAGGGAACCATCAATGAAGCGGCTTTAACAATGCTCTGGGAAAGAAATCTTTCGGAAGGGGCAAACGGTTTTTTTATCGGAGGTAGTTCGGGAGAATGCTTTTTACTGACCAGGGAGGAACGGGTGCATTCCTTTGAGCTGGCATCAGAATACAAGGGCAGAGGAGATATCTTTGCCCATGTGGGTGCAATCAGTACAGAAGAAGCCGTCTTTTATGCAAAAGAAGCGGTAAAGGCTGGAATTGAATATATCGCAGCCACTCCGCCTATCTATTTTGGATTTTCGGAGAAAGAAATCGCAGGTTATTACTATGATATTGCTGAGGCGGCTGGACGCCCTGTCCTTTACTATAACATTCCGTCCAGCACTCACAAGGACCTTGATGTGACCCACCCTGAAGTAAAGGCGCTTTTAAAGTCTGGTGCCATCAATGCTATTAAGCATACAAATTTAAACCTTCTTCAAATGGACCGTATTCGCAGTGTGAACCCCGAAATCCAATGTTTTGGAGGATTTGAAAGCTGCATGGTAGCATTTCTTGCCTTTGGGTGCGAAGGTTTTATAGGCAGCAGCTTTAATTTTATGCTTCCCCAGTTTCGCCATCTTTTGAATTTGTTCGAAGAGGGTAAGCTGGAAGAGGCAAGAATATTACAGACGAAATGCAATAACATCCTTGATGTGCTGTTAAAAAATGGTCTTTGTGCCAACTTAAAATATATATTATCTTCCCAGGGAATACCGGCAGGAGAGGTGCGTAAGCCTTTTGTGGCCTTAACAAAGGACCGGGCAACCGAAATGGATGAGGTGCTAAATGAGTACCTGGAGATACGGTAACAAAAAGCAACGGAGTAAAACAAATAAAGGAGAAGTGAAACATGAAAGCCGTACAAATTGTAAAACCCGGGCAACTAAGAATCATTGACATGGAAAAACCCGAACTTTCTGGCCCTGATCAGGTATTAGTTAGTATGACGGCAGCAGGAATCTGCGGATCTGATGTAGGAATCTATCATGGAAGCAATGCTGCGGCCACTTACCCAAGAATCATCGGACATGAAATGGTAGGGAAGGTTGTTAAAACAGGTTCTGGGGTAACCGATATAAAAGTGGGAGACCGGGTCATTATCAATCAGGTAACTAGCTGTGGGCATTGCTATCCATGCCTAATGGGACGGGGAAATGTATGCGATCACCTTGCTGTGCGGGGGGTCCACATCGATGGAGGTTACCGGGAATACATGGCTGTACCAGAGTCAGATTGTTATGTTCTGCCGGATTCCATTTCCGATGAAGATGCGGTTATGATCGAGCCGACTACCATAGGAATCCAGGCATGCACAAGGGCGGAGCTTAATAAGGATGACATGCTGTTGATTTACGGCTGCGGTGCTCTGGGAAGCTCTATCTTAAAGACAGCCAGCTTGATCTGCAGCCACATTATAGTAGCAGATGTTCAGGAAAATAAGCTGGAGGCGGCGAGAAAAAGCGGTGCGTCCTATACCATTAATACCAGAGAGGAAGACTTGGTTTCAAAGATAAAAGAGTATACAAACGGGCATGGAGCCACAGTTTCCATTGATGCAGTGTGCAATAAAGACTCCTTAAACCAGCTATTAAATGCAACCGGAAATGCAGGTCGTGTGATTACAATGGGATTTTCTACCTCGCCTACGGAGATAAACCAGTTTGTCATAACTTCAAAAGAGTTGGATGTAAGAGGTTCCAGGCTTCAAAATAAGATGTTTGGAAAAGCCATTGAATTAATTGAAGAAGGAAAACTAGATCTTTTTGGATCTGTTTCCCACACATTTCCTCTTACAAAAGCTCAGGAAGCATTTGATTTTGTAGACGGCCATGATCCTTCTATACGAAAAGTAGTTTTGACCTTTGATCATTAAAAAGCATTCTGAAAAAAAAGTTCCCTCTGCATCAAAACAGAAGGAACTTCTTTTTTTTCTCTGGTAATGTCAATGCGCTCTCTAAGAGATAATTAAAAACCCTTGTCATAGACTCTTTTTCCACCCATTCTGGAGAATCCCGATATCCCCCATGCATGGTGGTAGTTACCTCCATCTGAGATAAGATGAGGTCAAATTCCGGAGTGCGAAAAATGTTACTGGCTCCCATTCGAGACATTGCGTTTAGATACTGGATATCCCAATGAGGGACGATGGCAATGCTGATGGCGGGGATTCTTTTGCCGGTAAAAGAAGCCTCGTCGCTGGGTGGCAGGTACTTTACAAGAATCCCGTTATGGGAATCTAAGATTTTTTTGGAACAAAAGGAGCGGATTGGCTCCTTTTTTGCATGTCCCCGGTCGTACACTGCAATGGTATCCCCGTAACCGCAGACATCTAAATTAATCACCCCGGTAATGGTATCCATCTCATGGCTGGATGCAAAAAGCCGGCTTCCAGTATGTCCTGTTTCTTCCCCGTCAAAAAAGGCGAAGCGTGCAGGAGTGCCCTTTTCACGAAGAGCTTTTGCCAGTTCAATTAAAATGCATAAAGAGGCAGCGTTGTCATTTGCCCCAAAGCTGCCTGGGACTGCATCGTAATGAGCGCTAAACAAGAGTCCTGGATCGTTGATCCAGGGCGTTAATAAAATGTTTGCGATTCCTCTTGGTGCTTTGGAGGAAGGTTCCTCTTCCTGGAGGTAAAAGGATAGGTTTTCCTGATCAAGTACAGTTTTTAGGGCTTCTCTTCGTTCGTCTGGATCTTTTGAGGAAAGCTGGTTTATAAACTGGTCAATGATCATAAGTATTCCTCCCCAATTGTATTAGTTTATGGTGTCAGGTTATTCATCTGATTGTTTGTCCCTTTGGTCTGTAAAGTAATGTGGGTTGGTATCCATTAAGGCTGGAAGAAGGAGAAAGATTCTTGATAGGTGATGAAGAAAAATGGTGCATGCAAGGTCTGTATCCCTTTGAGCCATGGCGTCGGCTAAGCTTGTCAGATCCGTAATATAATTTTTTGTTGTTCCAATCTCTTTCGTGGAAAGATAAAGAAACCGTTGCAGATCCATTCCTGCAATTTGAACAGACTCCCATATATAATCCATCTTTCCTCCAAGCTCGTATAAATGCTTGTAATAGTCAGTGATCAGTCTGGCAGACTGGGTTAAATCACCGTGGGAGAGGTGGTCTTGCATTTCATCAAGGATCAGGTAAAGAAGATCAAATTGGGGACGCTTCACATTGCGAATAAAAATATTTTTAATCATGGAAGATCCAAGTTGTCCATGAATCCATAGTGTTTGTTCAATTCTTTTGGTATCGATCTTTGAAACAAAGGCCCCTTTTTGGGGAATAATGTCCACCAGGTTCTTTCTGGAAAGCTTATTGAAGGTATCATTAACGGGTGTACGGCTAATACCAAGTGCATCAGCAAACTCGATTTCATTCATCTTCCTGCCAGGAGGAAGATGGAGATTTAGAATAAAATATCGGAGCACCCGGTAAGCGTATTGTCTGGCGTCTTCGCTGGCCTTCCGGGGTGATATTTCCTGAAGCGGTAAGAGTGACATGTAAAACTCCGTTCTGCCGTAAATTTTAGCGGCACAGTTTATAGAAACGGTCCCGGAAAGGATCGTCTTTTTCTTCTGCTTTGTATCTATAATTATACCATGAAAGCGAAAGAAATGGAAACTTAAAAGGAAAAAATAAGTGCTCCATTATAAATTATAAAAATATTTGGAAAATAAATGTTAGAATTTGGAGATATGGGTAAAATGACTAGGAAGAATAGGTGATATAACTGATATATCATAAGAGAAAAACACAAAGGTTTGATAGTAAAACAATGTATAAAGTACAACAACAAAACGTGAGTTAGAAGATCATTTTGTGAGTATTACACAAAAAAACAAACTCAAAACTGGTATATTGACCATATACAGACTGATATTTTAGTACTAATATATTAGTATCGGCAAAGGGCGTGAGTCCTTTGTGGGGAGGCAGGAAATCAGTCGATTTTTCTGCGGGTTACCAATCAAACATTTTATTTTTAAGGAGGATTCGTATGAACATCAATGTAATCATCGGTATTATCATGATTTTGTCCTTCCTTGGCATGGTATGGTACTGTGTAAAGGGACTCAATCTTATGGTGGGGTTTGCGGTCATGGCTACATTCTGGACCGTACTTGCGATGGTGGGAAATTCATTTTCACCAAACTCGGCAATGGAGGGCAAGTCAATTATTGACGTGCTGACCTATGTGTACGCAGAAGGACCGGCAGGCTATGCAAAATCAATTCTCGTTAACGTATTCTTTGGCGCATTCTTTGGAAGAGTTCTTGTAGAAACAGGAATCGCCGCAACCATCATTCGTAAGGTGGTTGAGCTTGGTGGTGACAAACCTAGATTTACCATGGGTCTGTTATGTATCGCTACCGCAATCATCTTTATGTCTATGACTGGTATCGGTCCTGTTATCTCCATCGCAGTTATCGTGCTTCCAATCATGCTTTCCTTAGGAATTCCTGCACCAATCGCTATGTTTAGTTTCATGGGTTCCATTATGGCAGGAATCTTTGGAAACATTGTAAACTTCAAACAGTATCAGACTATTTATGCAGGCTTTAATAAAGAAGCAGAGGCTTATACCTACAATGACTATTTTCAGATTGGATTAATCTGTATGATCGTTGCTTTGGTAGTAGTACTTATTGTATCCAATCTCTCTATGAATAAAAAATCTTCTCATGCCTGGGCTGCTTCCAAATCTCAGACAAGTGACAATGCTCCAGCTATTTCCTGGATTTCAATTATTCTTCCAGTAATCGGTGTTGTTGCATTTAAGATTCCAATTATCCTTGGCTTCTGTCTTTCCGCTATTTATGCACTTGTAACCACTGGAAAGATGAAAGGTTCTTATTCTGAAATCTGTAGACTTTTTGCAAAGCTATTTACAGATGGTTCTATTGACGTGGCTCCTATGGTTGGTTTCCTTCTTTCCTTGTCCATGTTCAACAATGCAGCAACCTATGCAGCACCTTACTTTACAGCAATCCTTGGCGGATTGGTTCCAAAGACAGCAATTGTACTGGCAATCACCTTTGCAGTACTCACCCCTCTTGGATTCTTTAGAGGTCCATTAAACTTAGTTGGAGCAGGAACTGCTATTTTAGCCGTTGTGATTTCTGTGATACCAAATGCACCAGTCGCATTTTTGTTCCCACTGTTTGCAATCACAACCATTGCACCTCAGCATCTTGATATCACTCAGTCTTGGGTAGCTTGGGGATTTGGTTACACCAAGGTTTCAACAAAAGACTATATGAAGATGTCAATCCCAACCGGCTGGATCATTGGTGCGATCTGCTGTATCATCGTATTTGTTCTTTACGGCGGATTAATGTAATTTTTGGGGAACTGGCGGCAACCGTCAGTTCCCTTGTTAAAAGGGATCAAAGGAAGAAAGGAGATTCTTAATATGGGAAGATCAGTAAGAATGGGCATCGATGTGGGAGGCACCCATACCAAAGCAGTTGCCATAGACAACGCCACTCACGAAATCATTGGGAAATCTTCGGTGAAAACGACACATGATGATCCCAGAGGTGTAGCAGCAGGAGTTGTAACCTCATTTCAAAACTGCTTAAGGGAAAATGATATTAGCCCTGATGACGTAGTATTCGTAGCACATTCCACAACGCAGGCCACTAACGCCTTAATTGAGGGCGACGTTGCTAAGGTTGGAGTCATTGGAATGGCAAAAGGAGGCTTTGAAGGCTTTCTTGCAAAAAGACAGACAAAAATAGCAGATATTGATCTGGGAAACCAGAAAAAGATTAACATCATAAATGAATTTATCAATGTAAAGAAAATGAATCATTCTGTGGTAACCAGCACCATAGACACCATGAAGCAGGCAGGAGCACAGGTATTTGTTTCTTCCATGGCATTTGGAGTAGATGATGGAGGCCCAGAGCAGGAAGTATACGAAGTAGCCAGTGAAAAGGGAGTTCCAACCACCATGGCTTCTGATATTACAAAGCTTTATGGACTGACAAGACGTACCAGAACCGCAGCCATCAATGCTTCCATTCTGCCAAAGATGCTTGATACTGCAAGCTCTACGGAAAATTCCGTTAGGGAAGCAGGGGTTCATGTCCCTCTTATGATCATGAGAGGAGATGGCGGTGTTATGGAAATTACCGAGATGAAAAAACGTCCGGTTCTCACCATGTTATCAGGCCCGGCAGCTTCTGTTATGGGATCCCTCATGTACCTTCGTGCATCAAACGGCGTTTACTTTGAGGTTGGTGGAACAACAACGAACATCGGAGTTATTAAAAATGGCCGTCCAGCCATTGATTACTCCATCGTAGGTGGTCACCCTACCTATATTTCTTCTCTTGACGTTCGAGTTCTTGGTGTGGCAGGTGGTTCCATGGTTCGTGCAAACAAACAGGGAATCGTTGATGTAGGACCACGTTCTGCTCATATTGCAGGACTTGATTATTCCGTATTTACAGACACAGATAAAATAAAAGGGCCAAAAGTTGAATTCTTCTCTCCAAAGTCCGGAGATCCTGATGATTATGTAAGAATCCGCATGGAAGACGGCTCAGCCGTTACGATTACCAACTCCTGTGCAGCCAATGTACTTGGTCTTGTAAAGGAAGAGCACTTTTCTCACGGAAATGTAGAATCCGCTAAAAAGGCAATGAAAGCCCTTGCAGATTACTGCAATACTACGGTAGAAGATATTGCCAAACAGATTATGGAAAAGGCATATATAAAGATTGAGCCTGTAATCTTAGAATTGGCTGAAAAATACAAACTGGAAAAAGATCAGATCTCACTGGTAGGTGTTGGAGGGGGAGCCGCTTCCCTGATCATCTATTTCAGTGAAAAGATGGGAGTCAAGTACTCCATTCCTGAAAATGCAGAAGTTATTTCCTCCATTGGCGTGGCTCTTTCCATGGTTCGTGACGTAGTGGAACGTATCATTCCATCTCCATCAAAAGAGGACATCAAATCAATTAAGAATGAAGCCTTAAATAAAGCCATTGAATCAGGCGCAACCGCAGAATCCGTGGAGATCCACATCGAGATCGATCCTCAGACTTCCAAGGTTACTGCCATAGCAACCGGTTCCACAGAAGTTAAGACAGCAGATCTTTTATCAGAATGCGATGAAACCGAGGCTCGCCACCTGGCAGCTCAGGATATGAGAATTCCAGATGAGGCAGCAAAGCTCCTTGCCACTTCCGATTATTTCTATATATATGGAGACTTGTCCGATGCAGACGGGGCAGGTGGTATCCGTATTATAGATAAGAAAGGATTCATTAAGGTTCAAAGAGGCCGTGGCATGAGCTTAAAGACCACTGCAAAAGATTGCATCGAAGGCATGAAAAAGCTTTGGGAAGACATGGCAGTATATCAGACAGACTTAATTATCAGACCTGACTATTACCTGTGTATGGGCGCCCGGGTTATGGACTTTACCGCTCAGGATTTCGAGCAGCTTGAGTTGCTGGTAGATCTTGAAATTTCCTCTCTGGAAGAAAATGAAGAAATCCTTGTGGTAGCAGCAAACAGAAAGCAGAGCTAAGTTATTTGGAGAAGGATATGGAAAATAAGCAGCTTAAAACAATAGCAGAAGAACTGTTTCAAGTAAAAGACAAATCCTGGGGAATGTATGCATTCTCCAGGGATATCCTTAAAAATAAAGTTACAGACAAAGACAAAGAAGTTATGATCGAGAAGGCCATCCGTTGCGGAGAAGAAACTGCGACCTGGGCAATTGAGAAATTTGGTACCAGTGATCCCTGGGAGATGGCAGAAAAACTGAAACTTAAAGTGGAATTTACAGACAGAGGGCAGATAGCAGACAGAGTGTTATTTGCCCTTTTTACACCTCCTGACCGGGTTGAGATTATGACAGAGCCTATAGAACATTTAAACGGTCAGTCGGGACTTTCTGAACTCATTACAAAAGAGGAAATTATAAAGCTCATTCTCGGACATGAGATCTTTCATTATCTGGAAGATGAGACCCGGGGAATTTATACCAGAAATGAAAAAGTTATCCTATGGAAGTTCCTTGGATATGAGAATAAATCAACTCTGCGGGCCTTGTCAGAGATCGGGGGAATGTATTTTTCCAGGAAACTAAATGAAATTTCATATTCACCATTTGCTTTAGACATACTTTTGTATTATAATTATAGTCCAGATGAGGCCCTGAAGATGTACAGGGAAGTATTAAGCTTTTAACAGGAGGCATTGATGGGCGAAACAGACAACAGCCAGGTAGAACCTATTTATGATATTTTGCGTACGGATATACTGGATTTAAGGCTGCGCCCTGGAATGATATTTAGCATTAAGGACATTAGCGAATCCTATCAGGTTGGCAGAACCCCAGTGCGTGATGCACTCATAAGCCTTTCAAAGGAAGGGCTTATTACCTTTCTGCCTCAGAGAGGCACCATGATCTCTAAGATTGATTATGATAAAGTCAGGAATGAACGGTTCTTAAGAACCTGTGTGGAAGAAAATGTCATGCTGGAATTCATGGCAGTGTGCAATCTAAAAGCTATAACCGCTCTTGAAATGTCATTAGAGAGGCAGGAGAAGCTTGAAAAAGATGGTGATATCCGGGCTTTTCTATCCGAAGACTCTTATTTCCATTCCATTTTTTACGATGGAGCAAACAAAAGCTATTGCAACGATATTTTGACAGCTAATTCCGGTCATTACCGGCGGATAAGACTTTTATTTATGGCGGATTCCGGGATTGAAAAGGGAATTGTAAAGCAGCATAGAGAACTTGTGGATGCTGTGCTTGCAAAGGATTCGGAACGCCTTCACACCATTTTAAATCATCATTTAAATCGACTGGTAAGTAAAGAAAGACCTTTGGTAGCTAAGTATGCTGATCTTTTTGATCATGAGCAGACAGAGGGGAAACGAGCAGCTGATATACTGGGAGTGGATTTTCTTGTGGACACAAAACTTAAATATCATACATAGAGGGAAATGCTAAAAATGCATTTCTCCTCTTGCATTTCCCGGGTAAATATGTTATAATCTTTTTGTCTTTAAATGAAACATTTTTAACAATCATGCGCGAGTGGCTCAGTTGGTGGAGTACGACCTTGCCAAGGTCGGGGTCGCGGGTTCGAGTCCCGTCTCGCGCTTTTTATTTTAAGATTTTGGGTTTCCAGATGATGGAAATCCTTTTTTTATTTTTTGCCTTTGTAATTATTAAATCTTTATTTTAACAGCATAAGGCATTGCATTTGAGTATAGGAAATAATATAATACGGAATTACATGATCAAAATTAATACCAAGGAGGTTGTTATGTCACATATTAAAAATATATGGAAAATCTTTGTTGACGATTTAAAGCGTATTACGATGAATCCGGTGGCCATCATCATTGCGGCAGGCCTGATTATTTTGCCATCTTTATATGCTTGGTTTAATATTGCAGCGAGCTGGGATCCGTATGGAAATACAAAAGGTCTTAAGGTTGCAGTCGTGAATAATGACAAAGGAGCGTCCATAGACAGCATATTTGATACGGATATTGATGACTCTTCCATTAATATTGGTGAGATGGTCATGGATGAATTAAGAAAGAATGACAACATTGGCTGGCAGTTTGTTGAGGGAGATGCTGCGATCGACGGAGTACAGTCAGGGAAATATTATGCAGCCGTTGTGATTCCTGAGGATTTCAGCCAGAAGATATCAAGTGTTCTTACTACAAACATTGAACGTCCGGTGTTGCAGTATTATGTAAATGAAAAGAAGAATGCGATTGCTACGAAAATAACAAACAAAGGCGTTGAGACGGTTCAACAGCAGATTAATGAGACTTTTATCAATACCACCTCTAAAGTGATGGCAAAGGTATTAAATAATAAATCAGAAGACTGGAGTACCGATAAGGAAACCGATAGAAACGATTTGGTTAGTTCACTTACCACTGCAAAAGATGATTTAAGCCAGATTTCCGATACCATAACAATACTTCAGTCCACGTTAAAGACTGTAAATTCTTTAAATGACGGAGTGAAAGGAACACTTCCTGATGTAGATAAATTGGTAAACTCCGGTGGACAGACAGCGGACAGTGCAAAGACTCTCATAGATTCAAGCAGAGGTTTTTCCAAAATCATGACCGATGCTCTTGATGATATTCTTGATAATATTGTGAAAACAGAAGAAACCGTATACAATACATTCCGTGTTGTTAATAAGCTTTCTGGTTCTTCTGCAGATGCTATGGCGGATACCTTTAAGAATATGCAGGGACTTTTACAGGCGGGGCTTGAACAAATCAATGGAGTTAACAAAATTCTTACTACCATTAATAAATATCTTCCCATACCAATTTCCGATGCCACTGCTCTTCAGCAGCAGCTTACAGCTCTGGCAAAGCAGCAGCAGGATGCCATCGATAAGCTTGCCGCAGCGGAAAAGACTGTACGTCAGACAAAGCAATTGCCAAGTGATATGGAGTCAGATATTGGTGACATGTTAGATGGACTTTATAATACGATTTCAGATACACAGAATTTCTATAAAGGAAGAGTTGAGATTCCTCTTAATGACAGCCTTGATAAGATGTATGACACTTTGGGAGCTACATCAGGAGCATTAGACAGTCTGGGAGGCTTGATCGGCCAGGTAGACGGTACTTTAACCAGTGTTACTTCTTCTTCCCAGAGTCTCATCGAGACGCTTGACAGCACCAAAAATATGATTGCCAGGGGTCAGGGACGTATTGATGACATGATTGAGGATGTGAACAAGGTGGCTGACAGCAAGCAGCTGAATAAGGTCATGGACATCATGAAGAATGATCCGGAGCGGTTTAGCGAGTTTATGAAAACTCCTACGGATATGGTCACCAATAAGATGTATCCAATCGAGCTTTACGGCTCAGCAATGACTCCATTTTATACCACTCTTGCCATTTGGGTGGGCGGTACGTTATTGGTAGCTTTGGTTAAATGTAAGGTTGAGGATAAAAGGGCAGAGGGACTTAAGCTTTACGAAACTTATTTTGGAAGATATCTGTTGTTTTTGCTTATTGGTTCCATACAGGCACTTGTTGTGGCGCTGGGAGATATTTACCTGCTTAAGATTCAATGTCTCTACCCTGGAAAATTTGTATTAGCAGCAGTTATTGCCAGTGTTATATTTGTTACGATCATTTATTCGCTGACCGTTTCCTTTGGAGATGTGGGGAAAGCGATTTCCATCGTATTTCTAGTACTTCAGGTTGCAGGCTCTGGTGGAACGTTCCCGATTCAGGTGACTCCAAAGTTCTTCCAGATGGTAAACCCATTGCTTCCGTTTACTCACATCATTAATGCCATGAGGGAATGCGTTGGAGGAATGTATCAGAATGATTACTATAGATATTTAGGATACGCATTGATCTTTATTCCTATATCGTATCTGGTTGGTATTGTATTGCGGAAGAAGGTGCATGAACTGAATGAATTCTTTGAAGAAAAACTTAGTGAAACAGGATTGTTCTAATAAAAAAAAGAAATTCCACATACCAGGAGTGAAACCATGGATCGTAAAGCTATGTGCTTTGATCCTGACATTGGCAGTAGCGTTCTCTGTTGTCTGGTATGTGGTGCCCAGATATTACGCCAAATTTTATTTGACTCGTTCTGCACTCCAGACGAAAGAGCGTCTTCTCGCACTGTGGAATCAGGATGAGGGAGAAGGGAATGCTTACGAGGATCATTTAAAGCTGGTAGCAGATGAAGTGAGGTGGAATGACCATTCCGTCCTCCTTCTTCCCAAAGGTCTTGGTATCTCCTTTACGGAGCAGCGCAGCGAAAGTGATGCATTTTCCCAGGGAAGCCTTAATGTGTATTTCCTGGGAGCCATCAGGGAAGGCATCACCTACTGGGCAGACAATGAGAATGTGGTATTTCACATTCCTGGAATCACCAAGTTGTCCGCCCGGACCACTCAGGAATCTTTGAAAAACTCTCTTGGTTTTACTTTGACTCCAGGGAAAAAGAGCAAGGTTAAGAGTGATCTGGAGACCCTTGGGAAAGATTCCATACATATGATGGCGAAAAGCCAGATCCGGTTTGTAACCAAAGACCAAAACGGTGTTGTGATAGAAGCGGATGTTCCTGCCGCTGAATTTGATTCCTTCTTAAGTGAGGTGGGAGACTTCGTATTGGAAGGCCCATTAAAGGATATGAAGGAATGGGGACAGATGCTTAAGGATTTAAAGACCCAGGGAGAAAGTAAGCGTATCACACTTACCATTGATAAGAACATGAATTTAAACAAGGTGGAAGTGGACGGACTGGGACTTTTTACTTTGGCAATGGAAAATAACGGAGGGCTTTCCCTAAGAGGGAATGTGGCTTTGAATGAGAAAAGCTTTGGCTTTGATTCTAAGCTGTACTTTGGGAATGGTGTAGAAGGAAAACGTTCGTTTCAGATATCCAGCTTAAACATTGATACCAACAATGGCAGATCAAGCCTTCGTCTGGAATTAAGCGGAGGATACCAGGGTGGTAAGATTTCTTCACAAACCATGGAACGGGATAAATTCGATGCAGCCAAGGAACAGACAGAACATAATAGCATTGATGATTACAAGAAAAACTTCTTGGAAAAGATCCGTCTTTTGGGCTTTGATATGGAAGAATAAAAAAATGTGTTGACAAATATAACTGTAACTTTTATAATAACAGTAAGAAATCTGATATTACAAAGGTTACAGTTTTTTATATTTATATAAAAACACAGGATAATCCAATCAATAATGATAAAACTATAAAATGAGTCAAAATACATGGTATGAGGATCATTTTAAATAAGGAGGAATATATATGTCAGTTGTAACATTAACACAGAATAATTTTGAAGCAGAAGTAGTGAATAGCAAGGGTATCGTTCTTGTAGATTTCTGGGCAACCTGGTGTGGTCCTTGTAAGATGTTTGCACCAATTCTGGATGAGATAGCATCAGATAATATTCCAGATTTAAAAGTTGGTAAAGTTGATGTAGATGAAAATCAGGAACTGGCAGGTCAGTTTAAGGTAATGAGCATTCCAACTGTGGGCATCTTTAAGGACGGTAAGCTAGAAGTTACTTCTGTAGGTGTGAAGTCCAAAAAAGAGATCATGGAAATGGTAAATGGTTTAAAGTAATTTTTGTGGCCGCAGGTGATTCGGGAAGATGAAAAGCCTGTGGCCATTTTTACATATTTTTATACTTTTCAAAATGTGATTTATATATTAATATAGTAGTATAAGTAAAGGTTGACCTTCCCCTATACAGGAAGGATTATACTTAGAATATATATGTACATGGGGCGTGTAGAAAAGGCAAATGAACTAGATGATGAAGATAGGACTATGCTATGGGGGCTTACATGAAAGACGAAAAATTATTTTCTATAGGAGAAGTAAGTAAGATTTGCAATATTTCTACCAAGGCTTTGCGTTTTTATGATAAGATCGGAATTATATCTCCTGATATGATCTGCAAGGAGAACAGCTACCGGTATTATAATAAAGAAACGCTCCTTACCGTCCCGGTCGTAAAGTATTACAAGCAGATGGGATTTAAGCTGGAAGAGATGCAAGGACTCGTGGAAGGTAACACATATTATTACCTTGAACAGAATTTCCGTAACAAGATTGAGCAGCTCCGCTTTCAGGAACAGCAGATCCATAACAGCTATGTTGCAGTAAAAGACTGGTATGAGCTGATCCAGGAAGCTAAGATGGTGCGGGAGAACGATGTTCACGAAATTGCGGTAAAGTATATTCCGGCAGTCACATACTGTTGTCTGGAACAAGATTTTGATTACAACTATATGGAATCCGTCATTAATATAGAATGGACCAATTACTTAGAGGAAGCAGAGAATGAGATTACCGGAGCAGTAATTTTAAAGTTTGAGTCCTTTGAGGACAAGATGAAAGGCAATTGCAAGCGTGCCACCATTATGCAGGAGGCCATTCATCCTTGTACGGATTGTATTAACCGCCAGGTCTATGGAGGTTTTATGGCTGCTTCCGTATATCACATCGGGAATCTTGAATCGATTGATGAAGAATACGAGAGAATACTTTCCTGGGCCGAGAAAAAAGGTTATAAGTGTGGCAAGGAAAGTTATGAGCGGTATGTGGTGGACTATTGGACCACCAGGGACCCAGATGAATTTGTTACTGAGGTTAATGTACCTATCTACAGATAGTGTCTGCCTCTGACATAGAATCATGTTGATTCTGTGCCAGAGGTTTTTTTGGGTTCAGACGGTTCATTATTTATGTGAACCTGATTTACATAGATTTAGGCACATATGAGGAATAATTCTCACTCATCCAGTTTTTGGACTTAAAAAAAAACAAAAACAGGTTGACATTCCCCATAGGGGTAAGACCTATACTAAATGCATAGAAAAACGCATTACACCTTTTGAAAATTAGTAACATTAACTGATTGCCAGGTGTGAGGGGTTTTCTAGACGTTTTCAGCTGAACGTAGAGTAACAGGAGGGCATAGATATGTGCTCAATCCAATTGGGGGAGGAAATTTCAAAAATGACAGAAACACGAAAGAAGTTTAAAAAAATTGGCATCACAGCGGGTATTATATCTGGCCTCATGTATGGTTTATACACAACCTTCGTATTGATTGCTGGTAAATATGAGCCGCTACTGGGAGCAGCAGATGTTCTTCCAGGACTTACAGGAGCACTGATACTTGCTTATGTAGCTTCCGGTCTTAATGATTTGTTTGCAGGGATCTGGCTTACGATCTATAACATTAAAACTGGACGTATTAAAGAACTGGGCAGAAGTCTTAAGTTGTTTCCTGGCAAGATTTCACTTGTAGGATCTTTTGTTGGTGGACCGATTGCGAGTGGCGCTTATCTATTAGGACTTAGCATGGCGGGAGCGTATGCAATCCCCATCTCAGCGATGTATATCCTTTTTGGAGCGTTTTTCTCAAGAATCATCTTAAAGCAGAAGATTATACCAAGAGTAGGCGTTGGTATGATGATCTGTGTTGTTGGAGCAATTGTTATCAACTGGGTAAAACCAGAAGGAAGCACCAACTTTACACTTGGTATTATCTTTGCATTCATCGCAGCCGTTGGCTGGGCACTGGAAGGTGTTTTTGCAGCTTACGGAAGTGCTATGCTGGATTCTGATGTACTCATCAACATTCGTCAGTTATTATCAGGTATTGTAGATTTATTTATTATTCTGCCAATCTTAGGTGGAATGGGTCTTTTAGGAAGTACACTGTTATCAGTACCACCAGTTGGCTGGTTGTTACTTTCTGGACTCTGCGCAGCGGTTTCTTATCTGTGCTGGTATAAATCTAATAGTACCGTAGGTTGTGCAGTAGGAATGTCATTAAATATTACCTACGCATTCTGGGGCGTGTTATTTTGTATTCTGTTTAAACTTCAGGCAATCACCCCAACCATTGTAATTGGTTCTATCATTATTATCGTAGGTGCTGTTTTAGTTTCCTTAAACCCAATGGAACTGTTTAATAAAAAGGAGGATTAAGTAATGAAATATGATGCATTAGGAATGATCGAGACAAAGGGCCTCATCGGCTCAATTGAAGCTGCAGATGCTATGGTGAAAGCAGCAAACGTAACTTTAATCGGTAAAGAATTCGTAGGTGGCGGTCTTGTTACCATTATGGTAAGAGGTGATGTAGGAGCTGTTAAGGCAGCAACTGATGCAGGTGCAGCCGCAGCACAGAGAGTTGGAGAGTTAGTTTCTGTTCATGTAATACCACGTCCTCATGCAGAGGTTGAGACAATTCTTCCGAAGGATAAGAAGGAGATTAAGTAATGAGCAACCAAGGAATGACAGCCGCATCTGCGGATAAGCAAATGGCAGCTATCAACAAAAAGTTCAGAGTAACTGGTTTATCTACTGGTGCATTTTCTGGACTTACCTACGGAATCTACACAGTCTTAGTACTGTTAGCGGGACGTTATGCTCCCCTTGCAGGTGCAGCTGGACTTTTAGCAGGACCTTATGTATGTTCCGGTTTAAATGATCTTTTCGCAGGCATCTGGCTTACAATCTACAATGCGAAGAGCGGCCGTATCCGTGAGATGGGAAGAAGTCTTAACACATTCCCTGGTAAAATGATTGTACTTGGTTCGATTCTCGGAGGTCCGATCGCCAATGGAGCATACCTGGTAGGCCTTGCCCTGGCTGGAGCTTATGCGATCCCGATCTCTGCGTTATGCGCTTTGTTCGGTGCAATTTTTGCAAGGATCTTTTTAAAGCAGAAGATCACCAAGAGAGTTACTGCTGGTATGCTGGTGTGTGTAATTGGAGCTATTATCATCAACTGGGCAAAACCAGAAGGCAGCCCTAACTTTACGTTAGGAATCATCTGTGCTTTTATAGCAGCAATTAGCTGGGCATTAGAAGGAGTATGTTCTACTTATGGCGGAGCTATGATTGATACAGATGTAGCAGTTAACTTACGTCAGCTCATTTCTGGTATCGTGGATTTATTTGTAATTCTTCCTATCGTTGGAGGTCTTGGACTTTTAGGCGGAACAATCGCGGCAGGAGTACCTGTAATCTGGCTTGCAGCTGCAGGCTTAAGTGCAGCCGTATCTTTCCTTTGCTGGTACAAGAGCAATTCAACCGTAGGTTGTGCAATTGGTATGTCCTTAAATGTAACCTATGCCTTCTGGGGCGTTTTCTTCTGTATCCTTTTCCTGGGACAGGCAGTTACTCCTACGATCGTAATCGGTTCTATTGTAATCGTATTGGGTGCGATTCTAGTTACTATGAATCCACTTGATTTATTCAGGAAAGGGGAATAAACGTATGTTATTACCTGCAAGAACAGCAGTTTTGAATTATTTATATGGCGTTAAGAATGCAGACGTGGATCAGATTATGGAGGCATTAAAGCCAGAGTATGGCAATGAGCGTCAGTTCACAAAAGATCGTTACATCGATCATGTTATGTCATTGGAAGCCAATGGAATGGTAAGCTTAAGCAGCCACGATCTGGACAAGAACGGAGTTCTGCGTATGTACTACGAAATCAACGACGATGGAAGAAGTGCTGTTGATAAATACGTAGACAAAAAGTACCGCCACAAATAATTAGAGGAGGTTTACTCAAGGTGAGATATTACGGAGATGAAGCTTTAGGGCTAGTGGAAACTGTTGGACTCGTTCCGGCACTGGAGGCTGCAGATAAGATGTTAAAGGCAGCTGATGTTGAATTAATTTCTTATGAAAATGTAGGCTCCACATTAGTTACCATTATGGTAAAGGGTGATGTAGCAGCAGTACGTTCTTCCGTAGATGCAGGTGCAGAAGCAGCTGCAGCCATCGGTAAACTGACGGCACATAATGTTATGCCAAGACCAATCAAAGAGGTTGGTGACATTGTATCAGTACATGATATTGACGCATAAAGAGAGGGAAACAGTATATGGAAAGATATGAAGCCATAGGCGCGATTGAAACATTTGGTTTGGTATTCGTACTGGAAGCGGCTGATGCAATGTGTAAGGCAGCAGAAGTTGAACTGGTTGGATATGAGAACGTTGCTTCCGGCTATATCTCAGTTTTAGTACAGGGTGATGTCGGCGCCTGTAAGACTGCGGTAGAAGCAGGAATCAAAGCTGTTAACAATTTGGGAGCTGAAGTATACAGCTCTGTGGTTATCCCAAGACCTCATCCCGATCTTGCTAAGATCGTGAGGAGATATGCGATCCCCACTGCTCCTGCAGAGGCATAACAGACATCCCGAACGAAGGGAGATATGGAAATGAGTTTTATAGATAAAGACCTGCTCTCCATTCAGGAGGCCAGGATTTTAATGGAAAGCGCACGAGAAGCCAGAGAAAACATGCTTACCTTCCCCCAAGAGAAGCTTGATCAAATCGTAGGTACCCTTGCTGCGGCTGCTAAGGAAATGGCAGAGGAACTAGCGGTCCTATCTGCAGAAGAAACTGGATATGGACGCTGGCAGGATAAATTTGTAAAGAACACATTTGTCTGTGAAACTCTGAACGAACAGTTAAAAGACTTAACCTGTGTCGGAATTCTGAAGGAAGATCTTGAGAAGAAGACTATGGATATCGGTGTTCCGGTAGGAGTCATCGCTGCCTTAACACCAGCAGTTAGCCCGGTATCCACAGCGATTAATAATGTACTAATCGCTGTGAAATCTGGAAATCCAATCGTGATTGCTCCCCATGAAAGAGCAAAAAAGGTAACTGAGAAGCTTCTTAGCCGGATGCAGGTAGCAGGCAAGTCCTGCGGTCTGCCAGAAGGCGCCATCGGTTATTTAAAAACAATCACACAAGCGGGTGTATTGGAACTAATTCATCACCCCGCAGCGGCTATGGTAATCAATACCGGAGTGCCGGAGCTTTGCAAAAAGGCAGCGGAAAGCGGAAAGCCTTATATCTATGGTGGGACTGGCAACGGTCCTGTGTTTATAGAACGTACCGCAGATGTAAGACAAGCCGTGTCAGATATTATTACCAGCCGCACCTTTGATTATGGAATCGTATCTGCAGCCGAACAGTATGTGGTTGTAGATGGTGTAATCGCAGCAGAAGTAAAAGCAGAAATGTTAAAGAACGGGGCTTATTTCATGAACAGCCAGGAAGAAAAGATGTTAATTGATCTTCTTTGTCTGGAGAGTGGAAAGGCGGATACAGAGATTATGGGAAGACCGGCCGCATGGCTTGCCAGGCGGGCAGGATTTGAAATCCCGGATACAACCACGGTTCTGGTTTCCGAACAGAAATATATTTCTGAAAGTAACCCATTTGCAAAAGAACTTCTCTGTCCTGTTCTTGCTTATTATATTGAGCACGACTGGATGCATGCCTGCGAGAAATGCATGAGCCTTTTGGTAAATGAAAGCCATGGGCACACCCTGGTGATCCATTCCAGGGACGAGGAAGTAATTCGCCAGTTCGCATTAAAAAAACCTGTCGGCAGAGTTCTTGTGAACACACCGGCAACCCTTGGAAGTATGGGAGCAACGACAAATTTGTTCCCAGCTATGACCTTAGGAAGCATCACCTCAGGTGCAGGAATAACTGCAGATAATGTCTCCCCCATGAACTTCATATATACCCGTAAGGTAGGATATGGAGTCCGCAAAGCTGAGGAATTCTTAAAGCTGACGGATCGGACTTCTAATAGTGATAAGACTGCTTCAAGTGGAACAACCAGTGTTGATGAGACGAAGGCTCTGTTAAAACAGATCTTAGAGGCACTGTCCAAAGAACTGGACGAGAAATAACAGAAAGAGAGGGAAATCGTATTGGATATTCGTGAATTTTCTAATAAATTTGTAGAAGCGACCAAAAACATGTCTCCAGAAGAGAGATCTTCTTTAATGAAGATGTTCGAAAGCGTTTCTGATGAAATTAATAAAAAGGAGACTGCTCCTAAAAGTAATGCTGTAAGTGTTGAGGAGGGTACTGAGATACCTGATGGCATCACTTCAAGACTTCAGAAGTTAAAAGATAACTACTTAACACATAGACCTACCATTACAACACACCGTGCTCGTGCCATCACTAAGATTGCAAAAGAGAACCCAGGTATGCCAAAGATCATGCTTCGCGCGAAGTGCTTCCGTTACTGCTGCGAAACAGCTCCACTTGTAATCCAGGATAATGAGCTTATCGTAGGTGCTCCTAACGGCGCTCCTCGTGCAGGCGCATTCTCTCCTGATATTGCATGGAGATGGATGGTAGATGAGATTGACACCATTGGTTCCCGTCCTCAGGATCCTTTCTACATCTCTGATGAAGATAAGAAGATCATGAGAGAAGAGTTATTCCCTTACTGGGAAGGCAAATCTGTTGATGAGTACTGTGAAGACCAGTACCGTGAAGCTGGTGTATGGGAATTATCCGGTGAGTCCTTTGTATCTGACTGTTCCTACCACGCAATCAACGGCGGCGGCGATTCAAACCCTGGTTACGACGTAATCTTAATGAAGAAGGGTATGCTTGATATTCAGCAGGAAGCAAAAGATCATTTAAAAGAGCTTGATTATCAGAATCCTGATGATATCGAAAAGATCTACTTCTATAAGTCTATCATCGATACCACAGAAGGCGTTATGATCTATGCTAAGAGACTTTCTGAGTATGCAAAACAGCTTGCTGATAAAGAAACAGATCCAAAGCGTAAGGCTGATCTTTATAAGATTTCTGAAGTGAATGCTTATGTACCTGCTCACAAGCCAAGAACTTACTGGGAAGCAATCCAGGCAGTTTGGACTATTGAATCCCTTCTTGTAGTAGAAGAGAATCAGACTGGTATGTCCATTGGACGTGTGGATCAGTACATGTATGAATATTACAAAAATGATATCGAATCCGGCCGTATGAATGATTTCCAGGCTTTCGAGCTTTCTGGATGTATGCTGATTAAGATGTCTGAGATGATGTGGATCACCAGCGAGGGCGGTTCTAAGTTCTTCGCAGGATATCAGCCATTCGTAAACATGTGCGTTGGTGGTGTAACCCGCAGCGGACAGGATGCAACCAATGAATTAACTTACCTCTTAATGGATGCCGTTCGTCATGTAAAGATTTATCAGCCATCATTAGCATGCCGTATCCACAATAAGTCCCCTAAGAAGTACTTAAAGAAAATCGTAGATGTTGTTCGTTCCGGTATGGGCTTCCCAGCTTGTCACTTTGACGATGCACACATCAAGATGATGCTTGCTAAGGGCGTTACCATTGAAGATGCACGTGATTACTGCCTCATGGGTTGTGTTGAGCCTCAGAAGTCTGGTCGTTTATATCAGTGGACTTCTACCGCTTATACTCAGTGGCCAATCTGTATCGAGCTTGTATTAAACAAGGGTGTTCCATTATGGTATGGCAAGCAGGTTTGCCCAGATATGGGTGACTTAAGCAGCTTTAAGACTTATGAGGAATTTGAAGCAGCCGTAAAAGAAGAGATTAAGTACATTACAAAATGGTCTTCTGTTGCAACTGTAATTTCTCAGCGTATTCATAGAGAGTTAGCTCCAAAGCCATTAATGTCCATCATGTACGAAGGATGTATGGAAAAAGCAAAAGACGTATCTGCTGGCGGCGCTATGTACAACTTTGGACCTGGTGTTGTTTGGTCTGGTCTTGCAACCTATGCAGATTCTATGGCAGCTATCAAGAAGCTTGTATTTGATGAGAAGAAATACACACTTGAGCAGTTAAATGCAGCATTAAAAGCTGACTTTGTAGGATATGAGCAGGTTCGTACTGATTGCCTCAATGCTCCTAAATACGGAAATGACGATGATTACGCAGATTTAATTGCTGCTGATCTGGTTGACTTTACCGAGCATGAGCATAGAAAGTTTAAAACATTATATTCTGTTTTAAGCCATGGTACCTTATCCATCTCCAATAACACACCATTCGGACAGTTAACAGGCGCTACCGCCAACGGACGTCACGCATGGCTGCCACTTTCTGATGGTATCAGCCCAACACAGGGTGCTGACTTTAAGGGACCAACTGCTATCATCAAATCTATCTCTAAGATGGCAAACGATACCATGAATATCGGTATGGTTCATAACTTTAAGATCATGGCAGGACTTCTTGATACACCAGAAGGCGAAGAAAGCTTAATCACTCTTCTCCGTACTGCTTGTATGTTTGGAAACGGTGAGATGCAGTTCAACTACTTGGATAACAACACATTAATTGATGCTCAGAAACATCCAGAGCTGTATCGTGACTTAATCGTACGTGTTGCTGGCTACAGCGCATTCTTCGTTGAGCTTTGCAAAGACGTACAGGACGAGATCATCAGCAGAACCATGCTCACACATTTCTAAAAGGAAACGGAGATTAATCACTATGGACCATGGAAATACAGGAGAGATTGAACGTAAGGCGCTAATCTTTAATGTGCAAAAGTACAATATGTATGATGGGCCGGGTATCAGAACTCTGGTATTCTTTAAGGGATGTCCGCTCCGGTGCAAATGGTGTGCCAACCCGGAAGGGTTGGAACGGAAGTTCCAGGTGATGTTTAAAAGAAATTCCTGTGTAGACTGCGGGGCGTGCACGAAAGTGTGCCCCGTAGGAATCCATGTGATATCCAACGAGACCGGTAAGCATGAAATTGTGCGGGAAAAGGATTGCATCGGCTGTATGGAATGTACCAAGGTATGTCCGAATGCGGCACTTAGCATTGCTGGAGAGGTGAAAACCATTTCCGAGCTGCTTAAGATCGTAGAAGAGGATACCGGGTTTTATGACATGTCTGGTGGAGGGGTAACCCTTGGAGGCGGAGAAGTAACCGCTCAGCCGGAAGCAGCCTTAAACCTTTTAATGGCCTGTAAGCGGGAAGGGATCAATACAGCGATCGAAACCTGCGGTTATACAAAAACAGATACAATATTAAAGATTGCAGAATACGTAGACTTATTCCTGTTTGACTTAAAGCATATGGATCCGGTGAAACACAACGAGTTGGTAGGCGTTAGCAATGAGCTGATACTGACCAACATAAAGGAACTGTTACACCGCCGCTATAACGTAAAGGTACGTATGCCGATGTTAAAGGGAATTAATGACAGCAAAGAAGAAATTGATGCGGTAATCAAATTTCTGATGCCGTTCCGTGATGATAAGAATTTTAAAGGAATTGATTTACTTCCATATCATAAGCTGGGAGTTAACAAATACAACCAGCTTGATATGAAGTATCCCATTGACGGGGATCCAAGCTTATGTGCTGAGGATCTGGACCGGATCGAAGGATGGATGAAAGATTATCAATTTCCGGTTACTGTGGTAAAGCACTAGGAAAGGGGAAAACGTCGTGGTAGAGATGCAGCGTGTCATAGAGGAATCAGTTCCAGGAAAACAGGTAACCATTGCCCATGTCATTGCGTCCCCCATTGGGGAGGTATATGAGTGTCTGGGGATTGATGAGCTTGGCGCCATCGGGATTTTGACCTTATCTCCATTTGAGACGTCCATCATTGCAGCGGATATCGCAGCAAAGGCAGCGGACGTGGAAGTTGGATTTTTAGACCGGTTTACCGGGTCTGTCATCATTGCAGGCGACGTGGATAGTGTGGAAACCGCTTTAACTGCAGTATGCGAGACTTTAAATCGCGTACTTGGCTACACCGTGCCACCTGTTACTAAGACATGAGAAAGAAGAGAATCATGATTATTGGTGCAGGTGGTAGCGGGAAAACCTCGTTGGCCAATGTTTTAAACGACATTGATGAGCCGGCGAGGCGGACCCAAAACATGGTATATGGGAAAAGAACCCTGGATGTTCCTGGTGTCTACTTGGAAAGTCCCTGGATGCACAAGCATATCATTGCAGCCGCTCAGGACGCATCTCATGTACTGATGCTGGTAGACCAGTCTTCATGCCGGGAAAGCTACCCGCCGGGATTTGCAAAAGCGTTTCGGGTTCCGGTGATTGGAGTCATTACCAGAAGCGGAGAAAAGCCTGAAAATGATGGCTGGTGTATCCGTCAGTTGAAAAAAACAGGAGTGATAGAACCTTACCACCATATAAATCTTAAGGATCAGACCGGTCTTAGTGATTTAGTGGAAGCAATCAAATATAACGAAACACCCAAGGGTATACCTGTATGCCCAATAAAACAGGGCAAATAAGATGAAACACCCAAGGGTATACCTGAATGCCCCAAAAGCAGGGCAAATATAACGAAAGGAGGGAAATGTAACGTGGAGCAATTTGTAATGAACACAAAGGTTTATATGGGATCTTCTTGTCTTGATAAGATAAAGGAGCTTCCAATCAACAAGGCTTATATCATCTGTGATCCTTTTATGGCTCAGTCCGGAAAGGTAAGCATGATTACAGACCTGTTAACCGAAAAGGGAAGCAGCTTTGAAGTGTTTTCTGAAGTAGTACCAGATCCTACGATTGAAGTGGTTTCTAAGGCAATCGGTAATATGCAGAGCTTTGGACCAGATGCCATCATCGCACTTGGCGGCGGATCTGCCATTGACACAGCAAAAGCGGCAAGCCACATCTATACACAGATGGGCAATGCAAAGCTTTATCTGGTCGCAGTTCCAACCACCAGCGGTACTGGCAGTGAAGTGACGAATTTTTCCGTTATCTCAGATCCTCAGGCTCAGGCAAAATATCCGCTGCGCTCAGACAGTATGATGCCTGATGTGGCATTTTTAGATCCACGCTTTACTGTATCGGTTCCGCCTCATATTACGGCAGATACCGGAATGGATGTACTGACACATGCGTTAGAAGCTTATGTTTCAACCAGCGCTGGTGATTTTACAGATGCATTTGCAGAAAAAGCAGTAAGGCTGGTTTGGAACTATCTTGCAACAACCGTAGAAGATGGAAACGATATAGAAGCCAGAACTCATATGCACAACGCATCTTGTCTGGCAGGTGTTGCCTTTAACGGCGCAGGATTAGGACTTTGCCATAGTATGGCACATGCCCTTGGAGCAAAATTCCATATTCCTCACGGAAGAAGCAATGCAATTTTACTTCCTCATATCATCAGTTATAATGCTGGCTTAGAAGACGCAGGAGAATACGATGCCTGCAAACGCTATATGGCAATCGCCAATATGCTTGGATTCGCAGCAGGAACAGATAAAGCCACGGTACACGGCCTGGTGCGTCATATAAAGAATCTTATGACTAAGATAAAAATTCCGCAGCAGATCACAGATTTAAAGGTAGATCGTGATGAATTTTTACAGGCTGTAGAAGAAATGGCAGAGAAGGCTCTTCATGATAACTGCACATCAACGAACCCAAGAGTTCCGACAGCAGAAGATATTGCGAATATCTACCGCAAATTGTGTAAGGGGGGATTTTAATGAAATTCATAACAGAAGATGATTTAAGAATTTTGTTTCGCAGAGAACCCTTTACCTCTTATGATATTTTAGGAGGAACAAGACTTACGCCCGGAGCAAGACAGTTTCTGGTGGATAAGAAGATTTCTTTTTGTGACGATCCAATGTCCATAAAAAGAAAAACATTCAAACCGGAAGACAAAAAAGCTGAAACAAAAGAACCTGAGGCAAATAAGCAGGTTGCAATAAGTGGAATGCTTGAGCTTAAGAAGAAAACGCTTCAGGCCCAGTTCTTGGAAGCAGGACTTTTACTCATGGAACGTGATGTACTTCTGGCACAACAGGTATTTGACCTGGAACGGAAACTTTCGGACGTGGGGAAAGAAAGTAACGAAGAGGACAATACCATTCAGGTTTGTACGGGCTTTCATAAAGATAATATAAAAGAACCCTTTGATGACTGTTTTGATATCTCCGGATTTCACGCCCAGTCAGAAAAAGGAAAAGAGATTGTTCTACTTCACCGTCTGCGCTGCAGTGTAAGAGAGCTGGCGGCAGAAGCAGGAGACAATCGATTTAATCCGGTGATTAACCGCTTATCTCAACTCATCTGTCTGGAATACGGAGGAAAAGCATGTCAAAGAAAGTAATTGATTTTGATAGCTGCAATGAACTGGTAAGCCAGTTTGAAGCAGTAGTAAAGCATCCTGTAAAGGGACGCTCCTCTGTATACTATACAGGAGTCGATTTGGGAACCGCTTGTGTGGTACTGGCTGTGCTTGATGAAAATTACAAGCCAGTGGCAGGTGCTTACCGGTATGCAGATGTGGTCCGTGACGGTATGGTTGTGGATTATATCGGTGCGATCCGTATCGTCAGAGAGCTTAAGGCAGAACTTGAGGAAAAGCTGGATACAGAGCTGCTTTATGCAGCAGCAGCAATTCCCCCAGGAACCGATGCTCTCGATGGAGGTGCTATCAAGAATGTGGTGCAGGGTGCGGGATTTGAAATCACTGCCCTTCTAGATGAGCCTACGGCAGCAAATGCAGTATTAAAAATTGAAAATGGTGCAGTCGTGGATATCGGCGGCGGAACCACAGGTATCTCTATCTTAAAGGATGGAAAAGTGGTATATGTAGCCGATGAACCCACTGGCGGAACTCATTTTTCCCTGGTGATATCCGGAGCGTATAATATGAACTTTCAGGAAGCGGACGTTTATAAGCGCGAGGAAAAACACCACAAGGAGCTGCTTCCGGTATTAAAGCCGGTGGTTGAAAAGGTGGCTTCTATTATTAAGCAGCACATCGAAGGTCATGACGTAGAAGAGATCTACCTGGTAGGCGGAACCTGCTGTCTGACTGGAATCGAAGGAATCATAGAAAAACAGACGGGAATCAAGACAAGAAAACCTGATAACCCAATGTTTGTAACTCCTCTTGGAATCGCATTCTCCTGTACACAGGAGGAAATGGCATAAAAAGGAAGTGGACGTATGGAATACCGGATCATTAAATCACCGTCAAAAGGAACCATTGAAATTTTAAACCGCAGAAAAGGCTCCGGCGCCTCAAACCCCATTGGGCCGGTGGATGCAGTAGGGCTCATTCAGGGGCGAATCATTGAGATGGTCTGCGCCGCCGATGTAGCAGAAAAGGCTGTTGGCGTAACGGTAGAGGATATCAGGGGAAGCTGCCCACAGAACATGATTATGCTGGCGATATTTGGAGATACCGCATCGGTAGAGGCAGCGCTTGAAGAGATTAAAATCAGAGAGAAGAGAGGTACCATGGAATGGTAGCAGCAAGACTGATCGACAACATTTGGGCAACCAGAAAAGCCGACACCTTAAACGGTTATAAATTCATGCTTGCTGAGATTATCGGTGGTACCAGAGAAGGCGAGCGGATGATCGTAGCCGATATCATCAGTGCAGGAATCGGCGATCGTGTCATCATTTCTACCGGCTCTTCTGCCAGACGAATGCTTGGAAGCGATGAGATTCCTATCGATGCAGTGGTAATTGGAATCATTGATGAAGATTGCCAATTTATATAGAAGGGAAGTGATCATATGAAGCAGTTGATTTGTGCAAAAGATGTAGAGATGCTCCATGCAGAAGGCAAGAAAGTTTTTTACATGGAATGCGGAAGCATTATCACTCCATCTGCAAAGGATGCAGCAGATGCTTTTGGTATTACCTTCTGTGACAAGGCAGAAGAAAAACCTCAGGTTCAGCCAGTACTTGCAGGTATGGATATTGACAGCGATAAAATTTATATGGTACTAAAGGCTCTGATGGAAAAAGGAATGTTAAATGACATTTTAAAACCATATGAGTCAGAGAGCCATGGAAACGGACTTAAAGTAGTACGTGGAAGCTCCGTGAAAATGGACGTATTTGACACAGGGGATCCTAACGTGAAAGCTTACTATCAGGAATTAGTAAGCAAAGAAGAATCCAAAATGAGCGCAGGTTTTCTCGTAATCGACCATTCAGAATTTGAATGGGAGCTGACATACGAAGAAATCGATTATGTCATTGAAGGAACACTTACGGTGACGATTGACGGAAAGACTTACACTGCTAAGGCAGGAGATGTCCTTTATGTACCGTCAGGATCTAAGGTAATCTGGGGTTCCCCGGACAAAGCGAGAGTATTCTACTCTACGTATCCGGCAAACTGGGCAGATTTGCTTTAAGGAGGTAAACGATGCAGGCACTTGGCTTTATAGAAACAAAAGGTCTGTTGGTTGCGATTGAAGCCGCGGATGCCATGTTAAAGGCAGCAGATGTATCTCTGGTTGAAAAGACTACGGTCGGCGGAGGTCTTATCTCTGTAACGGTAACTGGTGATGTAGCAGCAGTAAAAGCAGCAGTAGATGCAGGAGCAGCAGCAGTAGAGCGATTAGACGCTACCGCACTGATTACACGCCATGTGATCCCAAGACCTCATGAGGAACTTGCGATTGTCATTGGTGGAGGAACTCCAGAAGAACCTGATGATGAACCAGTGCCAGCACCGGCACAGGAGCTAGAAATCCAGGAACAACCAGTGGTAGTATTGACAGAAGAAGAACCTTCCTCTGATGCTGAGACGGTGGGTATTATCAATAGAGAAACCGTTGATGCTTTTATGAAGCAGGATGGTCTTCACGAGACCATGAAGATACTTGAAGATATGAAGGTAACAGAGCTTAGGACACTTGCTCGCGAATATCATGAATTCAGCATAGCTGGAAGAGAGATTTCAAAGGCAAATAAAACCCTGCTGCTGGAAGAATTCGGGAAATATTATGGACAAAATGATTAAGATTTTTAGAAGAGGAGAATCAGAACATGGAAAATTTTGATTATGATTTACGTTCCATCCAAGAAGCAAGGGATTTAGCAAGATGCGGAGAAGCTGCATCAAAAGCAATCGCAAAATATACAGATGAGCAGATCGATGCTATCTTAAGAAGTATGGCAAAAGCAGGAGAAGAGCATGCTCTTTGTCTTGGTGAAATGGCAGCAGAAGAAACAGGATTTGGTAAGGGAATGGATAAGGCATATAAAAACCATGCAGCTTCCACTCTTCTTTACGAGCAGATCAAGGGCATGAAGACAACTGGTATCCTTTCTGAGGATCCTGTAACCAGAACCATTGAGGTTGCTGAGCCAGTAGGTCTTATCATGGGTATTGTTCCTTCCACAAACCCAACCTCAACTGTATTTTTCAAATCCATGACTGCAATTAAATCAGGAAATGCAATTGTATTTTCCCCACATCCATCTGCTGCTAAATGTACGTTAAAAGCAACTGAAGTGATGCGTGATGCAGCCATTGCAGCTGGTGCTCCAGAAGGAATCATTAGCTGTGTAACCATGCCTTCTATGGGCTCCACCAATGAACTGATGAAATGCAAGGAAGTTGCTATTATCATCGCTACTGGCGGACCTGGAATGGTTAAGGCAGCTTACAGTGCAGGTAAGCCAGCAATCGGCGTAGGCGCAGGAAACTCTCCAGCTTACATCGAAAAGACTGCTAATGTAAAAGAGGCTGTTAAAACTATCATCGCCAGCAAGACTTTCGATTACGGTACCATCTGTGCATCTGAGCAGTCTATCATCTGTGAAGAAAGCAATCATGCAGAAGTAGTTTCTGAGTTAAAAGCTCAGGGCGGATACTTTATGACAAAAGAAGAGACAGACAAAGTCTGCAATCTGTTATTTAAAAACGGACATAACATGAATGCTAAATTTGTAGGACGTTCTCCTCAGGTGATCGCCTCTGCAGCTGGAATTCAGATTCCAGAAGGAACCAAAGTATTAATCGGTAAGCAGGAAGGTGTAGGAGAAGGCTATCCATTATCTTACGAAAAACTGACAACCGTTCTTGCTTTCTATACCGTTAAGGATTGGGAAGAAGCTTGCGGTCTGAGCATCCGTCTGTTACAGAACGGAATCGGACATACCATGAGCATTCATACTCAGGACCGTGACAAGGTAGTTAAGTTTGCTGCGAAACCAGCATCCAGAATCCTTGTTAACACTGGCGGTAGCCAGGGTGGTACTGGAATCAGTACAGGTCTTCCAATTTCCTTTACATTAGGATGCGGTACCTGCGGCGGAAGTTCTGTTTCTGAGAACGTTAGTCCAAAGCACTTAATCAACATCAAGACCGTTGCTTATGGCATCAAAGATTGTTCCACTATCGTAGAAAATGATCCTACTTTCATGTGGAAGAATGGAAACACAAAAGAAGCTTGCAGCCCAGCAGATTTTGTAGCATCTTTTGAGAAGAAGGAAACAGCTCCGGCAGCATCTTGTCAGAGTGGTTGTGATGACAACGAAAAGTTAGCAGCTCTTGTAAAAGAAATCGTGCTGGCTATGAAGGGTCAGTAATCACAACTGGGAAAGGAAAGTATCATGGATAAATACGAAGCAGTCATTCAGCTTTTAATGGAAGCTGTGAAAACAGATTCTACAAAAGATGATTCCAAAATACCAGTAGGCGTTTCCAATCGTCACATACATTTGTCTCAGGAAGATTTAGATGCTCTTTTTGGTAAGGGATATGAGCTTACCAATATGAAAGAGTTATCTCAGCCAGGACAGTATGCCTGCAAGGAGACCGTGACCATCTGTGGCCCTAAGGGAGCCATTGAAAAGGTTCGTATCTTAGGACCGGTCAGAAAACAAACTCAGGTGGAGATTTTAGCAGCCGATAGCTTTAAGCTTGGTAAAAAAGCTCAGCCAAAGATGTCCGGTGATTTAGCCGGCACACCAGGTATTACACTGGTTGGACCAAAAGGTTCCGTTGAGACAAAAGAGGGCTTAATCATTGCTCAGAGACATATCCACTTAAACCCAGCCGATGCGCTGAAATTTGGCGTACATGATGGACAGGAAGTAAGCATTAAGACAGAAGGAATCCGCGGAGGAATCTTTGATCACGTAGCCATTCGTGTAACAGATACGTCCAGTCTGGAAATCCATTTAGACACAGAAGAAGCCAATGCCATGGGTCTTGGCGGATCTTCAACCGTTACCATTGTTAAATAAGTGAACCAATAAAAATTTATATATATAATCAGGAGGATTAATAATATGAAATATGATGCATTAGGAATGATCGAGACTAAAGGTTTAATCGGATCCATCGAAGCAGCAGACGCTATGGTTAAGGCAGCAAACGTTACATTAATCGGTAAAGAATTTGTAGGTGGCGGACTTGTTACTATTATGGTAAGAGGTGATGTTGGTGCTGTTAAGGCAGCTACTGATGCAGGTGCTGCAGCAGCTCAGCGCGTAGGCGAACTTGTTTCTGTACATGTAATTCCACGTCCACACGCAGAAGTAGAAACAATTCTTCCAGGAACAAAAGAGGTTTAATTAAAACCTTTTGTGGGGTCTGGCATTCTCCGGTAACAGGAGAATGCCAGGCCCCTTTTCCTTTTTCCATGGACAAACCAGATCGAACTAGGTATAATATCAGTTGCATGAAATAAAAACGCATCCATCTAACCCTATAGATATCGTAATAGAAAGAAGAGGCATTATATGATAAAAGAGGACAAGGCGCTGACTCTTGAAATTGTTGCGGGAATTGGGATCTTCACAGGAATTGCCATGGTTTTGGCACTTTTCATTGCCCCTCGCCCGGCTGTTTTTGCAGGACTTATGTTAGGCATGGTTATGTCCTTAGGAATGTTTTTGTCCATGGCAGCCGTTCTAAAGCTTTGTATCAAGACCCAAAGTAAGAAGTTTACAGCCGTTTTTAGCGTTACCAGCTCATTGACCAGATATATGATTATGTTTGCCGTTCTTTTGGTAGTAATTAGGCGGTTTTCAGACGTATTTGATCCCATCGCTTTGGTGGTGGGTATCTTTGGAGTGAAAGCGGGTGCCTTTTTACAGCCAGTGATTCACCGCGTGATAAACAGAAAGCAGTAACTCTCCATAAATCGGTTAAAAAGCCATATAATATAGATGAATATAGTGTTTTGTGGTATACTATATGGCAGATAAAACAGAACAGGGAGAAGGTATTCATGAAAAAGACGTCATTGGTTATTATGGCTGCTGGTATTGGAAGCCGGTTCGGGGATGGAATCAAACAATTGGAACCCGTAGGCCCAAATGGTGAGATCATCATGGATTATTCCATTCATGATGCACTGGAAGCTAGATTTAATAAAATTGTGTTTATTATCCGAAAGGATATTGAACAGGATTTTAAAGAAGTGATTGGTAAGAGAATCGAGAAGGTTGCGCCTGTCTCTTATGCATATCAAGAGGTCAATGATCTGCCGGAGGGCTTTGTAAAGCCGGATGATCGAACAAAGCCATGGGGCACTGGTCAGGCAATCCTTTGTGCAAAAGAGGTCATTCGAGAGCCTTTTGCAGTAATCAACGCGGACGATTACTACGGAAAAGAAGGCTTCGTAAAAATTCACGATTATCTTGTAAACCACATGGACAGTCAGGCTCTTCCTTATGATATTTGCATGGCAGGATTTGTCCTTGGCAATACCTTAAGTGAGAATGGCGGAGTGACTCGTGGAATCTGTCAGGTGGACGAAAATGGAATATTAAAGGAAGTCGTTGAGACCTATGAACTTAGGAAACGTGGAACGGAAGCCGAAGGGAAACGAGAAAGAGGAGAATCCGTATTGGTACCTCTTACCCAGAATGTATCAATGAATATGTGGGGACTGTCTCCAGAGTTTTTAGAAGAGCTGGAGAGAGGATTTCCTGTCTTTCTTCAGGGACTGGAAACAGGAGATATAAAGTCTGAATATCTGCTTCCTAAAATCATTGATAAGCTTGTTCAAAACAACGAAGCAAAGGTCCAGGTTCTTGAGACAAAAGACAGATGGTTTGGAGTGACTTATAAAGAAGATAAAGAAGCGGTGGCTTCTTCCATAAAATCTTTAATTTCGGAAGGTATTTATAAAACACCATTGTTTGAATCAGGCAAATAAATAAAAGGATGTTTTTCTGTGGATAAAACCATAAGAAAAGCGTCCTTTTTTTGTAATTAGACACACCTTTGCATCTTGCGCCTCATAATATGGTTTTGTATAAGTTTATAGCAGGGAGTGAGAACAGCCGTGCCGAATGACTCGGATTATACTTATGGTAACGATATGGATCAAATGGATTCGTATATGCTTTCCGACGACAAGAGCCTTACCGAAGGCCCTGTAGGGAATACGGATTTCATTGTACAGGATTTGGATTACTTACAGGGGTTGTACCCAGGACATATCAAACGCCTGCAGGAATATGTGGTTTCCGCATGTGATCAACTGGATTATAAGAGTAGTCCTATTTATGATGAATTTCCAGACCGCATACTGATTCACCAGTTATGTGATTCCATCTGCAGTCAGATTCTTACGGATGGTATTTTGGCAGAAGGAGAACTTCCGGAACAGGGGAGCGAAGCCTTTGAACCCGGTAATTCTTCCGTCGAGATTGAAGAATGGGGTGAGGAGGCAAATGAGCGTGAACTGCTTTCTAAGCAAAACTCCTCTTCCTGGGGTCCCGGACCAAACCGCCCCTGGGGACCGCCTTGGGGCCCACCCGGACCAAATCGTCCCTGGGGCCCACCATGGGGACCTCCAGGACCAAATCCAACCTGGGGCCCACCATGGGGACCTCCGGGACCTAAACCACCATGGGGACCTCCAGGGCCAAAGCCACCTTGTGGCAATCCATGGGGACCACCGTGTAAGAACCCATGGGGACCACCTTGGGGCCCAGGACCAAGAAAGAATAACCCATGGCTGACCGATGTAGTTTCTGTTTTATTGTTAAATGAGATGCATCGCAGAAGATGTGCATCCGGACGTTGTAGATAACAAAGAAGGCGTGTTTCCTTCGAACCACCAAGGTTCATTTGGAAACACGCCTTTTTATTAGGAAAATGGCAGATATGCAATTCCAAGCTCGCCTGTGATTGGATTTGTATAAATCTCACAGGACACGTCATAAACGTCACGGATGAGCTGGCTGGTTAAAAGCTCTTTTGGAGTGCCCTCAGATATAAGCTTTCCCTGCTTCATGACATACAGATAATCACAGTATTCTGCGGCAAGCTCCAAATCATGAAGAGCAGCCAGGGTGCCGATATTCATTTGCTTTACGATGGATAAAATCTGAAGCTGATATTTAATATCCAGATGGTTGGTGGGTTCATCCATTACTAGAAAAGAGGGTTGCTGCGCGATGGCACGAGCTAAAATAACACGCTGCTTTTCTCCACCTGATAGTGTAAGATAGCTCCGCTCCTCATATCCGGTCAAACTGACCTGTTTCAGCGCAGACGTAACAATCTGATGATCCTCCTCCGAATCCCGTTCCATAAATTTCTTATGGGGAGTCCGACCCATTAAAACCATTTCTTCCACGGTAAAGTCAAAGCTAAGATCATTAAACTGGCCAACCACACCCATCATACGGGAAATGGCCCGTGGTTCTGAATTTAAGACATCCAAATCACCCAGATAAATGCTGCCCTGCCGTGGTTTAATGACCTTGTAAATACTCTTAAGAAGGGTAGACTTTCCACAACCATTTGGTCCGATTAATCCAACAAACTGTTTGTTTTTTACTCTAATTGAAATATCGTTTACAATATCTGTATTGCCTAATGTAACGATCATATTTTGTGCTTTTAATTCCATCTTATTATTTTCCTCCAAACCCATATCCCTTTTTCATCAGCATGTACATAAACATTGGAGCACCAATCATGGATGTAATAATACCAATTGGCAGCTCACTCTGGGGAATTAAGGTACGTGCTAAAATGTCAGCCCAAATAAGAAAAACAGAACCAAACAAAATGGAAACGGGAACAAGTCTTTTATGGTCGGAACCCATTACCCCTCTGACAATGTGTGGAATAATCAATCCTACAAAGCCAATGGTACCGCAACTGGCGACAATCATACCGGTGACCAGTGCAGAAACCAGCATAAAAATACGCAAATACCGGTTTAAGGATATTCCCAGGGTAACAGCGGCTTCACTCCCCAGTAACATGGTGTTAAGAACCCTGGACTGGGTTATAAAGAATAAGGAAGCGGCACTGATACTGATTGCTACCAATGGAAGCTTATCCCATGTTGCGGAAGCAATACTGCCCATGGTCCAAAAGGTTACGGTTTTTATGCCTTCTGAATTATTAGCAAAATAGACAATAAAGTTAGAAAATGAATTACATAATGCATTAATGACCATGCCTGCAAGAACCAGCTTCACGGAAGTCACCTTTCCCTTTACACCAGCAACGGTTAGAACCAAAAGTGCAGCGCCAAAAGCCCCTGCAAAGGCCCATACAGCCACTCCCATCTGCCCAAGTACTCCAGGGATACTAAAGCCTAACAGTATGGCAAAGGTAGCCCCTAAAGCACCTCCAGAGGAGATACCTAAGATATAAGGGTCTGCCAGAGGATTCTGTACCGATGCCTGTATTACCACGCCGCAAAGGGAAAGTCCAGCGCCAATCAGCATGGACATTAAAGCACGGGGCATACGGATGTGCCAGATAATATCAGCAAAGGATGCTTGAGAGATTCCATCCAGTGAACCAATTCTCATACCAGAGCCTTTGTAAAGTAAGATGCGAAAGGTATCTGTAAGTGAAATGGAAACTTGTCCGATGGAAACCGAACAGCCGATGGAAAAGACGATAAAAACAATTAGGAAGAGGATTAACAGTATCAATGTACTGCGTTGCCCCTTCCCTTTATTTGGGTACCCGGTTGTAATGCTTTTTTGTGCCATCATAATAATAACTCCTTAGTAATTCTCATTCTGCTTTTTCGAGGTTAGTTGTTTCTAACTAAATTTCAATATAACATACCAAAATTCCGCTGTCAATAAAAATGACCAGACCAAAGCTAAGATGAAATATGGAGAATTGGTTGACAAATTGCCAGAATCCTTGTATATTTTATTGGTTAGCTAAAACTAACTAATAATGTGCAAAGAAGGAGAGATACGTTTGAACTTTACTTGGAAAAAACAAATCATGGGCATTTCATTGCTTACACTTATAACTACAGGGGTAGCAGGATGCGCCTCAAATTCCCCCTCTGACAATACAAAAAAGGAATCGGTAAAAGAATCAACGGCTGATTTAGCAGCCTATCCTGTCACAGTATCCAATCATAGCATTCATGATGGCGTCTGGTCAGCAAAAGAGCAGGTATTTCAAACGACTCCTTCCCGTGTGGTTGCTAACAACCAGTCCACGGCAGAATTGCTCATCCGTCTGGGACTTACGGATTCTATGGTAGGAGTTGCAGCTCTTTATGGAGAGACAAAAGAAGATATTGCAGAAGAATTTGCTAAGATTCCAGTCCTCAATGAAAAATACGTAGGCAAAGAAGTGACCCTTGGAGCAAATCCAGATCTGGTTATGGGACGAGGTGATTTATTTGCAGATTCAGAATGGGGCGTGGGTACCGTTGATGAATTAAACTCCTTGGGCGTTCATACCTATATCTTTAATACTTCCAAACGGGGAGCCACCCTGGACGATTTGTTTAAAGACATTGAGGAAGTTGGTAAGATATTCAATGTTCCGGAAAATGCAACCACCTTTGCAGACAGCCTGCATACAAGAATTGACCAGTTGACCAAAAAGCTGTCTGGTGTGGAGAAAACGCTTACCTATGGCTCTGTTTCCTATAGTGACGGTAATATTGCTGCTTATGCAGGAACTTCTGACACCTTCCAAAACGATGCATTGAACCTGATCAAGTTGGATAATGCATTTAAGGATACAACCGGGGAAATCACTCTGGAACAACTTATTTCAACCAATCCTGACATCCTGCTTATTTCCCGTTATGCTGGCGGTCCTAATCCAGAGGAATCCATTGAATCTATTTATAAGATGCCCTCCCTTCAGTCTCTTTCCGCAGTAAAGAATCATCAGATCTATATCATTGATTTTAGTCAGTTCTGGGGCTACAGCTACCAGATTTTGGACGGTGTAGAAACATTAGCATCACAGCTATATCCAGATTTAATGAAATAACTCCTTTAAAATTAATACGAATCGGTGCCAGGACTCAAATCTTGGCACCGATTTGTTTTGTCCTTCCATAGATTACCATAACGAATGTTTAAGAAAGTTTTCATTGTAGTTTTGTCTATAATTGTATACAATAAAAAGATAAAATGTAAAATCAAAGGAAGTCCTACTATGAATCGAACAATTAAAAAAATAGCAATCTTATCTGCGGTTTTTGTTGCAGCCACCGCAGTTTATTTTATATGGAATCAAAATACCACGGAAAGAAAAGATGCTATGGTTTATACCTCCATGGATGAATCTTCTCTTCCCATTGTTTATTCTGATATATATGGGAAAAAGATGAATCTGCTTCATGGGTATAACCAGGACATGAAACAGACGGTTTCCAGAGAAGCGCTGACGCTTCTTCCGGCTGACCGGTCTTTGGGCATTCAGATCTCAGAATACAGCGGCAGCATAAAAGGCATCAGCTATGAGGTACGAAGCCTTGATCTGCAGCGCTTAGTGGAGCGGACAACCGTAGAGAAATGGAACCAGGAGGATAGCGGTGTCACAGCCACCCTTCCCATTCAAAATCTTTTGACAAAGGACAAGGAATACCTTCTTGTCCTCAGTCTGGATACATCAAACAATGGAACACTCCAATATTATACAAGGGTCATGTGGACGGATAACAGCAATGCAAAGGATATGATTGATTTTGCCCTGGATTTCACCACAAAGACATTTAATTACGATCAGGCAAAAGACCTTACTACCTATTTAGAAAGCAATAATACCGAGGACAACAGCTCTCTAAGCCATGTTTCCATACGATCTAGCTTTTCTCAGTTGACCTGGGGCGGTCTTTCTGTCACACCTGTTGGAGACATTCAGACAACCCTTAAGGATCTCAATGGAGTTATGTGCAGCGTCCAGTTGAACTATGTGGTATCAAGAGGTGAAGGGGATTCAAAGGAACTTTACGAGGTAGAAGATAATTTCACCATGAAGTGGGACAGCCGAAGAATCTATCTCATGGATTTTAAACGGAATACCAGCCAGGTCTTCTCCGGACAAAGAGAACTATTTTCCGGAAAACGGATTTTACTTGGAATTGTTGACCCAGAGGAAGTAAGGACGGCAAAAAGTCCTTCTGGAAATATTCTTGCCTATGTAGTGAATCGGGATCTTTGGACCTTTGACCAAAAGGGAGAGCACGGAGTCAAGGTATTTTCCTTCCGAAGCAAGGAAGATGACAATCTTAGAAGTGCCTATAACCAGCATGATATCAAGATTCTTTCCATAAGTGATAATGGAGATATGAATTTTCTGGTCTACGGTTATATGAACCGTGGAACCCATGAAGGCAGTATGGGAATTGCCATGTATCAGTATAACAGTCAAAACAATGCCATAGAGGAACGATTCTTTACACCAGTCACCTTATCCTTTGAGATGCTAAGAGAAGATATGGAACAGCTTGCTCATATCGGAAGCAATGGAATGCTTTATTTGATGGCTGACCGGTCCGTATACGGCATTGACTTAAACAGCAACGAATATATGGTTCTTGCGGACTCCTTAATGGAAGGAGGATATGCAGTCAGTGGCACGGAACGCCATTTTGCATGGCAGGAGGGAAGTGACATCTACGGAGCCGGAGTCATTCACCTTATGAACCTGGATACGGGAATAAAAAGAGAAATCACAGGAGGGAAATCAGATTTATACCGTCCTCTTGGATTCGTTGGAGATGATTTCATCTATGGCATTGCCGAAGAAGGAGATAAATGGATCCAAAACGGCAGAATCATAGATGCACCTATGCACCGCATTGAAATTGTGGATCAAAGCGGAAAGATCCTAAAAGAATATGAACAGGATAATGTCTATATTTCCGATGTTTCTGTGGATGACAGCCGTATTCATCTAACTCAGGTGGTTAAGTCTGGGGATCAGTCTTATGTACCATCCAAAAAGGATACCATTGTCTGCAATCAGGAAATCACCAATGCGGATATGGAAGGAATCGGATCCGTTGCTTCCCCAGACCGGAAAAAGGTTTACTTTATTCAGCTTGGAAAAGAAGTAGAAAGCAAAGATGTAAGGATCACGGTACCTAAAAAAGTCGCTTATGAGACTACGGAAGTCGTAGAGTTAAAGGGCAATCAAAAGACACAGGAAAGTCGTTACTATGCCTACAGTGGCGGTCACTTTCTTGGAAGCAGGCGTGATTTTACAGATGCACTGGAACTTGCCTATGACAGAATGGGTGTGGTCACAGATCAAAATCAGGAGATATTGTGGAACCGCGTCAACCGTCCTCCCATTCGGAATATGAAAGACCCTATGAAAAACGGTGCTGCATTCATACGCAATCTGGAAGATTTTAACGGTGAGAAAATGGTAAGAGAAGGCGTTTTAATGATTGATGCCAGAGGCAGCAATCTAAACCAGGTACTTTACTTTGTAGGCAGGGGTTGCCCTGTGGTGGCTTATACAGGGCAAGGCGGCTATCTGCTGATCTCAGGCTATGACCAGTATAATGTAACTCTCTACAATCCCACCAACGGAGACAGCCAGAAGATGGGCATTAATGATGCTTCTTCTTTCTTTGCAGAGCGGGGAAATGACTTTGTCTGCGGGCTTTTTCGGGAATAGAAAACGCGTTCTCTTTACAAATTCTCAGGATGTGTTATAATTGTGAAAGACTAATCAAAAAACGTAAGAAATTTTTAATAGATAACGTGATAATCAGAGGTGTGAAATGGAGCAGTATATTATGAAGGGCGGAAATCCACTGGTGGGCGAAGTGACCATCGGTGGAGCAAAGAATGCCGCTTTGGGAATTCTGGCAGCAGCTATTATGACAGACGATGATGTTCTGATTGATAATTTACCCGATGTTCGGGATATAAATGTATTACTAGAGGCAATTGAAGAGATCGGTGCAAAGGTAGAACGCATCGACAGACATACGGTTCGCATCAACGGAGGAACCATTCGGGAAGTATCGGTAGATGACGAATATATCCGTAAGATCAGGGCTTCTTACTATTTTATCGGAGCCATGCTTGGCAAATACAAAAGTGCTCAGGTTCCCCTTCCAGGAGGCTGCAATATTGGAAGCAGACCCATTGATCAGCATTTAAAAGGATTTCGTGCTCTTGGAGCAGAAGTGAAGATCGAACGCGGGGCTGTGATTGCTCATGCCATTGATCTTGTGGCAAGCCATATCTATTTAGACGTAGTCAGTGTCGGAGCTACCATTAATGTTATGATGGCGGCGACTCTCGCAGAGGGACAGACTATTTTAGAGAATGTGGCAAAAGAGCCTCACGTGGTTGACGTTGCAAACTTTTTAAACAGCATGGGAGCCAACATCAAAGGCGCTGGTACGGATACCATCCGCATCCGCGGAGTTGATAAACTTCATGGAACGGAATACTCCATTATCCCAGATCAGATTGAAGCAGGAACCTTTATGTGTGCTGCAGCAATCACCAGAGGGGATGTTATGGTTAAGAACGTAATTCCAAAGCATCTGGAAGCCATTACAGCCAAGCTCCTTGAGATGGGGTGTGAAGTGGTTGAGTTTGATGATGCCGTTCGCGTGGTTGGTAAGACCAATCAAAAACATACTGACATTAAGACTCTTCCTTACCCTGGATTCCCAACTGATATGCAGCCCCAGATGGCAGTGACTCTGGCTCTTGCAAACGGAACCAGTGTGGTGACAGAGAGTATCTTTGAAAATCGTTTCCGTTACGTAGATGAACTCTCCCGCATGGGTGCTAGCGTAAAGGTAGAAGGAAATGTAGCTGTGATTGATGGTGTTGGCGGTTTTAGCGGCGCCTTTGTGAATGCTCCAGACCTTCGAGCAGGTGCAGCTCTTGTTATTGCAGGACTCGCGGCAGACGGATACACAACTGTAGATGAGATTGGTTTTATTCAAAGAGGTTATGAGTGTTTTGAAGAGAAGCTTCAGGGACTTGGAGCCATGATTGAAAAGATTGATTCTGAAAAAGAAGCGAAAAAATTTAAATTAAAAGTAGGCTAGGCAGGAACTTTTTCTGCTTCATGTTATAAGGCAGGTTGGAATTCGAAAGAGTTCCAGCCTGCCTTTGTTTATTGTATGTTATAAGCTTTAATGGCCTAAGGGTATGTATATGTATGAACAAGTTTATATCATGCATTTGATAAAACAGATGATCTGTTCCACAATGAAGCTGAAAATAAGTTATTTGAGGAACTTGATACTGTATTTTTCCCTATTTCAGAGGAGTATACTCCGTAATGACATAGTAAAACTGTTTCAAATTAATTTTTTGTATCTTAAAATTAAGATCCCATTATATGTTTAACAACTTTTTTAAATAGATTTATTAATTTTGCCCCAAAGTAGATACAAACGTAAATTATGAAAAAGTCAATGAGTAAGAGTGCTAAATCAATATTCATTGAGAGGAAAAAGGAAACTTTCATTTCATTAAAATAAATGTACCTATATGGAAAACCAAATGCTTTCTCATATTTATCATTATATGAAAAATAGTACGGAAAAAAGATTGTTGAAAATAGTAAAAAGGTAATAGAGATTTTTGCATATAATTTATTCATGTTGTTCTCCCGGATGACTGAAATGATAAACTCAAAGACTCTACTAAATTATGGTAGAGTCTTTGGGTTGTTAATATTTACAGTTACTTTAAGAAAGTATTATAATCGTTGAAATCATACCATTTTTCGTATTCAGCACCAATTCCATGTGGCAATCCAACTGTCCATCTTCCAGTCACTTGAAATGCAATATATTCTCCATTATTAGTTTCGATGAGAGGGTATGTATATCCTGATAAATATTCCCAGGAACCTAAACTTATTCTTTCTGTAAGTTCACAATTTTTTATTCTACCTCCAGTGAATCTTTCTTTATAGCATGTTACACTATAATTGACTTTAAGCTTTGCATATCCTACTGCTTCCAAATAAGGCTTAAATGTATAAGTGCGATTTTTAGTAACAGGATCTGGCCATACTATGATTACTTCTGAACTTTTTGCAATTCTTTGAATGGTCGCAATTTGTTTAATATCTTGTTTTTGTTGTTCTAACTGCTTTTTATATTTTAGATTTGATTTATTAATATCCTGCAATTGTTCATCATAGCACTTCAACAAGTAACGGTATATTTCATCGTCAGTCATAGATGCATAGAAATCCAAATCACTTTTAGAGAGCTTATCTTTGTTAATTATTAGTTTGGGTTTTGTTAGGCTTGTTTCTATATTCATGGATCCATCACTAGAAAATTTATAATCTGTAATATCTCTTGAAGCTGTCAAATTAATTTTCTCAATCTGTTTTTCAACTCTACTCTGCGTATTAATTTCAGGGACAGCTGTGCCATTAGCAAAGGAAACTAATCCTGTACTGAAAATTAGTGACAAACATGTCATTGATGCAACCATTGATTTTATTAACTTCTTTTTCATTCCTTCTCCTTTAAATAACGTTAATTAATGATTGAATTGTACAAACAAGAATTGGTATTTGTTTTTAAGCTTAGAGTATTAACACCCAGTATAATAAATAATTACATATTATTAATAATATAATCATATTACAACATATATTATGTATTGTGTCAAGTTTGTTTGCTAAAAAGAAATATTAAAAGCAATTTTAATAAATATTATGTGGGTGAAAATATATTAGCGCAATATTAACGTTCAAATATAAAAAAATACTGAATGAGGCATTAGATCTAATATTCTCCATTGTGACAGTATGGCAGATTATATGGACACCACACCATGAATTATGCTAAAATAACTGAGGAAATAAGGAATGCCTCCTTTAACCAGCAAGAGGCAGGGGGAAGGCAGTAAAACGGAGGTAACAACAATGAGTAAGAAACCGGTTCTAGTAATCATGGCTGCAGGTATGGGAAGCCGTTACGGAGGATTAAAGCAGATCGATCCAGTAGATGAGTATGGAAATAAGATCATCGATTTTTCCATATACGATGCTGTTTCGGCTGGATTTGAAACGGTTGTTTTTATTATAAAAAAAGCCATTGAAAAAGAATTTAAGGAAAACATCGGAGACAGATTAAAAGATCATGTAAAGGTGGAGTACGTATATCAGGAGCTTGATAAGCTTCCAGAGGGGTATGCAGTTCCTGCTGAAAGGGTAAAGCCTTGGGGAACTGGTCATGCCATTCTTTGCTGTCAGGATGTCATTGACGGTCCTTTCGCTGTAATCAATGCAGATGACTATTACGGAAGAACCGCCTTTCAGGCCATCTATAACCAGCTTGTAAGCGTCTCTGATGATGAGAATATATATCAATATGCCATGGTGGGCTATGAACTTTATAATACACTCACGGAAAATGGCCATGTAGCAAGAGGCGTTTGCACCGTAGATGAGGACGGAAAACTTCAAGGTATCCATGAGCGAACCCGGATTGAAAAGCATGGAACTATGGCTGAATATACAGAAGATGACGGCAAAAACTGGACCGAACTGCCTGAGGAAACTCTTGTTTCCATGAATTTGTGGGGATTTACAGAAAGCATCTTAAGGGAGCTATCTTCCCGTTTTATCAGCTTTCTAGACAAGGAGCTGCCTGAAAATCCAATTAAGTGTGAATACTTCCTTCCTTTTGTAGTGGATGAACTGCTAAAAGAAGAGAAGGCTTCCGTTTCTGTGTTAAAAAGCTCAGACCGCTGGTATGGCGTGACCTATAAAGAGGATAAGGAGACGGTGGTAGAGGCCATCAGACAGCTTAAGAAGTCAGGTCTTTATCCAGAAAATCTCTGGGAAGAGAAGAAAAGTAGCAGATAGAAATGCACTTGACAGCCAATTATGAATAGGTTAGAATATAGGTGCAATTAATAGTACCTTACAATTGAATAACAAATGAAAAGTACGTAATATCCCTTATTCAGAGTGATGGAGATACAAAGGATCTGTGAAGTCACGGCAACCCCCGCAACACGATGGCGTAAAGCCATAAGATAGCTGCTGGAAGGTGCCAACCTGAGCGAGAAATCGAGCAATAAGAGGATTTGATTCAGTTTATCAAGTCCGCATTTGCAGCGGACTTTTCTTTTTGTTATTCCCCCATGTAAAAAAAGGAGGAATTACATCATGGAAAAATTATTATTTACATCCGAGTCAGTAACAGAGGGACATCCGGATAAAATGTGTGACCAGATTTCTGACGCCATTCTTGATGAATTATTAAAGCAGGACCCTATGAGCCGTGTAGCTTGTGAGACTTGCACCACAACCGGTATTGTTATGGTTATGGGCGAGGTTACCACAAATGCCTATGTGGATATTCAAAAGATCGTACGGGAAACTGTAAAAGAAATCGGCTATGACCGTGCAAAGTACGGCTTTGATTACGACACCTGTGGTGTTATGGTAGCGCTTGACGAACAGTCCAAGGATATTGCTATGGGCGTTGACCGCGCACTGGAAGCAAAAGAAAACAAAATGTCTGATGCAGAGATCGATGCCATCGGAGCAGGAGACCAGGGAATGATGTTCGGCTTTGCAACAAACGAAACCGAAGAATATATGCCATATCCTATTTCACTGGCTCACAAGCTGGCTCTTCAGCTCACAAAAGTTAGAAAAGATGGAACCTTGACTTATCTTCGTCCAGACGGTAAGACACAGGTAACTGTTGAATATAGTGAAAGTGGTAAGCCAATTCGTCTGGATGCCGTAGTTTTATCCACACAGCATGATGAAAATGTAAGCCAGGAGCAGATTCACAAAGATATCAAAAAGTATGTATTTGATGAAATTCTCCCAGCAGAATTAGTAGATGATAACACAAACTTCTTTATTAACCCAACTGGCCGTTTCGTTATCGGCGGACCTCACGGTGACAGTGGTTTAACTGGCCGTAAGATCATTGTTGACACCTACGGCGGCTATGCTCGTCACGGCGGCGGTGCTTTCTCTGGTAAGGATTGTACCAAGGTTGACCGTTCTGCAGCTTATGCAGCTCGCTACGTGGCTAAGAACATCGTTGCAGCAGGCCTTGCTGACAAGTGCGAGATTCAGCTTTCTTACGCCATCGGAGTTGCTCACCCAACTTCCATTATGGTAGATACCTTTGGAACCGGAAAGTTAAGCAATGAAAAGCTGGTAAGCATCATACGTGAAAATTTTGACCTTCGTCCAGCAGGCATCATTAAGATGTTAGATCTTCGTCGTCCGATCTATAAGCAGACCGCTGCTTACGGACACTTTGGAAGAAATGATTTAAATCTTCCTTGGGAGAAGCTTGATAAAATTGAACTTCTTAAAAAATATTTATAATATAGCCATAAATTGCTAAAAGCTGCGGCAGCAGGTAGGGTAAAACCGCCTGTTGCCGTGGCTTTTTAAATTTTAGAATTGTTTTATAAATTGTTATGGCCATTTGTGTTATAATACCATTACATTATAACGCTATTTGTTATGTATTTAAGACGCAAGCATAGGAGAAGTGAGAATAGTGAAATTAAAATTAAAAACCCGATTGGTGGTTGCATTTATAATTATCACGGTGATCCCCCTGACTCTTATATTCGGTGTTGCGACAGGACTTAACAGCTACCAGAGGAATGCTTTTCGAAAAGCATATAATCTGACGGATAAGATCGATCTGATTTCCGGCAATACCATTCAGATTTTCAGCCGCTTGACCAGCCATGAGGTGAATGAGATCGGTCAGTTGATTCAAAGTGACCCAGAGCGTCTTGGTGATAAGGAATACCTGGACAAGTTAAATAGCACATTAACAAGAAAGTACGCCTATGTGATTGTGCGAAAGGGCGACACGGTAATCTTTGATGGTAACAGCCATGTCACTAAGGCCTTATATAATCAGCTCCCAAAGTATGAGGAGATGGACAGCACGCTTGATGGTGCCATTTATCTGGATGGGGAAAGCCAGCATCTGGTGAAACAGATTGATTTTTTATTTCCGGATAAAGGTTTGGGGACCATATTTATCGTATCTAATATTGATGGACTTCTTCCTGAGATTAAGCTAATGATGTGGGAGATGATACTAGCTGGTATCATGATCATCGTATTTACGGATGCCATTCTTATGATGTGGGTATATCGTTCTGTTATAAGCCCCTTGGGACGTCTTGAAGTGGCAACCAAGAAGATAAGAGATGGAAACTTAGATTTTTCATTAGAGATTGAAGAAGATGACGAGATTGGACAGCTTTGTCAGGACTTTGAGGAGATGAGAATCCGGCTAAAGGAATCCGCAGAAGAAAAGGTAGAATACGATAAGGAAAACAAAGAGTTAATCAGTAACATTTCCCATGATTTAAAAACACCGATTACAGCCATCAAAGGGTATGTAGAAGGTATCATGGATGGAGTTGCTTCCTCACCGGAAAAGCTGGATCGTTATATCCGCACCATTTATAACAAAGCCAATGATATGGATAAGCTAATTGATGAGCTGACCTTTTATTCTAAGATTGATACCAATAAAATCCCCTATACTTTTTCAAAAATCAGTGTTTCCAATTATTTTAGGGATTGTATTGACGAGGTAGGTCTTGAGATGGAGGCCAGAAGCATTGAGCTTGGTTATTTCAATTATGTGGATGAAGATGTGGTGATAATTGCTGACGCCGAGCAGCTTCGCCGTGTGATTAATAATATTGTCAGCAATTCAGTCAAATATATGGATAAGAGAAACGGAATCATTAATATCCGGATTAAGGATGTGGGTGATTTTATCCAGGTGGGCATAGAGGATAATGGCAAAGGGATTTCTGCAAAGGATCTGCCCAATATTTTTGATCGGTTCTATCGTACGGATTCCTCAAGGAATTCGTCCCAGGGAGGCAGTGGAATCGGTTTGTCCATCGTGAAGAAGATTATTGAGGATCATGGCGGCAGGATTTGGGCCAGCAGCAAGGAAGGGATTGGAACGGAGATCCATTTTGTGTTAAGAAAATACCAGGAGGTCATTTAGGAATGAGCAGAATACTGATTGTAGAAGATGAGGTTAGCATCGCAGAACTTGAGAAGGATTATTTAGAGCTTAGCGGCTTTGAAGTAGAGATTGAAAATAACGGGAAGGAAGGACTTGCCCTAGCGTTACGTGAGGATTTCGACCTGTTGATACTGGATCTGATGCTTCCTGGAATCGATGGCTTTGAGATCTGTCGAAAGGTACGCGAGGTAAAGAATACTCCTATTATTATGGTATCTGCTAAAAAAGAGGATATAGATAAGATCCGTGGACTTGGACTGGGAGCCGATGATTATATTACAAAGCCTTTTAGCCCCAGTGAGATGGTAGCTCGTGTGAAGGCTCATATGGCCCGCTACGAGCGTCTCATTGGAAGCGGAACACCCGACAATGAGATTGTAGAGATCCGTGGACTTAAGATTGATCGGACGGCCAGAAGGGTATGGATCAATGGCGAAGAAAAGAATTTTACCACAAAAGAATTCGATCTTTTAACATTCCTTGCACAAAATCCAAATCACGTATATACAAAAGAGGAATTATTTAATAAAATATGGGATATGGAATCCATTGGGGATATTGCCACGGTAACCGTCCATATTAAGAAGATCAGGGAAAAAATCGAATTTAATACGGCAAAACCTCAGTATATAGAGACCATTTGGGGTGTTGGCTACCGGTTTAAAGTCTAAGGTCTGTAAGTTTGGGCAAAGAGCAAATATGCTGGCTGTGCGAAGGTTAATCCTGGCACAGCCATTTTGTTTTTGGGGAAAGGGAAGCGAAGATGAAAGAAAAATTATATGAAATACCATTAAATGATGCCATGGATGAGAATGATGAATGCCCCTTTTGTTTTTTGGAGCGGAAAGCAGAGCAGGAATTGATGGACTTTGCGCTGGGCTCCTGCGCTTCTTACATGGAAAGTGATACCAGGGAATCTACGGATCAGGAAGGATTTTGCCGTACCCATCAAAAAAAGATGTTTGATTACGGCAATGCCCTTGGGAATGGGTGGATTCTTAAGACTTATTATAAGAAGTTGATTAAAGAGATGAAGGAGGAGTTTCATAACTTTGCCCCACAAAAGACCTCTTTAAAAGACCGATTGACGAAAAAAGTCAGTAACGGAAATTCCATCCGGGATTGGGTTACCTCCAGAGAAAAAACATGTTATATCTGTGATCGCTTTTCAAAGCGTTATGAACGTTACGTGGTTACCTTTTTTCATCTCTATAAGAATGATTCTGCCTTTCGTGAAAAGCTAAAAAAGAGCAAGGGGTTTTGCTTTCACCACTTTGGGGATTTATGCAGCGGAGCGGATCAGTACTTGACTGATGGAGAGCGGAAGGAATTTTACCCTATCCTTTTTCAGTTGATGGAAGAGAATATGGAACGGATGTCAGGGGATATAGACTGGTTCATAGAGAAATTTGACTATATAAATAAAGATGCAGACTGGAAGCAGTCAAAAGACGCCATACAAAGGGGAATGCAAAAGATCCGGGGCGGCTATCCAGCCGACCCAGTCTATAAGCTCAAATAATATTTTACTGGTTCAGACGTTTAAATTGTCCAGGGGTACAGCCTGTTGTCTGACGAAAGGTTCGGATAAAGTTGGAATAATCGTGAAACCCGGATAGATAACAGGCTTCGGAAACGGTGTGCCCCTTTAATAAAAACTCTTTCGCCAGGGCCACCCGTTTGACCACAATGTACTGGAAGATACTGCTTTCTGTTTCCGATTTAAATAAATGGCTTAGATAATACTTGTCAAGAGATAAGGCGTGGGAGATGGAATCCAGTGTCATGGGCGAGGTTAAGTTTTCATCAATATAATTCATGATGGCCTGTGCCTTATGAGGTCTTGGTGAGGTATTCTTGGAGCCAGTTTTTTTGTATGTTTTATTAATCAGGACTAAGATCTGAAGTAAGGTTGTAAGTTCCATTAAATCACTGCCAAATGAGCCGTGATTTTTTTTTGCTTCAATTAAGGTGTTTGCCATTGCGATGAGAGAATCATTTTCCTCTTTGGAAAGAGAGATTAAGTTGTTTACTCCAGGCTCTCTGTGGAAACAATCAAGTAAATTGGTATGGGGTGTGGAGTAAGGGCGGATAAAAGCTGGATTTACGTGGATAACAAGGCGGGTAAAGGGCTTATTGTTTGTATTTATGGCTTTGTGAATCTCCCGGTTGGAAAATAAGATTAGGTTTCCCGGACTCATGTCATAACACGCATTCTCCACAAAATACTGAATATGTCCGTCCAAAAGGAGATAAATCTCATGGCTGTTATGCATGTGAAAATCTACGTTTCCTGCCGCGTGGCTGGTGGTAAAGTCACAACTAAAGGGTTCGGAAAATTCACTGTAGTGGTAAAGACCTTCCTTTTTCATGGGAGCCTCCTTAAAAAGACAATCTGTGCATGTTTCTAGTCAATCTACGCAAACAAATTGCGTTGATAAAAGTATATAATAAATCTATCATAGAAACGGCAAAAAGAAAAGGGGATGGAATCATGGTTCGGGTTGGTATCGTTGGGTGTGGTGGTATCGGAAGGGTTCATGCGAAAAGTTTAAAGGGACTTTCAAACGTTAATCTTTGTGCTTTTGCAGATATCCAAAAGGAACGAGCAGAAGAATACTCCAAGGAATATACGGGAGGGGAAGCAGGGGTTTATGGATCGTTGGAAGAAATGCTTGAATATGGGAATTTAGATGCAATCCATATCTGTACCCCACATTCCTGTCATGTAGAACTGGCGGTAGAAGGACTAAAAAAGGGAATATCCGTGTTTATGGAGAAACCTCCTGCAATCACCAGAGAACAATACCGCGTGCTTTCTGAGGCGGAGAAGGAAAGCAAAGGGCTTCTTGGGATTTGTTTTCAAAACCGTTATAACGAGACGACAAAAGAGGTTGGCCGGATTTTAAGAGAAGGAATTCTTGGTAAGGTAAAGGGAGGAAGAGCCTTTGTAACCTGGAACCGGGGGCAATCCTACTATACGGATAGCGGATGGCGAGGAAGCCTTAGTACCGAAGGAGGCGGAGTCTTAATTAATCAGTCGGTTCATACCCTGGACCTTTTGCTTTACTGGCTTGGGAAGCCTGTGAAAACAGAAGCAACCATCAGTAACCATCATTTGAAACAGGTGGTAGAGGTAGAAGATACGGTTGAGGCCTATATGGAATTTACCCAAGGAGAGGATCCGGTAAGAGCCACATTTTACGCCACAACGGCTTTTGGATATGATGCCCCTATCTTAATTGAACTGGTATGCGAAAAGGGCGTAGTGAGACTGGAAGGCGGCTCTGTCTGGTACAGGACCTGGGAAGAGGAAGAACCGGTTTATTTCCAGGAAGCTAAGGGGTTGGCACCTGGTAAGGAATACTGGGGCAGAGGACACGAAGCTTGTATCAAGGACTTTTATCACTGCCTTGAAACAGGAGAGGCCTATGGAAATGATTTGTCTTCTGTTGAGAATACATTTAATACTGTCATGGACATTTATGAATCAGCCAGAAAAAAGGAGAGATGATGATGGAACAGGTAAAGCTAGGTATTATTGGAATTGGAAATATGGGGTCTGGTCACGTAAAGAGCTTATTGGAAGCAAAACTTCCTGAGCTTACAATTACTGCGGTAGCAGACAGACAGGAGAGCCGGAGAACCTGGGCAAAGGAAACTTTACCGGAATCAGTGGCCATCTTTGAGGAAGGCACAGAATTAATTGATTCAGGAGTTTGTGATGCAGTGCTCATAGTAGTTCCTCATTATCAGCATCCGGAGCTGACCATATATGCCTTAGATCATGGCCTTCACGTTTTGTGTGAGAAACCGGCGGGCGTTTATACCAAGCAGGTGCGGGAAATGAATGAGGCGGCAAAGAAAAGTGACCGTGTATTTGCCATGATGTTTAATCAGAGAACTAACTGCATCTACCGTAAAATGCATGAGCTGGTGACTGGTGGAGAGCTTGGTGCCATTAAGAGAGTTAACTGGATTGTAACCGACTGGTATCGCACTCAGTCCTATTATGATTCTGGAAGCTGGAGAGCGACCTGGGACGGAGAAGGCGGCGGAGTTTTATTAAACCAGTGTCCTCATAACATGGACCTTCTCCAGTGGATTTGTGGAATGCCAAGTAAGGTGAGAGCATTCTGCCACAATGGGAAATGGCATGACATTGAGGTGGAAGATGACGTAACAGCTTACATGGAATATCCAAATGGGGCCACAGGCGTATTTGTAACCACAACCGCTGATGCCCCTGGTACCAATCGGTTTGAGGTTACCCTTGAGATGGGTAAGCTTGTCTGTGAAGACAATAAGTTAATGCTTCATAAGCTGTCAGAGAATGAGCGCACCTTTTGTAAGACGGCAAAGGGCGGATTTGATACACCGGAATGCACCGTAACTGAGGTAGAGACAGATGGACTGAATGAACAGCATATGGGAGTCATGAAGGCATTTGCCAATCGAATTCTTCATAAAACACCACTTGTTGCAGAAGGGGTGGAAGGCATCAATGGCCTGACCTTATCCAATGCCATGCATTTATCAAGCTGGCTGGAGAAGGAAATTGACCTTCCTTTTGATGAAGAATTATTCTTAGAGGAATTGACAAAGCGCCGTAAGGCTTCTAAGAAAAAGGAAGGCTCTGGAGTGGTATTTAGCACAGAAGGAAGCTATTAAGAGAAGTATAATAAATCGTAGAAAATAATTCATAAAATAGGCTGTTACTGGCACTGAAAAAAGGAGAATAGGTTATGTGGGAAGGAATTAAAATATCAGGATTTGCAGATGAAATTGATACCGACTTAAAGAAGCAGATTCAGGTTTTAAATAAACTTGGGATTCATCATGTAGAGATGCGTGGGGTCAATGGAAAGGGCCTTGTAGAATACAGCGTGAATGAAGCGAAGGAAATCAAAAAGCAGTTAACCGATTCAGGAATTCAACTATCTTCTGTTGGTTCCCCTATTGGTAAAATTAAAATCGCCGATGATTTCGCACCACACATGGAGCTTTATAAGCATACCGTTGAGATTGCCCATGAGATGGAGACCTCTTATATTCGTATGTTCAGCTTTTTCATGCCGGAAAATGAGAGTTATGAGCCTTACCGTGGAAAAGTTATGGATCAGATGGGACAGTTTGTGGACTATGCAAAATCAAACAATATCACACTTCTTCATGAAAATGAAAAGGATATCTATGGAGATATGGCAGACCGCTGCCTTGAGCTTATGAAGGAATTTTATGGAGAGCATTTTAAGGCAGTGTTTGACTTTGCAAACTTTGTTCAGTGCAAACAGGATACCTTAGCTGCTTATGAGATGTTAAAGCCATATATTGCTTACATTCACATTAAGGACGCTTTGTGGTCTGATGGCAGTGTAGTTCCAGCCGGTTATGGGGATGGAAATGTGGAAAAGATACTTACGATGTTAAAAGAGAGTGGATACCAAGGCTTCTTATCCCTGGAGCCGCATCTGGCTGATTTTGCTGGATTTAGTGCGTTGGAGCAGAGTGCGGCAGAGAAGAAAAAGCTGAGTGGGGAAGAATCATTTACCATTGCTTGCGAAGCTCTTAGAAAGATACTTGAGAGATTATAGATATTATTATAGAAAGAAAATATAGTTTCAATATAGAAATGTTACCAGCGGACTGATTAGTATTATATAAATCTGTTTGCTGGTATTTGTTTTTCTGGGTTGTTATTTAGTTGATATTTAAATAATACTGGTTTTAATAATCTTGTTTTCTAATATTATAGTTTTTGAGATTAAGTAAAATTATTGTTTATACAATATTGACTTATTATTTAAACGTGTTATTATTTAATTACAATGTAATTAATCGCATACGTTATAATATTCATATGATGATTTTTGGCTATTTTTATGGGCAATTATAGGGAATATGTTATAACTAAAGCAAAGATATATTTTTGTTTTAAAGTGAAAGGAGGATGCCCAAAATAGTATATAAATATGTAAACATGCCCTCGAATAATAGCTATTAATCAAATATATTTATTTAGTAATGTAACCAGTAGGGTAGTAATTATTATATTGAAAGGGGTATTGTATGAAAAAAATAAAAAAATGTTTAACTACTTTTATAATGGGGATATTAATGTTATTAACTACGGCTACATCCGTTTATGCAAATGAGGTCAAAAAAGAAGAAGTGCTTCAACCAGGCTGGATTAAGATTAACGAATACCATTATGAAAATCCAACAACTGGTGAGTATTTTAAGAGGCGTTATAATTTAATGAGTGCATCTTCTGACAGTGTATCATTTGACTTTAGTATTAGATATTCTTTTGATTGTCCAACAAAATTCAAACCTTCTAGTAGTTCTGCGACTGTAAGCGCAGATGCCCATGTTGAGGACGAAAGTGGTACTTATTATGGTAATAAGGTATATGGTTATAGAGTAACTGTAGGATCTAAGAAGGTTAACTTTAAAACCGGCACATCAGGTGATAAAAAAGTGACTGGACTAAGGGTAGGAAGTACAAATACAATTACCGTTAGTACAACTGATAGTGTTACCCCATACTATGTTGTAGGATCTATAACTATTGAATAAAAAATATATTTCAGAAGGGCATCCTTTAAGGATGTCCTTCTGGAGATAGGTAAATTATATGGATTATTACTCGTATAGTAACAAAGGTTATATAAAGCTTCTTATAAGATATCTCTTTTATGACTTAAAAACATTAATATATGTAATATTTATGCTTACAGCTGTTTTTTATAGTATAAGTAATCTATTGAATAAAGAAATAAACAAAAATTTAATACAATATGGTGGATTACATGAATCCATGACCACATATAGTGTTGAACTAAGCGATTCAGCATCAAGTAATGAATTAAATATAGTACTTGATATTTTTAACAAATATAAAATAATAGATATTAAAGAAATTTGGTTGAAATTTAGTCCGTTATCTAAAGTAGGAGTTGAGTTTTCTACTGAAAATCCAATACCAGATACAAGTATAGTCGGTCGAGGATTTTCGAGGGAAGAATTATTAGATGGAAAAAAGGTTATAATTTTAAATAAGGAAGATTATCAGGGTTATTATAAGAATTTTATGATTGGGGATGAAATATTACTAGGTGGTCAGAAGTTTAGATTAATAGGAATATCATATGAGGCAGACCAATCGGTTGTACCTGTAAAATGCTTATTAGGTATAGATATGGAAGGTTCATTTCGTATAAATAACTTAATTTTAAAGACTGAGAAATCTTTAAAAAGCAAAGATATTTCAAATATTAAAAAAAATTATTATATAAAGAATAGTGATAGTTCAATCAAAGATTGCTTTAAGGTCCGCTCTCTTTTTGGAAACGTTTTAGAGGATATATTTAATAATTTGATTGATTATATTTTTTCAATTATATTGATATTAGCATTTAGCTTGTTCCTACTTATTCAAACATGCAGTATTTTATTTTATAAAAATGAATCACATCAATTTGCCTATATAGTTTCAGGTAGTGAAAAAAATCATCTAAAACACATTATTTATGGTGAGGTGATTGCATCGATAATGATATCACTTATGTTTAGTTACTTAATTATGTTAGGTGAAAAGCTATGGATAAACTAAGGCGTTTTCTTTATTTAATAGGTAAAAATTTTTTTATACCAATTTTCTGCTGCGGAATTATATCTGCCAGTTTAGTATTCTATTTAAATTTTTGCTTTAGCCATTATACGGAGTTAAAACATAGAACAGAGTTTTTAAAACAAATAGATTATACAGATATCTATGAAGCTACTTTTTCTTTGCCTGCCGATGAAAATTATGTTGAGATTGTAAATGATATGGCTCGTTCTTTAAAGACTAAAGCAATCATATTAAACTTTGAAAAAGCACCTATCTATACAACAATTAAAAAAAATAAAGTAAGTATTATTCGTACAATTTCAAAAGAAGAGGCTTCTTTATATCATGTTTTTGAGTACACCGATATAAGATCAGATGGATATCCTGCTATTATTCCTAATGAATTTAAAAATAAATTTAAAATTGGCCAAACATATCATATACCTTTAGGTACTTATGTGAATGAAATGACTAAAGAAATCATAATCACGGTTTATGGATATTGTGATGAAAAATATATTTTTTCAACTGGATTTGGAGACTTAGAATATCTTGAAAATGTATTTTTAATATTAGATTCTGATAATACATTACCTATTCGTCGAAAGCAATCCAATAAGCCTGTATTTAAGGTCTATTTGCATATCAATGATTACAAAGAAACTTTGAATACCTTTTTTAATTATGATTTAATAAAGTTGAATAAGGTTCAAGGTAAGATTGACAAATTCTCGGCTATAAAAGCTAATATAATTCCATCGTATTTTAAATTTATGATTTTAGGCATTGTCTTATATTTTTTATTATACATCAATTTATATATTCTTTTTTATTATAAGAAGAAAAAATATATTATAGCTTTTAATATTTGTAATCTGAATAAAAAGTTCTATTTATTGAGTTTAAGTGTAGCTGGTATCATACAATTGATTACAGGGTTTACGCTAGGTCAGGCATGTTGGCTTTTCTATTGTATTATGAGTCGGTTTCCTTACTCTCATCATGAAATTAACGTCTTTCTCCTTCTCCTTTTGATTCATATGGCTATTATTATAATTTTTAGCAGGAGGTATTCATATATTGTCAGAACGAGTCATTGAAATGAAAAATTTATCTAAAACATTTAATCGTTGTAATATCTCTGTACTAGACAGGATAACTTTATCTGTAAATAGAGGCGAGCTAATTGCTATTGTAGGCCAATCTGGCTCAGGAAAAACAACATTATTAAATGTTTTATATGGCCTTACCGATTTTGAAGAAGGTATTTGTAAGATTAATGATACTGTAATTCATAATTTAAGTATAAAAGAAATGCAAAAATTCAGACACAATTATTTGGGATATGTTCCTCAAGATTATGGATTGATTGATGAGTGGAGTGTATATGATAATATCAGCCTGCCCTTGCTGTTTTATGAGAATAAATCAAATAAAGAAATTATATCAACTGTCAGATCCATGTTAAAAAAAGTTCATCTTAATAAAGTTGATTACATGAATAGGAAAGTTGCATTACTGTCCGGAGGTGAGAAACAGCGAGTCGCTATTGCAAGAGCACTTATTACAGAACCTCAGCTATTGATAGCCGATGAACTTACAAGTGCTCTTGATTATAGAATGAGTTTAAATATTATATCTTTGCTATTGGAACTATGCGAAGCAGGTCTAACGATTATTTTCGCAACTCATGATGATAAGTTGCTAGAGCATTGCAGTCAAATAATTTATTTAGAGAATGGAAAAGTAAAAAATCTATAGAATTTAAATACCATACTAATTATAAATTATAGAGATTGCTTCAGAACAGTAAAATGAAATATATTACATTACTCCCTTCCATTTATAAGCTTCACAAAAGCGCTGGGGGTCATTCTTGTATGTTTCTTGAAAATCTGACTGAAGTATTGAGGATTATTACCACACCCCACCTGTTCTGCCACCTCTTGAATCTGCGCTGTACTATCTTCGGTTAAAAGCTGCTTCGCCTTCTGAATTCGGAGCGCAGTTAAGTAATTTGAAAATCTCTGTTTTGTTTCCTTAATAAACCTGGCACTGACATAATCTACATTCATGAAGAGGTAATTTTCTGCAATCCATTTTAAAGTCAGATTAGGATTGTTTAAATTGTTTTCCACATGCAGCATAACCTTTTCGATAAACGGGCTGCAGCATTGCGGATTTTCAAAGGGTCGCGCCAGTATATAAAGTATTTTATCTATGAGCATGGTTCGTAAATTCTCAATATCAGTCTGTTCATTTAGTGACATTAAGTATTCGGTTGCTTCGAGAGAAGAGTAGTATTGATTGCCTGTAGTAAACTTAATTACCATACGAGAACCTGCCTGCTTTAAAAAATCCAAACTATTAATATTGTTTAATGTGTTCTTTAATTCCTCCAGGAAGATATCTGCCTGGGGGTTTTCTGGTTGCATCAGGGATGTGGTAAGCTGTTCGATCTTAGAAATCAGATTTTTGTAGTTGCAGACAGGAACAGGTTGCAGACCATTCATGAAATATATCATTCCGTACCGCCTTATTTTACTGGTCAGCGACTCGATCAGGCTGGAAAGGCTGGCATATGTAACTCTTACATAGGAAAGCCCAGAAGAAGCTTCATGGGGAGACAGAGACTTCATAAACGCATCAAACATTTCATAAGACACCTGATGGCTCTCAAAAAACAGGACCATGGTATTCTTTACATAAAGGCTGTAAACCGTGATTCCTGGGGCGTGTTCCTTCATATAGAAAGAGACCTGATTTAAGACCGATGTTAAATATTCCTCTTCCAGATAATGCAAATAACACATCTCGTAGCCAGTGTTAAAAAAGTCCATGAAGCCAGAATAAGAATCCCATTCCCGTTCCGAGGACTCTTGAAGAAAGATTCCCTCGTTAATGACATTTGCCAGGACGCTGTAATGGAGGTTGTCGGTCAGGGCTTTTTGTCTATCCTTAAGATCCTGGAATGCACGGCGATGGTAATACTCCTTTACCACATCCTTCATGCTTTCAATGATCTGCCCTTCGTTGCATGGCTTTAACAAATAGTGATGGACCCGGTATTTCATGGCCTGTTTGGCGTATTCAAACTCTCCAAATCCAGAAAGAATGATAAATTGAGTGCTCAAATCAGTCTGTGAGATTCGGCTCACCAGTTCAAGACCAGATAACCCTGGCATGCGGATGTCCGTAAGAACGATGTCAGGTGTTTCATCAAGGATCATGTTATATGCTTCAATTCCATCGCTGCAGGTGCCAATCAGTTCAATCCCCAGACTCTTCCAGTCAATTAGAGTGGAGATGGATTCCCGTATCATTCGCTCATCGTCTGCAATCATTAATTTTAACATGGCTCTTCTCCTTTCTGGCATTCTCCTTCTTCCCATTCCATAGGAAGAGGAATGGTGAGTCTGGCAACGGCTTGTTCCTTTTCATTGTAAAGGTCAAGGCTTCCGGCAGTACCATAGGTCAGCTCCATCCGCTCTTGTATATTTAAAAGGCCGATTCCAAACCCATGAGGGGTAATCTGATGGGATTTTAGCTTTTCTAAGAGCCTGTCCTCAAAGGTGGAGCCGTTGTTAATTACCATTACGTGCAGGAATGTGTCCTTTTGCTCTGCTACAATCTGTATCTTGCATGCTTCCGTGTTTTCTTCCAGGCCATATCTTATGGCGTTCTCAACGAGAGGCTGCAAGGTGAGCTTAAGGACGCAGCAGCCCAAAAGATGGGGAGGTACTATGACCTCATATTCCAAACGGTCCTCGTACCGGTATTTTTGAATGGTCATATAACACTGTACCATCTCCAGTTCGGTACGAAGTGGTACCTGCTTGCATTTTTGATCCAGGGTGATTCTTAAAAGCGTTCCAAGGGCCTCTGCCATCGAGGAGATATCCCTGGCACCAAGGATTTTTGCTCTCCAGTTAATGGATTCTAAGGTATTGTATAAAAAGTGGGGATTCATCTGGTTTTCCAGGGCTTTTAACTGGGCTTCTTTCTTTAAGATCTCGTTTAAGTAATTGGTACGTATCAGATTATTGACCGCTAACACCATCTCATCAAAGCGGGTATGCAAGATTCCAACCTCATCACTTCGCCTTCTGTAATCGTAATGTACGAAGAGACTATGTTTATTGCCTCCAGCTAAATTGTTCATTTTAAGAAGAAGGATATTAAAATGCTTGGTGATGGAATCAATAAGAATGGAGGATAGGGACATGGCAGCAGCTACTGCTAAAAGGGTAATAATAATACACAGGTTAAGACTTACCTTAAGGGAGGCTACAATGTTATCATAGGGGATCATACACACGAAATCCCAGTCCAGATCAGGCACTTTTTGTTTCACATAGAAATAATTACTGGTTTCTAAATTCACCTGACCATACCTGGAATCAAAAAGCTCTAAACGTTTTTCCTCTGAAGGAAAAGTTGAAGAATTATAAATAAATTTACCATCGTGATAAAGGATATATCCAGCCTTTTCGTTTAGTCGGCTGGTATCTGTAAAGGAGTTCATAAGCTGGTTGATGTCAATGTTAACGATTAAATTCCCAATGGAATCCAGCTTAAGAAACTCGGAACGCCTTATGTTCTTTACCATAAAAAGTCCGTATTCCTGACTGTAGTCCGTGACCCATAAGGTTTTTCCTTTTCCTTCTTCTGCCCGCTTTATCAAATCTTTTTTTATGGTATCAGGAAGCTTTTCACTGCTCATGATGTGGGTATGAATGGAAATGTTATCCTGATAAAGACTCATGTAATTGATATTGTTTTTACGGAAGTTAAAGTAATACTCATTTAAGGTTGTATATAAGGTCTTGTAAGCAATGGTGCGGTCCTGGGTCAGGGCAGAGTCTTTATAGACTCCCAGACCTTTTTGCATGGAGTTGTCAGCTAGTAGCATATCTGCCATGGTGCGGATGTTCTCCAGTCGATTATTTAATTCCTGGGCAGAAAAGGAAAGTGTGGTGGCAGCAGTTTGGTGCAGTACTTTTTGATGGGCCAGAGTAGTTATGTGAATGCTTAAGAAGGAGGTAAGAACTAAGAGCAGGATACTGATAAATACAATGGACTGTATCTTCTTTTTTAAAGACAAGTTGCGGATAAAGGCTTTCATAGGCTGCCCCTCTTTTCCAGTGTAATAATATCTATAAGGAAATTATATACAAAATATAGAACAAACACAATTAATAAGTCGTGAAAATATACATTATATACAATAAACTCGGTTTTTTCCACTTCTAACTCGGTTTTTCGCATATACGTCTGGAACTTGGAAACGTATAATGAAATTACCTAAGATGAGTTAAAAAGGAGGAAGGTATTATGAAAAAAAGAATGGCATTGCTCATGACGGGGGTTCTGGCGGCGGCGTCTTTAGCAGGTTGTGGGGGAAGCAAAACTTCTGCCACAACTGCAGCTCCTGAGACCACCAAGGAGGCACAGACCACGGCAGCGGCAAAGCAAGATACGGGGAAACTTACGATGAGCTGGTGGGGAAACCAGGTCCGTAATGAAAGAACCCAGGCAGCACTTGATCTGTATGCAGAAAAGAATCCTGGAATTACCATTGAAGGACAGTTTTCTGAGTGGTCGGATTACTGGAACAAGCTTGCTACATCGGCAGCCGGACAATCGATTCCTGATATTGTCCAGATGGATTATATGTACATAGACCAGTACGTAAAGAATGATTTGCTGGTAGATTTAAAGCCGTACATAGACGATAAGACGCTGGATGTTTCAAGCATTTCAGAAAATACCATGGCTTCTGGTACGGTGGAAGGAGGCGTATATGCCATCTGTGCAGGCATTAACTCCCCAGCCATGATGTACAACAAGACACTTCTTGACCAGAATGGTATCACGGTTAAGGATTATTTAACCATTGATGAATTTGAGGCTCTTTGCCGTCAGATCTATGAGAAGACCGGATATAAGACCTCCATCGTTTACGGAACTGCCCAGACCTATCTGGATTACTTTATGAGAGCCTATGATGTGGTGCTCTTTGGAGATAAAAAGATGGGTGGAACAAAGGAAAGCTACATTCCTTTCTTTGAGATGTATACCAGAGGCTTAAAAGAGGGCTGGCTCATCGATCCAGGCGTATTTGCTGAAATCTCTGTAGGTTCTGTAGAACAAGATCCTATGGTATACGGCTCAAGCCCAGAGACCATGTCCTGGTGTGCGTTTGCTAACTCCAATCAGCTTACTGCCATCCAAAAAGCAGCACCAGAAGGAGTGACCGTAGGTATGACTACATGGCCATCTCCTGATCCAAAGAAATCTGGCTACTTAAAATCCAGCCAGTTCTTCTCTATTGGTGCTCATACAAAGAATGCAGAGGAAGCTGTTAAAGTACTAGACTTCCTGGTAAATTCAAGTGATGCAAACAACATTCTCTTAGGCGAGCGTGGGGTTCCAGCATCCAGTAAGATTGCAGAGGAACTTTCTCCTAAGATGGATCCAATCAACCAGGAAATCATTCGTTATATCAATGATGTTATAACTCCAAACAGCTCACCCATCAACCCACCTCAGCCTGATGGTGCAAGTGAGGTATTCAACCTTCTAAATCAGGTACAGGAGCAGTTATGCTACGGCGCTTATGATGCTGCCACCGCTGCTGAGGAATTCTACAACGGTGCCAATAAGATTATGAGCCAGAAATAAATGATTTGGGGCAGAGTTGGCTCTGCCCTTTTTCGAGATCTTTTGTTTGAGAACGGAGGGGACGTATTTGAACCATAGGAAAAGAGAAAGTTTCAGACAATTTATGAATAAAGAAAGCACGGCAGGCTTTGTGTTCAGCCTTCCCTTTACCATTGGATTTTTGGTATTTATGGTAGTTCCCATGGGACTTTCTTTGTTTTATTCCTTTTGCGATTACAATATATTGGCACCACCAGTTTTTGTAGGAGCGAAAAATTACATTAAGATGTTTACGGATGATTTGATCTTCTTAAAAACCATTGGGGTCACCTTTTATTTTGCACTGGTATCTGTGCCCCTTCGTCTTGTATTTGCCTTAATGGTTGCATTAATCTTATATAAGACTACCAGGATAACCGGATTCTACCGAGCTGCCTATTACCTACCCTCTATTATTGGAGGTTCTGTAGCTGTAGCAATTCTCTGGAAGCGTATGTTTGCTACCGATGGGGTGGTGAATCAGCTATTAAGACTTTCGGGCGTTAATTCCAGCTTCCCATGGCTTGGTAATGTGAATACGGCAATCTGGACTCTCATTATATTGGCGGTGTGGCAGTTTGGTTCTTCTATGTTGATTTTTCTATCCTCTTTAAAGCAGATTCCGGTGACTCTTTATGAGGCGGCCAGAGTGGATGGGGCAAATAAGGTATCCCAATTTTTTCGAATTACCCTGCCTCTATTGACGCCAACTATCTTCTTTAATCTAGTGATGCAGATGATCAACGGGTTCCTTGCCTTTACCCAGTGCTTTATCATCACCCAGGGAAAGCCTTTAAACTCTACCTTATTCTATACCGTTTACATGTATCAGCAATCCTTTGAATTCTACAATACAGGTTACGGTGCGGCACTGGCATGGGTTATGTTAGCAATCATTGGTTTTATTACGATGATATTGTTTGCGACCAAGAGATTCTGGGTTTATACGGGAGGAGTGTGACACCATGAAGACAAAGAAACGAATGGGTGACATTGTTTATCACGTTCTGGTGTGTGGATTTGGCCTTATTATGGTCTATCCTTTGATCTGGATGATCATGAGCTCTTTTAAGGAAACCAGCACCATCTTTACCACAGCCGGACAATTAATTCCTAAGAAATTCGTATTGACCAATTACGCCACTGGCTGGAAGGGATTTGCAAAGACTGGTTTTGTGGTGTTTTTTCGTAATTCCTTTTTCATTGCGGTGGTGGCTACCTTAGGAACCGTGTTTTCTTCGGCGTTTGTTGCCTATGGCCTTGCACGGTGTAAGTTCTTTGGTAGAAAGTTTCTCTTTGTTGCCATGCTTTTGTCCATGATGCTGCCAGCGCAGGTGCTTATGATTCCTCAGTATTTATGGTATCAAAAGCTTGGCTGGGTGGGAAGCTATCGTCCTCTCATTGTTCCTTATTACTTTGCCATTCAGGGTTTTTTCATCTATCTGATGATTAACTTCATTGACGGTATTCCAAGAGAGCTTGATGAAGCGGCAAAGATTGACGGTTGTTCCTATTACAGTATTTTTGCCCGAATCATGCTTCCATTAATAACTCCGGCTATGATTACAGCCAGTATCTTTTCCTTTATGTGGCGCTGGGATGACTTTTTGTCTGCCCTGCTCTATATCAACGAATCTGCAAAGTATCCGGTCAGTCTGGCTCTAAAACTTTTTAGTGACCCAGGATCTTCTTCGGATTACGGCGCTATGTTTGCCATGGCTACCTTATCCATTCTCCCAGCAGTGATTATCTTCATCTGCCTGCAGAAATATTTGGTGGAAGGCATCAGCACTTCCGGTTTAAAGGGTTAAAAAACGGCAGAGGACTTATAAAAAACAGCTTTTTTATAAACCTTTGCCGTTTATTTTTCATTTCAGCTTTTTTTCTTCGGATAGAATTGATATAATTGTGCCAATTTAAACACATTAAGATAAAGACAGAACATTACACATGGAATTGTCGGATTGGAGGAAATTATGACATACAATGTATTGGATTTCGGAGCAAAGGGCGATGGAATTACCAATGATGCAGAGGCAATCCAAAAAGCCATAGACACATGTACCAGCGAGGGAGGCGGAAGAGTGTTTCTTCCCGGCGGTCATACTTATAACAGTGGTTCTATCCTACTTAAGTCAAACGTGGATTTCCACCTGGAGATGGGTGCCGTGTTAAAGGCCAGCGACAACTTAAATGATTATTACCCTCTGGCGAACGGAGGTAAGATCGTAGCCCATGAATCCGGGCTTCCATCTTTTTTAAACAGCGAATACAACGGCAGACCATTTCACGCATTTATCTATGGGTTTGACCAGAAGAATGTGGCAATCACTGGTTTTGGCACCATTGATGCCAATGAGAAGATTTTTTACGGAACTGACTCCGGTTATCATATCGAAGGAACCTATTATCCGAGAATTCCATTGATGCTTTTGGAGAAATTTGAGCATCTGACCATTCAGGATGTGACTCTCATTAACTGTGCATTTTGGACCGTTCATCTGGTGGGCTGTAACGATGTCTTAATCCAAGGAATCCGTCTGCTTAATAATTTACAGATGGCAAACTCCGATGGAATCGATCCAGATCACTGTACCAACGTCCGTATCATCGGATGCCACATTGAGTGCGGAGACGATGCCATTGTTTTAAAGAACTCAGGAGATTACAATCAATATGGTCCTTGCGAGAACATCGTAATCTCAAACTGTACCTTAATTTCCACCAGTGCTGCCATTAAGTTTGGCACGGAAGGGGAGTGCAGCTTCCGCAACATATTGGTAGAAAACTGTACCATCAGCAGAAGCAATCGTGGCATCTCCTTACAGATTCGAGATGGTGGAAACGTGGAAAATGTTGTGTTTTCTAATATCGTCATTGAAACACGAAGGTTTTCTCATGAGTGGTGGGGAAGAGCCGAGCCGATTTGCATCACCGTACAGGACCGTAAGCCTGGGGTAAAGGCTGGAATGGTTCGAAATGTCCGGTTCCAGAACATTACCTGCAAAGGGGAAAATGGAATCTTTATTAGGGGAAGTGAAGATAATTACGTGGAAGATGTGAGTTTTGATCACATTCATCTGACCCTGGAAAAGACATCACGTTGGGACGTTGAAGGATACGATATTCGTCCTTACCAGGGCGACGGTGTGATACGAACCAAGATATCTGGAATCTATGTGGACTATGCCAGAGATATCTCGTTTGAGCATATAAAAATCAATGTGGAAGAGAGCATGCAGCCTTACTATAAAGAAGATGTCACCCTCCTTCATACAGAGGAAGTTATCATCTAACGACTGCTTCTGTGGCGATGCGGATGGCGCAGCCTTGTTCCTCACAGTAGGAGCAGAATGCATCATCTGGCATCTGATCGGTTAGTATGGAATCAAACTGACTCACATCTCCAAACGTCATAAGCGAGGCACGGCCAAACTTTGAGGAATCAGCCAGAAGGTAATGCTTCTGGCTTTTTTTAATCGCCGCTTTTTTTACATTGTATTCTTCCGTAGAGGCATTGCAAATTCCAGCCTGAGTGGAGATTCCGGTGCAGGCCATAAAAGCCCGGACAATATTAAAGTCCTCCAAATACTCCACACAGGAGCTTCCCACAAGAGATGCCGTATCTCTTTTTAAGGAACCAGGTAAGACGATTAAGTTAATATTTGAATAATTCATGGCCTTATTTATGACCTGAACGCTGTTTGTTATGACAGTGACTGTATTCAAATGGGTCAAATAGTCCACAATATTCATGGTCGTGGTTCCGCTGTCTATAAATATGATGTCACGTTCTCTGACATAGGAAGCAGCTAAGGCTGCGATCCGCTGTTTTTTATGTGCATTCTGATTGGCCCGCTCGTGAAAGGTGATAAGTTCTGGAATGGGAGAGACTGATTCCAGAGCAATCACGCCACCATATACCTTTTCTACCGTTCCTCTGGATACCAGGACTTCTAAGTCTCTTCGCAAGGTATTTTTTGATATTTCAAAGACTTCACACAGGCTATCGATGGTGGCAGTTTTGTGCTCCAGAATATATTGTTCTAATTCGTCAATACGGGAAATTCTCATGTTACACTCCTTTTATGGCTGCCCCATTGGCAACCTTTCTGAAGAAATTATAACAGATGCACAAAAAAATATCAACAAGTTACCAAAAAGTGATCATATTAAGGAAAAAAACTGGAAGAATCTCTTGACCATACCCTTGAAAAGTGCTAGAATATAACCAAAATACAACAACAATTAAATCAAAATATTATCATAAATAGGAAAGGAGCGTAATAATGGGAAGAGAGTTTATTATGCCTGGAACAATCGTGAATGGAGACAATGCCCTCTTTGATGCCAGGGGTCATTTAAAAGAACAGGGAAAAAAGGCTTTAATTGTCACCGATGAGATGATGGTAAAGCTTGGAAATGTGGAGATTTTAACCGGACTTTTAGACGATGAGAACATATCCTATTTCGTATTTGACGGGATCAATGGAGAGCCAACGGATGCCATGATTGAAGAAGGATTATCTTCTTACAAAGAGGAAGGCTGCGATTTCTTAATCGCACTGGGAGGCGGAAGCCCTATTGATTCCATGAAGGCAATTGCTGCGTTATCTGCTTGCGGTGGTGCGATCTCTGATTACATGGGTAAGGTAATAAAAGGAGAACTTCCTCCTATGGCTGCCATTCCTACCACAGCAGGCACCGGTTCTGAGGCCACTCAGTTTACCATTATTACAGATACCATAAAGGACGTTAAGATGCTTTTAAAAGGTCCGGTATTGATGCCAGACCTTGCGATTATTGATCCTAGGTTTACCATGACAGCTCCGCCTAAGATTACAGCGGCTACCGGACTTGATGCCTTAACTCATGCAATGGAAGCCTATACCTCAAGAAAGGCACAGCCCTTATCCGACTCCTTTGCCTTATCAGCCGTAAAGAGAATCTTTGCCTGGCTTCCTAAGGCTTATCATAATGGAGAGGATAAAAAGGCCAGAGAAGAGATGGCTTTGGCTGCGTTAGAAGCTGGGATCGCTTTTAACAATGCATCTGTTACCCTGGTTCATGGAATGAGCCGCCCCATTGGAGCACTATTTCATGTTCCTCACGGTATCTCCAATGCCATGCTTTTAAAGGAATGTTTCCGGTTTGCCCTTGATGGAGCTTATGACCGGTTTGCAGTTATGGCAAGAGAGATTGGAGTGGCAGGGGAATCAGATACAGACGAAATGGCTGCAAAGGCATTTTTACAGGCTGTGATTGGAATTGTAGAGGAACTTGAGATTCCTTCTCTTTCTGGATATGGTATAAACAGGGAGGCATTTTTCGCAGTCATTGATAAGATGGCAGGGGATGCCATGGAAAGCGGAAGTCCTTCCAATACCAGAAAAGACATGACAAAGGACGATGTAACCGAGATTTACCGCAGACTTTTTGATTAAAGCGGGGAAAAAGGAGAAGCGTATGGCATTAGTAACAATGAAGGAATTGCTTGATCAGGCAAAGACGAAACATCGGGCTGTTGGTGCCTTTAGCGTGGGGAACCTTGAGATGGTAAAGGGAGCGGTAAAGGCGGCTGAGGATATGGATACCCCTATCATTTTACAGATTGCAGAGGTTAGGCTTCCTCATTCTCCACTGGCTCTCATGGCTCCCATGATGGTGGAGGCGGCAAAGAAATCTTCTGTGGATATTGCCGTTCATCTGGATCATGGGAAGACACTAGACGTGCTTCATCAAGCGCTGGAATATGGGTTCACTTCTATTATGATGGACGGTTCCACCCTTCCTTTTGAAGAGAATATTGAAAAAACGTTGCAGGCGGCTGATCTTGCTAAGAAGTACGGAGCAACACTGGAAGCGGAGCTTGGTCTGGTGGGTGGAAGTGAGGATGGCAGTGTTGATGAGGGGATCCGCTGTACCAACCCTGAAGATGCCAAGGTTTTTCTAAAACGGACCGGAGTGGACGCCTTAGCAGTTGCCATTGGCAATGCCCACGGCAATTATCCCGTGGCCCCTCGTCTTTCCTTTGACGTGTTAGGATCCATTGGTAAGATTACTGAGGCACCTCTGGTGCTTCATGGTGGAACCGGGATTACGCCGGAGGATTTTCGGATTGCCATTTCACTTGGCATACGTAAGATTAACATTGCCACTGCAAGCTTTGATAGCTTGACCAGGGAGGCAATTAACTATCTGGGCAGTGAAGGAAAACATGATTATTTTGGATTAAATGAAGCTATGGTAAAAGGCGTTTACGATAATGTTACACAGCACATCCGCATTTTTAATTGTGCAGAACCGCTGTAGTCTGGAGGGAAAGCATGCAGTATATTACATTTGACGAGAAAAGACCCATGGATTTAGTTTTACTAGGAAGAGTGGCTGTTGATTTTAACCCGGTGGATTATTTCCATCCCCTGGCAGAGTGCACCACCTTTAAAAAGTATGTAGGTGGATCACCGGCTAACATTGCGGTTGGTGTTTCCAGACATGGATTAAAGGCAGGATTTTTTGCAAGAGTATCCGATGACCAGTTTGGGGATTTTGTAACAGACTTTTTCAAAAAAGAAGGAATTGATGTAACCAGAATCCGCCGCTGTGAAAACGGGGAAAAGATTGGCCTGACCTTTACGGAAATTTTGTCTCCTACGGAAAGCAGTATTTTAATGTATCGCAACTGCATTGCAGATTTGCAGTTAAATCCAGCGGATATTGATGAAGAATATATAAAAAATACAAAGGCAATCCTGATTTCCGGAACGTCTCTTGCAGCCAGTCCTTCCAGAGAAGCAGCTCTTAAGGCAGTGATGCTTGCAAAAAAGAATGGCACAGTTATTATATTTGATATTGATTACCGTCCTTATAACTGGGTGAGTGAAGATGAAATATCCATCTACTATTCTATGGTAGCCAAGGAAGCGGATATCATCATGGGGTCCAGAGAAGAATTTAACTTAACGGAGCGATTAATTGAAGAAGGCCGTTCCGATGAGGAGAGCGCGGCTGCATGGCATAAGGAACAGGCAAAGATTGTAATCATTAAGCATGGCAAGGAAGGTTCCACCGCTTATACAAACGATGGAAACCGCTATAGCATCAAGCCTTTCCCAGTTACGGCTCTTAAATCCTTTGGTGGCGGAGATGGCTATGGTTCCGGTTTCTTATATGGATTGTTTGAAGGCTGGGAGATGATTGATTGTCTGGAGTTTGGCAGTGCAGAAGCAGCGATGATGGTGGCAAGCCACTCTTGTTCTGAGGATCTTCCAGGCCCCGACGAAGTTCGAGCATTTATCAAAGAAAGTAAGGAAAAATACGGCGAAATGATTGCCAGAGCATAAAGAAGGGAGACAAGGGTTATGGGGTACACCAAAATGACGGTTGCGCAGGCACTGGTAAAGTTTCTAGATAACCAGTATGTGGAGCGAGACGGAGAAGTAACAAAGTTTGTAGAAGGAGTCTTCACCATTTTCGGTCACGGAATCGTGGTAGGTCTTGGTCAGGCACTGGATGAAAATCCAGGAAGCCTAAAGGTATATCAGGGACGGAACGAACAGGGAATGGCTCACGTGGCAGCAGGATATGCCAAGCAGAACAACAGAAAGAAAATCATTGCCTGTTCTTCCTCCATTGGACCAGGTGCAGCCAACATGGTGACAGCCGCAGCCTGTGCCACAGTCAATAACATTCCTCTTCTCCTTCTGCCTGGTGATACTTACGCCACCAGACAGCCAGATCCAGTGCTGCAGCAGTTGGAGCAAAGCTATGGCCCATCCATTACGACAAACGATGCGTTCCGTCCGGTATGCAAGTTCTGGGACCGTATCGTTCGCCCGGAACAACTGATGTCAACGATGATCAATGCCATGCGGGTTCTTACAGATCCAGCCGAAACAGGCGCGGTATGCGTCGCTCTTTCTCAGGATGCGGAAGGAGAATCTTATGAATACCCGGATTATTTCTTCGAGAAACGGGTGCATAGAATCTCTCGTCCGGTGCCAACCAGTGAAGACTTAGACGACTTGGTAGGAATGATTGTAAAGAGCAAAAAGCCAATGATCATCTGTGGCGGTGGGGTTCGGTATTCAGAAGCTGGTGAGGAACTGATGAAGTTCTGTGAGACCTTCCACATACCATTTGCAGAGACTCAGGCTGGTAAGAGTGCTTGTAAATCCTCTCATCCTTATAACTTGGGCGGGTTAGGTGTGACTGGAAACTTATCAGCAAATACCATTGCAGAAGAAGCCGATTTAATCATTTCCGTGGGAAGCCGTTTGTCTGACTTTACCACTGGCTCTAAGAACCAGTTTAAGAATCCTGATATGAAGATGGCATCCATTAATATCTCCAGATTCCATGCTTATAAGATGGATTCACTTCCTGTTGTGGCAGATGCAAAGGCAGCTCTTAACGTGTTGTCAGAACGTTTGAAAAAACAAGGATATGTATCTGGTTATAACAGGGAAATTGAGGCAGCAAAGAAAGCCTGGGAAGAGGAGATGGATCGCCTTTCCTCTTACTGCTATGACGATGATTTTGAACCTATGGTGAAAGCAAGAAACCCTGTGTCCATTGAGGAGTTCGTTGCACTCACAGGCGGTGTGATCACTCAGACAGCGGCTATTTCCGTAATTCGTGATGAGATTGATTCTGACGCCATCGTAGTGGGCGCTTCTGGTAGTCTTCCTGGTTGCTTACAGAGAATGTGGACTACAGATCAAACCGATGCTTATCACATGGAATATGGTTATTCCTGTATGGGCTATGAGATTTCAGCAAGTCTTGGGGCAAAGATGGCATCTCCTAAACAGGAAGTATATTCTATGTGCGGAGACGGAAGCTTCCAGATGCTTCATGGCGAGCTTTTAACCTCTCTTCAGGAGGGAATGAAGATCAACGTTCTTTTATTTGACAACTGCGGCTTTGGCTGTATCAACAATCTTCAGATGTCAAATGGCATCGGAAACCTGGCAACAGAATTCCGTTACCGCAGTGAAGATGGGGCTTTAAACGGTGGACTGATCCCAGTGGATTATGCAAAGGTCTGTGAAGGATATGGGGTTAAGACCTATACAGCAAAAACACTGGATGAATTAAAGGCAGCACTTGCAGATGCAAAGAAGCAGACTGTTTCCACGTTAATCGATATCAAGGTACTTCCAAAGACCATGACAGAAGGCTACAAGTCTTGGTGGAATGTGGGACTTGCAAGTGTGACCGGAGATGAAGGGCAGCAAAAAGCATATGAAACTCTGATTGAAAACCGCGGGAAAGCAAGGCGGTATTAAATAATAAAATAGGGAAGGGATACCAATATGTTAAACAAGGAGAAAGTAAAATTAGGAATCGCACCAATCGCATGGACCAATGATGATCTTCCAGATCTCGGTGGGGAGAATACCTTTGAGCAGTGTGTCAGCGAGATGGCACTGGCTGGATTTACAGGCTCAGAGGTGGGAAATAAGTACCCAAAGGATGTGGAGGTCTTAAAAAAGGCCTTAAAGCTAAGAGGAGTTGAGATCTGCAACGCATGGTTTTCCACCTTCTTAATCAGCAAGCCATACGAAGAAACAGAGGCAGAATTTAGAAAGCATGTGGCTTTCCTTGCAGCTATGGGGGCAAAAGTAGTTGGAGTTTCTGAGCAAAGCTACAGCACACAGGGAATGCTTGACCAGCCCGTATTTGAAGGCAAACATGAGATGGATGACAGGGAATGGGATCTTTTATGCGATGGTTTAAATCGCCTTGGAAAAGTATCCAAAGAAGAGTATGGGGTTGATCTTACCTTCCATCATCACATGGGAACCGTTGTTCAGAGTGCAGCCGAGGTAGAGCGCATGATGGCAGGTACGGATAAGGAATACGTGAGTCTCTTATTTGATAGCGGACATTTTGCTTACTGTGACGAGGATCCGGTAGCAATGATTACCAAATATGTAGACCGCATTAAGCATGTACATTTGAAGGATATCCGTCCTGAGGTAGTAAAACAGGTAAGGGAAGAGAAGATGAGCTTCCTGGCTGGCGTGCGGGCAGGTGCCTTCACCATTCCTGGAGATGGCTGTGTAAGCTTTGATCCAATCTTTGAAGTATTAGAGGACGCTTCCTATGAAGGCTATATGGTAGTGGAAGCGGAGCAGGATCCGGCAAAAGCTAACCCACTGGAATATGCCATCAATGCAAGAAAATTCATTTCAGAAAAAACTGGTCTTTAATTCATCACATAATAAAAGGAGAAGAAAATTATGGTAACTGTAGGTATTATTGGGGCTGGAAGGATCGGAAAAGTTCATACCACCAGCATTTGCAACATCGTAAAGAATGCAACAATCAAAACCATTGCTGACCCATTTATGAACGAAGAAACTGCTAATTGGGCTAAAGGCATGGGAGTTACTCATACCACCAAGGATTATAAGGAGATTTTAGCAGATCCAGAAATCGATGCTGTTTTAATTTGTTCCTCCACCAACACTCATTCCCCTATTTCTGTGGAAGCAATTAAGGCTGGTAAACACGTTTTCTGTGAAAAGCCTATTGATCATGACGTTGATAAAATCAAAGAGGTTATTGAGGCATTAAAGGATAGCAAGGTGAAGTATCAGGTTGGCTTTAACCGTCGTTTTGACCACAACTTTGAAGCAGTTAAAAATGCAGTTGTCGCAGGAAAAATCGGAGAACCTCATATTATTAAGGTAACCTCCAGAGATCCAGAGCCACCAAGTGCAGAGTATGCAGCCGTTTCCGGCGGTATGTTCCTTGATATGACCATTCATGATTTTGATATGGTGCGCTTCTTAGCAGGCTGTGACGCAGAAGAGATCTACGTTCAGTCAGCCGTCTTAGTTGATCCAGCCATTGGAGAAGCAGGAGATGTAGATACCGCAGTTATCACCATTAAGATGGAAAATGGTGCCATAGCAGTGATTGATAATTCCAGAAAGGCCGTGTATGGCTATGACCAGAGAGCAGAGGTATTTGGCTCCAAGGGTATGGTGGCAACCGCTAATGATACCGAATCCAGTGCAGTACTCAGCACCGCAGACGGCGTGACCGGAGAAAAACCACTCTACTTCTTCTTAGAGCGCTACATGCAGTCCTTTGCAAAAGAAGTAAACTGCTTTATTGAAGCCATTGAAAACAACACAGATACTCCTCTTGGCGTGTTAGATGGATTAAAGCCAGTACTTATGGGAATCGCAGCAAAGAAATCCGTAGAAGAGCACAGACCTGTTAAAATTTCAGAAATCACAATGTAATTAATAATAGGAAGAAAGGAGTTGCCATGAGCGAATTATTTAGCTACCCGGAGTTTGATCAGGAGGGAGTTAAGACCCTGTGTAAAGCCGGAGACGCGAACAATGATATGTTAATGGATATTGCTGTCTATGAGTTAAAGAAAGGAGAGGAACGCACCTTTTCCTATCCTCAAAGCGAGATGGCAGTCTTACTTCTCACCGGGGAAATTACCTTTTTCTGGGAGGGGAAGGAGGCGTGTGGAAACCGCAGCAGTTTCATTGAGGAAGGCCCTTACTGTCTTCATGTTTCCAAGGATACAACCGTTACTGTGACTGCAAAAGCTGACAGCCAGGTCTTAGTGCAGTGTACCGAAAATGAGAAACCATTTGAAAGCATATTCTATCGGCCAGAGGATTGTACCAACGATACATTTGGTGAGGGACTTTGGGAGAATAAGATGAAACGTACGGTCCGCACCATCTTTGATTACAGCAACGCTCCTTATTCCAATATGGTAAATGGAGAAGTAATCACCCATCAAGGCGGCTGGTCAAGCTACACCCCCCACGAGCATCCCCAGCCAGAGGTGTATTACTATCGTTACGAACGGCCAGAAGGCTTTGGAGCCTGCTTTATCGGTGAGGAAGCCTTTAAGATCAAGGACGGAAGCTGTGCAGCTATTCCTGGAGGGAAGACCCACCCTCAGACAACTGCACCCGGATTTCCTATGTACTACTGCTGGATGATCCGCCATCTTCCCGGTAATCCCTGGACAACAAGAGTGGATGACCCAAGATATAACTGGGTCAAGGAAGTGAACTAAAAAATGGAGAGGTGCCTTCTCGAAAGAAAGGGCATCTCTCCATTTTACATATAAGGCACTCATAAAAACCAGATCCAAGATAAGAATACAAAAAATGCATAGTAAAAAAGGAAAGAATCGCAATTTCTGAGGTGACGGATCCAATCAAACATGTTAAATTAGTAGCATATTTATAATATATCAGTAAGAACAGAAAAGGGGTAAGGAAATGATCTATGTCCAACAAATGCTGGTGGGGGTAATCGAAAAGTACGATCTCGTCTATCAGACCAGCTTGTTTATAAGAATCGTTGTGGCAGGGGTTTTTGGTTATCTCATCGGGTATGAGAGAAAAAGCCGCTACAAAGGAGCGGGAATGAGAACTCATGCCATTGTGGCAATGGGAGCTGCCCTTATGATGGTAGTTTCTAAGTATGGGTTTCGGGATATTCCCAATTTTGACCCTTCAAGAGTCGCATCTCAAATTGTTTCCGGTATCGGTTTTTTGGGTGCGGGAGTTATCTTTATAAAAAACAACTCCGTAAGCGGACTGACCACCGCTGCTGGGATATGGGCCACAGCAGGTGTTGGTATGGCAATTGGCTCTGGCTCTTATTTTGTGGGTTGTGGGGCTAGCTTGCTTCTTATTTTCACCCAGATTATCCTTCATGATGTGCCATTTTTATCCAAAGAGCCTTACAGGAGTATGTTAAAAATCAATACCTCTCACTATGATCCAGTGATCACAGAGCTTTTTAATATGTTTACCGAAGATAAAATCAAGGTATTGAATGTGAAAATAGGGAAATCTAAGGATAGTACCAAGATAGAGTTAGACCTTCTCTATCCACCAGGATATGAAAAAAATAACTTAATTATCAAGTGGTCTGCAGATAAGCGGATCGATTCTATTAACGGATAAATGGCAGGTTAAAATGATAAAACATCTAACAGCGGATTTACACACCCATACGGATGTGAGCAAACACGGCTACAGCACTGTCTATGAAAATATTATAGCTGCAAAGGCGGCCGGGCTTTCCTATATAGGAATCAGCAATCATGGTCCGGCCCATGAAGACGGAGCCCCGGAGGGACATTTTCGTAATCTACGAGTCATTCCTGAAATTGTAGAAGGAATCCGGGTCTATCGTGGAGCAGAATTAAACATAACGGATTATAATGGAAGCATTGACTTAAGCCGGGACACCATAAAAAACAGGCTTGATTATACCATCGCCTCTTTTCATAATGAAGTGACACCTCCAAAAACCGTAGAGGACCACACGAGAGCCTATCTATCGGTGGCGGCAAATCCCCTGGTGGACATCATTGGCCATAGCGGTACCAGTTGCTTTTCCTATGATTATGAGCGTGTTATCCCTGCGTTTGGGAGGTACGGGAAGGCAGTAGAGATCAATGAGGCAACCTTTCATGTAAGGAAGGAATCAAAAGAAAACTGTATGAGGATTGCCAGATTATGTGCCCTTCATCAGGTTTTCGTGATCGTCAACTCAGATGCCCATTTTTGCAAGCTGGTTGGGGTTTTCCCAAATGCCTTAGAAATGCTTGAGGAAATTCATTTCCCGGAAGAATTGATTGTCAATGGGGACGGGAAACGGCTGGAAACTTGGCTGCAACGAAAGAAATTACAAAAGGAGCGAGGAACATGAGATATTACGTTGGTATCGATCTTGGGGGAACAAATATTGCAGCAGGACTGGTGGGAGAGGATGGCACCTTGAAAAGTCAGTTGTCCGTTCCAACCAAAAGCGGGAGAACCGCCAGAGAAATCGTAAAAGATATGGCAAGTCTTGCAAAAGAAGTGGCAGAAATGGGAGAGATTCCATGGGAGAACATAGAAGCAATAGGGATTGGTGTTCCAGGCACGGCTAACCGGGATACAGGTATGGTGGAATATGCCAACAATCTTGGCTTTTACGATGAACCAATGGTCTCCATGTTAAAAGACGAACTCCCAGGCAAGCCCATTCGGTTTGATAACGATGCCAATGCCGCCGCATGGGGAGAATATGTGGCAGGCAGCGGAAAAGGAAGCAAATCCATGCTGGCAGTCACCCTTGGAACCGGGGTGGGTGGTGGTATTATTTTAGATGGGAAGCTGTTTCGTGGTGTGAATTATGCAGCGGGAGAATTTGGTCACTTTGTCATTGATAGAAATGGAATTCCTTGTAACTGCGGAAGACGAGGATGCTTTGAAACCTATGCCTCTGCTACCGCATTGGTTGCCCAGACAAAGGAAGCCATGGAACAACACCCAGAATCCCTTTTGTGGGAGCTGTGCGGCAAGAACATAGACCAGGTAGAAGGAAAGACCTTATTTGACGGTGTACGGCAAGGGGATGAGACTGCAAAGCAGGTTTTAAGTCAATTCACCCTTTACCTGGCCACTGGTTTGGTGGATTTAATTAATATATTTCAGCCAGAGGTCCTCTGCATTGGCGGTGGAATTAGTAAGGCAGGAGACTTATTGTTAAAACCCCTTCAGGCCATTATTGATAAAGAAGATTATGCGGCTACCTCTCGTAACAGGACAAAAATTACGGTTGCAACGCTGGATAACGATGCGGGCCTTATTGGTGCAGCACTGTTAGAATCATAGAAAAGAGGACAATCAGGATGAAACGATACATGGAACATATGATCCGTTCTGCAGAAATAAGAGTGGATCAATTTTTAAGTCTACAGGTGAAGGATCAAAGAGATGTTTTTTACGGAGGAATGAAACGTCCTCTTTTAGAAGTAAAGCCAACCATATATGTCATGGCAGATGCAGCCAGCGTCTATTTGAATGAGAAAAGCCGCTACTATAAAAATGAGACTCTCTTTAAGGCAATGGAGGCAGCACTCATCTTTATCAAACATTGCCAGAGGGAAGACGGAAGCTTTGATTACCCTTCCTGTAACTTTAAATCAGCGCCAGATACATCCTTTTGCTTTAAACGCCTCATCGCCACGTACCGGTTGTTTTTAAAATACACCAGGGAAGAAGAACTTGTGACCTTAAAGTCAGGTTACCGTGCTGTTCTCATAAAGGCTCTAAACGCACTTTTGATCGGAGGTTTCCACACACCAAATCATCGTTGGGGCATTACGGCTGCCCTTATGCAAGGAGCCAATCTGGTAAAGGAAGAAAACCCTGAGCTTTCTCTTGCGCTTACGAAACGGGCAGACCAGTATCTCTCAGAGGGGATAGACGGTAATGAGGAGGGAGAGTACGCAGAACGCTCCACAGGCAATTATAATGCAGTAGTCAACAATGCCATGATGGCAATGTATGAGGAATCAGGGGATGATTCCTACCTTTTATATGTAGAGCGAAATCTAAAGATGATGCTTTACTACATCGATCCAGATGACACCATATTTACTCAGAACTCCACAAGACAGGATCAGGGCAAGGCGGATTACCCGGACAAGTATTTATATCAGTATCTATATATGGCTTCAAAGACAGGTCTGGAAGTCTTTGACCATGCGGCTCATAAGATCATCAAGGACAATACGGAGCGTGGAGATATGGCACCAGAGTGCCTTCATATTATTATGCTTCATGATTTTATGATGGAATATGAATTCAAAGGATATGGTTTTTTAGAAACGTATCACAAGCACTTTGAAGAGGCAGGCGTCATCCGTGGTAAAACACCAGAGTATGGATACAGTATATTAAAAGGAAGAAGTTCCTTCTTGTTTCTTAAATTTAAGGAGACTCTTATCTACTTAAAAATAGGAGAAAGCTACTGTGATATCCGTAATTTCATTCCTCAGACCATGGAAGAAAAAGATGGTGTTTGCGTATTAACTTCAATTGCAAAGGGCTGGTATTATCTACCTTTTGCAGAAAAACAAGACACCAGCGACTGGTGGAAGATGGACCATACCAAGAGAGAAATCTTAAACAGCAGTGAGCTTAAGCTTACCGTAATGTTAAAAGAACTTTCGGATGGAATGGAAATTAATGTAAAAGCAGAAGGTCTGGATCAGGTGCCGCTGCGGGTTGAACTCTGCGTTCCAGCAGGGAGCATACTGGAAAATGAACATTTCCATATGAAGGCGGCAAAGGGAGAAGAGATGGTGCTCCGGGATGGGTTTTTGACGTTACATCATGAAAATCAAAAACTACTGTTAGGTCCTGGTTATGGAACTCATGAATTTGGGGGACATTATTCTGGAGAAGAGATCAACGAATCCGGTTTCACCATATACTTTAACGACTACACTCCTTATGAAAGAACTTTTTCCATTCGAAGTGTGTAAGTGGTAGAAGAAGAATTAGGAGAAGATTCCGGTGCATCTTAGCACCGGAATTTTTGCAACAAGGGGTAATTTATCAAGCATAAACAAGGAGGAATCTTAGAAAATATAGGAATAAACATTTAAACATATGAAAAATATAGGAAATTAAAGAAAACCAGTTGCAAAAACCTATGAAGTGAGTATATAATAAACTATATTTTTAATAGAAGACGGCTACCAGGGTGACTGGATTTTCATATACGTCGTGGATTGACTAGAATAGGAAGGAGTTATTTATGAAAAAAACATTAAAAAGAAGTGGGCTAGCTCTCATATCATCACTCGTGATTCTTGGAGCTTTAACTGCTTGCGGAGGAAAAGATCCGGGGGCAGGAAATAATACAACTGCAGGTGGAGCAGGGGAAACAACAAAGGCAGGGGAAACCACTGCTGGAACCAAAACCGGAGGCGATAGTACATTTACTTATGCCATCGCAGGCGATCCGGGAGCCAATGTAAATGTTATTACAACAAGCGACCGTTTTGGACTTATGACCATTAAGATGATTTATTCTCCCTTATATATGTACAATGCAGATGGAATTAACTACTTCCTTGCAAAGAGCATTGATGCCTCTGATGATAAATTAACTTACACCGTACACTTAAGAGACGATGTAAAGTGGTCTGATGGTGAGAAATTTACGGCTGATGATGTGGTATTTACCTTTGAAGCCATGGAAAAAGAAGAGAATGTAGGCTGGGCTTATTCTCAGCTTGTTTATCCAGAAGGAAGTGTAAAAGTCGCTAAAGTGGATGATTATACCGTTACCTTTACCATGCCAGTGATCAATGCAGCAGCAGAAGAGATGCTTTCCCAGATCTTTATCATGCCAAAGCATGTATATGAGAATGTAACCAGTTTTGAAAACAATGAAGTGAATGCAAAGCCAGTTGGAACCGGACCTTACGTGATGTCAGAGTACTCCGCAGGTTCTTATGTGAAATTCACAAAGAATGAAAATTATTTCCTTGGAGCACCTTCCATCGATAACATTGTTTACCGAATCATTGAAAATGAAAACACAGCAAAAACAGCCATTCAAAGTGGAGAAGTAGATGCCTGGATTGGTACCCCTGCTCAGGTAGAGCAGATGGATCTAAAGTCCAACAACTTAACCGTAAAGCCTTATCAGGAAGGCCGTGTTGGCTATCTGATGATGAACGCAAAGCGTATGAACGATGAAAACTTAAGAAAAGCAATTCTGTACGCCATTGATAAAAAGGCCATTGCAGACGCTATCTTCTTAGATGAAGCAAACTACGATCTGCCATGGAGCTTTATGCCTCCTAACAGTGAGTTCTTTACAGAGGACGTTGAAAAGTACGGTCAGAATCTTGAAAAGTCAAAAGAATTCCTGGCAGCTTCTGGTAATAAGGCACCAGAACTTACTCTTGCATACAGTGCTACAGACAGCATTCAGTCAACCACTGCAATCTTAGTTCAGGAACAGCTCCAGAAGGTAGGCATTAAGGTGAACTTAACGGGAGTGGATTCCACAGCATTAAGCCAGCAGATGAAAAAGGAAGATAATTCTTACGATATGTACTTTGGTGGTTATATCATGGGAATTGATCCAGATACCTTTACCAGCCTCTTTGAAAGCGGCAACAGCCACAACTATATGCATTATGATTATCCTGAAATCGATGAGCTTTTCTCTCAGGGACGTAAAGAAACTGACAAAGCAAAGAGAAAAGAAATCTATACAGAGCTTCAGAAGAAGTTACAAGATACGGCTTGCTTTTATCCGCTGTATTCCAACAAGCGTCTTTTAGTGGTATCAGACAAAATCGCAGGCATTGATGAAGCGAAGTTAGTTCCTGTTTACACCTTTGAAGACACTTCAAAATTAAAGCTTAAATAAAATTTGAAAAAGGGGGTGTTTGCTGCTTCAATTCCTGCGGCAGATACCCTCTTTTTATAAGGAGAAATCATATGGCCAAATATATATTAAAACGAATATTGACAGCCATACCCATGGTCCTATTCATAACTATTCTTTGCTTTACCTTAATGCATTTTGCTCCCTATGATGCCATTGACGCCATGACTAATCCCAGGATGTCACAGGAGACCATTGATTTAATTAAGGCAAAGTACGGATTTGACCAGCCGTTATTTATCCAATATATTCGCTGGCTGGACGGACTGATGAATGGAAATTATGGATATTCTATCGTTACAAAGCAAAGCATTGCAGCGGATCTTTCCGTCCGTATTCCAAATACAATAAAGCTGGTACTTCCCGCCTATTTAACAGCTTATACTCTTGCAGTCGTGCTGGGATTGTTGGCAGGATCTCGTAAAAACCGTTTCACAGATAAGCTGATTGACGGTTTTTCTTCCGTTGGTATCGCGGTACCTTCCTTCTGGTTCTCCATGCTTCTTATCTTTGTCTTTGGATATAAGCTAAAGCTTCTTCCCTTTGTTGGAATGAATTCGGTTGGAATGGAATCCTCTGTGGTTGATTTTCTAAGACACTACATCATGCCCTTTGCGACTTTGGTATTTACCTTTTTGCCTGCCAATATAAAGTTTGTCCGTTCCTCCACCCTGACTCAGTTCTCTGAGGATTATGTGCTGGTACAGCAGGCCTTTGGTGCAACCAAACGGGAGATCATGTTTAAACATGTGAGTAAAAATGTTCTCTTGCCAGTGGTGACAAGACTTGGCATGGCACTTCCTCTTTTAGTAACCGGAGCAATTATTACTGAGACTGTATTTGGCTGGCCTGGGGTAGGACCTTACTTTATCAAAGCCATTCAAGGTCTTGATTATCCCATTGTCATGATCATATTGGTGCTTTCTGCAACCCTGGTGATCGTTGGCAATCTTTTGTCAGATATTCTTTATTGCCTCATCGACCCAAGAATAAGGGAAATGGGGTGATGACAAGTGAGAAAGAATGAAACAATGAAAAAAAACACGAGGTCAACCAGAATGGACAGCGTTCTTCTGGTGTTAAAACACGATAAAGTAGCGGTGATTTCTCTGATTATTCTTGCCGTTGTCATCCTGCTAGCACTAATCGCTCCCCTTCTTCCAATGGATCCTAATGCAACCGATGTAATCAACCGTCTGAAATCACCATCCATCAGTCACTTTTTTGGAACGGACGAAGTAGGAAGAGATTACTTTGCCAGGGTGATATACGGAGGCAGGGTTTCTCTGCTGGTAGGTTTTCTAGCCATGCTTACAAGCCTTACCATTGGCGTAGCCGTAGGGACCATCTCCGGTTATTGTGGTGGGATTATTGATACCATACTTATGAGAATCGTTGACATCCTCCATTCCATCCCTTGGATGATATTAGTAACGGTTGTCAGCATCTTTTTAAAGCCGGGCATCCAGTCCATTATACTGGTGATCGGTCTTTTTACCTGGATGGAGATTGCAAGGCTGGTACGTGCGGAAACCCTTTCCCTTAAGGAACGGGAATTTGTTCTTTATGCAAAGTTTTCTGGTGTCAGAGTATTTCATATTATTCTCCGCCATATCATACCTTCTGTATTTCCAACCATCATTGTCTCTGCGACCACTAGCATGGCAAGTGCCATTATGACAGAGTCCTCCTTAAGCTTTCTGGGAGTTGGAATTCAGCAGCCCATGTCCTCTTGGGGGAGCTTACTACAAGATGCTCAAGGAACCATGCAAAATAATTTTTTTATGGCTCTGATTCCAGGTCTGTTGATTATTATTACGATTTTTGGCTTTAATAAGCTTGGTAATTTACTTCGGGTCTATGTGGAACCTAAGGTTATGAATGATGAGAAAGAATAAAGTGAGGAAATAAAAGTGGAAGAAAACAATAAAAATCATGCGGTCCTGTCTGCCAGGAATGTACACACCACTTTTCACACCCATGGAAGGTCGGTGCAGGCAGTACGAGGCGTCAGCTTTCATGTAGAACATAAAGAAATTCTTGCCGTGGTAGGAGAATCAGGCAGCGGTAAAAGCGTCCTGATGAAATCAATTATGGGGTTAATGCCTGACAATGCACAAGTTGTGGCAGAGGAAATCAGGTTTCAGGAGCAGGAACTTAGCACCATGACTCCGGAGCAGCTAAGAAAGATACGGGGAAAGGAAATCGCCATGGTATTTCAAGATCCCATGACAGCCTTAAACCCCTTAAGAACCATAGGATATCATCTGGTGGAGGTATTAAAAAGACACCGGAAGATGAATGGAAAAGAAGCACAAAAAGAAGCCATGGAAGTATTAAAACAGGTGGGTATTTCTTCCCCAGAAAAACGGCTGATGCAGTATCCCCATGAATTCTCCGGCGGTATGCGTCAGAGAGCCTTAATTGCTATGGCATTATGCTGCAAGCCAAAGCTTTTAATCGCTGATGAGCCAACCACAGCCCTTGATGTAACAATCCAGGCTCAGATTCTTGAACTATTAAAAACGCTACAGGAAGAAAACGGGATGAGCGTGGTTCTCATCACTCATGATCTTGGTGTTGTAGCAAGCTTAAGTCATAGAATCTGTGTCATGTACGGAGGACTTATTATGGAAGAGGGGCTGACGGATGAAATCTTCTATGCTCCCAAACATCCTTATACAAAAGCACTCCTAAGAGCCATTCCAAAGCCTCAGTCAGGAAGCCGGGAGCGTCTGGAATCCATTCCTGGTATGGCGCCTTCTTTAGCCTCACCGCCCCCAGGCTGCCCCTTTGCAGAGCGCTGTAAATTCGCTTGTGAAGACTGCAATAAAGGCATTCCACAGTACCGTGTGTATTCGGATACTCAGAGAGCTATGTGCATCTTTTCAGACGAAGAGCTTCTCGCCAAGGAAAAGGAGGTGCAGTGATGGATCGCAACAATCATGAGATTTTACTGGAAGCAAAAAACCTTTGTAAATATTTCCCAACAAAGGATTTTCTAGGGCGTAAAAAGACTGAGGTGAAAGCCGTGGATGGCATTAATCTTGCTATTCGAAAAGGCGAAACCTTTGGCCTGGTCGGAGAGTCTGGCTGTGGAAAATCCACCCTTGGACGGACCTTAATCCGGATGTATGAGCCCACCAGCGGCTCCATTCATTTTAAGGGACAGGATATTACTGGATGGAAAGGAAAAAAGCTTTTACCTATCCACAAGCAGATGCAGATCATTTTTCAGGATCCATATTCTGCCCTGGATCCCCATTTAAATGTAAGAGAAATCATTAGAGAGTCTCTCACGGCTGGAGGAAGTATGCCTGCCAGCGAAATGGATGGAAGAATTGAAGAACTCTTAAAACGGGTTGGGATGAAACCGGATGATATGCATAAGTATGCATACGAATTTTCCGGTGGACAGAGACAGAGAATCGGAATTGCCAGAGCACTTTCTGTGGAACCTGAATTTCTTCTTTGCGATGAGCCGATTTCAGCTCTGGATGTTTCCATTCAGGCACAGGTTGTGAACATGTTAGAAGAACTTCAAGAAGAACTGGGACTGACTTATTTGTTCGTTGCCCATGACCTGTCCATGGTTCGCCACATCTCTACAAGAATCGGTGTTATGTATTTAGGCAGGCTGGTGGAGGTGGCAGATTGCGATGAACTCTATGAAAATCCTCTGCATCCTTACACAAAAGCCCTGCTTTCTGCCATACCGGTGGCTGACCCTAAACTGGCAAGATCCACCAGTCGTCTTATGCTCTCTGGAGAACTTCCAAGTGCCATGGATGTGCCAAGTGGATGTCACTTTCATACCAGGTGCAAATATGCGGAAAATGGGTGCCAGGAAGTGGTTCCAGAACTGCGGGAAATATCTCCGGGACACTACGTGGCATGCTCCTGTATCGACAGGATTTTACAGAATGAATCAAACGCATTAGAAAAATAATTCTTGACTTTTTAATCAAAACTTTTTATAATAACAACAATTAAATAACAAAAATAAGCGAAGACGCTTAAGAGTATTTACCCTTAGGCGTTTTTTTGCATATTCGCAGTCTTTTGCATAGAAAGGAGATGAAAATATGCCAGATATGGTAAAAGTCGAAAACTTAAAAAAGAACTTCGGAGATTTGGAAGTTTTAAAGGATATCAGCCTTACGGTTAAGGAAGGTGAGAAGCTAGTTATTATAGGCCCTTCCGGTTCCGGTAAGTCTACCTTTATCCGGTGCATCAATTACCTGGAGGAGCCTACAAGCGGCAAAATCACAGTAGCAGGCACGGAAGTAACAAAAAAGAATCATCTGGAATTAGCAAAGAAATATTCATCCATGGTCTTTCAGCAATTTAACCTATATCCCCATCTTACCGTCTTAGAAAATCTAACCCTGGCACCCATCAAGCTGCAGCATGTTCCCAAAGAAGAGGCAAAAAAGAACGCCTTAAGTTGCTTGGAACGAGTTGGTTTAAAGGATAAAGCTGGTAATTATCCCATTCAGCTATCCGGCGGACAGCAGCAAAGAGTTGCCATAGCAAGAGCATTATGCACCAAACAGCCGCTCATTCTTTTTGATGAGCCAACATCAGCCCTTGATCCTGAGATGGTTCAGGAGGTTTTAAGTGTTATGGTGGAGCTTGCTCATGAAAATATTACGATGATCTGCGTCACCCATGAGATGGGATTTGCCCGCCAGGTAGCAGACCGAGTAATTTTCATGGATGGAGGGTATATTCTTGAAGAGGGAACACCAGAGCATTTCTTTGAATGCCCGGAACATGAAAGAACCAAAGCGTTTTTAAGCAAGATCCTGCATTAGGATGTTTGTTTAATATAATATCATGATTGAGGAGGAAACAGATATGATGAAAAAGATGTTATCACTTGCACTTACAATTGCCATGGCGGCTGCCTTAACAGCGTGTGGTGGTTCTAAACCGGAACAGACTACTACCAAAGCAGCAGCAGAAGCCACCAAGGCAGGAGAAACGAAGGCTGGAGATAGTGGGGAAGTAGCAGCTGACGTAAAAAAAATTATTGATCGTGGTACCTTAAAGGTTGGTTGTAAATCCGATATTCCAAAATTCAGCCTTCAAAATACAGCAACAGGAGAATATGAAGGGTTTGAAGATGATCTTGCTTATGAGATCGCAGGTAAGATCTTTGGCTGCACACCAGAAGAAGCAAAAGAGAAGAAGCTGGTTGCATTCCAGGGCGTTACCGCTAAAACAAGAGGTCCTCTTTTAGAGAACGGAGAAATTGATTTAGTAATTGCTACCTTCACAATCACAGAGGAGAGAAAAGAAACTTATAACTTCTCCACCCCTTACTATACCGATGCCGTAGGCCTTTTGGTAAATAAGGATTCTGGCATTACCTCCATCGAAGGACTTGATGGCAAGGTAGTAGGAATTGCTCAGTCTGCTAATACAAAAGAAGTAACCATGAAGTATGTAAAAGAAAAAGGCTTAAACGTGAAACCAGAGTTCCAGGAATTTGATGGTTATCCAGCACTTGCTCAGGCTCTTGCAACCAAACAGATTGACTGTTTCTCCGTTGACCGTGCTATTTTATCTGGTTATGTAAATGATAAGAATCAGATCTTAGAAGACCGTTTTGCAGAGCAGGATTATGGAGTAGCATCTGCAAAAGATAATACAGGTCTTGCAGGATTGGTAGAAGAGAAAGTCACCTCCATGATTTCTGATGGTTCTATGAAGAAACTTCAGGATAAATGGGGATTACAGTAACCTGTAATGTAAAGGAAAGTTGATATGATTAAAGGTCTTTTTGATTTAAAACGCTGGAATGCGCTGTTTCAGGCATTTCCCGACTATTATATACCAGGCTTTCTTATGACTCTTAAAATATCACTGGTGGGGCTTGCGGTTTCGCTTGCCCTGGGAGTGATATTCGGTCTGTTATCTACGGCTAAGTTTAAACCGTTTCGTATTATTTCACGAATCTATGTGGAATTCATACAGAATACGCCTTTGGCTTTGCAGGTGGTCTGCTATTACTCCATCCTGCCCATGCTCTTTTCTAACTCCGGTTTTCGCATCCCTAAGTTTATCCTGGGTGTTGTAGGAGTTGGTGTTTACCATGGAGCCTATATTGCCGAGGTCATAAGAACCGGAATTGAAGCTATCCCCAAGGGACAGTCTGAGGCAGCATCTTCTCAGGGGTTTTCTTATCTGGAGACCATGTATCACATCATTTTGCCTCAGACCGTAAAGATAATCCTGCCGCCTCTAGCCAACCAGGCTCTTGGGCTTGTTAAGAACACCTCTATCCTTGCCATGGTTGCAGGTATGGATCTCATGTACTTTACAGATTCCTGGGGTTCTGAAAGAGGCTATTTTGCTCAGGCATACTTTACAAGTGCAGTTATGTACTTTATCATCTGTTTCCCTCTGGCAAGGCTTGCCCGCTACTTAGAGATACGTTCTATGAGGCTGCCGACTGCAAAAAGGCTTGAAATAACAGCAGATGAGGAGGTCGCATGATAGAATTATTTCACCAGATCTTCACTACAGCCAATGTAATCTTTATGTTAAAGGGATTACAGATGACGGTGTTGATCGCAGTGTTAGCTACCATCTTCAGTATGCTTTTTGGTACTATATTTGCCCTGATTCGTACTTATGCATCCGGTAAATGGAAATGGGCAGGCGTGCTGGTTGCAATTTATACAGAATTTTTCCGCTGTACCCCAAACCTTTTATGGATTCTTTGGATCTATTTTACGGTGAAAGGGAATAAAGTTGGAGTATCAGTGTTTGCAATAACGCTCTTTACTTCAGCCGTTATGGCAGAGATCATTCGAGGAGGGTTAAACTCCATTCCCAAGGGGCAGTTTGAAAGCGCCCAGTCTCAGGGATTTGGGTTTTTAACCACACTCTGGTACATTATACTTCCCCAGACTTATAAGAAGGTAATTCCTGCGCTCTTAAGCCAGGTCATTACAATCATTAAAGATACCTCTTTCTTAAAGATGGTGGACGTTGCAGAATTTATGAGAAACAGCTCTGTTGTTTTAGGCAGTATTTACGATGTACGGGGCATGATGATGCTGTTTGCCTTTGAAGCCCTTTGCTATTTTACCATCTGCTTTGCACTGAGCACTGTAGTAAGGCGTTATCAGAAAACTATCGTAACTGGTTAGGGAGGAACTTTTTGAATGAAAAAGTTTACAATCACGATTGCCCGTGAGTTTGGAAGTATGGGGGGCCCTATTGCCAGGGAACTTTCAAAAGAACTTGGAGTAAAGTTTTACGACCGTGATATTGTGGAAGAGGTATCAAAGAAACTGAATCTTCCGATTTCAACCATAAGTGATGAGGAAGAAAAGTCGAAGCATCTATTATTTTCCCATATGTTTCCCCTTGGAACCGATGAGGATTATATGCAGGATATCATTTTTGATGTTCAAAAGGATATCATTTTAGATCTTGCAAAGAAGGAAAGCTGTATTGTGGTAGGCAGATGCTCCAATCACATTTTAGAAAAAGAAAAAAATAACATTAATATCTTTATTTATGCCCCGTATCAAAAGCGGATTCAAAACTGCGTAAGTACTTTAGGTATGACAGTAAGTGAAGCCAAGCGAATGATCCAGTCCGTGGATAAAGCAAGAAATACGTATCATAAAAAGTATGCTGGTTACCTTCCAAATAACCCGGAGCATACAAACCTTATGATCGATTCTTCACTCCTTGGAGTCACTGGTACGGCTAAGCTGATTGCAGGAGTGGTACAGCAGTTATTCGGGGAATGATAAAACAAAAGCTTCCTATTAAATAGGCCCTTCTAATAAGATTGAGATTAAAATCTCGATTCTTTACCAGAAGGGTCTGTTTATTTCTATCAGTCAATGGAAATATATACCAGGTTTGATAACGCTGTATTTTAGGGGGGACAATGAAAAAATAAAGTGATGCCCCTTGACACATAAAATAAAACCTGCTATAGTTTACATTTGTGAAACGAGAGGATGAAGGTCTGAAACGTGCCTGTTCCCTCTCGTTTTGTTGTGAAAGTGTGTGTGTGCGGCCGTCGGCAACATGGGAACCCGGCAGGCCATGAGAAAGGAATTAATCATTTATGGAAACAGTTAGATTTGATGAATTACAGTTAGATGAAAGAATTCTGCGGGCTGTAGCAGATATGGGATTTGAAGAGGCGTCTCCAATCCAGGCCCAGGCAATTCCGGTCCAGGTAGAAGGAAGAGATATTATCGGTCAGGCTCAGACAGGAACCGGTAAGACCGCAGCCTTTGGTATTCCCCTGTTACAAAAAATTGACCCTAAGGTTAAAAAGCTTCAAGCGGTTGCTCTCTGCCCTACAAGAGAACTTGCAATTCAGGTAGCAGATGAGGTCCGCAGGCTTGCAAAATATATGCATGGTTTAAAGGTCGTTCCAATTTATGGAGGACAGGACATTGTTAAACAGATTCGTTCTTTAAAAGATGGGACTCAGATTATTATCGGAACTCCTGGTCGTGTTATGGATCATATGCGCCGTAAGACAGTTAAATTTGATACCGTTCATACCGTAATTATGGATGAAGCAGATGAGATGTTAAACATGGGATTCTTAGAAGACATGGAGACTATCTTAAGCCAGCTTCCAGAAGATCGCCAGACTGTAATGTTTTCTGCAACCATGCCTTCTGCAATTATGGAAATCGCAAGAAAATTCCAGCAGGATCCAGTAGCAGTTAAAGTAGTAAAGAAAGAGCTTACTGTACCAAAAGTAACTCAGTATTATTACGAAGTAAAGCCAAAGAGCAAGGTAGAGGTTATGTGCCGTCTTTTAGATATGTACGCACCTAAGCTTTCTGTGGCATTTTGTAACACCAAAAAGCAGGTAGACGAATTGGTTCAGGCTCTTCAGGGCCGTGGCTATTTCGCTGAAGGACTTCATGGTGATTTAAAGCAGATCCAGCGTGACAGGGTCATGAACAGCTTCCGTAACGGTAAGACAGAGATCCTTGTGGCAACAGACGTAGCAGCCCGTGGAATCGACGTAGACGACGTAGAAGCGGTATTCAATTACGACCTTCCACAGGATGATGAGTATTATGTACACAGAATCGGTCGTACTGGCCGTGCAAACCGTGAAGGAATTGCATTTAGCTTTGTTGTAGGCAAGGAAGTTTATAAGCTTCGTGACATTCAGCGCTACTGTAAGACCAAGATCACTCCTCAGGCCGTACCTTCTTTAAATGACGTAACCGCAATTAAGGTTGACAAGATTTTAGAGAGTGTAGCTGATACCATTGCTGATACTGATTTAAGCAAGATGGTAAACATCATCGAGCAGAAAATTCAGGAAGAGGAATATACTGCTCTCGATCTGGCAGCAGCTTTACTTAAACGTATGATGGGTGAAGAAAATGAGGATATCATCGATGTAAGAGAACCTCGTTCCCTTGACGCTCTTGACAATCTCTTTGGCGGCGGCCGTGGAAATAGTCGTGGAGGCCGTACAGGTGGCCGTGGCGGAAGAGGTGATTCTTCCAGAGGCGACAGAGAAGATATGGCTCGTCTTTTCATCAACATCGGTAAGAACCAGAATGTTAAGCCAGGAGATATCCTTGGTGCCATTGCTGGAGAATCCGGTATGCCTGGAAAGATGGTAGGCAGCATCGACATGTACGACAAGTATACCTTTGTAGAAGTTCCTAGAGAAAATGCAGATGTTGTACTTCAGGCCATGAAAGATGTAAAGATCAAAGGTAAAAACATCCATATGGAAAAAGCTAACGGAAAAGGCAAATAAATTTTTCGTGAGCGGAGCAGGAAGGAAAGGCATAGCCTTTCCGGGAATGTTTCGCTCTTTTTTTTATTTATAGAGGAGTTCTTCAAACTCTCCTATAAAATAAAAACCCATGCCAGGTGGGGTGTACATGGCCTGCATCAGGAAAAAGGTACTCTTGCTTCCTGATGAAAAAAAAGATACAATAGGCTCATAGAAAATTTTCAGATTGTCATAAATGAAGCTTACAGGCTGCTATGGCAAGAGTGTCAAGATGGAGGATGTTATGTCAGAGTGGAAGAAAAATGACAAGATTGAAACAGTCATTGAAGATATCAGCGAAACAGGAGAAGGAATCGGTAAAACCGATGGCTTTACCTGGTTTATTAAAGATACGGTAATTGGGGACAAGATAGAGGCAAAGGTTATGAAGACCAAGAAGTCCTACGGCTTTGCAAGGCTGGAGAGAATACTGGTGCCTTCTAGTAACCGCGTAGAGCCAGAATGCCCGGTTGCAAGGCAATGTGGAGGCTGTCAGCTTCAGGCCATGGAGTATCAGGAGCAGCTTACGTATAAGCAAAATAAGATATACAACAACCTGACAAGAATTGGTGGTTTCACTGAGATTCCCATGTCACCGATTATGGGAATGGACGAGCCTTGGAGATACCGGAACAAAGCTCAATTTCCTTGGGGAACGGACCGGGAAGGCAATATCATAACCGGATTTTATGCTGGACGTACCCATTCTATTATTGGTTGTGAGGATTGTCTCCTTGGCATAGAGGAGAACCAGGAGATTCTTAAGATTGTAAAGGCTCATATGGAGCGGTTTGACTTGCGTCCCTATGAGGAGGAATCCCACAGAGGTCTGATGCGCCATACTTTGATTCGTAAAGGCTTTAAGACCGGAGAGCTTATGGTCTGCCAGGTGATCAATGGGAAAAGTCTGCCTCATAGTGAGAAGCTGGTAGAGGAGCTTCTTAAGGTACCGGGAATGACTAGTATTTCTTTTAATGTAAATCGAGAGAGAACTAATGTAATTATGGGAAGCCAGGTGGAGAACCTTTATGGGCCTGGGTTTATAACGGATTATATTGGTGATGTAAAATATCAAATTTCCCCTTTGTCCTTTTATCAGGTCAATCCGGTACAGACAGAGAAGCTTTATGGCACCGCTCTTGAGTATGCTGGACTGACTGGTGGAGAGACCGTTTGGGATCTTTACTGCGGCATTGGAACCATCTCCCTGTTCCTGGCTCAAAAGGCGAAAAAGGTGTATGGAGTTGAGATTGTCCCTCAGGCCATTGAAGATGCCAGACAGAATGCAAAGTTAAATGGTATGGAGAATGTGGAGTTCTTTGTAGGGAAAGCTGAGGAAGTACTGCCAGAGCAGTTTGAGAAGAATCAGGTGTATGCTGATGTGATTGTTGTTGACCCGCCTAGAAAAGGGTGTGATGAGGTTTGTTTGGATACTATTGTAAAGATGGGACCGAAGCGGGTGGTTTATGTGAGCTGTGATTCCGCCACTCTTGCTAGGGATTTGAAGTATCTGGCGGAGAGAGGGTATGAGCTTAGTAAGGTTAGAGGGTGTGATATGTTTCCTCATAGTGGGCATTGCGAAGTTTGTGTCGAAATTTGTCGAAAATAGCAATATTCATGGACCAGTCAAGCCATTGAAACAGCACGAAAATAAAGCGGAAAATTGTTGAATCATTTTAAGAAAGGAGTTGAAAGTATGGATAATAAAATTATTAAACCGCTAGTAGGTGAAATAAGAAATATTCTTGATACAGCTAGGAGAAATATTGCAAGAGAAGTTAATAACGAATTAATAATTTCCTATTGGAAGATAGGGGAAATTATAATTCGTTACGAGCAAAATGATAGTATTCGAGCTGAGTATGGGGAGCAAACACTAAAACAACTTTCTAAGACATTGACTGCTGAATTTGGAAAGGGATTTTCCCGGTCCAATTTGCAGAACATGAGATCATTTTATATGAATTATGAAAAATGCCAGACGCTGTCTGGCAAATTGAGTTGGTCTCATTATTGCGAACTATTAAGTATTGCAGAAAAAGATAAACGTGGTTTTTATGAAAGAGAAGCAGTTAATTCAAAGTGGTCTGTACGAGAATTAAAACGGCAAATTAATACCTCGTTATATGAACGACTGTTGCTATCAAAAGGTGAGGTAAATAGACAGGAAGTATTGAGGTTAGCAACAAATGGTATTGAAATTACAGAACCTAAAGATATTATTAAGGATCCATATGTATTTGAGTTTCTTGGGATACCTGAAGATAAACCAGTATTGGAAAGTGATTTAGAAAAAGCACTCGTGGAGCAAATTGAAAAATTTCTTCTTGAATTGGGCAGAGGTTTTATGTTTGTAGGAACACAGCAGAGAATAACGATAAATAATACCCATTATTATGCAGATATGGTTTTTTATAATAAGCCTTTGAAGTCATATGTCATCATAGAATTAAAAACAACCAAACTTATGCCAGAAGCAGCAGGTCAGTTGAATATGTACTTAAATTATTATGAGAATGAAGTAAATGATGAAAATGATAATAAACCGATAGGCATTATTCTTTGTACAGATAAAGATGCTCTGACTGCTGAATATGCATTAGGTGGCCTATCAAGTAATATTTTCGCTTCAAAATATACTTATTATATTCCGGATAAGGAACAGTTAATTGCTGAAGTTGAAAAGGTAATAAAAATGTGGCATGAAAAGGAATAATGAAATAGAATAAGAACTTGCTATTCATTGGATTTATAGGGGGAGTTGAATGGGAAAAAAATTAAGTTCTTGGAGTGGAATGCTAAATATCTTGAGCAGAAAATGCTTGCAGACGTTTGCACGGGCGGGTTCGGTATAACTGTACAACTTATGTTTATATGTTAAGTAAATCTAATGTATTAGGGGAACATATGAGAGATATCAATCAGTATTTAAAAAGTAGTGTGCTGTTTCAACAACAAAAAACAAGTAGAGCCAAGTTGAACATTCCTTTGACAATTTCAGTTTATTTTATATTATGGTTGATTGGTCTTGGATCTGGGCGTTTGCTTGCACAGGTGTTTTTCAATGCTATTGGTTTGACAAATGATGGGAACCAGACACTTATACTAGCATTAAGAAAATTAATTATTTGTGGGACACAGATAATGATTTTCTTTTCATGGGTAAAATTTGTGGAAAAGCGACCTGCGAATTCGATTGGCTTTCAGGCAAAAAATCCGTTTAAACGTTATATTACTGGATTTGTAATTGGTCTATGTACCATATCAATGGTTACTTTAACTTTAGCCTTAACAGGTATGATAACATTTCAATATGCTCAATTAGACTATAGATATATGATAATAAATCTTGGTATTGTTGCATTAGGCTGGATTATACAAAGTGCTTCAGAAGAAATTGCAATAAGGGGATGGCTTATCCCGAGTTTAGAAGAAAGATGTACACCAGTCATGGCGATTTCTATTACAGCCATCATATTTGGCATACTTCATTTATTTAGTGCTGGGGTGACGGTTTTATCTTTTATAAATCTGATCTTATCAGGCATATTTTTTGCGTGCTATGCTATTGTCGATGGAAATATATGGGGCGTGTGCGGACTTCATTTTGCCTGGAATTTTGCCCTTGGCAATGTATATGGACTTCCTGTCAGCGGTTTTGCTAATAATGGTGTAAAGATATTTAAGACTCAACAGGTAGGTTCTGATATATTTACAGGAGGAGATTTTGGTCCTGAAGGTGGACTTGTCACAACACTTATATTGCTAATAGCGATTGCTATACTGATATTGAAATTGAAGAAAGATAGTAAATTAGCAATATAAACAGGAGGATAAGGGGTTGGTTGAAATATTCAAAGCACCTAAATATATAATGAATTTGAAAATTCTGATACTAATCTTAATTTATAAAACTCAATCCCACAAATACAAGTATAACTATAATTGGTAGTGGTGATAATATTAATTCTAAAGTGTCGGAATGCTTCGCACTTATAGTACTTTTTAAATGAGTGAGAGGAAATATGGATAAACTATTGTTTGGGGTATCTGGCTTACCAATAGGATGTGGATCTAAGAAATTCAACTATGCTTCTGGTATTGTATATTTGAAATCAATAGGACTTGATGCTATGGAACTTCTATTTGTGAGAAATGTCAATGTAACAGAAAAGAATAAAAATATAATATTAAAGACTAAGTTAGACAATGATTTTTATTTGTCAGCACATGGTTCACATTATATAAATCTAAATGCAGATGAATCTGATAAACAAGAACAGTCAATAGAAAGAATAACAAATGCAATGGAAGCATTATTACAGGTTGAAGGAAGAAGCTTAATATTTCATCCAGGCTTTTATTTAAAGGATTCAGAGGAAGAAGCCTATAACTGTATTAAAGAAAACTTATTAAGGCTTCCGTATAAAGGTATAGATTATAGGCTTGAGACAACAGGAAAAAGAACTCAATTTGGAACGCTTGAGGAATTAGTTTCTCTATGTAAAGAAATAAGTTCATGTAAGTTGTGTATTGACTTTTCTCATATACATGCAAGAGAAAATGGCTGTTTAAAAAAATATGATGATTTCGCAAAAATATTGCAATATGTGATGGATAAACTGGGGAGATCTGCTCTAGAGGATTTGCATATTCATATGGGTGGAATAAACTACAATCAAAAAGGTGAGATTAACCATCTTCCCATATTGCAAAGTGATTTTAACTATTTGGAGTGTTTAAAAGCAATAAAGGATTATGAGGTTAAAGGCTGTATAATTGCAGAGGGACCGTTGGTAGAGAAAGATGCATTGTTATTAAAAAACACCTATGATAAATTATAAATTTTCAATCGACTATCTCCTTGTCAACTTAAGGGAAACAAATTTTATCCACGATTGAACACAGAGTACTCTCCTCACCGGTTTTACTTAAAACTTCAAAGTGAAATTGAATTAATAGATGATGTTTAGCTATCAATAAATAAATTCGATGTCTGTCTTTGTAGGAATGAAATTGATTCCGCCATGGGGCAACCATGCCTTACGAGAATCATTACACATTACCATACAATGTGAGCTTTTACCGAAATTTGTCGAACAAAATATCAAATGATAATGTACGTTATAGCTACTATATGGTAAAATTAAAGTAGCTACAACAAATTTATTTCTAAGGAATTGATATTACTTGAAATATAGTAGTTTCAATTAATATATTGAAAAGTATTGACTCTCAGAATTTTTGCAGAATATTCTGGGAGTTTGTTTTTTTAAATTTTATTATTTATATCAAAGTAACTATGGAGTTTGGCAAAAATGAAGGGAGTATATAGAAAGCAAATCTCCAGGATACCGTTCGATGATATACGTGAAGAAATGGTATTTTATTGCCTATTGGGAGAACGTGGAAGCCAGAGAGGGGCTGTCAATTAAACAAAGAGAGGTTATAAATGGTTGGGAATATTAAAACATTGAATGCTAAATTTGTGAATTAGCTTTAAGGATAGTAAATAAAAAAATCATTCAAAACAATTAATTATGTGATTATAAAGGAGATGGCTAACAATGAACGGAAAAAATGTAAGAGTAGGCGCCTGCCTATATGCTGGCGACATGGACAACATGGTACGATTTTACCGAGATACATTGGGCTTTGATACTCAATGGGATGGTGGGGATTTCGCAGAGTTTGAAACGGCTAGTGGCCAACTATCTTTGTTCATGTATAGCAGGAAGGCATTTGTGCAGGCAATTGGTGAGGACTATGTTCCTCCAAAAGGAATTAATCAGACCTTTGAAATCGCCCTTTGGTTGCCCTGTTTTGCCGATGTGGATGTGGAATATGAGCGACTATTAAAGCTGGGCGCGAAATTTCCAACTGGAGAACCCATAACCTATCCTTTCGGTATCCGAAACTTTTATGTTGCCGATCCAGAGGGGAACCTACTTGAGATAGGCAGTATGAGCGAAACGTAAGCCTATGTTATTTAGGGCTTCATAAAAGGAGCGTGTTTAGGTATGCATAAAGAAAAAAGACACTGGCATTTATGGATAATATCTATTTTAATGATATTTATATATGTCATGGGAATCTATGATTTTATTATGATGCTTACGCACAACAATGATTATTATGCTTCTCATGGATATGGCGAAGCTGTGGTGAATTATTTTACAAACTATCCACTCTATTTTTTGATTTTCTGGATTGCAAATTTAGTTTGTGGATTTGCCGCCTCAGTTATGTCGCTCTTTCAAATAAAGCAGGCAGCTATTGCCGCCTTCATCTCTGCTGTTTCCGATTTTATTTTGATTGTCTGTACTGCCTTATTTAGAAATCGAATTGAAGTTCTTGGAATAAATGTTTTTATGTTCGACCTTTTTATTCTTGCTATTACATTTGGTTTGTATTTTTATACGAAGCAGATTGCCTCCAAAAAGAAAAAATAATTCATATGAGAATATAATTTCAAAAGCTATTCTTGCAGATGTCATGACAAAGGCAATGAATGTAGAAAATAGCTGGCAAGACCCAGTGATTCCTTGGAGGAAAGAAGTTTTTCATTAAACGCACAAACGGGTAAATTTGAAAACAACAGGAGGCTTTTATGAGTGAATTCTTGAGTTTGGAAGATATGATAATGGGCTATTCAGAAACCGGATACGAAGAAGAAGTTGTAAAGCTGTTAGAAGACAATGGAATAACGGTTGATGACTTTGAGCACGTTGGAAAGTGTGATTCAGAGTGCCCAAATTGTGGTAAGGAAAACTTTAGAGTTTGGCAAAGGAATATAGGATTCATAAAAAACAAGGATAAGGTCACACTTGATTTAGACAAAGCGGATGACGTTTTTGACTTTGCCATATATCTTTGTAATAATTGCGGAATGTGGACTACTTATATTGAATAATGTAACTTTAAATCCACAATAATATAGAGGCTCAGCCACGAGATAACCAGCAGCAGAAGCCAATATTTTATTGTTTTCTGACCATCTAGTTATACTGTCGATGATAAAGAATAATTATTTAATCATAGGTGTAATAATCGCTTCTATAAGCCCTGCGACTACTAGCAATGGAAATGCAACAAAACAGTAAGTAATAACAACCTTCTTAAACCCGCTAATAACCCCAATTTCAGAATTAACCTTTTTAAACAAGTGGCTTCGAATCGCTTGATTCCATTGATATAGCACTGCCGATATTACAATAAAACCAAAAAATTCAATGATAGAATGTGGAAGGACACCTAAAAAAACACTAAAAAAGTTCATATTATCTTGTAATTGTGGTGTAAAAGGAAGATAAAAAATCACTCCTGTTGCAGCTGCTGTTAATGCAACTGGTAAGTAATATGCGAATGGAATGGGAATAAGGGATAAAATAAACATTTGAAATGGAACCTTAATTCCATTGTTAATCACATATTGAACAAACTTTTCTATTTGTGTTTTACTCGTTCCTGAGATTTTTTTGTCCGCCCAATGAATCACGCCCATAATATCTGGCTTCATGAATAAAGATATTCCAAAGCCTAGTATTATAATTCCTATTGTTACCAATGTAAATTTAGATATTAATGTCTTATAGTCCTTTAACATCAAGCGAACCTCCATTTAAAACAATTAATAAGTTAACCTCTTATCATTGTACCTTCTATCCCCTTTAGAATCAACAAAACGTTATTATATTAGAGATAAACATGCATTATAATGATTCTCCACTGTCCGCTTAATTTCTAGCAGACAGCGGGGGATTTTTCATATAAAATAGATACTTGACATAATTGTATGTATTAAGTAAAATAAGTAGTGACTCAATGAGTCGGAGGTCATGTAATGAAACAAAACAAAAGGCAGATTCAAAAGGAATCTACTCGTAAACTAATTTTACAAACAGCTTATGAAGTATATTCAAAAAATGGTTTTAGTGCGACTACAAATACGATTGCAAAAGAAGCTCAGATTTCTCATGGGAGTATTTTTGTACATTTTCCAACAGTAGAGAATCTTCAGATATGTCTTTTGGAACAATTTGGAATCGATATCAACGAACAGTTGCATGAGATGTCAGAGAATAACAACAGCCTTGAGGATATTTTGTATGCCCATATTGAAATTTTAATTAGACATCAGGATTTTTACAAAAGACTTGTTTCTGAAGGCAGTTCCTTGCCGGATCAGACAAAATATGTTTATATATCAATTCAATCATCAGTTTCCTTTCACCTAAGCCAGGTGATTGAAACATATCAAAAAGAGGGTAAGATTAAGATGTTACCCATGCATTTTATTTTCAATACCTGGTTAGGACTTTTACATTATTATCTTTCTAACCAAGAGCTCTTTGCACCAGATGGCTCTGTGTTAAATAGATACAAAAAAGAACTGGTCAGTAACTTTATAAATCTATTGGAAATTTGAAAGAAAAGGCAGTTGAGTCTGAAATAGCTGATTCTATTAAATAATAAAAGAGGAGAAAATATTTATGAAAAAATGTATTTCATGCGGTATGCCAATTATGAAACCGGAAGAATATCCTTTGAATGATGAAACGAAAGATTATTGCATTCATTGCGCAAGGCCGGATGGTTCCATGCAGTCATTTGAGGAGAAAAAAGAGAGTATGGCTGTTTTTATTATGAAAACCCAGGGTTTAGATCAATTAGTTGCTCATAAAGCTGCTGAAGAGTTAATGCGTAAACAGCCTGCATGGGAAATGCATTTTGATTAATTATACCCAAATTGATAGATATAGGATCAATATATACTAAATAGATAAAACCATTTTTTCAATAATGGAAAGGAAGTGTTACATGGCAAATATTTTTAGTCAAGGCATGGATACTGCATATCAGCGAAGAATTGAGCAAATAACAGCTGAATGTAAAAGTCAAAACATGGAAGTAGTAGATGTAAAGGATGTTCTTCTGCGAGAAGTCAATGAGGTAAAGTCTACACTGGGATCGGCTGTTACTTCATTTGTAGGTGGAAAGGCTCAATATGACTATCTTCAGATTTATACCATGCGTCAAGGAAGTGATCTTCAGTATTTTTTTCAACCATTTAGTGGGTTAACGGCTCTCCCAGGTCAGCATTTTAAGGTGATTCCAGGCTCTTTAAAATACCCAATTCAGTACGGTATTATTAAGAAAAAAAGTTTTTCCGATCATCTTTATGAACTTTTTATGAGTTACATTCCTGTTGTGAATTTGAAGAAAATTCGTGCTTGTGAATTTCTATCTGAAGCAGAAAGTGAAGCGACAAATCTGAAAAGACTTAAGCTACCGGTACTAAAGGAAGTTTCTCATGTATGGCAAAACGGTACAACATTAATCAATCTGGATTGGACATTTCAGGCATGTGCAATCAATCAAGATTATACTTTAGTGTCCATGAAGACAGGAAGATACGGAGTTTTCTCTGAAAAATCAGGACTAAGTCAGATGAATAAATTTTGTGCCTTTGTTTCAGATTATGCCAAACACTTAGCTGGAGACGGGTCCAGTAATGTATTAATTACCAATTCCCTTCTAAGCTACATATTTAAGAAAAATTACCTGAACGGGAAAACAGATAATTTATGGGGTGAGAGTATTGAATGGGTGCAAACCAATAAGGTCAAGTTAGTTGCAGAACATCTGAAAAAATTTGAACATCTGAAAAAGCTCTACCTAAATGGTGATATTAGCGAAAAAAAGATGGCAAATCTCAAAGAATGTATTCTTAATAAATATGGAGTTAGTGGCCATGAAGTGATTGCAGCAATACCAATGGATCTTTTGGGAAATATGAAAGGAGCAGCTGTACTTACTGCGGATAAGTTATACATTTCAGATGGGGATGAGTATGAATGCTGTATCGATTTAGATAATGTCTCAGATTACAACGGATTAAAGGGATTCACAGAAAGTACAATGGAGCTGGTTTTGGCAGATGGTAGTACAACTGAAGTTAAGATAGAACTTGCCAGTGAAGTTATGAACGCTTTCTTTACTCAATACTGCTATTTATAAAGAAAGGAGGCGTATCCATGGGAGTAACTTTGTTAGATAAAGTGATTAATATAAGCGCTTGTGTGTTTCTTTTAGGAGGTGTATCTTTTTCGCTCTCACTTGTCGATCTTCAATTCAAGTTTATGCGTTTTTTAGGTGATTATAAAAGCATGTTTGAATATGCGGCAATGGGATTGGGGCTCTTGGTATGTATAGTAGCGAATCAAATTAAAAAGAATAAGAAAAAGAAATCCAATAATTGATTGAGTATGGCATATAGGGAAATCGTGTGAGTGTTAAAGGAGTACTGTGAAAGGTACTCCTTTTGTATTAGAACATTAAATTAAAGTTCTATGATATAATAAAATCGGGATCAGTCTGCGTCAATCTAAATCAAATTAAAGCGTCTTTTACATGATTCTAAAGTGAATTAGGTGCAAAATACAAGAATTAACAATGACAAAGCCAGTGTAAGATAGTATAATAAGAAGGTAGCTGTAAAAAGTCATTAGCAAAAACCAATGAAAAACTTAGATACAATCCATAAGGAGGACTTTTGAGCAAAACAATCAATCAACCCTGGATTAAGCTAAAAAACAGCTTGAATCAAGTGGATTACGAACAAATTCATGCACTAGAGGTACTATGTGTTCAAGAGGATCAAATCACTTTTAAGCTTGAACTTGACTATAAACTTATGTATGAAGAAATTAGTATGGACAACGCATCTCTGCATAACATCAATGATTTCATGTACTTTGATGGAGATCAGTTGATCGGGTATATTGGAATATGCTTTTTTGGAGGTGCCGCCATGGAGATTAATGGTATGGTGCATCCCAATTACAGACGTCAGGGGATTTTTTATAAGCTCCTTAGGCTTGCTATTTCAGAATGCAAGGGGAGAAATGTAGGCAGTATTCTTGCTTTGTGTGATAACAAATCTGTCTCTGGTTTAAGATTTTTAGATAAAGCAGGTGCGGTTTATCAATCTTCTGAATTTGAGATGTATTTGGATCAGGAGATCTATGAGAAAACTCAAAAGCAGACCCATGGCATTGTTTTTAGAAAAGCTACCAATGAAGATGCCAGCGAAATAGCAAGACAAGATGAGATTTATTTTGCTGACATTACGGGGGAAGAGGACGAAGAAGATGCCCACAATGAAATTCTCTTACCCGAAGATGAGGAAAAACATGGCAACACAACGTATTTAGTGGAAATTGACCAAAAGATAATCGGTAAGGTTAAATTGGAACTAATCAATGGAATCACCGGAGGAATCTACGGGTTAGGGGTATTACCGGAGTATCGTGGTAAAGGATATGGCCGTGCAATTCTGTTAAAATCCGTGGAGAAGCTAAAAGAAGCTAAGTCAACTGAGATAAAACTTCAGGTTGCCACCCAAAATTCCAAGGCACTTAACCTGTATCAATCTTGCGGATTTGAAGAAACATCTAGAATGGATTATTTTGAAATAAACTACTAACACTTAATTATTATTTGAATGGAGAAAAACAAAATGTCAGTAAACGATATAGAAAAGATGAAAAAATTTTTAGAAGAGAAGAAAGCCAAAGCTGGATACTTAAAAGCTGAGAAAAAGATTGGTTCTGGTATTGTTGAGAAGAGACATAAGAACATCGGAATTGATTCAACAAGAACTCATAAAATATCACAGTAAGAAATTGAAAAAGTCGGCAAGCGTTTGATCCGTGCTTGAGCCGGCTTTTTATGGCACTTTATTATTGAAAATGCACAAAAATACATCTTATTTTTGATTAAAATTGACACGTTGACATAATAATACTTATCAACTATAATAATCGTAGAAGTAAGGTTTGTTACTCTTTGAGGCATCACCTGTTTTATTTGGTGTGCTATCAAGGAGTTTTTTTTATCTAAAACTACTAGGAAAGGAATCATTATGAAGGCGATTAAGAAAATCAACAACAATGTGGCTGTATGTGAAGATAATAAAAAAAAAGAACTGATTGCCTTTGGAAAAGGAATTGGATTCCCTTCGATGCCCTATGAGATAACAGACCTTGGTTCCATTACTATGACATTCTATCGGATGGATAAAAGCTATTACAAGTTGTTGGAAGAAATCCCGGAAGAAGTGTTTGAAGTGTCAGCTCTGATTGTAAAGAGGGCTCAGAATACTCTGGATTGTAAGCTAAATCCAAACCTGTTACCAGGACTTGCCGATCATATTAATTTCGCATTGATTCGTCTAAAGAAGTTTAAGAAGATGAAGATGTTATTTTCCTATGACGTAGAGCAGCTTTACCCGGAAGAGACGAAACTAGGTAAATATGCGGTGGATTTGATTCAAAAAAAGCTTTTGGTAAAATTACCGGAAAGCGAGATCACAAACATTGCCATGCATTTTGTCAATGCAGAAGAAGAAAACATCAGCGATTCCTCAGAATGGAATGTGGAATTATTAATTGATGAAATTACAAATGAAATTGAAACGTGGTTTCAAGTTACCATTGATCGCAAAGGATTTAATTATAACCGATTTGTTATGCATCTTAGATATTGTCTGAAGCGGATTGAAGAGAAAAAACAATTTGTGGACGATAATGGAACACTTTTTACTATTATGAAAGAAGAAAGCCCCAAAATCTATGAATGCGCAGTGAAGATTAGTTCTATCATAGAAAACAAATTACAAGCACAGATCACACAAGATGAGATTTTGTACCTGATGATACACATAAGTCGAATCTTAAAAAATAACACAGCAAATTAAGGATTGTTACTCTTAGGGAGGCATTACCGGAGCTGACGCAGGGATTATTGCGTCTCTTCGGTTTTTTTATTTTAGAGGAAGATGTCAATTGATGATAAATCAATATGAGAAAGGGAGAAACGTTATGGCAAAAAAGGAAAGGTATGAAGAACTTGCAGGGAAAGTACTGGAACTCATTGGAGGAAAGGATAATATCAGTTACTTTGGTCATTGCATGACACGTTTGAGATTTAATCTAAAAGACACCAGCATAACTAACATGGAAGAAATTAAGAAGATAGAAGGAGTTATAGGTGCTCAATGGTCCAATGAACAATTACAGATTATCATTGGGCAATCCGTTGGTGATGCTTATAAACTGATTTGTGCAAAGGCAGGACTGGCTGCTGAAAAAACGGTAGATGAAAATCTGGATGACAAGAAGAAAAAATTTAGCTTAAGTGCTGTCTTAGATGGAATTTCAGGAAGCTTAATGCCAATGATACCAGCCCTGATTGGCGCCGGTATGTTAAAGGTTATTATCATATTAGCTGAACTGATTGGAATTTTGACCCCTGATATGCCGACTTATTCGGTATTATCCTTTGCATCGGATGCTGGATTTTATTTCCTTCCAGTTTTCTTAGGTGCAACAGCCGCCAATAAATTTAAGACCAACATGGGGCTTGGTATGTTACTGGGAGCAATCTTAATCCATCCGAAAATGGTGTCAAGTGTTGCAGAAGGGGTAGGAATGTCAATCTTTGGTCTTCCGATTTATGCAGCTTCTTATGCCAGCACCATTTTCCCAGTCATTATGGCAGTATTCATCATGTCCTATGTGGAGAAGTTTTTTAGAAAAATTTCAAGGGATTCCATCAAGGCCATTGCTGTGCCTCTTGGAACTATTTTAGTCATGCTTCCATTGACCTTATGTCTCATTGGACCAGCCGGTTCATTTTTAGGAGTTTATTTAGCAAAGGGGATTATGTTCTTATATAATACCACAGGTTTCTTTGGTGTAGCATTGCTGGCAGCCGTATATCCTCTGTTAGTAATCACAGGAATGCATGGGGCATTGTTCCCATATATGATGCAGTCCTTTGCAACCTTCGGTTATGAGCCCATTGTTTGTGCGGCAGCCGTAATTGCAAATATTAATCAGGGAGCGGCCGCAGCCGCAGTAGCAGTAAAATGTAAGGACAAAAAGACAAAATCAACGGCAGCCTCCAGTGCCATCACAGCAATTATTGGTGGAGTGACTGAGCCAGCCATGTTTGGTATTAACTTAAGGCTAAAGAAGCCATTATATGCCGTTATTATTGGAAACTTCTGCGGCGCGGCCTTTGCCGGTTTGATGAAAGTATATGCATATGCATTATCAGGAAGCGCAGGAATCTTTGGTGTTCCAGGATTCATAGGACCAACCGCTTTAAATGTTGTATATATGGGCATAAGTCTTTTAATCGGTTTTGTGGTGACATTTGTAGTAACATTATTTATGTACAAAGGTGAAAGTATCTATTAATTAAATGGAGGTAACAAATTATGAGTTTTCCAAAAGGATTTTTATGGGGGGGAGCTACGGCTGCCAATCAGTTTGAAGGTGGCTGGAATGAAGATGGAAAGGGCGATAGTGTCTGTGACCATATGACAGGCGGAACGGTCAGCGAACCACGCTACTTTACCAATACAATCAATGAGGACAAATATTATCCATCTCATGAAGCTGTAGATTTTTTCCATAGATATAAAGAAGACATTGCTTTAATGGCAGAGATGGGGTTTGGAGTATATCGTCTATCCATCAACTGGACCCGCATTTTCCCAAACGGTGATGAAGAAACTCCAAATCAAAAGGGACTTGATTTTTATCGGTCTGTATTTGAAGAATGCAAAAAGTATGGGATTGAGCCTTTGGTTACCATTTCCCATTATGAATTACCCTATCATTTGATGAAGCAGTATGGTGGCTGGACAAATCGCAAATGCATTGACTTTTTCTTAAATTATTGTAAAGTATTGTATATGGAATACAAGGACCTGGTAAGATACTGGCTGACATTCAATGAAATCAACTGCCTGGTTATAGGAGTAGGAGATATCTTATCTGCCGGCATTCCCTGTGAAGATAGCCCGGCTCAGGTGCTTGGCCTTCCTAGCACAAAAGAACAGTTGACCAACCGATATCAGGCTCTTCACCATCAATTTCTTGCCAGTGCAAGAGCGGTTAAATTAGGGCATGAGATCAATCCTGAGTTCCAAATTGGCTGTATGGTTGCAGGAGGTGCGGTCTATCCTTACACTTGCAATCCAGATGATATCTTAAAGGCGCAGCAGGATATGAGAATGAATTATCTTTGCGGAGATGTACAGGTTCGCGGAGAATATCCACATTTTGCAAAAAGAATGTTTGAGGAACTGGGTATTTCCATCATCATGGAAGAGGGAGATCTGGACATTTTAAAAGAAGGCAAGGTTGATTTTTACAGCTTCAGCTATTACATGAGCACCTGCTCTACGGTTGATACGGAGGCACTGAAAGCATCTGGTAATGTGATTATGGGTGTGAATAACCCTTATCTAAAATCAAGCGAATGGGGCTGGCAGATCGATCCCAAAGGTCTTAGATATCTCTTAAATGAATTATATGGCAGATATCAGATCCCAATGATGGTGGTTGAAAATGGATTAGGTGCCATTGATCAAATGGAAGCAGACGGTAAAATCCACGATCACTATCGAATTGATTATCTTCGTGAGCATATCAAGCAGATGGAGGAAGCAATTAAAGATGGCGTTGATCTAATTGCATTTACCCCTTGGGGCTGCATTGATCTGGTGAGTGTATCTACTGGTGAGATGAAGAAGCGTTATGGATTTGTTTACGTGGATAAAGACAACGACGGGAATGGAACCTTAGACCGGATTCGTAAGGATTCCTTTTACTGGTATAAAGATGTGATTGCATCTAATGGTGAAACGCTATAATAGATATTTAAATAAAACAAAGGAGTTACCATGGGATTATTTGATAAACTAGCAAAGAAATTTTCAAACGCAACAACCGTATATGCACCGATTCCTGGGGAAGTGATCTCATTAAAGGACGTCGCAGACGGGGTATTTTCCGAAGGAATACTTGGACAAGGTGTTGGAATTAAGCCAAACGATGGCTTGGTATATGCGCCCTTTGACGGTAAGGTAGTTCAGATTGCAGATACCAAACATGCAATTTGTATCCAAAATAGCGCAGGTGTTCAGTTAATGATACATGTGGGGTTGGATACTGTTAACATGCAGGGAAATGGATTTGAGCAGCAGGTCCAGCTAGGGGATACGGTAACCAGCGGTCAGCAGATTATGACATTTTCAATGGATGAGATTATGAAAGCTGGATATCCTACAACGGCGATGATTGTAATTTTAAATTCCAATGAATACAGCTCCATTGAAATAGTAGGAGATGGGGAAGTAACGAAAGCAGATAAATTGATTGAGATTTCATAAGGGAATAAGCATCTTAAGGTCAGGGAAACGAATAAAATGTTTCCCTGGCCTTATTTTGTAATATCTTCATAGACCTCAACGTGTCGAATTAAGGGGGAAGTTAGTTGTTGACATCGGACAGGCTAAAAGATACCATAGATAGAAAGCAAAGCAAACAGATTTGTTACATGCAATCAAATACATATTTATCAGGTTTTGACTGATACTGGCTTATAAGCAGATTACTGTGAAAAAGGAGAACGAATATGGAACCATTTGATTCAAAGAGCTTAAATGACCTCTTAAAAGCACAAAAGGATTATTACCGTCATGGACATACCCATAATATTTCCTTTCGGTTAAAACAGCTGGTAAAGCTAAGGGCAGCCCTTCATTGTTATGAGGAAGCCATAAAAGAGGCGCTATATAAGGATTTAGGCAAAGGTGAATTTGAAGCATACGTTACTGAACTTGGATTTGTGTACCACAGCATTGGTTATATAATAAAAAATTTGCGTAAGTGGGCAAAACCTCAAGGGGTTAAGACACCGCTTCACCTACAGCCGTCTAAAAGTTATATTTTAAGGGAGCCTTATGGAACCGTTCTTATTATAGGCCCTTTTAACTATCCCTTTCAGCTTTTAATTGAACCTTTAATCGGTGCAATTGCTGGGGGGAATTGCGTGATCTTAAAGCCATCGGAACACACCCCTCACTTATCCGCAGTGATGGCAAAGCTCATTGGTGAAACCTTTCATAAGTCCTATATTCGAGTGGTTCAGGGAGGGAAGGAGGAGACTTCCCTGCTCATTCATGCGCCTGTAGACTATATATTTTTCACTGGCAGCCCTGGGGTTGGAAAAATCGTTATGGAGGCAGCGGCAAAGAATCTGGTGCCAGTTACATTAGAACTTGGTGGAAAAAGTCCTGCCATTGTTGATCACACCGCAAATCTTAAACTGGCGGCAAAACGAATCATTTGGGGAAAATTCTTAAACGCGGGACAAACCTGTATTGCACCAGACTATGTTCTCGTTGAAGAAGGAGTAAGGGATCGATTCTTAAAAGAGATGAAGGCGGCCCTTATTGAATTCTTTGGAAATTCCCCAGTAAGAAGCAAGGATTTTGGCAGAATCGTAAACCAGGGACAGTTTGACCGCCTGGTGACAATTCTTAAAAAGGATCATTCCCATATTCTTCATGGGGGTCATTATAAAAAGGAATCCCTATTTATAGAGCCCACCCTGACGGAGGCAATTTCCTGGGATAATGCTGCTATGGAAGAAGAACTCTTTGGACCAATCCTTCCAATCATGACTTATAAATCAATGGATCAGGTGATTCGCATGATTCAGGAACATGAGAAGCCATTGGCTCTTTATCTGTTTACCAGGAGTAAGCGTGTGGAGCGAAATGTGTTTACAAAGGTTTCCTTTGGTGGAGGTTGTGTCAATGATACCATTTCCCATGTTGCAAACCACCATCTTCCTTTTGGTGGAGTAGGTAATTCGGGGATAGGTGCTTATCACGGCAAATATAGCTTTGATTTATTTACCCATGCAAAAGGCATTATGAAAAAGAGTTCTTGTTTGGAGACAGGTCTTACGTTCCCTCCTTACAAGAATAAGTTAAGCTTGATTCAGAAGATCTTGAAATAATTTCTAATGATGGAAAAGGAATGACTTATGATAAGTATTTATGATTGGTTTGGCTATGATTTGCAGATAAAAGAGCGGTATCGATTCATAAAGGAAGCTGGATTTGAAGGTGTCATGTTGTGGTGGAGTAATGATTTTGGACGTAATTATTACCTGGATGCCCCAGAGCTTGCCAGGGAAGCAGGTCTCTTTATAGAAAACATTCACGCCCCTCTTGGAAATCAACAGGCTCTTTGGAGCGACAATTTAGACGGGGAAGGGTTAACGGATTGTTATTTGCAATGTATCTTAGACTGTCACGAATTTGAGATTCCAACCATGGTAGTTCATCTGCCTGGTGAGGGACATCCATATAGTGACCTGGGAATGAGTCGAATTGGAAAAATAGCGGAAAAAGCAGAGCAATTAGGTATCAACGTAGCCTTGGAGAATCTTCAAAATTTTTCTAATCTTTCCCATGTACTGGAGAAAGTTGATTCCAAGCGCATTGGTTTTTGCTATGACTGCGGACATCACTACCACTATGTACCGGATAAAGATTTATTATCCATGTACGGCTCCCGGCTGATGGCACTTCATTTGCATGACGATAATGGTAGTAATGGTATGCACGGGCTTCCCTTTGATGGTACCATAGATTGGGAAACCACCATGAAAAACATTGCAGCAACCGGGTATACTGGGCCAACGGCAATAGAGGCCATGTATTGGGATTATGAAGATTTGACGGCCAGGGAATTTTTACAGAAAGCATCTGAAAAAGCACAACGTCTGGAAGAGTTGAGGCTATAATTTTGAAGAAAAATAAAAGATAAAAAAAGATACTTGACAAATAAGTTGGTTGTAACTATAATGGTTACAGGAGGCGATGCAAATGAAAATTAGTAGCCGATTCACAGTTGCCGTCCATATTTTGTCTCTCCTGGCCATTTCAAGTAATGTTTTGTGTACTTCAGAATGGATCGCTGGAAGCGTAAACACCAATCCGGTTGTAATTCGAAGGATTATGGGAATGCTGAAGAAATCCGGTATGGTGAGTGTTACCTCTGGTACAGGGGGAGCTTCTCTGCTAAAGAATCTTAATGAGATCACTCTACTTGATGTTTATAAAGCAGTGGAAGTGGTGGAGGAAGGTGAGTTGTTTCAATTCCAGGAACAACCAAACCCTAATTGCCCCGTAGGAGCTAACATTCAGGGAGTTCTTGAACTGGTTTTATTTCGGTCTCAGGAAGCCATGGAAGGCGTTCTAAAAGAAGTAACCATGGAAGAACTTGTATATAACTTAAGTAAGAAAATTGAATCTTAGAGAATTCAATTTTTTTTACCTCCTAGTTGTAACTTAAATGGTTACAACAAAAGATGATGAAACGATAAATTATCACTGAATGATAGAGATAGGAGATGAAACCATTTATGAAATTAAAGGTATCTGTATATTCCGATTATGTGTGCCCATTTTGCTATTTGGGAAAAGATCAATTTGAAAAGGCAATTGATGGAAAAGATGTTGAGGTGGAGTGGAGGCCTTACGAGTTACGTCCAAGACCTTTAGAACAACTGGATCCGGCCAATGATTCATCAAAGTTAGAGATGTGGGAACATGCCATACGCCCTAGAGCTAAGGCCTGGAATATCAATATGAAACTTCCTGATGTTTCTCCCCATCCTTATACAGACCTGGCACATGAAGGATTTTATTATGCCGATGAGATGGGAAAAGGATTGGAATATAACAAACGAGTGTTTCAGGCATTTTATCAGGAAGATCAAAACATTGGAGAGATTGAAGTACTTGCAAAGCTTGCAGCGGAGGTAGGACTTGATGAATCAGAATTTACGAAAGCCCTGATTTCAAGAAAGTATCAGGAAGTTCAAAAACAAGCGTTGGAACATGCATATCACGAAGCTAACATCACAAGCGTTCCAACCTTTGTAATTGGAGAAGAACGAATTGAGGGTGCAGCCAGCAAAGAGATGTTTGAACAAGTAATAGAAAAAGAAATGAAGAAAATAAATGGAACCCATAGGATGGCGTAAAGCTTTTCTTATATAGAAGCTTTTAATAAAAAAATAAAAAATATTAGGAGGAATTAAACATGAAGATAGGTGTAATTGGTGCTACCGGTAAAGCTGGAAGCCTTATAACAAAAGAAGCGGTAAATAGAGGTCATGAAGTAACTGCCATTGTCAGAAATGCTTCGAAAGTAGATAACAAAGACGTTAAAGTGCTGGAGAAAGATATCTTTGATTTGGAGTCAAGTGATTTGGAAGGTTTTGATGCCATCGTAAATGCATTTAATTCTGCACCAGGGGAAGAAACTCTTCACGTAAAAGCTGGTGATAAGTTAATTAAATTGTTGAAAAATGCTTCCAATACAAGACTTATTGTGGTTGGCGGAGCTGGCAGCTTGTTTGTAGATGAGGAAAAAACAGTACGCCTTGTTGAAACTCCAGATTTTCCAGAGGCTTATTTTCCTACTGCAAGCAACATGTTGAAAAATTTATTGGAACTGGAAAAAACGGAAGGCTTTAATTGGACCTATATCAGTCCATCTGCATTTTTTGATCCCCAGGGAGAAAGAACTGGAAGCTACGTAGCTGGAAAAGATCATCTTCTGGTTAATGCAAAAGGGGATAGTTATATCAGCTTTGCTGATTATGCCATAGCTGTTATCGATGAAATTGAACAGCCGGAACATATAAAAGAAAGATTTACAGTAGGTTCCAAAGGTTGATGAGGTGATTGACCTGGAATTAAGACAGTCTTTGATGTGGTTTGATTTTATAAAACCACATCAAAGACTGTTTTTATTAATCAGTTGCTTACTAATTCCACCCCCATATCGTATGCCTTTTTCATCAGTGTTTCGTTAGACACAGCAGAATCATGGGTAACTAACCCGCCTCCAAGAAGTAATTTACATGGATTGTCAAAATCACCTGCAAACGAGATGTTTAGAACGTATCTTAAATGATTGAATGCTTCATAGCAGGTAAGGGTATCTTCCGAGGCATTTTGAGTTATGATAAGTGCGACTTTCTTTTCTTCATCAAAAGAATGAGCTAATCCTTGTTTCATGAAAGCATAAAGTCTGTCTAATGCACATTTTAACTTTCCTTGAATTCCTCCCATGTAATTTGGAGAGCTGAAGATAACGATATCAGCATCACTGATCCTGTCGTATATGCCTTGCATATCATCTTTTATCACACACCTCTTGGCGCTTCTACAGACTTCACAGTGGGTACAGCTTTTGATATCAAGATTATGTAATGATACAAAATCAACATCTGCACCGCTTGCCTTTGCTCCTTCTAACGCCGTCTTTAAAAGGGTAGAAGAGTTACCATAGATTTTTGGGCTTCCCATAATTCCTAATACTTTCATAATTATATACCAGCCTTTTCTGTTTTTTATTGTATTTATAATTTGGATTATATATAATGAATGCTAAATGTAAAAGTACGCACTTTTATGTTTAATACTATACCAAAAGGAGAGTATTGTATGGAAAATGGCGTGATAGACCCGTCTTTATGTCCAATTTCATTTACGTTATCTATTGTGGGAGGTAAATGGAAATGGGTTCTTTTGTGGATATTGTCTACAAGGGGAACTCAAAGATATGGAGAGATTCGAAAGCTTCTTCCTGGTATTACACATAAAATATTAATTAAGCACTTAAAGGAGCTGGAAGGGAATGGACTCATTTTAAGAAAAGAATATTCCCAGGTTCCGCCAAAGGTAGAGTATTCTCTAACGGAAAAAGGACGGACTTTGATTCCTATTTTAGAACATATGTCTGATTGGGGAAGCGTAAATATCAATCAGAGTTAAACTCAGAAGGAGTATATCAATGAACAATTGCTTAAAAAACGATTTAACAAATATAGATGCCTTATTAGAAAAGACAAAGAATTACTCCTGTGATTTCTTAGAAAACATTGACAAAGTACCAACCTTTACAGTTAAAGCAATTGAAGATTCGATGACAATATTAGAGAATGACGGTATAGGTGGAGATGGCGCATTAGAAGAGTTTATGGAAAGATATTACAAGGGAATTGTTTCAAGTGGAGGAGCAAGGTATTTTGGTTTTGTTACAGGCGGAGCAACACCAGCAGCTCTAATGGGAGACTGGCTAGTGAGCACATTTGATCAAAATGCAACGTCTTGTGATTCTTCCAGTGCAGCCAAGATTGAAGAAGAGACAATCAATCTGTTAAAACAGCTTTTTGGATTGCCAGATATATTCAAAGGCGCATTTGTAACAGGTGCTACCATGGCTAATTTTGTAGGATTGGCAATTGGCAGACAATGGGTGGCCCAGTCATTAGGAATTAATATATCGATAGACGGATTATATCAGCTTCCACCCATAAAAGTTTTAAGTGCCACACCTCATTCCAGTATTTTAAAAGCCATGTCCATGTTAGGTATGGGAAGAAATAACATGCATTTGATTCCAACCATGGAAGGAAGAGAAGCAATTGATTTAGAGAAGCTGGAAGAATCCATAAAACAATTAAATGGAGAGCCATGCATCGTTGTTGCAAATGCAGGAACTGTAAATACCGTTGATTTTGATGATATCAAAACAATTGTAAAATTAAAGAAAAAGTATAGTTTCTTTCTTCATGTAGATGGTGCCTTTGGTGGTTTTGCTTCTTGCTCCCAGAAATATAAGCATTTCGTGGGAGGAATGGATGGCGCAGATTCCATAACAATTGATGCCCACAAATGGCTTAATGTCCCTTATGATTGTGCAATGCAATTTACAAGGCATACCGATCTTCAGCTTCAAGTATTCCAAAACAACTCCGTATATTTAGGAGATATCTCCGATACCCCTGATTATGTTCACTTAGTGCCAGAAAATTCAAGGCGGCTAAGGGCTCTCCCCGTATGGTTCACCTTAAAGGCATACGGGCAAAATGGCTATCAGGAAATCATTGAGAGAAATAGTGAAATGGCTTTATGGCTCAGTGAAAAAATCAATCATTCAAACAGTTTTCGCTTGCTTTCCGATACTAGATTAAATGTTGTCTGCTTTACCATAAATGTAGGTGGAGAAGTCTTAACATTGGAAACCATACAGCAATTTTTAAAGCTGGTAAATGAGACTGGAAACGCATTTTTTACTCAAACCATATACAAAGGAACACCTGGAATCCGCGCAGCCATCAGCAATTGGAGAACAGAAAAAGAGGACATGGAAGTTGCCTGGGAGATATTAAATCAAGCATATCATTTGTTGTTACCATGATAGTATATTTTTGACGGTGTTGTGGGATATGCAGAGAGCTACTTTTTCATGAATAAAAAAATATTGACAAATAGATAAGGTACCTTTATAATTGGATTATAAGGTACCTTTTTAAATATTGCAAAAGGAGGAATGCATATGCAAGAAAAGAGATTCGATCTAATCATGCAGTTGACACGTGTTGAATGGTTGCTTCATAAATATCACCAACAAAACCATATGAATTTTGGACCCATGGCAGATCCTCGTAAAGGGCAGGGAAGAATTTTAAGCATCCTTAAGATGAAACCTGAAATCAGCCAAAAGGAATTATCCTATTTACTTGAAATGAGACCACAATCCATGGGAGAATTGCTTACAAAACTTGAAAAAAAGGGATATATAAGCAGGACACCATCAGAAACAGATCGCAGAGTATTAAACATCAAGTTGACAAAAGAAGGAGAAGAAGCAACTGCAGAAGCAACGGAATCGGAATTTAGCTTTGACAAGGTGTTTGAATGTTTGAACGAGGAAGAACAGCAGAACTTGAGTAGTTATTTAGATAGAATTATTACGACATTAGAAGCACAGGTTGAGGATGAACAGTCAGAGTCCGACTTTGATCCTCGTACGAGAGGTAGAAATCCGTTTGGAGGGATAGGGGATCCTCGATTCTAAGGTGAAAGAAAAGGAAGTCAGTTTACGAGTAATCGGTTTATAGCATAATTTATAAAGGCGCAGCGCAAATGACAGATAGAGTCAGCGCCTTTATTTTTTTGCGCCAATTTTTGGGGCAAATGATGAGAAAGGAGTTTTTATTATGGAAAATACGGATCAAAAATCACTTTATTATTTAGAGGAGGCACCTGTCTCAAAAGCGATTATGCACATGGTAATCCCCATGATGTTAAGCTTTATTGCTACCATTATTTATAATATTACGGATGCTTATTTCATTGGGAAATTAAATAATACTGCAATGATGGCTTCCGTAACTTTAGCATTACCGTTTTCCTGTGTTTTAATGGCATTTGGACATCTGTTTGGTGTGGGTTCAGGTACTTTCATCTCCAGACTGTTAGGTGAAAAGAACATTAACCGTGCAAAACAGGTTAGTTCCATTAACTTTTGGTCGTCAATCATTACAGGTGTTGTATTTATGGCAATTTGTCTGCCATTTTTAACCTCCATTTTGGGACTGTTAGGAGCGGATGGAGAGACGTTTGCACACACAAAAGACTATCTTTTGATGTTTGTACTTGGTTCACCATTTGTTATTGCCAGTATTTCTCTCGAAGAAGCAGTTAGGGCAGAGGGGGCATCCACAGCGTCAATGATTGGTATGATATCAGGAGTTGTAATTAATATTATATTGAATCCGATTTTTATATTTGTACTTCACATGAATGTTATGGGATCAGCACTCGCTACAGTTCTCGGTAACGTTACATCAGTCGTTTGGTATATGTATTACCTTCAGAAAAAAAGTAGTGTCCAGAGCATATCAATAAAAGAATTTAAACCTAGTAAGGAGATTTATGGGAATATTTTAAAAGTTGGTGTTTCCGCATTTTTACTAGATGGGTTTATGGTAATTACCAGTCTATTATATAACAATTATTCTATGCTTTATGGGGATAGTGTTGTGGCTGGATTTGGCATCTCTCAGAGAATCATTCAGATGATTGATTTTATTAGTATGAGCTTTGCCATGGGAGCTGTTCCCTTAATTGCTTATTCCTATTCTTCGCAAAACAACAAGAGATTAATGGACATTATTAAGAAAACCATATTGTATATGCTTGGTATTATAGTAACAATGTCTGTGATTTTGCTAGCTTTTAAATCACAGATTATTGGAATCTTTAGCATTGATCCAAAGGTCATTGATATTGGGCAGCGAATACTGCTGGCACAACTTTGCTCTACCGTATTTGCCGCATTATCAGGTATCTTTACAGGAATATATCAGGCGTTTGGAACGGCGGTTCAATCAACCGTAATGTCAATTCTTCGTGGTCTGATTTTCATACCAATTCTTCTGATTGGTAATATGCTATTCGCTGTAAATGGCGTTATTTGGGCTATGACCATATCAGAAGGAATCACTGCTGTGGTAGGTATCTTCCTTTGGATTGGAGTTAGAGAGAAGATTTTGAAGCATTTGCTGGTTGTTCAAGAGCATGAATAATACATGAGGAAAAGATATTTTTAAATATGCCATTGGAGTCATATCTATCATAAACGGTAATGTGACTTTAAGGGTATAAAAATGGAGGTGAGAAAATGGAAAGTGACTCAGATAGTAGTAGTGAAAATACGTATAACCTAAACGAAGGAACTTTCCATTCTCACTTTTTTATAAGAGTATTAGAAAGACTTCCTTCCGTATAGAAAGTAAGGAGGTATACTTTAATGCTTGAAATTTTAAAGACAGTGAATAACAAAATACTACTTACGAATCAGTTTGAGGATGGCTCGTGGGTAAATCTGGTGAATCCTAATGTTGCGGAACTTGAAAGAGTAAGTAGTAGTATAAACGTTGAAATGGAATTTTTAAAAGCAGCACTGGATGAAGAGGAAAGATCAAGAATCGAAACTTTAAATGATCAAACATTGATAACAATTGATATACCAATTGTTGAACGTGTGGCTGGAATTGTATTGTATATCACCATTCCTCTTGCAATTATTTTAAAAAGCCATTTAATTATTACGGTATGCCTCAAAGATAACATTCTAATGAATGATTTTAGAAGCAACAGAATTCCAACCTTTTGTACGCATTTTAAAACAAGATTTGTTTTGCAAATCCTACTTAAAAACGCGGATTGTTATTTGTACTATCTCCGTAACATTGACAAAACAAGTGGTGATCTGGAGCAGCATTTGTATCGATCAATGAAAAACAATGAGCTAATAAAGATGCTGCAATTAGAAAAGAGTTTGGTTTATTTCTCAACATCATTGAAATCAAATGAAATAGTCTTAGAGAAGTTAATGAAGTATGAATATTTGAAATATTATTCAGAAGATGAAGAACTTTTAGAAGATGTTATTATTGAGAATAAGCAGGCAATAGAGATGGCACATATTTATAGCAATGTATTATCTGGAACTATGGGAACTGTTGCTTCGCTGATTTCAAATAATTTAAATATAGTTATGAAGGTATTAACATCAATCACCATAGTCATGGCAATACCTACTATGATATCGAGCTTCTTTGGTATGAATGTTGTTATACCACTAACACTACAGTATTCGTTCTGGATTATAGTTGGTTTTTCAGTAATTATCAGTAGCATAGTAGGGTTCGTTTTATACAAGAAAAAGCTATTCTAGTAAGGTATCTAGGGCAAATGATTAAATCATCATGAACTGCGTAAACTATAATGGTACTCTTTGATATAGCTTATGGAGGAAACGATAATGACTGAGGTTCAAAAAAATGACAGGAAAAAGGAGTTATCATCGCAACAGTGTGAGGAGCTTCTTCGAACATTAAAGGCTCGTTTTGATAAAAATGTGAAACTTCATCAAGGCATTCCATGGGAGCTTGTGCAAGCGAAGCTTGAAGGAAATATGGGAAAGCTGTGGTCACTGAACGAGATGGAAGCAACCGGAGGAGAACCAGATGTGATTGGTTATGCGGAAGGTACAGATGAATATATATTTGTTGATTGTTCTTCTGAAAGCCCCAAAAACCGCAGAAGTCTTTGCTATGACCGAGAAGCCTTGGAGTCAAGAAAAGAACATAAACCAGAAAATAGCGCCATTGATATGGCAAATGCCATGGGAATAGAGATTTTAACAGAGGACCAATATCGAGAACTTCAAAAACTGGGAAGCTTTGATACAAAAACCAGCAGTTGGGTAAAGACGCCGGTTTCCATAAGGGAACTGGGTGGCGCTCTCTTTTGTGACCGCCGCTATGATACTGTGTTTTTATACCATAATGGAGCAGATTCGTACTATGGGGTCAGAGGGTTTCGAGGTCTTTTAAGGGTTTGATAATAAGAGGTAATGTTAATGAAAAGCAGGCACGTAATGATGCCTGCTTTTAACTTTTTACAATTGATATGAATATCAGTCTTAGATATTTGGATTATAATACTGTCCTCTTTTTTCCGTTTTATCTCCGTATTGAATTGCCAAGGTGGGACAGCGGTGGAAACAAGCCATACATTTGGTGCAGTCTTTTCCCCATGTGGGATATTTGTTTTTCAGGTGAATGTTTTTCGTTGGACAAATACGTTCACATAATCCGCAGGAGATGCAATTACTTTTTACATGGAATTTCTTTGTGCCTAAGCAAAATTGATTAAAATAGGGATTAAAGGCATAGGTTCTAAACCAGGGAAAGCTTCCGTGGTAGCAGTCAAAGATATCCTCTGTTTTATTTGATATATGATGGCTGATTTCTTCCATCCTTTGATTCGCCTGTTCCAGCTTTTTTTGTTCCAGCTCTTTGGAATCTAAATCATAATCAACCACATAATTATTAGGCATGAAAACAGAAAATCCGCTGTTTAACTTGATGTTCCTTTTTAGTAGAGCCGCTGACAGAACCTTCATGGTTCGCCCGGCATGGTCGCCGCAAGTGCAGACGGAATAGGTATAGTGCCCGCTCGCATTAGTGATGATGAGATTATTTATAAACTCTAATACTATTTTAGGAGGTGCCCAGGCATAGACTGGAAATACAAATCCAAGCATTTCATCCTGCTTTAAAGTGAATGAGTACGGTCCACTTCTTTCATTCATCAGATCTGGGATAAACAATATTTGATCCTCTTGAAGTTCAGCCAGCTTTTTCGCCACCCATAAGCTGTTTCCTGTCCCTGAAAAATAAAATATCATATTTCTCTCTCCTTTAAATTTCTATGTTTTAATGTTACTATATTTTAGAGGCCCTGTCATAATAGTATAGTTCAAAGCTGCATTTTACAAGTACGCACATTTTTGTGCCCACAAAATATCATAATGAGGTGATTAATATGGAATCAAGTGATTGGTACGATGGCTCATGTGAACTCGTTCATGCTTTTAATTATATTTGTAAGAAATGGAGGCTCCCCATTTTGTGGTATCTGTCTCAAGGGAATTTTCGGTATTACGAGTTAAAGAGACAGCTTTATGGCATTACCAATATTATGTTAACTCGTTCTTTGCAGGATTTAGAAAGTCATGGCATGATTTGGAGAAAACAGCACTCGGAAACCCCACCACATGTGGAATATGGATTGACGGACCAAGGGAATAAAATTATTCCGGTGCTAGAGGTATTAGAAGCTTGGGGAGAGATGCAAGTGGAATATGAAAAAGTAGTACTAAAAGGAGAGACATAATCTTGAAAAAAATCCTTGTAATTGATGATGAGGCTGCAATTAGAGATCTGATAGAACTAATTTTAAAAAGAGAAAACTACCAAGTAAAAACGGCGGAAAACGGAGCTTTGGGACTGAAGGAGCTAGGTATCTTTCAGCCAGACCTTGTGATTCTTGATTTAATGCTGCCAGACTATTCCGGTTACGATTTATGCCGGGAAATTGTAAAAACATCTACCATACCAGTCATCATGTTATCGGCAAAGAATGAAATTATTGATAAGGTGCTTGGTCTTGAGCTTGGGGCGGAAGATTATATGACAAAACCCTTTGATAACAGAGAGCTTTTAGCGAGAATCAAGGTTGTATTAAGAAGGTATGAGACCAGTGAACAAAATTCAAATAACACCATGCTTCCGGTTCGTTACGAAGATTTGGAAATTGATTTTGAAACCAAACGGGTATTAAAGGGTGGTGTTTTAATTTCTCTCACTGCAAAAGAATTTAAAATACTTGAAACTCTTTCTAAAAGACCAAAAAAGGTATTTACCAGAGACGAACTGCTGGAACTGGTATGGGGATATGATTATTCCGGTGATACCCGTAGTGTGGATATGACAATTATGCGCCTTAGAAAGAAACTGGAAGATGACACGGAGAACTCAAGATATGTGAAGACCATCTATGGATTCGGTTATCAATTTGGGGGTGAAGCCAATTGAAGTATGCAACCAGGCTTCTTCTAAGCATCCTGTTTTTCTCAGTCCTGTCTTTTTCCATTATTATCTTTTTGGTGAATAAGGCCATTGACCACTATAGCTTTGTAACCATAGAAAAGCAACTCATGGAAAAGGCAGATATGTGTGAGCTGTCTTTTAGAGAGATACTTACAAGGTATGATAAAACGGCTAATCAGGCGGACGCTTCCCAGGTGGCGAAAGATGTCCTACAGGTTTTAAAGGCTTCGGGAAGAGAAGTAAGAATCTATGATAACAATCAGAAGCTTTTAGGACTGGCTGAGAATGGAACGCCAGTCTATAACGGTTCTCCTAAGATTTTTAAAGAAAATATTCGAAAAGCTTTAAATGGAAATTATTCTTATACAGTCACGGATCAAGGGCTGATTTATTTTGCAATCCCAATTCAGAATAAATATTATGAAAATGCCTATGTATTTGAGCTTGTGGAAGATATTTCCTACTTCTATGAAATTATGGACAAGATTCGAGAAATATTAATCATTGGTGCGGTGGGATTTATCATTCTTATAACCTTTTCAAGTTTATACATTGCCCGTAAAACCACAAAGCCCATAAAGTATCTGTTGGGGGCTACTGAGAAGTTCTCAAAACAGCAGTTTGAACCGGTATCATTAAAACGAAATGATGAGCTTGGAATGTTGGCAGCAGGGCTCCACCAAATGGGAGTAAAATTAAATGACTACATCCAGTATCAGAAACAGTTTGTTTCCAATGTTTCTCATGAGCTAAAAACTCCTCTCGCAGCAATCCGAGGATTTTCCCAATATTTATATGAGGGGCAAAATGAAGATGAGGAATTAAAAAAGATTTATTTTCACCTTGTCAATGAATCAGACCGCCTGACAAAGCTGATTCAAGAACTTCTTATTCTCTCTAAATTTGATAAAGCAGCTAGTGAGCTTAACATAGAAAGGGAGGATCTATCTGAATTAACCTTGCGTGTAATAACGGAAATGAAGCCAAAAGCAGAAAATAGAGAGATTTCCATAAACGTAGATTTGAAAAAAGGTATCATGGTAAATGTAAACAAAACATTAATCACACATGCAATTGCCAATGTTTTAGATAATGCAATCAAATATTCCAATGCAGGAAGCCAGATAACGGTAACAACATGGATTCAAGAAAATACTGCAATCATTAAGATAAAGGATCAGGGCATCGGGATTCATCAAAATGAGATTCCTCTGGTTCAGGAACGGTTTTACCGGGCTGGAAATTCTAATTTTGCCAATGGCTCAGGGCTTGGACTTTCTCTTTGTAAGGAAATCATGGAGAAGTTTAACGGTAAGCTTTTGATAGAAAGTGAAGTTGGCGTTGGAACCGATGTTTTGCTTGTGCTTCCTTTGGAATGAAGAAAATAGGAATTGGAGACTCTAATAGAGGTAGAGAGTTGCTGTTTTGGTTAACTCTACCGCTGGTTCGTTCCATATAGTAGCGAGTTTTGGTAGTCTAAGGGCATGAAAGGAGAATTTCCCTATGGATCAGATAAAAATCGGAAAATTTATTGCATCTTGTCGAAAGGAGAAAAATCTGACACAGGCTCAACTTGCTGAAAAATTAGGAATTACAGACAGGGCAATATCAAAATGGGAGACTGGAAAAAGTATGCCAGATACCGGATTGATGTCAGAAATATGTGAGCTTCTTGGAATAAGTGTTAATGAGCTATTCACCGGGGAAAAATTAAATCTTATGGAAGATTACAGAAAAAATGCAGAATCAAACTTAATGGCACTCAAGGAAATGGAGGAGACCAAAAATAAAGAACTTTTGAAGCTGGAATGGGTGATTGGGTATATGGGAATAATACCGTTTCTAATTTTGATATTCACTGCCAGTTTCGCAAACGTACCCACCGTCGTTCGTGTTATTTTGTTTGGATTAGCAATTGTACTTTTCATACCAGCTATTTATTTTGCTCTAAAGCTGGAACGTGAGGTTGGATATTATGAATGCCAACATTGCCATGACCGTTATGTCCCAACTTTTAAGCAGGTAATCTTAGCGCCACATAAAGGAAGAACTCGTTATATGAAATGCCCTAAATGTGGGAAAGTACATATCAAATAAAAGTGCTGACCAAATAATCAAATGACAATATTACATCCCCATTAATGTTACAAGAATGATACAAGTTTGTTATGACTCTAATAAATCTATTATTTATAATGACCTTGTAAAGAATAAAACAGAATACAAGTGACATAAAGGAGGATTAACAATGAAAGTATATAAAAAATATGTAATGATGGCCACATTAATGGCATTTAGCGCAATGGCTCTGTATGGCTGCGGAAAGAACCAGGTGAAAGCACCAGAACCTACAACAGTGAGTGCGCCCGCAGAAACATCCCCAAACACTACCGAAGAGACAAAGGCTGAGACCTCTACAGAACCAACGAAAGACAGCTCAACGGATCATACGGATAAGGTGATTAAAGAAGGCTCTGTAGAAAAAGAAGGAAATGTTATATTAAAACAGCTTGCTTTCTTATACAAGGATAAAACAATCTCACTTTCAACCATTGTAGACGATGAAAAGATGGAGAGTCTCCTTGGAAAAGCAGATGAGATAAAATCTCATACTTACTCCCCAGATGACGGCAAAAACATGGATCAGCTAAATGGAAGGACAGAAAAAGAGTACCATTACCAAGGTCTTGTGATTAAAACCATTGATAATGCAGAGAATAAAAAGTCATCTATATTCAACATCGAAATTACAGATGCAAAATACCCTACGGTAAGAAATATTAAAGTAGGTGATAGCTATGAACTGCTAAAAGAGACTTATCCCGAAGGAAATCTATTGGGAGGGGAGATCAGTAACGAAGAGGATGATTATCGATATGAGCCAGCAAATTATGTGGACGTCATGAATTTTCATATCAAAGATAAAAAGGTAGAAAGCATACAAATCTTTTCTCTCATTGATTAATCCAAATAAATGTTGAAGCGTCCCACAATGTAAAATTGTGGGACCTTTCACTTTTATTCCCCCAATGATACGTGTTGTGCTATAATAGCATAGCAAATAGAAACAAGGACGGTGCAAACGGATACTTGCAGCCGTTTCAATGGAATGAGAGGCATAAACATGATTCAAAAAGGTTTTGATGGTTTTTCTTTGAGCGAGGATATTAAAAAGGCACTTCAGGTATTGGAGTATAAGATACCAACCGAAGTTCAGGAACGTGTCATTCCATTGGCGTTAGAAAAGACAGATTTAATCGTAAAAGCGCAGACAGGCAGCGGAAAGACGGCTGCATATACCATACCAATTTGTGAAATGGCCGAATGGCTTGAAAATAAACCCCAGGCACTGATTTTAACTCCCACTAGAGAGCTTGCAGTACAGGTAAAAGAAGAGTTTACTAACATCGGCAGATTCAAACGAATCAAAGCGGCAGCAATCTATGGAAGACACCCATTTTCCATTGAGAAAACAGAGTTAAAACAAAAAACTCATGTAGTAGTAGGGACTCCGGGACGGGTCATAGACCACATCGAAAAAGGAACCCTTCCGCTAAGTAAGATCAGCTACCTGGTTATTGATGAGGCGGACCGGATGCTGGATATGGGATTTATTGAACAGGTAGAGTCCATTATCAAAGAGCTGAACGCGGAACGGGTAACCATGTTATTTTCCGCTACCATGCCAGATGAAATTAAAAAGATCTCAATCAATGATATGAGAACCCCGGTTTCCATTGATATCAATGAGGAAAGCGTTACCACAGGAGATATTAACCACTCACTCTACCTTACATCAGAGGCTGATAAATTTGAGCTGTTACACGATGTTACCGTAATGGAAAACCCGGATAGCTGCATCATCTTTTGCAGTATGAAGGATCGTGTGGATATGGTGTGTGAGCGGCTAAATCTTATGGGGTACGGCTCTAGGAAAATCCATGGTGGCATGGAACAAGACGACCGTATATCCGCAATGCAGCGGTTTAAGCGAGGGGAGTTTAGGTATCTGGTGGCTACGGATGTGGCGGCGAGAGGCATTGATGTAGAGAGTATTTCTCTTGTAATTAATTATGATATTCCAATGGAAGGGGAAACCTATGTTCATCGTACGGGAAGAACCGGACGTGCGGGACAAAAAGGAAAGGCAATTACCTTCGTAACCCAGACCCAATCCAGATTTTTAAATGGAATTGAAACATTAATCGGTTTTAAGATCGAGGAAAAACAAAAGCCAGAGAAAGACCAGGTATCTCGGGTAAAATCTGCGTTTGAAGAAAAAATCAATGCAGCTCCTGAAATCAAGAAGGCAAAGAGTGACCAGTTAAATAAAGGCATCATGAAGTTACACTTTAATGGCGGTAAGAAAAAGAAGCTGAGAGCCACAAATTTCGTTGGAGTGCTGTCTAATTTAGATGGCATGACAGCAGAGGATATTGGTATTATAACCATTCAGGAAACCCTTACGTATGTAGAGATTTTAAATGGCAAGGGACCTCTGGTATTAAAGCAAATGAAAGACACAAAGATTAGCGGAAAGCAATTAAAGGTAATGAAAGCATTGGATAAACGCTGATTACGTGGTATAGTATTGGGTATATTATAAAGAAGATGCAAAAGGGGATTTCATGGAAAATCACGATATATTAAAACGATTACGGTATGCTCTGGATATCAAAGACATTGATATGGTTGAGATATTTAAATTAGGTGGAGTCACCATAACAAAAGAAAAAATCCAGGAGATGTTATTAAGCTCCAATTCAAACAGTAAGATGGCTCCAGCGGTAAAAGAAGCTTCTTTAGACGCTGAGAAATTATGCAGCAATCATATGTTTGAATCCTTCTTAAATGGATTTATCACTCATAAAAGAGGGAAAAAAGAGGAGAAGCCAGGGGAATCGGACAAGCAGGCATATATGATAACCAGCGATAAAGATGTGAACAATGTGGTTTTGAAAAAGTTGAAGATCGCACTGTCACTCACCAGTGATGACATGCTGGCTATTTTCAAAGAAGGTGGACTTGAATTATCGAACAGCGAATTAAGCGCAGCCCTTCGAAGACAAGGCCAGCGTAACTATAAGATAAGCGGTGACCGTTACGTGAAATCATTTTTAAATGGACTTACCGAAAGAAACAGGAAGAAATAATTAAATGGAAGAAAGCGCCCAGAGTCAAGACTTCTCTGGGCGTTTTCGATTGCTGGGTAATATAGGAAAATCCATAATATACCGTATTTAAAGGTAGCAAAAATGCTCAATAAATGCTACTATAAACAAGGCAAATGGAATTTACAATGTTTTGATGACATCATATTACGAGAATTACTACAAAATAAATGAATATACAAGGAGCTATTATGCAATTTAAAGAATTAAATGTGATACCTGAGATATTAAAGGCTTTGGAGATGGAGAACTATTCAACTCCCACTCCAATACAGGAAAAGGCAATCCCAATTGTATTAAGCGGTAGAGATTTACTAGGGTGTGCCCAGACAGGTACAGGTAAAACGGCTGCATTTGCAATCCCAACCTTACAACTCCTAAGCGAAGAAAAAACTTCTCAAAAGGGAAATCAAACAATAAAGGCATTAATCGTAACTCCCACCAGAGAGCTTGCGATTCAGATATATGAAAGTTTTTGTACCTATGGAAAATTTACAAAGTTAAAGTCTTGTGTGATATTTGGTGGAGTATCCCAAAAGACACAGGAAGATAAATTAAAGCAGGGAGTGGATATTTTAATTGCCACACCTGGTCGATTAAATGACTTGATCAATCAAAAGGTCATTGACTTAAAACACTTAAAGATATTTATTTTAGATGAAGCAGACCGTATGCTGGACATGGGATTTATCCATGACGTGAAAAAAATCATTTCCAGAATCCCAGCAGAGAGACAAACCTTGTTCTTTTCTGCAACCATGCCAGCAGATGTGGCCAGACTATCCGATACCATGTTAAAGGATCCTGCAAAAGTAAAAATAACACCGGAATCCACAACCGCAAATACCATCGATCAGTATGTGTATTACGTAGATAAAGAAAATAAAAAAGATTTACTTCTGCATATCTTAAAGGATCAAAGCATTGAATCTCTTCTTGTTTTCACCAGAACAAAACACGGAGCCGATCGTTTGGTTAAGCAGTTATCAAAGAATAAAATAACAGCAAAAGCCATTCATGCGGATAAATCCCAGGGAGCCCGCCAAAGTGCCTTAAGCAGCTTTAAAGAAAGAAAAATCCGAGTATTGATCGCAACGGATATTGCGGCTAGAGGAATTGATATTGATGAGCTTACCCATGTGGTGAATTATGATCTGCCAAATATCTCAGAAACCTATGTTCATCGCATCGGACGAACAGGACGAGCTGGGTTAAATGGAATCGCAATCGCGTTTTGTGATTTTGATGAGAAAGAACTTCTTTCCGATATCGAACGGTTGATTCGAATGCATTTAAAAGAAGTAAAAGATCATCCCTATCCACTTGTGAATAATTTCCCGGCTGTAAAAAACACTCAGCCAAGAAAAGATCCATCAAAAGCAAAAGCCGCCGCCGCTGGTCCCAAAAAGAAAATGAGAATGACAGCCGATGGCACGCTGAAAGAAAAAACCTTTTCAAAAGCTCCCAGAGGCAATCGAAGGGGAGCAACAGAATCAAAACGAGTTGCAAAATAAGAGATACAAATAATTTATAAATAAAAAACGCCAAGGGGCATGTTGATATGCTGATAAGCCCCTTGGCGTTTTTTCTATATAACACCCCTTAAATCATGTAAAAAAGTAACATTTATACATATATATTTAACAAAAAACCATACAAATTCACCAAATATAATGTTATGATAAAAAAAGAATATGACCGGGATGTTTTAAGGGGGAATGAAATTAGTTCTGCTTGTACTAATGATACAAAGAAAGGAGGTAAAGGGGAATCTGTAAAGCAGAAAAAGGCGGAACAATATTTTCATAGATAAGTTAAAGGGGACAATTCAAACAAATGTTGAGGAGGTATTCGTATGATTAAGTTTAAAAGGTTTGCTGCCTTGCTGCTCAGTGTCATGCTCATCTTGTCCATGATACCGGGAATACCGGCAATGGCTGCAAATTCACTAACCGTTGATTGCAGCAATGTGTTTCGGGGTGTAACTCATTGTGCCAATGGCTCTCTGTATGGAATTACAGAAAGCATACCGGCTGATGTTAACGGTCTGGTGGCACCATTAAAACCATATGTGATGAGGAATCCGGCCAGGGGTGGGAACGGAAACCAGCATCCATATGGAGATGCAATCCTGGTATCCAAACGGTTGGAATCCATTCCAAGTGCAAGGGTTTCCATCGATTTGGCTGATATGCTTCCAAACTGGCCTTATAAATGGCCGGGTATGGCTAGTTGGCTGGACCAGGTAAAATCCTTTATCAAGGATAAGAAAGCCTCAGGACGTGATAATTATTATGGCTATGAGATCTGGAATGAGCCGGGTGGTACCTGGAATACAGCCAACGGAAGTTTCAATGATATGTGGAAACAGACCTATGATGTAATCCGGGCCAACGATCCGGGGGCTAAGATTATAGGGCCATGTGAGAGCTACTATAACAATAGCCGGATGAAAGAATTTTTAACCTTTTGCAAAGCCAATAACTGTGTACCAGATATTATGAGCTGGCATGAGCTGTCAGGAGGACCTCAGACGATTGCTCCAAACATCAGAGCTTACAGAGCGCTTGAGGCTTCTTTAGGAATCAGCACACTGCCACTTAGCATCAATGAATATTGTGATCCCAATCATGATCTGGAAGGACAACCTGGCTCTTCTGCCCGCTTCATTGCTAAATTTGAGCGTCATATGGTAGAGAGTGCCTCCATCACCTGGTGGTTCGTACCAACTCCCGGAAGACTGGGAAGCCTTCTTGCAACCAACTCTCAAAAAGGAGCAGGCTGGTTCTTCTATAAATGGTATGGAGATATGTCCGGAAACATGGTTTATGTAACACCTCCAAACGATGACAGCAATCTGGTAGATGGTGCAGCTTGTGTTGATTCCAATGCAAAATACATCAGCCTTATCTTTGGAGGACCAAATGATGGTTCTATTAACACCACATTTAAGAATATCCCATCCTTTATCGGTTCCACAGCATCGGTTAAAGTGGAAAAGATAGACTGGGTGAGCAAGGATACGGTTTCTAATGGGCCGGTTGTCCTCTCCAATACCAATTACTCTGTAGTCAATGGACAGATTTCTGTAAATTTATCTGGCTGTAACGCAAGCTCCGGTTATCGCATCTATATTACACCGGGCAGTGGCACAGTTCCAGATACTGGAATCGTATCGGGCGGAACCTATAAACTAATCAACAGAAGCAGTGGAAAAGCTCTTGATGTCAGTAACGGTTCCACCGCTGACGGAGCGGATGTAATCCAGTGGGGTTATAGTGGCAACGCCAATCAAAAATGGGTCTTAACGGATACTGGCAATGGATATAAGATTATTAACTCAAACAGCGGTAAGGCTCTTGACGTTTATAATAGTTCCACCGCAGATGGAGCCGATGTAATCCAATGGACAGACAGAGGTCAGAACAACCAGAAATGGAATTTAGTTGACCTGGGAAATGGTTATTACAATCTGGTTAATGTAAACAGCGGTAAGAATCTGGATGTTGAAAAGGGTTCCACTGCTGATGGCGGTAATGTAATTCAATGGAGCAGCAACAACGGTTATAATCAGCAGTGGCAGATTATAGCCCCTTAAAAAGAGTAACGGATAAAAAGACAGAATTATGGCGAAAGTCATATTCTGTCTTTTTTCTTGCAAAGAAACCTTGGTAAAGTTTACCATTGAACGAATTTTCTGATATGGTGTATATTGTTATATACATGATTGTATTTCTGAAAGGAATCGGAATCTGACTGGTGCGATTGAAATTTATATCTGAACGGTGTATCATGTTATTAGCATATACTAACTGCTGATTGCAAAATCTTAACTGGAACTATCATTTTAGTGTTGTAAGAAATGAGGAAAAAGATGAAAAAAGAATTAACTTATTTTAAAATAGACAATGCCTTTGGGGGAAGTCAGGATTGGTTTCGGGACCCAATTATGAATATGGGAGGCTGTGGGGCAGCAGCTGCATGTGATGTGTGTATCAATGCGGCACTCCATCACAAAAAAGACCACCTGTACCCTTATGACGTTCATGGACTTAATAAAGAGGATTATATTAAGTTCTCTGCCAAGATGAAGCCTTATCTCAGGCCCCGTATCAAAGGAATCGATACGTTGGAAATATTTATGGATGGGTTTCAGGATTATCTAGAGGATGTGGGAGAACATACCATCAAGTTATCAGGGTGTCATGGAGATGCGCCTGTTTCAGAAGCGGTCCGTGTGGTCAAGCAACAAATTGACCAGGGGATCTCAATTCCTTACTTGCTCCTTCGTCATGAAAATGTGAACTTTAAGGATCTTGTATGGCATTGGTTTATGTTAGTGGGATACGAAGAAGTGGAAGGTGAGTTTTATGTTAAAACAGCCACCTATGGCGGATATCGCTGGATCTCTCTACGGGAACTTTGGGCAACTGGCTACCAGAAAAAGGGCGGAATGGTAATGGTGAATTATTCATAATAAAATGAGTTGATCTATAACATAAGGGAAATCTATGAAACAGGCAGGTAATCAAGAAACGTGGTTACTTGCCTGTTTTGCTCAATAACAGGCTGGTGGTATGCTTTGAGGGTATCTGAAAATATTATCAGGGTCATATTTTGCTTTTACCTGGGTCAGCCTTTGAAAATTACTGCCGTAATAAGCTTTGGGCCAATTGCAGATGGAAAGGTCAGGAGTATTCACATATACGCCCTTGGTATAAGGCAGCATGGCCTTACGGAAGTTCCCTACCCAGTTTATCCCTGATTCTGCTTCTTCTGGTGTATTCCATGTTGAAAAGTAAGAAATATTGGATAGTGCTTTGCGGTAATAGTAGGCTGTATCTTTATTAGGGACCTCTGCAACGGCTCCACCAAGTCCATGGAAAAAGACAGATACAGATGAGGTGGGCGGTTCACTGATAAATCGCTCTATGATATCAATTCCTTCATCTGGAAGAAGCTGATAAAGAAAGGGACCTACGCTTTTAAACGGCTCAGGATTGCCGGGCTGTGTGGCTGCTATTTTGGCGGCTGCTTCTAACCATGGTATTTCTTCAATATAGATACTATCTGGTGTCGCTGAGTGAATCAGTGGCTGGAGTAGGGCCCTAAGCGCCCCGGAGGTCCCAAGAAACACGCCCTGCATCATAAGCAGAGTACTTTCCCCTGATGCGATGGTGAGCAAAGGCGTGAGCCGTTTGTCCGCATTTGAAAGGGTATAATTTTGCCAGCTTTGAAGCACTGGCCTTAGATTTTGTATGGGCCAGCTAATTTGAGTGTAAGCAACCGTCTCTAGTGGGCGGGTGCGGAAACGAAAGGAAGTGCAGACTCCAAAATTTCCACCTCCTCCGCCACGCAGTGCCCAGAATAAATCTGAATGGTCTTCTTTGCTGGCGTGGAGTACACAGCCATCTGAAAGAACAATCTCTGCTTCTAGTAAATTATCAATGGCAAGGCCCCATGGCCGTGAAAGGCTGCTTTGGCCTCCTCCCAAGGTAAAGCCTGCGATGCCAGTGGTTGGGCATAAGCCGGGAGGGACAACCAAACCCTGCTCTCCTAAAAGCTGTGCCATTTGATAATCTCTCAGACCAGTCTGAATGGTTGCAGTATTGCCAGCTCGATCGATTTCTACCCGCTTCATCTCGCTGACATCAATGACAATTCCGCCATCACGTACTGATAACCCCTCGTAATTATGACGTCCAGAGCGAATGCGAATGGGGATATCGTTACAACGTGCCCATTTAATGGCATGAACAACATCTCGTGTTTCCTGTGCGAAAACGATTATGAGTGGATATTTATTAAAAAAGGTATTAAACACCTGACGTGCAGTATCATATTGGGGATTGTCTGGTAAAACGATTCGTCCGGTAAGCCTTGGACATTTTTCAATATACATATTAGCATCTCCTCATATATAAAATACAGTACAGCTTTAGCATGGATTGGATTACCTCTATGATTGATGCTGTATTATTCTTTATTATATGAATGAAAGCAAGAGGTTGTCATGAGATTAAGGAAGCAAATTATCTAGTATACAACATAAAAAACATCTTTAAATGAGGAGGAAATATATGGTATCATATAAATATTATTTTTCTTATTTGATAGGCTGCATAAACAAATCTGCTAATCGTAAAAAGAAGGGAGCTATAACAATAATGTACGTATACTTAATGAAGAATTTAAAACCACTAAACGGGGAAATTGTAAAGAAACATGTAGAACATTTAAAAGACTTAAAGAGCCAGGGAAAGCTTGTCCTTTGTGGGCCATTTACAGATTATCCCGGAGGAATGGTAGTAATTACGGCGGAAAATTTGGAAGAGGCGACTAAAATAGCAGAAGCAGACCCATTCATGGCCTGCGGATACAAGTCCTTTGAAATCAGAACCATGGAACAGGCAAATGAAGAGAATCATTATCTGCTGGAGGAATAAAACCATTGCTAAGATTTAAATGACACCCGGCACCATGCAAAAGCTGTACAAAGAATGGAAAGCAAAAAAATAAGATCTGCCTCATAATAAACAGGAAGGGGGGATAACAATGGAAGTATTGAATCAGACTCAAAAGGTCATAGATATGCTGGAAGCTGACATAATGAACGTGGATTACGAAAGAATCACGAAGCTGACAGGAATTCCACTGGGACTTTATCAAAGGATATTTACCTATATCTGCAATATCTCTTTATCCGGGTATGTGCGGAAAAGAAAATTAACCTTGTCCGCAGAAATGCTTCTTAGAGGGAATAAAAGTGTGACCGAAGCTGCAATGGAATGCGGATATGAAAACAGCTCTGCGTTTACAAGGGCCTTTAAAGAACATTTTACAGTTCCGCCTGTATTGATTACAAATGATATCTATCTGAAACATGGGACCAATCCTCTCTCCTTGACCAATCAAGACACCTATTATGTTCTGGAGGGAAAAAGAGTGATGGCAGATATTGCAAAGCTGGAGTATGAGGATATGCAGGATGTACTGCTGATTGGAATCAGCAGTAAGGATTATGGAGTCACCACAAAAGAATTGTGGGGAATATTTTGGGAACAGGGGTTTGATCAGGCGCTTCATGAATATCGGGATTGTTATGTTTCTATGGAGGACTGTATCGGGCTTGGGTATATGACTGATTTTGCAAATGATACTGGACTTGGAGAGACTTATATCGTGGGAAAGTATTTTAAGGTGGGAACGCCTATCCCAAAGGGGATGACTGGAAGAATTATAAAAGGCGGAACCATAGTAAAGGCTCAGATCGTCGCAAAGAATCTGAATGATATTTTGAATCACGCATATATCCTTATTTCAAATATGGTTCAGAAAAACGGATATAAACTGCTTTATGACAATTTTTATTGGTTGGAGTATTATTCTGTTAGTAGATTTTGCGAACCCGCAGAAAGTGGCGCAGATCAGCTTATTCTAGATTTTCATATGCCTTGTATGAAAATATGAGTGTAAGTGGTTTCTGAATTTATGGGTTTCATCAATAAAGGAGTGAAAAATGGGTAATCCTTATGATAAGGTTCCGTACATGGTTACGGATGGAGTGATACTTAGAAAGATTGTTTCATCGGATCTGAATGGATTGTTTGGGATTTATAGCAATGAGAATATATTTACGTATCTACCTGGAGACGTGAAAAAGAATAAAGACACGGTGGAACATATGATTGGCCATTTTGAGCGGGATTTTAATAAGAAAAAAGTGATATTCTTAGGAATCTGTCTTGCCAAATCTCCAGATGAGATGATAGGAGTGGCTGAAATGTTCGATTATGATGATAAGGTAAACATGATTACCATTGGCTATCGTTTAAACGAAGATTTCTGGGGTCAGGGCATTGCAAAGCAAGCAGTGAAGGCCATGGTGGATTATTTATTTGATACAGTTTTAATTAACCGGATTCAGGCATTTGTAATGGTTCCCAACGTGAGATCACAAAGAGTGTTGCAGAAAAGTGGATTCAAAAAAGAAGGTGTTCTGAGGCAGGCTCAATATTGGAAAGGCAAAGGAGTGGTTGATCTGGAAGTATACTCTCTTCTTCGCTCTGATTTGTAAATACACGGTGTTTTAAAGAAAGGAGTTCCCTGTGGAAGTTGAAATGATATTAAAGGAACTGGAAGCCCTGGGATCTGAAAGAACGAAAAAATCATATTTGCAGCAGGGAGCTCACGAACCACTTTTTGGAGTTGCCACGGGTGCTATGAAGCCAATTGCAAAAAAGGTTAAGGGGAATCAGGCAATTGCAGAGGAACTTTATGCCACTGGGAATTACGATGCCATGTACCTCGCTGGAATGATTGCCGATGTGAAGGCTATGACAGAAGCTGATTTTGATCGATGGATGGAAGGTGCTTATTTCTATATGATCTCCGATTATATTGTGGCGGTAAGTCTGGCAGAGACTGATTTTGCAATGGAGGTTTCAGACCGATGGATTTTAGACGGAAGAGAATTATTTCGATCTGCGGGATATAGCTGCTATTGTTGGCTTCTGGGAAATCGTAAGGATGAGGAATTTGATCAGGACAAGCTTCGTGAGATGCTGGACCTTGTAAAGAACACCATCCATGCCAATACAGACCGTGTCAAATATGCCATGAACTTATTTGTAGTTACCATAGGGGTTTCCTATCTTCCCTTGCATGAAAAGGCAGTGGAAGTGGCCAATTCCATTGGAATCATAGAGATATGTGATGAAAAAGGGAAACATAACCTGCCGGTTGCTTCCGCTGAAATTCAAAAGGCAGTACAAAAAGACAGACTAGGCTTCAAACGAAGAAACGTGAGATGTTAATTACTGGAAATGATTCCAATAGAAAAATGGTAAGATAGAAACGTGCGGTTGACAGCACGTTTTTATTGTGATAAATTAGTTAAAAGAATTTAATTAAAATATTTTAATAATATAGTTTAGATTGGAGCATGAGATGCAAGAGAAGCTTTCTTCCTTAGTAAATTTGTTATGGCAGGAATGTATTCAGAATTTAAATACAATCCTGAAAGAAGATGAGGTTAATAAATTTTCAAATAACGACTATTACTATTTGTTGGTCATTCATTCCCTTCAAAAACCCAATTTCACTCAGATTGCGGATAAACTGTCTCTGACAAAACCTGCCGTTTCTGTTATTATCCGAAAACTTCAAAACTTAGGACTGGTAAATAAGATGCAGTCAGAAGAGGATAAAAGAGTATATTATGTTGAGCTGACGAAAAAGGGAGATAGCATATTACAAGGGGATCAGGCGGTTTATCAATGGGTGTCGGACATGATTACAGATATTGCAGAAGATGAAAAAGAGCTTCAGGTAATGGAACGTATCCTATCAAAGTTGGTGGAAAGGCTGGAGGTGAGAGCCGTTGAACCTAAGGAATAGCAATAAGAAGAGACGAGAGATGATAGCAATCGGTTTGATTGTTATGTCCTTTGTATTATATTTCATCATGCCGCTTAACCTCTGCCTTCCATATTCGGCTCCCGTAAAAGCAGCAATTACTGGAACTATGATGGTGGTAAGTGAAGTTATATTTTGGGTAGGTGGCTTGATGATTGGTCGTGAGGTGGCATTAAAAATCAAAAAGAAGTTCGGTATTAATAGCTTAATTACATGCATAAGGGGAGTCAGGAAGGAGAATTAGAATGATATTTTATTTTAGTGGAACTGGTAATTCCAAACATGTTGCGCAAAAAGTGGCCAAAGAAACAGGGGATGACCTGATATATATGACTCAATCCAATTTAAAGGAGGGTTTCACCTATGAAATTGGCAAACAGGAAACCATTGGATTCGTATTTCCGGTGTATTGGTACACCCTTCCCACGTTGGTGGAGCGTTTTATAAAGCAGCTTCAAGTTTCTGGATATGAGAACCAATATATATATGCCATTGCTACCTTTGGTTTTTCCGCCGGCAATGTTATGGACCGCCTGAAAGCACTTTTAAAGGAAAAAAGGTTAAAGCTAAACGGCGCCTTTGGGGTAAAGATGGTAGATAACTATGTGGTTGGTTACGACATCATAAGTCTGGATAAACAAAAGGAATTATTAGATAAGGCAGAAATTCAAATTGATTCTATAATCCCTTTTATTGAAAAACGGGAACATATCCAGCAAATAACAAAAGGAAGTCTTGCATTTATTTCGCCTCTTACCGGATACGCCTATCGAAAAACAGATCACAGCAAAAAGTTCCATGTGAATGAATCCTGCAATGGGTGCACAAAGTGTGCAACCCAGTGCCCCAGTGAAACCATAGAGATGGTAAACGGAAAGCCTGTATGGACGGGAGATTGTACCTTTTGTCTAAAGTGCATTCATGGATGCAAGCAAAGAGCGGTTCAGTACGGAAGATCCACGGAAAAGCGGGGGAGATACCAGTACAGCAGGGAGGCGTGAAAGTGACCTATTGATTGCTATCATCATCCAACCATTTTTCAGGTTCATTCATTAGATTTTGTAATTCCTCAAAAAAGCAGCTTACATGCCAACCATCTGTAGTAGCATGATGTACCGTTATGGAAATGGGCATTGTAATGGTTTCCCCATTTGTAGTATATTTACCAGCTTCAATAGAGGGAAAGTAAAACGGCTTGTTTTCATAACTGTGGACGGAAAAATGTTGAAAATCAATCCATGGAATGCATGACACTGTATAGCAGTTTTCTGGGAGTGTTTGAAGAGGCTGGGCTAGAATCCCATGATGATCCCCGTACTCCTTTTCATTCTCCAGATATCCACGATAGAACTCCATAAATGAGTGGTTGTATGGTGTCCATACCAAAGAAATGCTTTTATTATCATCATGAAAGGTTGGATACAGTGGAGTAAGGGTATCCCAATACCCAAGTACATCATCCTTTATTGCTACTTTAAATTCAATCTGTTGATTTAGTATTGTAGTCACTAACCATACATAAGCAGGATAAAATTTAAGCTGACGTTCTTCTAATGCCTTTTTCATAATTGTAATATCTAAAAGGGCTGTCAGCGAAAACCCGGTAGGTGCCATTTGTGTAAAGTAATGAAACATCTGGTTTCGAGACCAGGTTTGTAAATCCAAAGGGGTAAATTTGTTGTTGTTCATAGTTAAAATCTCCTTACTAGCAATCTATATGATAGGATTGCTTCTTCCTATCATAATCCCTGTAAGGAATGCTGACAATAAACGCTTCGTAGAGTTTGATTGTTTACAAAAACTATGCCGGTATTCTTAAATAATTAACTAAACCAAAGGAATATTATTATGTTATAATAAAATAGTATTTAAAATTGTTTTAGGGGGTAATTGCATGAAAAGAAAGGCAATTTTATTAACAACAGTAGTATTAAGCTTATGCTTGATTTCAGGTTGTCAGAAATCAAAGCAGGAAAGATTAACACAGGAAACCACAAATTCAAGTCAAAGTTCCATAAAAATAGAGCCAACGACTGGACAGATTGAGGAGGAGAAAACAGAAATACAAAACTTAAACCCTTCTTTAGAAGATACTGGAGAGACCGATTTAAACATTTCCTTAGATGAAAGCCGTATATTAAAGGACCAAACCTTACCCATTAAGCTAAACAACTGGGGAGATGTTACTTTTGTCACTTATGGACCAAAAACAGGTGATGATTTTGAGGATGTTTCCTTTTATCTAATGAAAGATAAAAAGGTAGTATATTCATTCCCATTCTACTGGGAACAAAACAAAACTGATGAGACGGGAGGCCTTTTTGACAGCGTAGTTTCTGTCGGTTTCCGTGACATCAATCATGATAATTTAAAGGATGTAATTGTTATTATTAACTACATTACAGGTGCTGGACCACAAGGTATGGTGCCTCGGCCTAAAGTGAGGATTTTCCTTGCAGATAAAAAGGAATTTTATCTTGCAAAAGATTTAATTGATGATATAACAGATCATGTGGATGAAAGTGATCTTACAATTGATACAATAGATGAGTATTTGAAAAGCGAATAATTAGTTCAATGGTGTCAGCCAATGTATAATGCCCCCAGATGTTTGTAATAAAACATCTGGGGGCACTTTTTGTTTAATTTGGTTTATGCTAGGGCCATAAGTGTTGCCGTCTCCGTTGTAAATTCCATCGGTAAATCCAGATCCAGATGATTCAGTAAGTTTACTGAAATTGTAAACTTATATCCATTTTTATATGAGATTTAAAAATTTGACGGGTTATCTTCTATAGAATGGAATCTTGAATTACTTATGAAACCTATTATGATTATTATGGACCCTTTTGCCTTAAATGGAGTCAGATATAGCAATTTAAAAGATTTTAAAAACTTTTTACTTTGATGTTTACAAATCTCTCTGGAATTTCTTTATATAGTATAGACTTGCAAGTCTAAAGAATTAAAAAAGTAACCGAAGTTAGCAAATTGGCATATAAACTTATAGGTTCTCAATTTGTGCCGGCAAAGAGAACCAGAGTGCCAGAAATCACCTTAAAATTAAGTTTCATATAGGAAACCAAAAGGTGAAAAAATTAAGAAAATTAAAAAAATACGGAGAAAGAAAAAACAGGAGGTATTTATTTATGGGTAATGAAAGAGCTATGCTTGCTGCAAAATCAACAATTGCAAAATCGGTGGGTAATTCGAATCCACTCATTGACCATCATTTGGGGGCCGATCCCTATGCACTGACTTACAACGGTAGAGTTTACATCTATATGTCTAGTGATAATTATGAGTTCAATAGTAATGGCACCATTAAGGATAATAGCTTTGCGAACTTGAAGAGCATTTTCGTAATCTCTTCCGAAGACATGGTAAACTGGACCGATCACGGGGCTATTCCAGTTGCTGGGGCAAACGGCTTAAATGGGGGACAAGGTATAGCGAAATGGGCAGGTAATTCCTGGGCTCCTGCGGCTGCAGTAAAAAATATTAACGGTAAGGATAAGTTTTTCCTTTACTTTGCAAATGGCGGCGCTGGAATTGGTGTACTGACTGCAGACAGCCCGATTGGACCATGGAGTGATCCTCTTGGAAGAGCTCTAGTCACAACCAACACACCTGGTATGCCTGGCGTTGTATGGCTGTTTGACCCTGCTGTATTTATAGACAACGATGGAACTGGATATTTATATTGTGGCGGTGGAATTCCTGGAGATCCAAATTCAAGCCAGGCACAGCGGGCAAATCCAAAAACAGCCAGAGTGCTTCGCTTAGGTGGCGATATGATCAGTGTTGTGGGAAGTGCTTCTACCATTGATGCGCCATTTATGTTTGAAGACTCTGGAATGCATAAGTATAACGGGGTTTACTACTACTCTTACTGCATCAATTTTTCCGGCACTCATCCATCAGACAAGCCGGCTGGTGAAATCGGATATATGACCAGCAATAGTCCAATGGGACCATTTACCTACAAAGGTCATTTCCTGAAAAACCCAGGCGTGTTCTTCCGCTCTGGGGGTAATAATCACCACTGCGTATTCCAGTTTAAGAACCAGTGGTACGTGGTATATCACGCTCAGACTGTGAGCCAGGCATTATATGGCTCTGGAAAGGGGTATCGCTCTCCTCACATCAATCAGTTGATTCATAACAGTGATGGAAGCATTCGAGAGGTTGCAGCGGATTATGCTGGTATCGCTCAGCTTTCTAACTTAAATCCATACCAGAGAGTAGAAGCAGAAACCTTTGGCTGGAATGGTGGAATCTTAACCGAAAAGTCAAGCGCATCTGGTGGTCCTGTGTACAATCAAAATATCACTGGAATCAATGATGGTGACTGGATTGGATTAGGTAATGTTAACTTTGGTTCTGGAGGCGCGAAAAGCTTTAAAGCGAATGTAGCTTCTTCCTCAGGAGGAAAGATTGAAGTACGTCTTGATAGTACAAGTGGAACTTTAGTAGGAACACTGAATGTACCAAACACTGGCGGTATGCAGAACTGGAGAGAGGTTGAAACCTCCATAAGCGGTGCCACAGGCGTGCATAAATTGTTTTTTGTATTCACTGGAAATGGAAGTGGTGACTTATTTAAGTTTGACTACTGGAAGTTTTCATAAAGCACAGGAAATAAAATAGAGTTTTAGTTTGGACGTGCGGTCTCAAGTTTCTATGGACGAAACGTACCGGCCGCACGTTTTCAAAGGCCAAGGAAGGCTAAAAGTGCCTTCCATATAAGGGGGATTATCAATGAGCAATCAAACCGATATGAAATTAGCCTGGAGGTCTGATAATGGAGATGGTACTTATACCAATCCTATTTTAAACGCAGATTATCCAGACATTGCAGCCATACGAGTGGGAAATGATTTTTATATGGTCAGTTCAACCTTTGTATCCTTTCCTTCCATACCAATTATGCACTCCAGGGATTTGGTGAATTGGGAGATCATCGGATACGTAACCCCAGATTTAAATGGAACCGGAAAATCTTATAACCTAACGGATAACTTTGAGGATTACGGTCACGGATGCTGGGCACCCACCATTGCTTACCGAAACGGTGTGTTTTATGTGGGAATCTATCAGGCCCAGGGCAGGTTTATCCTGTGTACTGCTACCAACGCAGCCGGTCCTTATACCAAAACAGTATTTAACCAGGGATTTCACGATCCCGCCCTGTTTCTTGACGACGACGGAACGGGATATATTATTTCAGAAGCAAATGACGTTAAGATCAGTAAACTGAGCAGCGATTATAAATCCGTTGTAAACAGCAGAGTAAGTACAAGAATTGAAGGGGTAACGGGCAAATATTTAGTGGAAGGAACCCATGTGATTAAGAAGAACGGATATTATTATATTTTCCGTAATTCAACACCTCCGGAGTCCTACACCTACTGCCTGCGTTCCAAAAATATTTACGGACCTTATGAGATGAGAATCCTTTTAGATGGACCTAGAATACCAGGCGGAAGCCAGATTCATCAAGGCGGACCAATTGATACTTCTACCGGGGAATGGTGGTTCTATGTGTTCCAGGATTGCAACGGTGTGGGCCGCAGAGATATCTTAGTGCCCATGCAGTGGCAAAATGACTGGCCAGTACTGGGCGTTCCGTCAACGGTGAAAAATGTGACATTAGGCGGAAAGAGTTACCCAATCGGCAGCGTACCAATCACGTATAAAAAGCCGAACGTAGGAGGAAATTATCAGCCAGTGTCCATTCCCACAAGTGACGAATTTAGTTCCAATACACTAGGCGTGCAGTGGCAGTGGAATCATTACCCCGATAATGGAAGATGGTCCTTGACCGAACGCTCTGGTTATTTAAGACTTCGTGCCAAGACAGCTAAGAATCTATGGCGAGCCACCAATACCCTGACTCAAAGAGTCCAGGGGCCGGATTGCCAGGGAACCATTGAACTGGATACAACCAACATGAAAGATGGGGATCAGGCAGGTCTATGTCTGTTAAATATCCCTTACGGCTCCATTGGTATTGTAAAGTCAGGTGGAGTGAAGAAAATCGTAGCAAATATCAATGCAAAGGAAGATGGACAGGGCACCGTGACCAATGGACCGGTACTACAAGGAAATACGGTTTATTTGCGGGCAAACGCCAACCTTCTTACTGACAAGGCAACTTTTTCTTATAGTACAAACAATGTAAACTTTACCCAGCTTGGTGGACAGTTAAATATGCCTTTTGACCTTGGCTTCTTCCAGGGCGACAAGTTTGGAATTTATAATTTCACAACAGCCTCTTCTGGTGGCTATGTAGATGTGAACTGGTTTCACTTTGACAGCTCTGTAAAATAGAGTATCAACAAATTAGAATTGGAGGAAAAATAAGAATGGACGAAAAAATATTAGCAGGAAGTAAAATCATTAGAACAGAGGAAGATACCACAAAGGAAGATCTTTTAAGAACAAGCTTAGCAGCTGCATCAAGCGATGCAACGATTAACTTATCTTCACAAAAACAGCTCATTCGTGGCTTTGGTGGTATGAACCACCCAGCATGGATTGGGGATTTAACAGCATCTCAAAGAGAAACTGCATTTGGAAATGGTAATAACCAACTTGGCTTTACCGTTCTTAGAATGTCTGTTGATGAGAATAGAAACAACTGGAGCAGAGAGGTTGCAACTGCAAAGAAAGCAATTGAAAAGGGCGCGATTGTATTTGCATCTCCCTGGAATCCACCTAGTGATATGGTAGAAACCTTTACCAGAGACGGTGTAGCCAATCAGAAACGGCTTCGCTATGATAAGTACGGCGCATACGCTCAGCATTTAAATGATTTCGTTACCTATATGAAGAACAATGGAGTTAATCTCTATGCCATTTCCGTTCAGAATGAGCCAGATTATGCTCATACCTGGACTTGGTGGACACCAGCAGAGATGCTTAATTTCATGAAGAATTATGCAGGTTCTATTAACTGTAAAGTCATTGCTCCAGAGTCATTTTCTTATGTAAAGAATATATCTGATCCTATCTTAAATGATGCAACGGCACTTGCCAACATGGATATCCTGGGCGCTCATCTTTATGGCACACCAGTAAGTAATTTCCCTTATTCTCTCTTTAAACAAAAAGGAGCAGGGAAGGAACTGTGGATGACAGAAGTTTATCATCCAAACAGCAATAACAATTCTGCAGACCTATGGCCAGAAGCACTTGAAGTATCCATTCATATGCACAATGCCATGGTAGAAGCAGAATTCCAGATGTATGTATGGTGGTATATCCGCAGACAGTACGGTCCGATGAAAGAAGATGGAACCATTAGTAAACGTGGTTATAACATGGCTCATTTCTCAAAATTCGTAAGACCAGGTTATGTGAGAGTGGATGCCACTAAGAGTCCAGTATCCAATGTGTTTGTATCTGCTTATAAGGGCGGAGGTAAAGCCGTTATTGTAGCAATCAACAAAAACACCTCATCAGTCAGCCAGAAATTCAACATTCAAAATGGTAACTTAGGTTCTGTATCTTCCTGGGTCACAGATGCCAGCAGAAATCTTTCAAATAGTTCTGGCTATTCTGTATCTGGCGGTTCCTTTACTGCCCAGCTTCCGGCAAGAAGTGTTACCACCTTTGTTATTGATTTAAAGTAAAAGAATCGCTGTGATCATTGGTGACAGTGGTTGGTAAGTAATAAATTTAAAAGATCCGGGTTGGAGCAGGAGTGTTCCAATCCGGATTTTTCTATTGCAATTTCTCATTATTATGCTATGATTTCATGTAACGATCGGCGTAGTCTTTTGCATAACAAGCTTAGGAGGAAAACATGAGTTATATCAATGGAAATACAGGATACCGCAAGGACATTTTAAGTACACGTTCTGTCATCAAAAAAGGCAATTATGCAATCCTCGAACCAGATGGCCTTGTGAAAAATACGATTCCAGGTTTTGAACAATGCGAAATTACCATTCTCGGATCTCCTTTGCTTGGGGCTTCCTTTGTGGATTACTTAGTAAATGTAGCGCCAGGAGGTGGAAACAGAACCGGATTTGGTGCTTCTGGGGAAGAAATCTTCTTTTATGTATTTGAGGGAACGGTTAAGGTATGGAATGAGAAAGAGGAAGCCCAGGTCACAGATGGCGGTTATATCTATTGTCCCGAAGGAACCCGGCTGCACTTTGAAAATACAGGAGATACCAGTGCCAGATGCTTTTTATATAAACGACTGTATCACAGGATAGAGGGATATGAAGCTCATACGATCATTGGTAACATCAATGATTTGGACTTTGTTCATTACGAAGGCATGGAAGATGTGCTGGTAAAAGATTTCCTTCCCTCTGCAACCAATTTAGGCTTTGACATGAATTTTCATATTCTTGCTTTTAAGCCAGGGGCTTGTCATGGTTATATTGAAACTCATGTCCAGGAACATGGGGCTTATATCTATTCCGGGGAAGGAATGTATGTCCTGGATCAGGATTGGATCCCTGTTAAGAAGGGGGATTACCTGTTTATGGGAGCCTATTGTCCTCAGGCGGCATACGGCGTTGGTCGGGAAGATTTATTTGCTTATATCTACTCAAAGGATTGCAACCGTGATATAAAACTTTAAATAGAAAACAGGAAGTGAGAGCGGCTTAAAAAGTCTTAAACCAGAGTTCCAGGTCATATGTTTCAGTACTTTGGTTTACCAGGCATTTGCCGCCCATTTCCTCCATCATGATACAAATGTTTTGAACACCAACGCTTGTACTATCCATTGGCATTTCTTTTCTTGCAATATTATTGGAAAAGTGTAACACCAGCCAGTTCTCTTGAAGGAAAAGCTTTATGTGAACTGTTTGATTCACGTCAGCATACTTGATTATATTTGAACTGACATTATCTAGAATTCTATTCACATAATCAAACATAAGAGAGACATTGACATTTGGCCAATGTATGTTTGTTTTCACCATAAACTCATGTTGTGACAGATAGCCTGCCATGTCAGATAACATGTCCTCAAAAAAGAAACGTGCTTTTTGTATTGTATTTGAAGGTGAGTTTTCTTCCTCTGACAATAAAAAACGTTTAAAAAGTTGATCTGACATACGTTTGATCTGAGTGGCTTTTGTCCGGGCTTTTTCAATATAACCTATGAATTGCTCCCGGTCCGTATAAGAACCCTTTTGAAGCACATCCAAATATAATAGCAAGGCTGTCAGGGGGGTTCTAAGGTCGTGAGACACACTTACCACCAGATTGTTATTTGCCTGTGCAGCGGCTTCTTCTTTTTGCATATTTTCTAGTAAAGAGATACGCATTTGATTCAGACCATAGGCTAAGGATGCCAGCTCATCATGGCCCTTTATTGTGATGTCATAGTCCAGGCCGCCTGTCTCAAGTATTTTAATTTCTTTTTCCAGTTGAATGATATAATTGATTTTCTTCTGAAGAAATTTTATAAAGATACTAAGAAATAAAAGTATAGAGAGGATCACCTCTAGGATCATGGTATTTATATAGTATTGATAATCAAAATATCCTGATAAATATACCGTAGCTGGTACTTCAGAGAAATTGATTGTCCTGTTGGCACCTGTGCGGTAGAAGCTGGCAACTTCTTCCTCTGACTCGTCATTTAGAGAGTCAAAGATTATTTTATCATTCTGGCTTATGGCTAGAGCGACATATCTTAAGTTTTGTTTTTTTAGCCAAGTTTTAACTTTATCCGTATCCGTAATTTTAATATTATCCTGAGTTACAAAGTGTTCAAATTTATTTAGATATTTTTCATTGGAGCGTGAGTTATAAGAAGATTGCTGAAAGTATTTGTCCAACATAGCATTCCCTGCTGTATTTAGCAGCAGATAAAAGCAGATTGCTATAAGGCCTGCCAAAACCAGTGCCAGGACGGATTCCAATTTTAAACGATTCTTTCCTTTATTCAAATCGATATCCCTTTCCCCAAATAGTTTTGATATGAGTTGGACTATCATGGACCTTCTCGATTTTAAATCTTAGTTTACTAATATGCACCATAACAGTTCCATTGGAGGAGTGAAAATACGGTTCATTCCAGATACTTTCATACAAATTCTGGGCTGAGAAAATCTTTCTGGGATGCTGCATCATTAACAGAAGAATCCGGTATTCAAATTCCGAAAGCTCTATTTCTTGATCGTCCACCCATACTTCATTATAATCTTTGTTTATACGGATATTACCAATCTCAAGCAGTTTGCTTTCCGGTAACTCCAGTCCGTTCTTTTCCTTCCCCCGATAGATTTGATAACGTCTAATTTGTGCCTTTACTCTGCCTAGTAGCTCAGAGTAAGAAAAGGGCTTTGCCAGATAATCATCGCCGCCAGCCATAAGTCCAATGAGCTTGTCGGAATCGCTTGATTTAGCAGTGAGAAATATAATAGGCACGTAGGAAAACTTTCTGATCTCTTCGCAAGTCTTGATCCCAGACATCCCAGGCATCATAACATCTAATATTACAAGGTCAATGTATTCATTCAATAATGAAATTCCTTTTTCCCCGTTCTCTGCCTCATAAACTTTATAATGTTCACTTTCCAGTAAAATTCGAATTCCCTCACGGATATCAGCATCATCTTCAATAATTATAATCGTAGCCTTTTTCATATCAGCCCTCTTCTCAACACTTAATTGCATTCATTTTATCATATTTCTTTGATTCATACGATAGTTTAAAACCAGTCCTATTTTAACAACTCCTTATTTTGCATGTCACGAATCAGTATGTCAGATGCATCAATGAGTGCAGCTTTATTGTCGGTCTGACTGCTGTTGGTTGATGGTATGGTTCCATTTAATTGTCCCCGGATGCTTTCTATTCGTAGATTGCAGAAACGATTTAACTTATTAACGGCCTGTTGAAACTCCTCGTAGCTGCAGAATTTACTTGGATCTTTCTCAACATGGGGAGCGATGAGCGCAGAGGTTTTTTTGATACGATTGGTGATATCACAAGAGTCTAGAAAGTCATTATAATACTCTTGATATATTTTTTGATACCCTTCATTCTTAATAAACCAGTTTTGCATGGGGCGGTCTTTTAAGACTTCATTTACTGGAGTATTCACAGCCAAGGTAGTATCTTCGTGTGAAAATGTCCCAAAGGACATATTATAGTCCCAAGGTATCATAGTAAGACGGCCCTTCTTTTCATAGAGATAATAATTGTGTGCCGATTCTCCGGTGTAGCTGTCCCCGTTTACCACAAAGTTATGAACAACAAAATAACGAATTACTTTCTCGATATCCAGGACCTTATCATAATCATTTCCTAGATTCAGCTCTTTTATCGCAGCGATAAAACGCTTTTTATCTTTTGATGATATCTTTGTTTTGGCATGATCAAAAAAGATGGAATAGCTCTTTGGATTATCATCAATATATTGCAGATTCACATCAGCAGCAGATTGCTCCTCAAAGTTTTCTGGCTGAAGTTCTTCCTCTTTCCCATCGGCTTCGTTTTCGCTGCCTTCTGGTTTATATAAATTACCATATTTCACCCCGTAATTTCGCTTCAAAAATGATTTTTCCAGTCCCTCTACAGCAAGATAAAGACCCCATTTTTTTCCGTTTACCAAAATGTTTGTGTAACTGCTTAGCGGGCTGCTGACACCAAAGTCTCCCATCATCTGATAGGTTAAGTAATCCATCATATAAGTACTGTCATGAATTATGTTATTTAAATTTAATTTATCAAGACCATAATAGTTAATTGCTTTTTCATAATGGCCAAATTCAACCTTAAAGCTAAACCTGGTACTGCCGGCGTCGATTGCATCCGTCAAAGAGGATGAACCTTTTGTACGAATGCCCACGTTAGAAAATTTCTCCCCATCAATAATAATGGAACAGGCGGAATATTTTTTATCCTTACCGGAAGCAATAAACTTGTCCCAGTCGTCCATTACAATGTTAATGGTGTGTACACGGGAATCGTCAAACAGACGCTTTTCATATTTCATGGAATTATCCTGAGATTTCAGTCCTAATTTCGTTCCATTTAACATGGCAGCCGTAATGAGAAGAGACAGAATTAAAAAGGCAAGGACGAGTTTCCCTAAATGTTTGTTTGTAGACATTCCTTTCCTCCTATCCCATATAATCTCCATTGTAGCTTACTAATACAGCACTATGTACCCCATCTAGTTCAGATAACTCATTGATAAAATCTGTATTATTATCTTTTAATCGAACTTCTAAATTAATCTCAATGGCACCTTTTCTTGCAGTTTTGCTTTTCACCAAACATTTCGATGTCTTGGTATTAAGGTATTCCTTGGCTTTTATTTCTGCCTGGAAATTCTCACACTGGAGAACTACAATATATGGATTGGTATACATTTTTTTATTGACAAAAATAAGAAGTACGGAGCCGATCACAATACTTCCAATGACTGCCAAAGGGATCAAGCCAGCAGCTAAAATAATACCAACAGCTATGGACCAGAATAAAAAGGCAATATCAAGAGGTTCTTTAATTGCCGTTCGAAATCTTACAATTGACAGCGCACCTACCATTCCAAGAGAAAGTACTACATTGGAGGTTACAGCCATGATTATAATGGTTGTTATCATAGTTAAAGCCATTAAGGTAACCGCAAAGCTAGAGGAGAACATAACTCCATTGTAAGTCATCTTATATATGTAGCAGATAAATAAACCAATGCAAAAAGATAGCAATAATGCTACCATCATATCCAGTAAACTAATACTTGTCACCTTATCTACAAAGCTTGATTTAAAAACATCACTAAAATTCATACAAATACCCCTTTTTCATAATGATTAGCCGTATAAACGGCAGATTGCGTATTTAGAAAATGCAGAAACCCTGCGTCCGGTAAGCTGAACGGTATCACGTATTACAGAAGGGAGAAATTCATCCCATTTTACCTCCATTACAATACTGGAGTCCCCCGCTGGAATTGTGGGACAGTCAGGATTAAGAAAATCGATGCAATGGAGGCCAGTGCGGATATCATAGTCCAGAGTCACCCGGACGTTTCCAGCTTGAAAGATGAAGGGTTCCCTGATGTAATCAACAATTGTTTTTGGATGCAGTCCATAGTTGGTCATTTTAAGATATAGCTCATGTATCAGACCTTCTTTTCTGGCTTTCATAAAATCAATCTGTCCATCTACAATGCTTTGTGCTTCCTCCCTTGAAAGAGAAGCACTTTGTTTATTTCCAAGCCCTCCAATCTTACTCTTCTTTTCAAGGTGAATTACGTCCAGATTATCGTTATAATAGCGAATACGGAATTTTTCCCTTCTGCTGATCCCATCAATCTTATCTCGCAGCGCTTGATCGTTGAAATCATCAAAGTACAGGCTTCTAATCCGATATCTTCCATCTACCGCATGAGAATCTGGAGTTGCAACCGCAAGTAATCGTTGGCGAATTGCTATCATGTCACTGTAAGTTATTTCATGTTTCCATTCATGTCTAAACTTCAATAAATTTCCTCCTTTATTCTTATTTTTAGAGATACCTTTATTTTAGTACAAGGTTATTAATGGTTTCTAAACTCTTTCTAAAATACTCTTAACTGGATTTGAAGGTGAGATTGGGATAGACACAAAAATAAGAATCCCTTATAATAGTTAGAACATATGAATTACAACAGACAAGAAAATGACTATGACATACAGGTGTCATAGTCATTTTGCTATGATAGGTTCTAAGGAGGGATTAGTATGGGAGATGTATATAAAAGCTGTCCAGTTTTACAAAACGACCGGTATATTCTTACGTTTGTAACCATGGAGGATGCACCTGGTTTATTAAAGGTTTATAGTGATGAGCAGTCTGTACCGCTTTTTAACAGCGACAATTGCCATGGAGACCGATTTTATTATAGGACCTTAGACCGAATGGAAGAGGCAATCCGGTTTTGGATTTCAGAGTATGAGAAGAAACGGTTTGTCCGCTGGGTGATATTTGAGAAGGAGAAAGAGGAAGTAGTGGGGACCATAGAACTGTTTCATCGGGATTCTAAGGATTACTTTCATGATTGCGGCTTGTTACGGTTGGATCTTCGTAGCGATTATGAAAGGAAAGAGGTGATTAGGGACATACTCTCCTTAGTGATACCAAACACATGGGATGGATTTCACTGTGAGTTTATAGCCACCAAGGCCATGAAAGAAGCTGGAAACAGAATTGAGGCCTTTAATCAACTGGGATTTTTACCAACGGCTCATAAATTGATTGGTCATGATGGAACGGAATATGGAGATTATTTCGTTCTTACAAAAACACAGGAGTAAAAGGAAAATGAAGATTGACCGCTTGTTAGGTATTACCATTTATTTATTAAATCATGGGAGAACAAAGGCATCTGTATTGGCAGAGCATTTTGAGGTTTCCACCCGAACCATTATGAGGGATATGGATACCCTGTGTATGGCTGGTATTCCGGTCTCTTCTAATTTTGGGACTGACGGCGGTTTTGAAATCATGGAAACCTTTGAGATGCAGCGGCAGGTGGCAGGAGAGATGGATTACAGCTTTGTTGTCAGTGCCTTAGAAAGCCTGGCCTCTGCTTATCATGATAAGGAGCTGGAAGCCACCTTAGAAAAGATGGAAAGCCTTTCTTCTTCCCCCAAATCGCCTATGATTCTGGATTTAAGCGTGGTTCATGAGAACAGGGACACCAATGAGCTTCTCTATCTTTTAAACCAATGGATTCAGAAAAAGGTGAGAGTTTCGTTTGCTTATACCAACGCGAAAGATGAAAAGAGTCAGGTAGAGGTAGAACCGGTGTGTACGATTTATCAGTGGTACCATTGGTATCTGATCGGTTTTTCCTTAAAGCATGAGGAGTACCGGATGTATAAGGTGACACGGATGGATCATCTTATGACAACGGGAGAAGCAAATGAAAGAGTGCATGATATCAATGAGGTTAAGGAATATATAAAAAGCAAAGAGGATTACCGGAAACGAGTCAAGGTGCGCCTTTTGTGCCAGGACAGGCTTAGATCCAGATGTAGGGAATATTTAGGGGCTTCCATTACAAAGGAATATGAAACGGGTGAGTTTGAATGCGAAATATTTGCTCCGGAGAATGAGACATTTTGGTACGGATTGCTTTTATCTTTTGGAGGGGCTGCTAGAGTATTGGAACCAAAATCGTTGATAGAACGAATCCAGAGGGATTGTGTGGATATTTTAAAGCATTATAAAAGAATTGAGGATAACGAATGAAAAACATATATATTTATCTATTAGACACTATGGCGGACTGGGAAACAGGCTATATTCTCCAGGGACTGAGCAGACAGGATATGGCAGGTGAGATTAAATATCAGGTAAAAACAGTGGGAATCACAAAGAACCCCATAAGGACTCTCGGAGGGATGACTATGGTTCCTGACTGCTCCATAGATGAAATCAGTCAGGATCTAGTTGGGGCCTTATTACTTCCTGGAGCCGATACCTGGAGGGAAGAGGTGCATAAGCCGGTTCTTGATCTGGCACTCCTTTGTATTGACCAGAAGATACCAGTTGCCGCCATCTGCGGAGCCACCCTTGCCCTTGCAGACTTAGGAGTTTTAAACAACCGGACCCATACCAGCAACTCCTTAGAATTTCTTACCGCATTCTCAACGGAATACACTGGCAGCAGCTTTTATGTCAATGAGATGGCTGTAAGGGATGGAAATGTCATTACTGCCAGCTCTGCCGGAGGTCTGCTCTGGGCAAAGCTTATTCTGGAGTGCTTATCCATCTATTCAAAGGAAGTAATGGATGCCTGGTATGGCTATTTCTCAACCGGGAGGATTGAATATTTCATGGATTTAATGCAAGCATCTCAAAATTAATAATAAAGAAAAAATCAAAGCTTTTTCTGTTTTTCGCATCAGCGGGAATGGAGAAAGCTTTTTTTCCTTTCAGTAAGAAAATCAGCCCCTTTTATCTTATGGAAATATATCATATAATGAAACTAAGTTTCATAAGTTTGATCAAATATTGAAACTTTAATACAAAAGGGCTAGAATGAAATTATCATAATTTGTGACTTGAAATCATTATTTCATCTGGCCATTCAGAGAGGATGGGGCTTATGAAAGGACTGCTTGTTAGAATCGAGGACTATCTCCAGTATGCAGGAGAAGCAGAAAAGGAGTTGATCATTCGGCTTCAAAGAAATCCAGAATCAATGCTGAGAAAAAGCATTAAGGACATTGCAAAGGAAACGTATACCTCCCCTGCCACCGTAGTAAGGCTTTGTAAAAAGCTGGGCTGCAAAGGGTATAAGGACTTTCAAAACACCCTGACCTATGAGGTGGCGTTGTTTCGGGAGAGCAAGGAAATCTCATTTCAGACTATCACACCAGAAGACTCGGTGGAGGATATCATTTATAAAGTAACAAAGAAAAACATCGAATCCCTGGAGACCACTAGAAAGCTTCTGGAGCCAAAGGTGATTACAGAATGCGTGAAGCTTTTAGAGACCAGCAGAACCGTAACCTTATTCGGTCTAGGTACCTCTTTGCTGGTGGCAAGGGATTTATACTTGAAGCTGCTTCGAGCCGATGTAATCTGCAATGTATGCGATGATTGGCATGCGCAGTTTCTAACCGCCAAGAACTTAAAAAAGGGTGATTTAGCCATTGTCATAAGCTATTCCGGTCTGACGAAGGAGATGCTTACCTGTACCAGGGAAGCCAAGGCAAATGGGGCAAAAGTAATCGCAATCACCAGAGCAGTGGATTCCAAGCTTGCGGCAGAGGCTGATTTTGTATTACCCATAGCTGCTACAGAGCTGATTCACAGAAGCGGAGCCATGTCATCAAGAATTACTCAATTGAATGTAATAGACGTCTTGTTCACAGCTTATGTAAACCGAAATTACGAATTTTGTATGAAACAGTTTGGTAGAACCCACATACAAAAGGACGGAGGAACTTAAATATGATAGACTTATCTAGATTGACCACAGAATTACGTAATCCTGATACCATGAATCTGGATCAGATGAGCCCCCTTGAAATTGCTTCCATTATGAATCATGAAGATGGAAATGTGGTAAAAGCCATCAAGGAAATTCTTCCTTCTGTATCCCAGGCCATTACGTGGGCAACGGAGAGTTTAAAATCAGGCGGTAGAATTATATACATTGGGGCAGGAACCTCAGGCAGATTAGGTGTCTTAGATGCCGTGGAATGCCCACCCACCTTTGGAGTTCCAAAAGAACTTGTTGTGGGTCTGATTGCGGGAGGGGATAAGGCATTTGTAGAAGCAGTAGAAGGCGCGGAGGACAGTAAGACTCTTTGTGAAGAGGAATTAAAGGAAATCGGCCTGCGAAAAGAAGACATTGTAATTGGTCTGGCGGCTTCTGGTAGAACCCCCTATGTGATCTATGGGCTTCGATTTGCTGGTCACATGGGCTGTAAGACAGTTGCAATAGCTTGTAACCGAGGGTCCGATATCGGCAAAGAGGCAATGCTTGCCATTGAGCCTATCACAGGTCCTGAGGTACTGACTGGCTCCACCAGATTAAAGGCTGGTACTGCTCAGAAGATGATTCTGAACATGATATCAACAGGCAGTATGGTTGGAGTTGGAAAGGTTTATGAAAACCTTATGGTGGACGTAAAGCAGAGCAATGAAAAGCTGGTGGTTCGATCACAAAACATTGTCATGAACGCTACCGAATGCAGCCGTGAGACAGCAAAAGATGTATTGGAACAGTCAGACGGTCATGTAAAGACAGCTATTTTAATGATTTTAGCGGAATGTGATGCGGTTAAAGCCAGAAAGATGATTGTAGAAGCCGGAGGAAATATCCGAAAGGCTTTTAGATAGATAGAAAGGAGTTTTATAAAATAAGTTTATTTGAAAAAATAATATAGTTAGAGGAGGGTGACTTATGAACTACAAACAAATCAGTAAAGAGTTATTAGAACTTCTCGGAGGAGCGTCCAATATTACTTCCAATGCGGCTTGCATGACAAGGCTTCGCATCGGCTTAAAAGACACATCAAAGGTGGAACTTGAAAAAATTAAAAAGCTGGATGGGGTACTCGGCGTGGTGGAAAGTGACACGCTCCAGATTGTCTTTGGACCGGGAAAGGTAAATAAAGTTCTGGATGAGTTTTATCAGCTTACGGGACTTTCCAAAGGCCATGCAGAAGAGGGGGAAGAAGCTCAGGGCATAGAAGATGTGGCAAGAGAGAACAAAGCCGCTCAGAAGGCAAAATATGATAAACCAGTTCAGCGGTTTCTAAAGAAAATAGCCAACATCTTCGTGGCACTGTTACCTGGAATCATTGCAGCAGGTCTTATCAATGGAATTTGCAATGTAATCAATGTTTCTACGGGAGGCGCCTTAAATGGAGTTTGGTGGTATGCCTGTATCCGTACCATGGGCTGGGCTTTATTTGCTTATCTCCCCATTTTAGTGGGCTATAACGCAGCGAGAGAGTTTGGTGGTTCTGGTGCTCTTGGTGCCATCGCTGGTGCCATGTCCATTGTCAATCCTGCCATGCCGCTTTTGGCAACCATTAAGGATAATCAGATCATCTTACCGATTACCAATTCCGTCTTTAACCCAGCTTCCGGTGGTCTTTTGGCAGCTTTAATTGCAGGTATGTTCTTTGCCGTATTAGAAAAGAAAATCCGCAAACATATCCCAGACCTTATTGATACCTTTGTAAGTCCACTTTTGGTACTAATTATTGGTGGTATCGTAGCTTTGCTGGTAATCCAGCCACTGGGAGCTGGTCTTACAAAAGTAATCTTTGCCGTATTAAGCTTCGCCTATGAAAAGATGGGAGTGGTAGGTGGTTATATCTTATCCGCAGGATTTTTACCATTGGTAGCCGTTGGACTTCATCAGGCACTTACCCCCATACACTCCATGTTAAATGATCCTTCTGGTGCCTCAAAAGGCATCAATTACTTACTTCCTATCCTTATGATGGCAGGAGGAGGTCAGGTAGGCGCAGGTCTTGCTTTGTACATAAAAACTAAGAATAAAAAACTGAAACGATACATCAAAGACTCCATTCCAGTAGGAATTCTTGGAATCGGAGAGCCTCTTATGTATGCAGTAACTCTGCCTCTTGGACGGTCCTTTCTAACCGCTTGTATTGGTAGTGGATTTGGAGGAGCCCTGGCTGCCATTCTTCATCTTGGTACGGTTTCACAAGGTGTTTCCGGTTTATTTGGTCTTTTAATCGTACAGCCGGGACAGCAGTTGGGATTTTTGCTGGCAATGCTGACAGCATATGCTGGTGGCTTTGTTGTTACTTATTTCTTTGGAGTAGACGAAGACAGAATCAATGAAGTATATGGGGAATAATCTATGAAAACTGGAATCTCTCTTTATGTGTCAAGTGGTATGGAGAAAAACAGCAGGATAATCGAAAGGGCAGGGGAACACGGCATAGAGTATGTCTTTACCTCTCTTCACATTCCAGAGGAGACTGGGGTAAATTATCAGGAAGAGATAAAAAACCTTCTCTCTCTTTGCAGAGACGTGAAATGCAAGGTAATCGTAGACGTTGGTCCCGAAACCTATAAAAAACTTGGTGTTACCAAAATGGAAGAGTTGAAAGACCTTGGAATCACTCACCTAAGGCTTGATTATGGTTTTACGGCCAAAGAAGTGATTGAGATTGCCAAAAGCTTTTTCGTGGTATTTAACGCCTCCACCATTACAGAAGAGGAACTTTCACAGTGGAAGGAGTACGGAGCAGATTTTACCAAGTTTGCTGCATGTCATAACTTTTATCCTAAGGAATACACCGGGCTGTCTTTACAGCGGGTGAAGGAAATTAATCTTAAGTTAAAGTATCTTGGATTTGTTACCATGGCATTTGTACCTGGGAATCTGGATCTTAGGGGGCCTTTATGTGAGGGGCTGCCTACGGTGGAAGAACACCGTGGACGAAGGGATGACGTAGTGCTCAATATGCTGGAGCTATTTCAGGAAGGGTGCTGCGATGTGGTGCTGATTGGAGATGTGGACATCAAGGATAAGGACTGGAAAGGTGTTAAGTGCCTAAACAATGGGTATGTAGAACTAAGAGCTGACCTTCTTTCTGATTATGAATTCATCAAAGGCACCATACACCATGACAGGCCAGACTCCAGTGATTATATTTTTCGATCCCAGGAATCCAGACAGTATACTCAGGAGATAAACCCGCAACCAAGACATCATATTTCCATGAGAAAAGCAGGAAACATTTGCATTTCCAACAAAGATTATTTAAGATATATGGGAGAGCTTGAAATCGCCCGAAAAGATCTGCCTACAGATCCTCGGTTGAATGTGATTGGCAAGATTGATGAAACAGATATCAAGTATCTGCCGTATATTCAAAAGGGATTTGGATTAAAGTTGTTATAAGGGCATAAATAGGAATAAGCAGGCTGTCGAACTGGCAGTCTGCTTATTCCTATTTTTTTCTGTAAAATGGGGGGCATTAAAAAATTAAGTTTCTTATGGGGGTATCAGATGAAGATTACATTATTAAATCGAGAAGATGACAGGCTGCAAAAGCCGGTCACAAAGGAGCAGCTTACCAGGATATGTGAGACTGCATTTACTGGGAGTGTTGTGGCTGAAGTAAGGGAACTGGCAGGTGGGTTTTTTAATAACACGTATTTGGTTTATGCAGATGGGGAGCGGTTTATTATAAGGATATCCCCACATACTAGTGTACATATGAGTTTATATGAGCAGGCGCTTATGCGACGAGAGTATAATATCCAGCCATACTTTATGCCATTGGGGGATTGTTTCCCAAAGACAGTATTTGCCGATTTCACCCATACCATCTGTGAACGGGATTATGTGGTGCAGACATTTGTGGAAGGGACCAACTGGGAAGAGGTGAAGAATACTCTTACCGAAAAGGAGAACAACCGCATCTGGTATGAGGTGGGAACCATTGCAAAACAGATCTGCAGTATAACTTCCAGTAAATTTGGTCCACCATCACCAGCAGAACAGTTTGAAACCTGGGGAGGATATCTCATGGCTTATCTTACAGGGCTTCAAATGGATCTAAAGGTAATGGGATATACTTACAACCAGGTGGATCGTTTTATCGATTTATTTGGCAAACACGTAGAATGGTTAAATACCGTGAAAACCCCACGGCTGGTCCACGGAGATTTATGGGAGAAGAATATCCTGATATCCAAAAAGGGTGGAAACTGGCAAGTGACCGGAATTCTGGATTCGGAACGAGCCTATTGGGGTGATGAAATATCCGAGTGGATACATACCTTTATAAAGGTATCCCCTTCCTATTGGGAGGGATATGGAACACTCTTTGAGCCAGAAAACCGTGAGATACGCAGACTTCTTTACAGGGGATCAGACCATGTTATGGTTGCAACGGAATGTCGTTTAAGAGATGAAAAGGACCCAACGTGGGCCATGAACAATCTGGAGGAAATTATAAAAGAATTAAAAGGGTTGCCTGACAAATAAGGAAAGGTGGTGCCGGCAATGAATAAAAGTGATTTAAAGAGAGATGGTTTTATGTTGACAGGAGCTCTTGGGAAAAAAGGATATGACTGGTGGTGGCATAATTTTACTGGATTTCATAGAAGAACTGGAGAAGCGAAGTCCTTCTTTATCGAGTATTTTGTATGCAACCCAAAGCTAGGTCAGGATTATCCCATTTTGGGTCAGCTTCCGGAAAATCAGGCGGCTGGTATCCCTCCTTCTTATGCCATGTTAAAGGCAGGAGCGTGGGGGAGCGATGGGAGACAAATCCATAACTTCTATCCCATATCCCAATTATCCTATTCAAAAAAGAAGCTAGATATAAAAATAGGAGCAAACCTCCTGACGGAACAGCGAATGAAAGGCAAAGTCAAGGTCACACCGCAACAGGCGAAGGATCATCCGGAGTATATGTGCGATCCAGGAGAGATGAGCTGGAATTTAAGTATTCATAAGAAAATAGCCTATCATGCAGGGTATGGAGCCAGTGCACCATTTCGTAAGTTAAATGCCTTTGAGATGTTCTGGCATGCAGAAGGGATTAAAACAGAGTACTCTGGAGAAGTCATATTAGACGGAGAAGCCTATGATGTAATTGCAGACAGGTCCCACGGATATGCAGATAAGAACTGGGGCGCTGATTTTACCTCTCCCTGGCTATGGATCAGCAGTTGTACCATGAAGAGCTTGATTACAGGTAAGTCATTAACCAATTCCGCTGTGGAATTTGGAGGCGGAAGGCCAAAGATCTTTGGAATGGCACTGGAGAGAAAGCTCCTTGGAGGACTTTATTACGAGGGCAAGATGTATGATTATAATTTCTCCAGGTTATGGACTGCATCCCGGGTGGACTTTAAGTTTCAAGAGGGGAATCGGTATCATACCTGGAAATTGAAAGCTCAAAATCGAACCTCCATTTTGGAGCTTACCCTTCGTTGCAAAGTAGATGAGATGATATGGATGAATTACGAAGCCCCCAATGGAAAGAAGCTTCATAACCGCCTTTGGAACGGAGGAACCGGATATGGGACGATTCGGTTGTATCAAAGAAAAGGGGATCAGAAAATCCTTATAGATCATATTGAAATGAAGAATACTGGATGTGAATATGGGGAGTACGATAGTGAACCCCCGAAGTTTCCTGTAGTCAGAGAAAGCTTTTTGGTGTAAGGTCGATAAAATAATACCCCTATATAGGACAATGAAATATAATAGTCCTATATAGGGGTATTTTTAAACCCGGCTATTTTTCCTATAATTCGTAGGAGTTATGCCGTAGTACTGCTTAAATGCATAAGAAAAGTGCTGAATGGAGGAGTAATTTAATCGGTCCGCAATTTCCGAAATATTAATGGTATCATCGTTTAGATAAATCTTTGCCATGGACATCTTGGCTTCTGTTTTTTTCTGTAAAAAAGTCTTCCCATAATATTCTTTCAAGAATCGTTCGGTCTGCCTGATACTCAGTCCAAGCCGTTCTGAAATAATCTCAAGAGTAATGGTCTCATACTCATATAGAAAGCATTCCTCCACGATGATGTACTTACTGTCCACCAAATTCGAAGGAGAAAAATGAGACTTTGACTGAGTCCTGTTCTCATAATTTCGAACGATCTTCACCAGACATTGCTGCAACAGTGCTTCCACCTGAATCATATACCCAGTGTATCTGTGCTCCAGCTCAAAAAAGATCTGTTGCATCAAGGGATATAACTCCTGGGTGTCCTGGCCAAACCAGAAGTGAGTTTTTTCAAATTTATAAGCCACCGTATCCACATCAAGGGGAGGGTGGGAGCTGTTCTTTTGTATCTTAAAATAAATACAGTACTCTGTCATGGGATCGTTCTTAACTGGAATCTGCTCGTGTTCCACATGAGGTCCTGTCATATAAAGGGTATTTGGAGTGATGTTATAAATCTGGTCGTCAATGCTCACCTTCCCATGTCCATAAGGAATGTAATGAAGCTCATAGCTGTTATTTCCATGGCTGTGCTTGGGCATGGACCTTAGAAAGCGTTCAAATGCAATATTTAAAACCAAAAAGGTAGTATCATTGATGGTTGTCTTGATATTCAAGTCCTTAAATCCCGTTCTCATGTCTTCCCTCCTTGTCGAATGGATCACTTCTAATTAATCTTACTTTAACAGTAATAAAACTTCAAGTCAAGGGATGTTCGATAACACGACACCCACCCCCTGCCTATGTCTGTTTATCCCCTAATTTTCTGATTTAGTTCCGGTATAATTAACTTATAAGAAACCTAACAATCACCTTATCTCAAGGAGGAAAAAGATATGTCATTGGTTACGTCAGAACAAATGTTACTAGATGCCCAAAAGGGCGGTTACGCCGTAGGGGCTTTTAATGTAGAGAATATGGAAATGCTAAAGGCGGTTGTGGCAGCAGCAGAAGAGCTTCAGGCTCCTGTTATGCTACAGACCACTCCATCCACCGTACGTTATGGAACACTGGAAACTTTTCAGGCTATGGCAGCAGCAGAGGCAGAGAAAGCAACCGTTCCAATCTGTCTTCACTTAGATCATGGCAGCAGCTATGAATTGGTACTTAAGGCTCTTCGTGCCGGATATACGTCCGTAATGTTTGATGGATCTCATGCAGATTTTGAAGAAAACATCAGACTGACCAAACAGGCGGCTGACGCAGCAAAGGCATGCGGCATTCCTGTAGAAGGAGAGCTTGGAAAGGTTGGCGGTAAGGAAGATGATTTAGAGGTTGAGGAAGATACCAATACCGATCCAAATCAGGCAAAGGAATTTGTAGAGAGAACGGGAATCACTTCTCTAGCCGTTGCCATTGGAACAGCCCATGGATTTTATGCCAATAAACCAGTACTTGACAAAGAGCGAATTACAGAGGTGAAGAAGTTGGTATCCATTCCCCTGGTGCTTCACGGAGCTTCTGGATTAAGCGATGAAGATGTAAGGGAATGCGTACAAAGAGGAATGTGTAAAGTAAACTTTGCTACCGAGTTAAGAGTGGTATATACCGATGCTGGTAAAAAGCTTCTTTTAGAGGATCCAGATCTCTTTGATCCCAAAAAGCTGGGCATCGCAGGAATGGAAGCGGTAAAGGAATTTGTTAAGGGCCGTATGCTTGTATGCGGCTGTGACCACAAAGCCCGCTAATCGTTATATGGAGGGAAAAATGAAGCCATATTTATTGGGGATAGACATCGGCACAAGTGCCTGTAAGATTGCTGTATTTAACAGGGAAGGAACGGTTTTAGAATCAGCGGCCGGGGATTATGAAGTCTATTATCCCCAGTCTGGCTGGGCAGAACAAAACCCTGAGGATTGGTGGAAAGTCATATGCACCACCATGAAAGATATGCTTTCAAAAGCAAAGATCAAACCAGATGAGATCGCAGGAATTGGAATCGATGGACAAAGCTGGTCCGCCATTGCCGTTGACAAACAAGGAAATGTCCTTACCAATACCCCCATCTGGATGGACACAAGAGCTTCCCAGATCTGCAAGGAATTAAATGAGAAAATTGGAACAGAGCCTATTTTTCAATTATCGGGAAACTCCCTTCAGCCTTCCTATACCACGGCAAAGATACTCTGGTACAAGGAACATATGCCCGAGGTATACCAAAAGATAGATAAGATTCTACAGTCCAACAGCTACATCGGATTTAAGCTGACAGGCAAGATGACTCAGGATATTTCCCAGGGCTATGGATTCCACTGCTTTGATATGCATACAGGAACCTGGAATGAAGAGATGTGTGAAGCACTTGGAATTCCCTTAAAAATCCTTCCTGATATTTACCCCTGTCATGAGGTAATTGGAACCGTGACGGAAGAGGCTGCAAAGGAATCTGGTCTATTTCCAGGAACCCCTGTGGTAGCAGGCGGCCTCGATGCGGCCTGTGGAACCCTTGGGGCTGGTGTAATCCATTCCGGTGAGACTCAGGAGCAAGGCGGTCAGGCGGGAGGCATGAGTATCTGCATTGACAGCTACAAAGCCGATGAAAGGCTGATCCTAAGCTATCATGTGGTTCCCGGAAAATGGCTGTTGCAGGGAGGAACCACCGGAGGCGGTGGCGTCATGCGGTGGCTGGAAAAGGAATTTGCCGATTATGAAAGAGAAGAAGGCAGAAGAACCGGAAAAAGTTCCTTGGATCTTTTTAACCAACTAGCTCAGGCAGTTAAGCCTGGAAGCGACGGATTAGTGTTCCTGCCATATATGGCAGGGGAACGTTCTCCTATCTGGAATCCAGATGCAAAGGGAGTCTTTTACGGACTGGACTTTGGAAAGAGCAAAGGTCATTTTATCCGTGCTGCCATGGAAGGGGTTGCTTTGTCCTTAAAGCACAACCTGGATGTAGCAGAAGAAGCTGGCGCAACCGTTGATGTGTTAAGAGCTATGGGCGGTTCTGCAAACTCTCTTTTATGGACTCAGATCAAAGCAGATATAACAGGAAAGCCCATTGTGGTTCCTTCCTCAGATACGGCAACCACACTAGGTGCAGCTATTTTGGCAGGTGTAGGTGTGGGTGTGTATGAGAATTTTGAAGAGGCGGTAAAGCTGACCGTAGAAAATAAACGGTATCACGTTCCCAATCAGGCGGACCGGGAGGTCTATGATAAGAATTATAAGATATATCGTAACCTATATGAGAATCTTAAAAATATGATGAGTGAGGAAGGAGAGAGTTAAACGATGAAAGCAGCAGTTGTATGTGCCAATGAAGATGTAAAATACATGGATTATGAGGAACCACAGGTTGGGCCTGGACTGGTAAAGATTAAGGTAAAGGCTTCCGGTATATGTGGCTCTGACATTCCAAGAGTGCTTCATAACGGAGTGCATTTCTATCCAATCGTTCTGGGTCATGAGTTTTCCGGAGATGTGGTGGAGATCGGAGAAGGGGTTACGACCATTCAAACGGGAGACCGGGTTTCTGGAGCACCTCTTATTCCTTGTATGAAATGCGATGACTGTCAAAACGGAAACTTCTCTCTATGCAGACATTATAGCTTTATCGGTTCCAGGCAGCAGGGAAGCAACGCAGAATATATCGTAATACCAGAGCAGAATGCAGTCGTATTTGATCAAAGCATCTCTTACGAACAGGGAGCTATGTTTGAACCATCTACTGTAGCCCTTCACGGCTTGTTTCAAAATGATTATAAAGGCGGAGAATACACCGCAGTTCTAGGAGGCGGAACCATCGGCATGTTCACCATGCAGTGGTCTAAAATCTTCGGAGCAAAAAAGGTAGTGGTATTTGATATCAGCGAGGAGCGCCTTGCTCTGGCAAAGCGTCTTGGGGCTGACGAGGTCATTAATACTTCCTTAGAAGGATATAAGGAAAAAGCAATGGAACTGACGGAAGGAAAAGGCTTTGCTTTCGTATTTGAAACCGCTGGCCAGATCCCAACCATGCACATGGCATTTGAGCTGGCTTCCAACAAAGCAAGTGTATGCTTTATCGGAACGCCTCACGAGAATCTTAGCTTCACCCCAGCGATGTGGGAAAATATGAACCGGAAGGAATTTAAGCTGACCGGCTCCTGGATGTCTTACAGCTCCCCATTCCCAGGAAAAGAGTGGAAGCTGACGGCTCATTACTTTGCTACCGGCCAGTTGAAATTTGACCCTGGTTTTATCTTTAAAAAGATGCCAATGAGCGAAGCACAGGAAGCCTTCCAGATGTTTAAGACCCCAGGACTTGTTAAAGGAAAAGTACTGTTAGTCAATGAGGAATAGGAGGCTCTTATGATTCTGACCGTTACATTAAATGCCGCCATAGATAAACGATATGTGGTGGATGGATTTCTGGAAGGAGAGGTCAACCGGGTTACATCATGCAGCTATACCCCAGGCGGAAAAGGCTTAAATGTCTCAAAGCCAGCCGTAATTGCAGGCGGGGAGGTAGTTGCAACCGGATTTGTAGGAGGCCATGCCGGCCAGTATATTGAAGATGCCTTAAAACCTTTGGGGATAACCAGTGCATTTTATCAACTGGCTGGGGAAAGTCGTTCCTGTATCAATATCTGGGATGGCAAAAAGGAGATTCAGACGGAATTCCTTGAACCAGGCTTTGAGGTAAAGGAAGAAGAGTTTCAAGGATTTCTTCAGTTGTTCCAGACCCTCATAGAAAAAGCCGATGTGGTTGCCATATCAGGCAGCGTTCCCAAGGGGTTAGACGGAACCGCTTATCAGAAAATGGTTAAAATGGTCAAAGAAGCAGGGAAAAAGGTGATTTTAGATACCAGCGGCAATCTCCTTAAGATGGGAATTGAAGCTTGTCCTACCATGATAAAGCCAAATTTGGATGAAATTCGTATGCTTACTGGAAAAAGCTGTGACAGCCTAGAAGATATGGTGGAAGCAGCCAAAAAGATCCACAGCCAAGGCGTAGAAATCGTAGCGGTTTCTCTTGGCGGGGAAGGTTCCTTTGTAGTTTGTGAATCAGGGGTTTACAGAGCCAGAGTGCCAAAGCTCCATGCAGTCAATACCGTAGGATGCGGGGATTCCATGATTGCCGGATTTGCTCTTGGACTCAGTGAAAATCTTCCTATGGAGGAGATTCTAAAAAAGGCCAGCGGGATATCTGCTGCTTCAGCCTTAAGAGAAGAAACCGGATTTTTTAGAATGGAAGATATGGAAAAGCTACTACCGGAGATCGAGATCATAAGAATCGAGGATTAACATGGAATATTCGTTGAAAAATGAGAATCTAACCGTATGCTTCGCCTCAAAGGGAGGAGAACTTACCTCCATTCAAAATGAAAAAGGCTTAGAGTACTTATGGCAGGGAGATAAAGAGTACTGGAGCGGTCAGGCACCAGTATTGTTCCCCATCTGCGGCAGCCTAAGAGAGAACAAGGCTGTTACTTTAAACGGGAAAGAGGTTCAGATGCCAAGGCATGGAATTGTTCGTAAGGAAGAATTTGAATTAACCTCCATCACCGACGATACCATATCTTTTTCCATTGCCTCGAAAGAAGATATGCTTACCAAGTATCCATTTCCCTTTGTACTCACCATAACCTATCTGCTAAAGAAAAACAGCATCACTGTTCAATACAGCGTCCGCAATGCAGGGACTGAGGATATGCCCTTCTTCCTCGGAGGTCATCCAGCCTTTCGCTGTCCGTTAAATCAGGGAGAAGCTTATGAGGAATATGAGATCCAGTTTGAAAAAGAGGAAGAGGAAACAAATCCTACCCCCTCCACAGAGACAGGACTCATTGACATGGAAACCCGGACTTCCCTTTCCTGGGACAAACGGAATCTGACCTTAAGTCATGAACTGTTTCGGCAGGATGCAATTGTATTTGACCGGATTAAGTCCAGGAAGGTAACCTTAAGCCACAAAGATAAAAAGCAAGGCGTGGAACTTTCCTTTGAAGACTTTCCTTATCTGATGTTATGGTCAACCGCCAATCAAGGGCCATTTGTGGCATTGGAACCATGGACCGGACTTTCTACCTGCAGCGACGAAGACGATGTGTTTGAGCACAAGAGAAACGTTACCATCTTAAAACCCGGAGAAGAAAAACAACTGGAATATAAGATTTCAATCATATAAAAAGAAAAGGAGAATGAGAATATGAAACCATTTATTGAACCATCATTAGTACCAAAAGTAACATTATATACAGGCGAGGAAATTCCTTGTGTTGGTATGGGAACCTTTGGTTCCGATCGTTTCACTCCAGATGAGGTATCTGGCGCTGTTGCAGGAGCCATTCGCTGTGGTTATCGCATGTTTGACTGTGCAGCTTGCTATGGAAATGAAGATCAGATCGGAGAAGTATTTCGTCAGGCATTTACAGAAGGCGTCGTAGAGCGTAAAGATTTATTCATCATGACTAAAGTATGGAATGATATGCATGAGAGAGTAGAAGAATCCTGCAAAAAGAGTATTGTTGATTTGCAGTGTGACTACATTGACATGTTCTTTATCCATTGGCCATTCCCTAACTACCATGCACCAAACTGTGATGTAGATTCCAGAAATCCAGATTCCAAGCCATTTAGCCCAGAGGAATTCTTAAAAACTTACCGCAGATGCGAGGAATTAGTGGAAAAAGGTCTCATTCGCAACATCGGAATTTCCAATATGACCATTCCAAAGTTAGAAGCAGTGTTACCTCACATGACCATAATGCCCGCTGCCTGCGAGATGGAACTTCACCCTTGCTTCCAGCAAAAAGAACTGTTTGATTATCTGGTTGCCCATAAGATTCAGCCAATCGGCTTTATGCCATTAGGTTCTCCACAAAGACCAGAACGTGATATGTGTCCAGAGGATGTGGCAGACTTACAGACACCAGAGATGAAGGAAATTGCTGCAGCTCATGGCGTTCACCCAGCAGTAATCGCATTAAAATGGGCGCACCAGAGAGGACAGATTCCAATTCCATTCTCCATTCACGAAGTGGAATACGTAAGCAATTTAAAGGCGCTGACGGAAGATCCACTGACAGAAGAAGAGATGAGCCGTATCGCAACCTTAGAGAGAAATAACCGTCTGGTAAAAGGACAGGTGTTCCTATGGGAAGGCGCAAATGACTGGCATGATCTGTGGGATGAAGATGGATTTATCGTAAAATAATAGAACATATATGAAAAATCAAAATCCCTGAAGCGAGCCAATGGTAACTTCAGGGATTTTGAAATAAACACTATATTCTTTTCTAAAAACTGTGTATAATTGTATAAAGTGCACAAATAAAAACAGGCTAAGCAAACCAGACCAGTTGGATTCATTGAATTAGAGGAGAGAGTTATGTATAAGGTATTATTGGTAGATGATGAGATTCTGATCAGGGAACGAATTTCTCAAAGAATACCGTGGGAGTCTTTGGGGTACGAATTAAGGGGGACTTGTGAAAATGGAAAGGAAGCCATTGAATTTATGGAGAAGCAGCCGGTAGATCTTGTACTGACTGATATCTGTATGCCCTATGTGGATGGCCTGGAGCTTGCAAAATATCTTTATGAGAATGAGAAAAGAACAAAAGTAGTGATTATTACTGGCTACGATGAATTTGAGTATGCAAAGAAGGCGGTGGAATACCGTGTTCTTTCTTATGTATTAAAGCCGGTTACCGCAGTGGAGTTAATTGAAAAATTAGAAGAAGCAAAGAAAACTCTGGAGAGTGAAGAGGCCAATCTCCAGGTAAGAACGTATTATGAGGGCAGCTTCCCTTTATTAAAAAACCAGTTTCTCCTTCAGCTTTCTAAGGGGAAGTTTCAGGAAGAGGAGATTGAAGAAAAGCTAAAAGAATTTCACATTGATTTTCAAGGGGAATGTTATTGTACCGCCCTTCTTTATCCTAGAGCAGAGCTGGAGAAAAGAGAGCTGGCCCAGATGTCTTCTCTCATAAACAGAGAGGCAGGAGAAGATGTCTTGGCTTTTGAGGGGGATGATAACAACATCATTCTCTATGTGAAAAAGAAAAACAGCTCTCAGCTAAAAAAGGATATGGCACACATCTGCGAAGCGGCAGCTAAAAGCTTTGAAAGAGAGTTAAACACCCAGGTGTTTTCCTTAATCGGAACCTGTGTATTCCGCTTAGGAGGAATGGGATTATCCTATGAAAAGGCCATGGAGTTAAAGGAATATCTCTACCTGGAACGGGATAAGGGAATCTATGAATGGGACAAGTACCAGAAATACAAACGGAGTACTCAGGGCATGATCTGTGAAAATGATCGGGAAAAACGGATTGTGCTGGCGGTAAGAAGTAATCTGTCAGAAGAAGTCATGAAAGAAGTTTGTGGAGTCCGCGCAGAATGTGTGGTGAGGTGGATTGCAAAAAATAAAGTTGTGGTCTTATATCAAAGCCTGATCCTTGCAGTGATGAATTTTTTTGAGCGGTTAAATATTGTAGACGACGCTTTCTTTTTAAAGGAGCAAGAAATCATATCCGGGCTTTTTGGCTGTACTTATATCTCGGAAATGGAGAAAAAGGTGTTGGAGTTTTTTGAAATGGCGGTGGAGATAATGAACAGCAATCGTGGCAACTATGGAGACCATCAGGCAATGGCAGCTTTAGAATACATCAACAGTCATTACGCAGACTGTGATCTTTCTTTACAGGAAATATGCGAAAAACTGGCCATCAGCGTCAGCTATTTCAGCTCTGCCTTTAAAAACTACACGGGAATGACCTTTGTAGAGGCATTGACCAAACGGAGAATGGAAAAGGCCATCGAGCTTTTGGAGAACACCTCCCTAAAGACCTATGAGATTGCAGAAAAATGCGGATACAACGATGCCAATTATTTCAGTGCCATCTTTAAAAGAACCACCAAAATGACGCCCCGGGAATACGCAAGAACCTTGATGAACCGGAAAGGGACCTATGAAAAGCAGGATCAGATTTAAGAGCATAAGAACCAGTATGATCATATACTTTTCTTTGCTGGTTCTACTAACCGTAACGGTTTTTATGTTCTTTTCCATTCGATATACAAAAAAGAATCTCATGGAGAACTCCGAAAAGAACAGCAAGCTTCTCATTGAACAGGTGAACTTTAATATTGAAAACTATATTAACTATATGGAAAATATCTCTCAGGTGATTATGAGTAACCGGGATATGACCAGTTACTTATTTGATCCGGGCACAAAGGAGACGGGAAGCGATCTTAAGGAAGCCTTTCAAACCATTCTTCATGCCAGAAAGGATATTTATAACATTGCAGTATTAGGGGATAACGGAAGGTACTTTATTAACAATGGGACGGACGCCTTAAACTTAAGGTCCAGACTGGTGAACAAAGAGTGGTATGTAGATGCCAAAAAGGAGGGGAGCAAGATATTGATCTCCTCCTCTCACGTTCAAAACCTGGTGAGAAATGATTATAAATGGGTGGTAACCTTAAGCAGGGGAATCACAAACCCTGAGACTGGCAAGGTGGAAGGGCTATTGGTCATAGATCTAAATTATGATGTAATCAATAACTTATGTGAGTCCATCAGTCTGGGAAATAAGGGGTATGTCTATATCATTGACCGAAAAGGTGAGATCGTATATCACCCCCAGCAGCAGCTAATCCTAAGCGGAGTGAAAAAAGAGCTTCTAAAAGAAGTATCAAACGTCAAGTCAAGCCTTACCTATACCGATGAAAAGGGTGAAAATAAAATCTATACCCCTTTTCATTCCGACAAAACAGGCTGGACCATTGTGGGAGTGGTTTACACCTCAGAGCTGGCAGGAGATGAGAAAGCGGTAAGGGCCATGTACATTGGCACAGCCTCGATTCTGATTTTATTTGCCAGTATTCTTGCTGTCTTACTTTCAGCCAAAATTACAAAACCAATTAAGCAGCTACAGGCAGCTATGAATGAAGTGCAGGAAGGAAAGTTTGAACAAGTCTATATTGATACCGGCGGAGAAAATGAGATTTCAAGCCTTACCCGGTCCTTTAACCGTATGACCAAGCGCATTGATGAGCTGTTAAAGAATAACCGGAAGGAACAGGCGGAGAAACGAAAAAGTGAACTAAAGGCTCTTCAGTCCCAGATCAATCCTCATTTTCTTTATAACACTCTGGATTCCATTATCTGGCTCATTGAAACCGAAGATTCCAATCAGGCCATCAAGATGACATCTGTTCTTGCCCGGTTCTTTCGTCAGGCCATTGGAAATTCCAAGATATACGTTACCATCTGGCAGGAACTTGAGTACACAAGAAATTACCTTCTAATTCAGCAGATGAGGTATAAAGACAAGGTGGCTTTTGACATCCAGGTGGATGAAGATGTGATAGAGTGTGCCATTGTAAAGCTGGTGCTCCAACCCCTGGTGGAGAATGCCCTGTATCATGGGCTGAAATATAAGACAGAGCAGGGTAACATCACCATTACCGGATGCCGTCAGGGAGAACGTGTGATTCTTACAATTAAGGATGATGGGATTGGAATGACAAAGGAAGCCCTTTCTACCGTATTTCAGAAGAAGATCTCAGACAAACGCCATAACGGAGTGGGGATGAAAAATATTCAGGACCGCCTTAAGATGCATTATGGGCCGGACTATGGACTGGTTGTAGAGAGTGAAGAAGGAGTAGGGACGGTGGTCAAGGTTATCATTCCTTACAAACGTATGGAGGACACGGATGAAGAGACATAAAAATGGGTTATTGCTCCTGACTTTCTTTTTATTAGCGATTGTTTTCCTTTCCATGGTATTTCAGTTAGAAGAATTCAATCAGAAGAAGACCGTTAAAATTGTATTCATTCCAAAGGTTCAGGATAAGACAAATGATTTCTGGATGTCCATGATATCCGGCGCCAAAAGTGCAGGGAAAGAGTATCAGGCAAATTTGACCATACTTGCCCCTGAGGAAGAAAATGATTATCAGATGCAAAAGCAATACATCGAAGAAGCAGTGAAGATGAAGCCTGATGTGATTGCCCTCGCCCCGATACAATATTCCGAGATGACTGATACCGTAAGGAAGATAAAAGACGCTGGAATTAAGCTGATTTTAATTGATTCCAAGATTGATGAGGATCTGGAAGAAACGTATATCGGAACCAACAACCGGACGGCAGGTCTGCAAATGGGAAAGAAAATGCGGGATTATGTGAACGAGGACTCAAAAATAGCAATTGTATCTCATGTAAAGGGTTCCTCCACCGCCATGGAACGGGAAGCAGGGCTAAGGGAGGGGCTTGGTGATTATGAGGATCGGATTGAAGCAGTTCTTTACAGCAATTCCGATTACAGACAAGCCTATGAAAAGACAAAGGAGCTGATGAGAGAACATCCAGACATCAATCTAATTGCAGGATTAAACCTTTATTCCACTGTAGGGGTGGCAAGAGCCATTAAGGAGATGAATTTAAACCGAGAAGTTAATATCGTGGGATTTGATAATGATATTGAAGGAATCCAGTATTTAGAATAAGCAATCATTGACACCCTCATTGTCCAGAAACCCTTTAACATGGGGTATCTTGGAATCCAGACGGCAGTGGAGTCTGTAAGAGGAAATAAGATGGAGAAAAACATCTATTGCGACACGGAAGTCATCACCTTAGACAACATCTACACCGACGAAAATCAAAAGCTTTTGTTCCCATTTTAAAGAAAGTAAAATCCTCTTCTTTTTTTGTAAGATACTCTATATTACCTTGCGTTTTGGGGTTATATAATGGTATCAACAGAGCAGGAAATGTTGCTCAATCTAAAAAGAAGCGGAGAGTGAGAATGTGGGCAGTGTTATGCTGAGAATGAAGGGGATCGATAAGTCCTTTCCAGGTGTACATGCTTTAGACCACGTGGATCTGGATGTCAATGGGGGCGAGGTTCATGCACTTATGGGAGAAAACGGTGCCGGTAAATCAACCCTTATGAAAATCCTTACGGGTATCTACCTAAAGGACTCTGGAACCATTGAATTTGAAGGTAAGGAAGTGGAATTCACTTCCCCAAAAGAAGCACAGGATGCCGGAATCGCCATCGTACATCAGGAACTGAACATGATGAACCACTTGACCGTGGCACAAAATATTTTTATCGGCCGAGAAATGATGAAGAGTGGATTTATCAGCGACTCCATGATGAATAAAGAGGCAAGAAAGCTATTTGACCGGCTAAACATTGATATTGACCCGTCTGAAACAATGGGTAATTTAACCGTAGGACGGCAGCAGATGTGTGAGATTGCAAAAGCCATATCAAGAGAAGCCAAGCTCATGGTATTTGATGAGCCTTCCGCCGCACTAACGGAGTCAGAGATAGAAGAGCTTTTTAAGATTATAAGAGACCTTAGGTCCAAGGGGATGGGAATCGTCTATATCTCCCACCGAATGGATGAAATCAAGGTTATCACAGACCGGGTAACGGTTATGCGAGATGGAACCTATGTTGGAACCATGATTACAAAAGACAGCACAAAGGATGACATCATCAATATGATGGTGGGCCGTGTGATTTATGAAGATCCAAAGCAGACCAGCAGCGTTGCGGAGAATGCTCCAGTTGTTTTAAAGGTAGAGCATCTAAGCTCCGGTAAGATGGTAAAGGATGTAAGCTTTGAACTTAGAAAAGGTGAGATTCTGGGATTTTCCGGACTCATGGGAGCAGGCAGAACGGAGCTGGCCAGAGCCATCTTTGGAGCAGATAAAAAAGATGAGGGAACCATCTGCATCAACGGAGAGCAGGTGGAGATTAGAACCACAGAAGATGCAGTTTCTCATGGAATTGGATATCTCTCTGAGGACCGGAAACGATTTGGTCTTGTGGTTTCAAAAACTGTAGCAGAAAACTCCTCAATGTCAGCCTTGTCTTCCTTTATGAAGGGTATTTTCATTGACAGACAAAAGGAGCGCAAGGAAGCGGAACACTATGTGAAGCTTTTAAAGACGAAAACTCCTTCCGTGGACCAGCTTGTAGTGAATCTGTCAGGAGGTAACCAGCAGAAGGTGGTTATTGCCAAATGGCTGATTCGAAACTGTGATATTTTAATCTTTGATGAACCTACCAGGGGAATTGACGTAGGAGCAAAAAGTGAGATCTACCATCTAATGAATGAGCTTGTCAAGCAAGGAAAATCCATCATCATGATATCATCGGAGATGACAGAGATTCTTAGAATGAGTGACAGGGTTCTGGTTATGTGCGAAGGGCGCATTACCGGGGAGATCCCCATTGAAGAGGTATCACAGGAACGTATTATGGCTGCGGCTACTTTGAGAAACCAGGAGGACAACAATGGAAAAACTAAAAAATAATCCCATCATCAAAGCGATAGGAACCCAGAGACTGGTGGCATTATTGGCTCTTATCCTACTCTATCTTGCATTTGGAATCATGAACCCCAGATTTGCCACTTACAGCACCATGGTCAATATCTTTGACGCATCTTATTACATTGGATTTATGGCCATTGGTATTTGTTTTGTTATAGCAACCGGAGGTATTGATCTTTCCATCGGTACCGTACTTACTATGTCAGGTCTGGTGGCTGGATTTTTAAGCGTAAATATGGGATTCCCCATATGGCTGGTTATCATTATCTGTATTTCGATTGGTACTTTATTTGGAGTCATAAACGGACTTTTAGTAGCAAAGCTTGGACTCCCTCCATTTATAGCGACACTGGGCACCATGATGCTTTCAAAAGGAATCGGTTCCATCATTACAGGAGCCCAGTCTGTTACCTGGAAATCAGGATCAGACCCAGAAGGCTGGTACCGTTCTTTATTTAAAATTAAGACAGAAAGTGGTCTCCTAATCCCCACTGGCTTTATATTCCTGATCGCTGCAGCCGTACTCATGGCAGTTGTTATGAATAAGACAAAAACAGGCCGCTACATTCTGTCACTTGGTAGCAACAAAGAAGCAACCAGGTTGTCCGGTGTCAACGTGGATAAATATTTAATCATCGCATACGTCATCAGCGGTACCTTTGCAGGAATCGCAGGGCTTGCTTATTCCACCATCTACTCCACTTTGTTACCAGGAGGCGGTGCAGGATTTGAGATGGATGCCATCGCAGGCGTGGTAATCGGGGGAACCTCCATGTCAGGAGGAATCGGAACCATAGCAGGCACCATGATTGGTGTGTTCATCATCTCCATACTTAAGACAGGACTTCCATTCGTAGGTCTTCAGACCCATTACCAGCAGGTAGCAACCGGTCTGGTGTTAATTGTGGCAGTCTTTGCAGATGTATATAGAAACCGTAAGAAAAACTAACTAGCCATGTGACTCGAAAGATTCCACATAGAAAATGAAGGAGGAAGCAAAACAATGAAAAAAAATGTATGGGGCGTTTTATTAACAACAGCCATGGTAGCATCTTTAGTAGCCGGCTGTGGAAGCAAGACAACTGCTAATCCAGGAAAGAGTGAAGCAGGAACAACAGCAGCAGAAGCAAAATCCAGTGAGGCAGCTACCACCAAAGGGGAAGATAAGGGCGGAGAAGTAACCGTCTATATGGTAGCAAAGGGCTTCCAGTCCCAGTACTGGCAGGCCGTTTACAAGGGAGCAGAAAAAGCGTCCAAAGAATTAGGCGTGAAGCTGGAATACCAGGGACCAGATTCCGAATCCGATATTGCGCAGCAGGTTCAGATGATGAACAATGCCGTTCAGATGAAACCAGCAGCAATTGGTCTTGCCGCTCTTGATGTATCTGCATTAAATGACAGCATCAAAGCATCTCAGGATGCAGGAATTCCTATCGTAGGATTTGACTCCGGCGTACCAAACGCACCAGAAGGAGCCGTTGTTGCCAATGCAGCTACGGATAACTATAAGGCAGGAGAAGTGGCAGCCATCTACACCTATCCTCTTGTTAAGGATCTGATTGCAAAATCAACCACCAGCGTTAGAATCGGTGTTTTAAATCAGGATGCAACTTCAGAGTCCATCATAAACCGTGGTCTTGGTTTCATCGATAAACTTGCAGAGTTAATCAAAGCAGACGGAAAAACTGTATGCATCACTGGTAACGATAAGTTCGTAGGCGATGCAAAGGTAGACAAAGGAACCGATGCAAATGTAATCCTTGACGTAGCTGTTCCTTCTAAGGTAGAAGCTTCCCTTATGACCACAGATGCTCAGACCATCTTAAACAAAGATGATACCATCTGCATCTTCGCTTCCAACCAGAAAACTGGAGAAGGCCTTTTAACTGGAGATGAGAACTTAGGAAGACTTGGAAAAGACGTAATCGGCGTAGCCTTTGATTCTGGAACCATGATTAAAGACGGAATCAAAACAGGTAAGCTGGCTGGTGCCGTAACTCAGGCTCCTGTAGAGATTGGATATCAGACCGTGAAACTTGCCGCTGCAGCAGCAAAGGGCGAAAAAGTTACTGATGTAGATACTGGCAGTCAGTGGTATAATAAAGACAACATGGACAGCAGCGAGATTTCACAAAACTTATACGATTAAATATTTGGCGCTCTTCTTTCATAGAAGAGCGCTATTGGAGAAAAGGAGAGTATTATGTTAAAAGGAATACCACCAATTATCAGTCCCGAGTTATTAAAAGTATTATGTGAAATGGGTCACACCGATGAACTTACCATTGGAGACGGTAACTTTCCAGGCCATACCTATGGAAAGAAGGTAATCCGAATGGACGGACATGGGGTTCCTGAAATTTTAGATGCAATCCTTCAATTATTTCCATTGGACACCTATGTGGAACACCCTGTCACACTGATGGGAGTGGTAAAAGGAGATGACGTAAAGACTCCAATTTGGGATACTTATAAAGAGATTGTAGCAAAGCATGATAAGCGAGGCGCTGACTGCTTTGAAGAGATTGACAAGTGGGATTTTTATGATAGAACAAAAGAACGTTCCACTGTGGTTATTATGACAGGGGAAAAAGAGCTGTACGCAAACATTATATTAAAGAAAGGCGTTGTGGTATAAAACGTTCCTTTCTAACAATAGAAAAAGCTGAGTCTATAAAAGGAATTCATCCTGTAGACTCAGCTATTTTTATGTGGTTTTTAGGCGTTTAATGTTGGCAAATAACAGATCACCTGACAGCCACCTCCTGTTAGATTAGAGAAATGAGTGCTTCCATAGTGTGCCTTTATAATCTGGCACACTATGGTAAGACCGAGGCCATGGCTGTTTTGTTCCTTTAAAGCATATGGCTCTGCGCCTTTTTCATGGTAAACGACTTCCTTAAGGTCCACGTTTTCCTTAAGGTTTGCATCCATTTTTGTATCATTCAATCGTTCTAACACTTCTTTTGGGAACCCCGTTCCATTATCAGCTACAGAAAGAATGAAGTTTTCCCCGTTCTTATTTAAATCTATTTTAATATTACAGCCCTCTGGATTGTGCTTTAAGCTATTTAATATGAGGTTTAATACAGCCCGCTTTAGAAGCTGCTTGTCACCCAGCAGTAGCCCGCTTTGTGCATCGTCCGAAACGGAGACCTCTAAGGTGTGTTGCTCTGATATATTATCATTTATCATATCGGCTGCCACACTGCGAATCAGTGGGGCAAGTGGGGTCTGTTCCTTTCTCAATGGCTGCATCTCATATTCCAGCTTTGAAGCAAGGTTTAAGTCACTTACCAAATCCTTGATCCTTTGACATTGGCGTCTTACAATGCCTGCCAGGTCTTTCTGTTCCTTACTCAGTCCCTCATCTTCTTCCAACTGGCTGGCATAGCCCATGGCTACGGCAAGAGGGGTACGAATATCATGAGAGATTCCAGCAATCCATGTGGTGCGGGCATTGTCTCTTTTATTAAGGGCAGTTTCTTGTAGAATAAGCTGGCTGGAGGCTTTATTAATTCCCTCTGCAAGATCTCCTAGAACTCCATTAACTGGGAGAGACACAGGCCGTTTTTCCGCCATATCCTGAATTCCATTGGAAAGCCGCTTTAAGGAACGAAATAGCCGAAGGCCTAATATTAGGGCAAAGAAAATTGCAGTGATGGTATTTAGAATCAGAAACAAGGGAATCCAAAATTTTAAATTGTCCATGGATTTTTGAGGAATCATAATGCCAAGCTTCCACATGGTGTCCTTGGGACTACCAACCACCAATAGGCCATCGTCGTACCGCCAGACGGATACGGGATAATCCTTTAAATACCACCGCGAAAATCCTGCCACATCAGAAATGGAATAACTCTGAGGAACGTCAGCCGGAAGCTTATAATTCCAGATCACCTGGCCAGCCGGATCTAAAAGCATAGCCCATTGATTGCTTCGCTCAAGTTGATTTTTTCCATAATCAGAAAGTTCATATCCCTCCCCGGTAAAAGCAAGCTGTTCTGCAGTCTGCCTGATATTGTAATAATTTTTATCATCCTTTTCTGTAAAAAGCCAGATGGTTAAGACTGCAAAATTAATCACCAGCAAAAGCACAGCCACAGCCGCCGCTGATAGCACATAACGAGATAATACCTTCATCATGCTTTTCATAAAACCGTTACCCCCGTAAGTTTATAGCCAAGACCACGGACGGTCGTCAGGTATTGTGGAGAAGAGGGGATAGGCTCTATCTTTTCCCTGAGGCGGCGAATATGAACCATCAAGGTATTCTCATATCCATAAAGGGAATCTCCCCAGACCGCCATGCATAAGCTGTCCCCGGTCACAATCTTCTCCCTGTTTTCATATAGCTTTTCCAAAAGGGCAAATTCCTTAGCCGTAAGGGTAGTGTTGCCTTTTTGTGAGGTCACTTCACAACTGTTTAAATCTATTTTAATATCTCCAAGGGAGAACACAGGCTTTGTTTTCTGGCTTAAAACAGCAGGAAAATAAGTACGGTTTAAAATGGCATGAAGCCTTAATACCAGTTCCCTTGGGAGAAATGGCTTAGTCATATAATCATCGGCACCAAGCCCAAGGCCCAGCAGCCGGTCTTCATCTTCATCTCTGGCAGAAAGAAACAGCACCGGAACGGAGGAGGAAGCCCTAAAATCACGCATCAGGGAAAATCCATCCCCATCAGGCAGATTAACATCAAGGATTACAATATCTGGTTTTTCAGGCACAAACAGACGACGTGCCTCACTACAGCTTCCGGCTGAGATGATTTTATGAAAACCGTTTTGTTTCAATATACCAATCACCATTCTGCGAAGCTCTGGTTCATCATCCACTAAAAGCAATTTACAGTCATAGACATCTATCATTCACGTTTCATCCCTTCCTATCTTTTTATTTGTATTATAGCCGAAAAAAATGAATTTGGACAAAAAAATCCAAAGTTTAAGGTAAATGTAAGGTGGCCTACAGTCAGATGTAAGGCACCTTTGTTACCATAAATACATCGAATCGAAAAGGAGAGTGTAACAATGACGGATATCATAACCACAAGTGCTCTTTGTAAGAAATATGGAGAAGCCATGAGTGTAAAGGATCTGGACTTAAAAGTGCCAAGGGGTGTGGTCTACGGATTTTTAGGCCCCAATGGAGCTGGTAAGACCACAACAATGAAAATGATACTTGGACTTTCAAAGCCCACCAGCGGAACCATTACCGTCTTTGGAAAAGAGATGGATCGAAACAACCGGCTTAGCATATTAAAAGACGCTGGTTCCCTCATAGAATCCCCAAGCTATTATGCCCACTTAACGGGAAGGGAAAATCTAAAAATCATCAGCACCTTAAAAGGTGTGCCAGAGGAGGAAATCGACAGGGTACTAAAAATCGTACGCCTGGAAAATCAAAGGGATAAAAAAGCGGGGCAGTATTCCCTGGGCATGAAACAACGACTGGGGCTTGCTGGAGCGCTTCTTGGAAATCCAAAACTCCTGGTCCTTGATGAGCCAACCAATGGCCTTGACCCTGCTGGAATTCAGGAGATGCGTGAACTCATACGCTCCCTTCCAAAGACCTTTGGAATGACCGTTATGGTTTCCAGCCATCTCTTAAATGAAATTGAACAAATGGCGGACCACATTGGAGTGATCAGCAAAGGAGAGCTGGTATTTCAGGATAGCCTAAAGGTTCTTCATGATAAGAGCAAGAGCAGCATAGCTGTCCGCACCCTGAAGAATGAAAATGCCAAAGCAGTATTTCAAAAGCATGGAATTATGTGCAGGGAGGAGGGGGCATATCTACTCTTACCGGAACTCTCAGACCAGGAGCTTGCCACCCATATATCTCATCTTTTAGACCATACCATTGGAGTAGTCCGCGTGGAAGAAAGGAAAAAGACACTGGAAGAGATCTTCATAGAATTAACAGGAACGGCGGTGAGTCTATAATGAAAGTACTTGCTATGGAATTTCAAAAAATAAAAAGAAAAGGAATTTTTACCACAGTAGTGGTTCTTTTAGGAGTCCAGTGCTTATGGGGATTATTTTCCTTTAGAAACATGAGTGGGGAAAATCTGGCTCAGGGCTGGTATCAGTGTCTCTATCATTTTCCCATATTAAATGCCATTATGATGCCTATTATCATTGCTGTTTTGGCCTCCAGACTTTGTGATGTGGAGCACAAAGGCCAGACCTTTAAGCTGTTAGAGACGATAATACCTGCGGAAACTCTGTTCCATGCAAAGTACATGTGCGGAGTCATTCAGATGGTGGCAATTGCAGTATTTCAAGTATTAATGATTCTTACCTTTGGAGTTATCAAAGGCTTTGGAGGGCCTATTCCCTGGGATAAGATTATATTCTATCTGATTTCTACCATAGGCGTTCATGTAACGATATTGCTGCTTCAACAGGTGTTATCTCTTCATTTTTCAAACCAGATGGTGCCCCTTACGCTAGGACTTTTAGGCAGTCTTGCTGGATTGTTTAGTATGTTTTTACCAAAGGGAATTGGAAAACTCCTGATTTGGGGTTATTACGGGGTCATGATGCGGGTAGGGTTAAGCTGGGATGAGAGCACTAGAATTTCAGACTTTTATTACGTTCCCATTGACTGGCTGGGTGTTATTTTACTGGTTGGGATGTTTCTGGCAATTTACATTTATGGCCGCCGATCATTCGCTAGAAAGGAGTGGTAATTCATGTTATTAAAAACAATTCGCGCAGAACAGATGAAGTTAAAGCGCAGCCCTGTCTGGCTGGCATTTTTCTTCTTACCAATTCTCCCGGCTATTATGGGAACCTTTAACTACGTTCAAAATATTGATATCTTAGATAACTACTGGTACAGCTTGTGGACTCAGCACACCTTGTTCACCTGCTATTTCTTCCTTCCACCAACCATTGGAGTTTATTGCTCCTATCTTTGCCGCTTGGAACATACCAATCATAACTGGAATTCGGTCATGACTCTTCCGGTGCCAATTCCTTATATTTATCTTTCTAAGCTTTTTACCGCTTCAGTCATGGTAATTGCCACTCAGGTGTGGGTAGGAATCTTATTTATCATCAGTGGTAAGCTGTCCAATCTGCCGGGGCCCGTGCCACCAGAGCTTTTTGAATGGCTGGCTTATGGTATGGTTGGGGGGATTGTAATCTGTGGAGTACAGTTATGCTTATCCCTTATGATTCGCAGCTTTGCCGTACCGGTTGGAATTGCTATGATTGGAGGAATCGGTGGGGTAGCGGCACTTTCTAAGGGAGCAGGGGCTTTTTATCCCTATACTCTTATGAGCATTGGCATGAGAGCCAATAGCCCAGGTGGCCCAATGATTTGTACGCCTGGTCAGCTTCTTCTAAACAGCGCAGTCTTCTTAGTGGTATTTGCAGGAATTGCAGTTTTATGGCTGAGGAATAAAGATGTGATGGCTTCATAAGGAAAGAGGTGGATATTTTATGGGCTTGATACAAGTAACATGTGTTTTATGTTTTTTCAATTAGAGGGGATTATTTGATAGACAATGAAAAAGGAAGGGGGCCTCACAAAATCATCAAAATTGATGTGATAGAGTGAGACTCTCTTCCTTTGATTTTATCGGTACAAAGGTTGCATAAGAACTGTTATTTCATAAGTGACATCTTTATAAACATTAATCACAGAGTTCCCATTCCCCGATCCACTTTTCTCTGGAATAATTGTATTGTCGACGATACATTTTCCCGTTCACTGTTTTATAGCGCCATTCAATTATTTGGGCATTTAGATGATAACCTTCCGATGAGGGTTCCTGTGTTATCATAGACGTATTCGTTGCTTGTGACTGGGCAAAAGCATCCATTGGCAGCATCATGGTACCAATTGACAACACCGCGAGAGATAACAGGATTTTTTTACTTTTTTCTTTCATATAATAAAGCCTCCTCTAAACTATTGTATATTTTCAAATTAGAGTATGAATCCATAATTCGTGTAACCGTCGCAAAATATTTATTATATACGTAAACATCATATCCTTTTTTCTTATTACGAACTAAATAAGCTGTTTGAGGTGTGAGCTCCACCGTATACTCTTGAACATCGGATTTAACAGAGTATGGTTCAAGGACAAAAAGAGAACTTAAAACAAATATAGTTAATAAGAATACTAATAGTGCTTTATGATAAACACCTGATTTCTTAAGCTTACTTTTATCCAGAATAATCTGAAAGCGTTGAGAGAGAACGGAAGCGGTTCTACTGTCGAAAGTAAGTGATAAACTGTTAAGTTCAGGTGAGCTATTTCCTCTGGCAATTTTTAATAAGCATTCTAAGTATTTTATCTTATCAATCTCGTCAAAATTGTTTGTCACTGCCAAATCTACTCGAATCTCCATGATCTTATCTATGTCCTGTTTCAAAATATAAATAAATGGATTCCACCAATAAATGATACAGGTAAGTTCGAGCAAAAGCTTTACCCATAAATCATGTTTATAATAATGAGTGGCTTCATGGAAAAGAATATAATATAATTCTTCCTCAGATAAGTTAATGTCAGGCAATAGTATTTTAGGGGTAAAAAATCCTATATACATAGGAACAGATATTTTACTGGTTCTGACAATAACAAAATTACTTGATTTGCCATGAGATTCTTCAATTTTATGTAATATGCTTAAAATAGCTTCATCCATAAGGGGGGATTCCTGACCAATGGAATATCGAAACATGATATGACAAATTATAGTCCGAAATCCCATACATATAAAGCCCACCACCCAAATAAATAAAATGATATGATATATATATAATCCAGGAGCAATAAATTCTATTATCGGTGTATAGAAGAAGGAAAATATGAACGGAAGTATGTAAGATTCCCCAATGGTTTTTTGGAATCCAAACTCCATAGGAAGCAACAAGCGAAGTAAAATTAAAAAAATACCTATTAAGATAGTACTGATGCTTATTTGCATCAGCCTTCTATGGCTTTTAAAAAAAAGCCATAGAGCTGCAATTATTAAATTAGTTGTTAGTACTATAGTTATTAATGCAGAAGACGATAAAAACATTTTATTTTTCCTCTTGGTTAAGTATATTCTTTCTTTCCTCAAGTAATTTTTCTAATTTCTCTATAGTCTCTTTTTCATTTTTTTCATGTTTTAATAAAGTTCCAACTAAGCTAGGAATAGGGATGGTATCATCATCTTTATTAAATTGACTTACAAATTGTTCCAATAGTATGTCCTTCTTTAATACGATGGGTTTATAGCTTCGTGTTAGTACAGTACCGCTGTAAACGATATCAGCGACTACAATATACTTTTTTTCCAGAAGCTTTCGTAGAACAGACTGAACGGTGTTGTTGCTTAAGGAATCCCCTTTCTTGGCGATCTCCGAAGCGACTAGCGGTTCTTTGCTGCTCCATAATATTTTCATGACATCCATTTCTCTATCCGTTAGTAATGAAGAACTTTTTGTTCTGGGCATCTGTCATTTCTCCTTAAGGGGTACGTAGTTTATTATAATGATATATTATTTTATATTATATGTCAATTTTATTAATAAAATTAAGACATAAAAAAGTGAAATATCTCTAATTTTTTTTATTATTGATATTGGATTTTTTTGATTAAAAATTTATTTGTTATCTGAATATCATTTTAGTATTTAAATTTTATATTCTTCTTTGTTTTGGAAGATAGTTCCTTGTTATGGGTTATGAGTATTATGATTTTTCTATGTAATAAAAATAGGGACGAAATCCATTTGAGGATGTTCGTCCCTATTTCTAGGCTTATTATTATGTAATGTTTTCAATAGAAACAAATAAATTCTTACGGGTCTTACCAGTTGATGACCACCACTGGTTTAATTAAATCCCTAGGCTTTTCCTTCATTAACATAAGAGCTGGTTCGATGCCATCAAGCCCTTCAAAGCGATGGGTAACCAGTTTTCCTGGATCCAATCGTTTGGTTGCAATAAGAGAGGCCAGTTTCTCCATTCTCAATCTGCCTCCGGGCATAAGTCCACCAGCAATCAGCTTATGGCCCATACCGAAGCCCCATTCGATCCGTGGAATCTTTATGTAATCACCTTCTCCAAGATAATTCACATTGCCGATTTTTCCGCCTGGTTTTAATATGGTAATGGCCTGGGCAAAGGTATCGTTGTCTCCACCGGCAACAATTACCTTATCAACTCCCTTGTCCCCTGTCTTTTCCATAATCTGTTCCACGATATCGCCTTCTTTATAGTTGATGATATCCGTTGCGCCATACTCTTTGGCAAGCTGTACGCAGTTGGGGCGAGAGCCTACAGCATAGATATGGGAGGCACCCCTAAGAGCGGCACCTGCAACTGACATAAGTCCAACCGGACCAATACCTATAACAGCTACGGTGTCTCCGAACTGAACATCAGCAAGTTCAATTCCATGAAAACCGGTAGGTACCATATCAGCCAGCATACAAGCGGCAACTGGATCCATGCCTTCTGGTAAAATTGCCAGGTTTCCATCTGCATCATTTACATGAAAGAATTCACCAAATACGCCATCTTTGAAATTAGAAAATTTCCAACCAGCAAGCATACCACCGGAATGCATCTGATAGCCACCCTGTGCTTCCAATGAATTCCAGTCTGGTGTAATGGCAGGAACGATAACTCTGTCCCCAGGCTTAAAATATTTTACGCAGCTTCCTACCTCTACAACCTCAGCTACAGATTCATGTCCAAGAATCATATCCGTACGTTCTCCGATAGCACCTTCCCATACCGTGTGAATATCAGAGGTACAAGGAGCTAATACGATTGGTCTACATATCGCATCAAGCGGACCGCATTGTGGCCGCTCTTTATTAATCCATCCTGTCTTACCAATCCCCAGCATTGCAAAACCCTTCATAAGAACATCTCCTTTATTATCATTTATTGTTATATATTTAACGAATGAATCTATGGATATTATACATCATTATGTTTGAGGGGTCAATTCGTATTTCGTATTTAATTTAATAATGTATATAAGGGAATTTAAGTATTTCATGTAAATGAGATAAATTCAGGATTAAAACTATGATGATTAATGGATGTTTTTAGAATGATGAGAATATGTTTCCACTTAAGTTTTTCAATGCCTCTGCTTCGTTCATAATAGAGAGGGCAGAAGCGGTGGAGATGCCAAATCGGTCACAGCCTGCCTGCTTCATCTCAAGTAGAGTATTAAGGTTTCGAATACCACCAGCCGCTTTGATTTTAGTAACGGACTGGATGCTAGACCGGATTATATGAATGTGCTCTGGCAAGGTAGGATCTTTGCACCAGCCGGTTCCGGTTTTTATGTAAGTGGCTCCAGCAGACTCTGCTAATTTGCTGGCTTTAATCATTTCCTCTTTTGTCAAAAGGGTAACTTCAAGAATTGTTTTTAATGGAACTGTCCCACAGATATGGGCCACCGCTTTTATGTCCTGATAGACAAGGTCTAATTGATTGGATTTTAGTTGTCCGATGTTAATCACCATATCAATTTCCTGACATCCCATAGCAAGTAGCTCTTTGGCTTGAAAGACTTTGCTCTCAGTAGTATCACAGCCAGAAGGGAAGCCTACAGTTCCACCGATAAGAGTGTCACAGTTCCCTTTTAGATTCTGAATGAGATAGGGGGTCATGGAGGGAAGAGCAAAGGAACAGATAAATCCATAGCGTTTGGCAGCGGCGATCATCTGGTCCACATCCTTTACTGTATCAGTGGATTTTACACAGCTAATATCAATCCATTTCGATAAAGCTTCCATAGAAATATGATTCATGGTATCGTATCCCCCTATTTTTATTTATATCGACCGTTAGTGGAAATGGCTAGTTCATACTGGTCTCCAATGATGCACACATCATCCACGCACACTGGGTTTCCATTCTGGTAACAAATGCGGCGGATGCAAAGGAGAGCAGTGTCTGGTGGGACATTAAGCATCTCAGATTCTGCAAAATCAGCGGACTTTGCAAATATCTTATCGTGGGCAGAATCAATCTGCAGATCAAAATGTTCTTCCAGAAACTGATAAAGACCAGAGAATTTATTGGTAAACTGCAAAAGTCCAGGAACGAGAGAGGTAGGAATGTAATTTCTCATAATTGCAATAGGGTTCTCATCAATGAGCTGAATTCTTTGCACACGGGTGATGGAATCTTCGGTGCTTAGGTTCAGTTCTTTTAGAAGCTTATCGCTTGCAGGTATGATGTCGATGTACATACTTTTGGTGCGGACATCATATCCCTTTCTTCTTAAGGACTCGGTTACTGAGGTGACTTTATTCAGGTCCTGAATGGTTCTCTGATCCAGAACCATGGTACCTCTGCCTTGTTTGACTTCTACAAAGCCTTCTTCTTTTAATAGTTCCATGGCACTTCTTATGGTGGTTCGGCTTACCTTATATATTTTTTCAAGTTCAGGCTCCGTCGGAAGAAGTTCCAAAACAGGATAGGTTCCATCCTGAATTCTTTTTTTAATTAAATCATGAACTGCCATATAGGCTGGTACTTTACGCATATGAAAGCAATTATAAGTTCAGGTATTCGCTGATCTTTATAATTTCTCCTTTCTTTAAATTCCATTGATTAAGCTTTGATAGGGATTTATCTTTTATTCAGGTTTGAATGAAACTTTTAATGTAAGAGATAAGTTTCATATGGGATATGAATCATTATTTTGTTGCTTTTTCTATATTATATCTCATTATTTTTAGCACTTCAATAAGTGTTTCTTGTTTGTAGTTAAGGAACGAATAGGTAAAAAAATTAAATAATATGAAATAGCATAGTCTTTTCTCAAGGGGACTTAACATCAATGAAAGGTGATTTTAAATTTCTCTTTTAGCAGTTCTTCAAATCCAGGATCAAATTCAATATATCGTGACAAAAATACCTCTGGTTGGCATGGTGCCAATTCACAATGAATCTCTTCTTTGATATCATTGTTCATGTATGCTGAAATAATTTCCATTAAAACGTTATCGATTGTGAATTCTTTCCCATATCGTTTCATCTTTATTTCCTCCCAACGTATTATAAATTTATTATAAAACGGCATTGCCGTATTGTCAGTGCTTAATTTAATAAAATTCAGTATACGTAACTAAATTACAATAAAAAACTACTAACTTATTTATCGATAGTTAGTAGTTTTCTTGAAAATTTATTTTATTACTTCCCGTTATGCTTATAATATGAAGGAATCTGCCCATACCTGCAATTCATTTATAAATCTAGCAACATGATAACCATCACAAACTGCATGATGAACTTGCAATGCTAAGGGTAACATATATTTCTCATTTTCTTCGTAAAACTTTCCAATCGTAAAAATTGGTGGGAAATAGTCATATCCGTTTTTCACATTTAAATTAAATCCAGTAAAACTTGTCCAAGGAATACATGAAACGTTAAAAAGATTATTACTTACAATAGGTTTAGAATTAACAAAATCATTTTCATATTTCAATATATCCTTATGATAATTTTTGATAAAAACAGTATAGTCAGAATCATATTCCGTCCAAACATTAGTAAATGTTTCAGTCTCATTATGAAAAATGGTGAAGTAAGGATTACTTGTATCATAATAGCCAACTTGTCCGTCGCTATTTAGATCCATACGAAACTCTTTGTGAGAATTAACAATATGGGAAAGTCCAAATAGAATTGTTGGAAATAACTTTAGTTTATTACACTTTACAGTTTTGTAGAGAGAAGTTATATCAATGTTCACCGTCATACTAAAGGTACAAGGTAAATTGTTGTAAAAGTGATCGTAGGTGTTTTTTCTATTCCACTCATTTTTATTAATTATATTAAAGTTCATTATATTGCCTCCTAAATTTGTGTTAAATATGAATTTAGAAGGCTTTCTTGTTTGTATCAACCATTTTATTACCTCCATCAAATACAAATAATTTTCATGAGTAGAATAACAGAAAGCCTACCAACTATCAATAATAAGTTTTTCATGTACACTCATATACTAAGTCCCAATTTCCTGGAGGAAGCAGGATACTGAAACAATTACAATGTTACTGATGTAAGATATCAACGAACTAATGTTGTCAATTAGTAGTACCTCAATATTATCATTATTAGACTGGATTTTATGAATTATTCCTCTTTTTCATTAAATGCTGGGGATACGATTGCCATCATCACAACCGTATGAAATTCTTTGCCGAAAGGATAGCAGTGTAATACACCTTCTCTTTTATAATGGTTCTTTTCAAGTACATGTATTGAGGCTGCATTCTCTTTACGAACTAAGCCCTGTATACGCAGTAGCTTTAAATTTTCAAGACCAAACGATGTGACTTTTGCTATTACCTCAGTAGCCACTCCACGGCACCAATAATTTTTACCGAAATGATATGAAATTTCTGCCATAGTTTTCTTGTTAAATCCGCCCAGGTCCACCCTTCCGGCTACGTTCCCTGTACATTTTTCTTCAACGCACCAGGTAAAAACAAGTTTGCTTTTCAACAATCTTCCGTTTATATTGTTTAGCCAATTTGTAATATGAGGCTCTTTATCAAAAAGCGGTACTCCACCTCCAAGATACTTTTGTACTTGCTCATCCCTTAAGATATCAAAGTATTCATCCATGTCTTTGCGGGAAAATGGGCGTAAAATAAATCGTTGAGTCTCTAAGTATGGGACACTATCAAAATAATCATTGAAAGTTTTCAAGTTAACTTTCCTCCTTTACATGTCCGTTTATCATTTTTTGATGTACTCGATTTCATAATAGAACAAGCCCTACTTACTATCAATATTAAGTTATCAATGTACAATAAGTAAATAGATTTTTGTTCAATTGATTTATTGCAAAAAAAAACTACCAGTTCAATACTGATAGTTAGTGTTATTATGTTCGTATTTACTTTTAACATTCTGACATTATACTTAATACCCTAATTCCTGATCCACAAAGATAATTTCACACTTCATACCCAATGGTGCACGTTCAATGATTGAAATAATACGGCAAATCCGGTTAGGACTGTTACAATCATAACATTTATCTCCCTTAACCGCACATGGGGTTTTTGCTCCTAATCGTTTCGCATTCAAGGGGGCAGCTATATTTTTACACCGAGAATAAGCTTCACTAATATTAGCTGTAATTTTATTTCTTCCTATAATGTAATAATAGGTTTGAGGCCCAAAAGCAGTCATTGCAACACGATTCCCTGTTGCGTCAATATTTACAATCTCTCCCGTCTCCGTGATTGCGTTTGCACTGGATATATAAATATTTGCACAATTTGCAAGTTTTCGTACTTCCATGCCAGGAACCTTATTGTGCCATACAACAGCATTTTTTTGTTGTAGAGCCTCAAACAATCTCATTTCCTTCAAAGTTTCACTTCCGCCAAATCCGATTGTTTGATTTTGTAAAATATCGGTAAGGTAACAACAGGCAGCCTCCTTTGTAGAAAAAACTTGTGTTGTAAATCCGTGCCGCTCAAAGTTCTTGCTTATCTGTGTATACTCCATAAACTCATCTCCATTTTATATTCAATTTTTAGCTATAGTATAATTTTTTATTCAGCCAAACCTACCTATCTATAGGAAAAGGATACCATTAAATTTACTGACTATCAATATGAAATTTTCTATGTACACTAATACTTTAAATAGTAATTTAAGTAATTTAAATAGCAGTTTACTGGATTAAACTGTTCTATTTTGGGCACAAAAAAACTACCAGCTCAATACTGATAGCTAGTAGTTTACATACTCTATAAAATGATTTAACAAGCCGATTATCCTACAATCTGCGAATAGGAAAAAATATATAATTTCTACCCGTTTCAGGACAACTAAAATCATTCACGGCACCTACAAGAGAAATATTGTTCTCTCCTAAATACTTAATAACGTCTTGAAAAGTATTCCCATCTTTATTCTCAACATAAACATATTCGTATCCAGGAATAACCCATTTTGTCCAGCCGATGGGTGCTTCAGAATCATCTGAGCACTCGACACCTGCAAGATAAAGTCCTTGTGAAAAGTTATCCCAAGGATTGTATGCGTGTGAAAAATCAGACATCGCACCCCAAATTCCTAGAAGATTTCCTTTGTCATCTTTTTTTGCCAAATGTTCTACTTCATCAAAATGTGAATTAGCAATATCCCAAAGCTTTTGTATAAATCCGTCTCCATCTTTTGTAGTACCTTCTTTCCCAATGACAACAAATGAATTTTTTATGCATTTACTAATCTCCATTGAGTTTCCCCCTTAAAATTATTGTACCTAATACAAGCTTTTTATCAGAATACTACTATAATTACTAACTACCAATATTAAATTTTCAAAGTGCTGTAATCCATCAAATACTAATTTAGCATCAAAAAACTATCTAAATGGTGTTGTGTGCAATGCCTCTGAACTAAATTCTTTAATTGAATTGATTGTCCCATTTTCTGTAAATTCAATAATTGAGACGCCATCAAATCCACTTATCTTATCCTTTACTTTATCTTTAAAAAACCATTCTACAACAACTGTATTGGTCTGATGAATGAATCGTTTAATTGTCCATTCAATTACTTCTTGCTCTTTTAGCATTTTGTTAATCCATTGATGAATCTCAGAGATACCCTGATACTCTGGCCCATAACATTCACTATAATAGATTTCACAATCAAAGATATTATAAAGATTCTTAAAGTCGCGTAACACCCACATATCAAAATATTCTTTAATAACAGTTTCTTTTTCATTCATACTCACAGTCACCTCCAAAGCTAATATGCCAAGATAATTCCGATTTATAAATTTAGGATACAGCAATCTCTGCAAACTATCAATAATAAGTTATCAATCATCATATAATTAAATAACTACTAATTCATCTTATGGTCATACATTAACGCGTTATCTTTTTCTTCTTCAAATCACAATATACAAGTATGTGCCGAGGTACTGACTAATCTAAGTTTGGTTGCATAAAAAAACTACCAACTCAAAATTAAAAGTTAGTAGTTCAATTTCATTTATTGTAAATGTTTAATTGCAGCCCTTTGATTCATTGTATTTTACAATTAGATTATTACATGCTGCAACGATTTGTTCAGGCTCAATCATGTCTTTGTAAAAAACTAAATCGTAGTCTGGATCTTTGGGTTTATATTGATTCACGCCATACGCTACACTATTTTCTGGTATGTCTTTTGTAATAATAGCTCCAGCACCAACAACAGTGCCATCACCTATTATTACTGGGCCTAAAATTTTAGCACCATCGGAGACGATGACATTTTTACCAATAACTGGGTTCCCAACATTCTCCCATGTTTTTGTTCGCTTATTATATCTTAAGTTTGAGCCAATGGTGACATTTTGATAAATGACTGCGTTTTCGCAGATTTTTGCGGCAACAATCGTACAGCCTCTTGCATGATGTGCGAATAAAACACTTTCATCCATTTCTATTGCGCTGATTTGGCAACCATAGAGCTGTTCTAATTGATTTGCTGCATCTTGCCTCTCTTTTTTATCAGTTGAAAAACAATTTTTCTTTAATAATTCATCAAACATATTTATTTCTCCATAATTTCAATTTTTAGATTAAGGTTACACCAAACACTACTAACTATGATTATAATGTTTCCATTGCCTTTTCCATTTGTTTTCAATTCACCTATTTATTTTAATAAGATCTATCACCTTCATGCTCATATTCAGCCGTTATCTTATATATCCATTTTGTTGACTTTACTTTATACTGGATAGTTTATAATTTAAGAAGATAGATCTTTTTCAAAGCAAATGGCATTGATATTGTTTTCATATTTACCGTAGTTTGGTATTTCCTTATATCCATTTTTTCTGTAAAATAAAACTGCTTTCGTGTTGACAATGCGGGTTTCCAGGCGTAGAGATCTATACCCCATATGAACTGCCTGGCATTCAAGATAGGAAAGAATTTTGTTCCCGATTCCCATACCTTTTTCTTTTGCGTACATTCTTTTGACTTCGGCTGTTTTTTCATTCATGGGCCTAAAGGCGCCACAGCCAATTGCCTTTCCACTATGATTCCTGGCAATTACAAATATAGCTTTGTCGTTACAGACATCATTAGAATCAAACGAGCTATTTCCATTATCTCCGGTTATATCTTCAAGACAATTTGAAAGCTCATTCAATAAGGAGATGGCCTCAGTAGAAAATGGGCTTTCTGCAGAGATAGTAATTTCTTTTTCTTCTATATTAGTTTCCTTATTATTTACTAATTCATACCATAGATGATATAGCCCTGTTGGTTTAAAATAGTTTCCCCCTGCATACAGAAAACCAAGCTTGGTTAATAATTTTTCTGAAGCCTTATTTTGTGGGTGGTGTCCGGCATACAGTTTTTTTGCTTTTAAAGTTTCAAAGCTATAGTTTATGACAGCTTTCGCGGCTTCAGATGCATACCCCATTCCCCAGAATTTTTTGCAAAGATGAAATCCAAGTTCATAGGACTGAATTTCAGATTGAGAAGGATGAATACCGCAACAACCGATCAATTCCTCTGTGGAACGTTTAAAAATAGGCCAGTATTGTATATGTAATTGTTTGTCATTAACAATCTCTGTTTTTAATCGTTGATGGATATCTTCGTCTGTGAACACACCAGTAGCGCAAATAAACTGAGTAACTTCTTTGTCTCCCCATAACTGAATGGCTAAGTCTATGTCTTCCTCGTTCCATTTAGAAAAGCCAATCCGTTCTGTCTTCATAAAAAAATCTCGCATTTAATCACCTCTTATACTAACAATGCAATTATGAGTGGTTGCTATCTATTTAATTGAAACGTTCCCGCGTATCCATTTAGTATCCTTTAAATCATCATTGATTGTAATTATGTAAGCCATGATAGTAGTTGTTTGCATAGATAACCAAAGAAGTATTATTTTAATCTCTATAAATATATAGAGTGATTATACTCCTCTATAAATCAATATTCAATAATCCAGTAACAATATTTCGTTTAGGTCTTAGATGCCATTGGAACTGAAAAAGTGGCTATAATTGCAAAAAAATATATTGATGAGAAAGAAGCTGATATTATGTGAATTTGCTAGGTATAAAAATAGCAGTTTTTCGGATTAAACTGTTCCATTTTGGGTACAAAAAAACTATCAGCTCACTACTGATAGTTAATAGTTCATTAATAACTTTATACCATAAGTTATTCTAACAATGTTTTCTTAAAAATTAAGTTCAGTACATTCTCTGGTATATCCTGATTAAGATAAATCTGCAACATGCCCTTTGGTGTTATCTTAAATTGCTTTAATTGATCGTCATGCTCAATAATTGCCTTTGCTTCAATATTAATATGGTCCTTAAATGGAATAATTCGAATAAATTTACCTCCTAAATAATAACTCGGCAATTTTGCCCACATTTTTTCTTCAACCTCACAATGAACACTTTGTATAATCAGTTTTCTTAAATTAGTAAACATATTCTGTATACCATCACAATATTTCGCTATATAGTTCTGAATTTCGTCATTCATTATTTACCCCCATAAATTTTGATTTACTCTATTTAATAATATTGCATATCCTAATAACTATCAATATTAAGTTTTCAATGTACGCTATTCCATTAAATTCTAATTTGGCGGATTTGCCGCAATAAAAAAACTACCAACTCAATACTGATAGTTAGTAGTTTTAAAACGAGTGTTTATTTTTTTGCATCTATAATGACTGAAACCATTCCAAGTTTTCCATTATCATTTCTTGTATCAAATCGTAAGGATCTTCCAATCATACCTTGTTCAGGATTCCAGTAGTTAAAATGAAACCGTCCTTTTTCATCACAGTATTCCAACAAATCAACTTCAAAACCTGCGCTTATAAAAACAGTTGTCAACATCTTATAATCATAAAATACTTTATGCGTATATGCCGGATGCTCAATTGGGCCAGGACCGCCCGGTTTGCACATATTATGATACCACTCATTTTTAAAATAGACATCGGGAACTGCTATTCTTGCATATCCGTCCTTTTTTAAAAATAAATAAAGATTTTTTGCTGCTTTAACACCCTCATCTAATGTAAGATGCTCAAATACATGTTCTGCTAGAAATACGTCTACACTTTCCGATGAACGAAATAATTTGTAAAAATCACTTCTATCCAGTAAATTTAAATCCTTTTCTTGTGTTGATATCCAATCATCATAATTCGATTGACCTGCGCCGATAACAACTTTTTTCATATTGAGCCTCCAAATATTTATAACTATATAGTATCTGATAAACAGCTAACTATCAATATTAAGTTCTCAATGCACGATAGCCTATAAAATCCTGATTTGCGGAACATGTAATAAATCAATTTTCCTTAGGTAATTACGGTATATAATATTACTCTTTTATGTTAAGCTTAAAGAAAAAAATCTATAGTAGGAGAAAAATATGATTAAAGTAATTGCAAGAAGTGTTATAAAGGAAAACCATTTATCTGATGCTCTCGAAATCTACAAACGATTGGTTGCTGAAACGGTAAAAGAATCTGGCTGTATCACTTATGAATTGTTTCAAGAATTAGATAATCAAAATAACCTGACTTTAATTGAAGAATGGGAGGATATGGAGGCGTTGCAGCGTCATACTCAGACACCTCATTTTATCACCTTGGTTGGACAACTTTCAGCATTCGAAAAGGAATTGCCCGTTCTAATATATAAAAAGTTGTTTTAATTTATAGAGCAGATGTTAATTATTTTTCTAAAAGTATATTAACATCTGCACCCCCTAGGATACAAAAGCTATTACAACATCCATATGCACATGTTTAAGAAATACTATCAGCCAAAGTACTAACTCTGTAATTGTAAAATAATAGAACACTAGGTATGAAAATAAAGCACCCGATATCATAATTATGTAGGAAAACAACGATTTTAGCAAAATAGATTGGTATTTTATAAGATATCAACGGAGATACTATAACAACATGAGTTTTGTACTTAACAAGGAGGTGTAAGAATGAGAAGTTGGCAAAGTTTTCTTGTGGAACGATTAATTAAAATAGTGATAAAGCAAGTCGACCCTGCTACCTATTTGAAGCAAAAAAGGATCGATAACGAAAATCCATATGTAATTCCAGCTAAACTCAAGCATAAATACAGCATAAAGAAAAGCAAATCTTATTCATTAGACACTTACATGTTGAAATCACCCTCAAAGTCGGAATCAAGACAAATCTTATTTTTACCGGGCGGCGGATATATAGAACAACCGTTATTGTGGCATTGGCGTTTCTTATTCCAACTAACTCAAAATTTAGATGGAACAATTACTGTTCCCATATATCCCAAGGCACCTAATCATCAATATAAGGAAGTTCTTGAAAAGGTTTTGCCAATTTATAAGGATTTACTAACCAAGGCTTCATCAGAAAATATTGTAATAATGGGGGACTCTGCAGGTGGGGGATTAGCACTGGCTTTGTCACAATTATTATTGAAAGAAGGAGTTTCCCAGCCAGGTAATATCATACTTCTTTCTCCGTGGCTGGACGTCACGTTAAACAATCCCAAAATAGCAGCACTAAAAAAGTTCGATCCTATGCTGAATCTAAAACTTTTAATAGAAGCCGGTAAAACTTATGCTGGGGATACACCAACAAGTAATTATTTGGTAAGTCCGATCAACGGACCGATACAAGGATTAGGAAAAATTTCAATATTTATTGGTACTCACGAATTATTTCTACCCGATGCCCGGAAATTTAAAGCCAGAGCAAAAAGAGAAAAAGTTGATATCAATTACTTCGAGTATCCTAAAATGAACCATGTGTTCCCTGTCCTTCCAATTCCAGAAGCCAGGCTTGCTATGAAGCAAATTATTGATATCATAAAGAAATAATTTAAAACTTGGATAGTAAGGCTAAGTGGGGCAAGACAAAAGAAATGTCTATTTTCAATGGATAAAGTTGCAATTCCTATATTTTATGGTTTGGCATAAAATTCCGTTCTAGTAATGGAGTATACGCTTGTTTTTGTATTTTTCTCGTCAGCATACTCCTTGCGTAAAGACATCCCAATCTTTTCAGCTACTTTTCTTGAAGGAACATTTGTCCATTTTTGATAAGAGAACACTTCGTCAAAAGCCAGGTTTTCAAATGAATACTTCAAACATGCTTTGGCAGCTTGAGAAGCATATCCTTTACGCCAAAAATGCTTATTAATATGGTATCCAGTTTCAGGAAGCAAATTGCCATCACCATAAATATTTTGCATGGTGATTCCACAATCTCCGATAAACTGATTTGTTTCTTTTAAGATAATTGCCCATAATCCGAAGCCATATTTGCTGTAGTTACCAAGGTTCCGGCCAATCCAGCCTCTTGTTTTATCTAGATCATATGCGCTTGGGTAATATTGCATTGTTTCTTCATCCGATAATATTTGATACCAGTCTTGAAGATCGTTCATAGTAAGTTCTCTTAGTCCAAGCTGGTCTGTTTCTATTATATAATTTTGCATTGTACGGTCCTTTCATATTAATTTAAGGATTATGATACTCCAAATAGTTAACCTTTTTTCCTGTTTTTATAGCATACTCTATTTCACCTTTTGTGCTTTCTCCTATGTATCCGGTTTTATTAATCACAAGAACCTCATCAGACATATCGATTTTTCTTTTATGCATATCATTAAGCATTATTTTGATATCAGAAGTAATGACCTTTTCAATTTCACCATCATCACATCCAAACATCCCTACTGAAAGAACAATATTGCCTTCTAAAGTTAATTGTTTTTGTGCATATAAGAACTCATCTCTAAATCTCGTACTTCCGCACAAAGTTATTACCTTGTATTTTCCTACCATAATGCTCCCTCTATATGGGCTAATACATATGACTAATAACATAGCCCGCTGGTTTATAATGTTTTTCCTTTGCTAAATTCCTCTGCCCGTTTCAAATAAGCAAGAATAAGCTTATGAGGATTTTCCCCCGTTGAACTTAACTGAGGCTGAAATAGTGTGGCAATAAAAAAATCGTTTTGAGGCAATTCAAGTATTCTCGTGTCGCCCATCTCATCTGTTCCTGCAACTACGAAACCATGACTTATTAATTGATCCCTGAAATGATGGTTTAGTCCGAAATTACAATTATATTGCTCTTCTAATTGATTCACTCCATATATTTGAGCAGTACTTGTCCCTTTGGTTAAAATGATGTTCTTTGTTTCTCCAATCAGAGAACAGCTAAGTGCTGAGATAAACAGATTAGGTGTATACGGATCGAAATCCATTTTCTTAATTTCTTGTAATTCAAGAACATCACGGGCAAACTCTAAAACAACATGTTGAAAACCACCACAAGTTCCAAGAAAAGGGTAGTTGTGTTCCCTTGCAAATTGAATTCCATTCATCGCCCCTTGGGCACTTTTATAAGGACTGCCCGGTGCACACCATAAAGCATCAAAGCCGTTTAGGCATTGTTCCCAATCATTTTCTAAAGAAGCGGTGGGAATCCACTGAGTTTCCTGTCTTAAGCCCAAGTAGGAAGCGCCATGATCTATGGCTTCATTCGTTGCAATGTGGGACGGGCGTCCATCGAAATCGCCAATTACACCTATTTTTATCATAAATTTTAAAAATCCCTTCCCAGAATTTACTTTGTATTACTATAATCAATATTCAATTATTCAGGAACATATTTGGTCTATCCCTTGTCCATAGCAACCCCATATGCAGTCACTATCTTTCATTTGCAACTTTAAAATAATTATGGTAAGATGCAACTAAAATCCAATAAAGAGAGGGCATTCATTATGAACAAGGAAATATTAGATTTCACCGTTAGTAAAACTCACGAATTAATAGGCGCTCCTTCATGCAGTAGTGAGGCAAAGGCAGCAGCTCAAAACTGGTTAGATGCGATTGGAACTGATAACGAAGCTATCATTACAAAAAACTATATTGATGAGTTAGAAGCTGATATTATGCCGATTGAACATTTAATTGGCTTTGCAGAATCTGATTCTGGTATTCAGATCTTTGGATCAGAACTTGCTAAAAACGTTGCATCACACGCAAAGAAAATCAAGTCTGATGGGGCTAAATATTGTGATTGTCCAGCTTGTACATCTGCTGTAGCTATTATTGAGAAGAAAGATGATATTCTTAAGTAAGAGAAGACCAAGCGTCAAAGCGTGTTACAACGCATCAGCCTGAAAGGGGTGATGCGTTTTTTAATATTCTTATTCTTTTTGAAACAAGATTCTATTTTTCTTTCTACTAGCATTTTAATAAATACTAAACAGATTATTATGCAATACAGTCGTAAGTTTGGAGAAAAATGCCGTATACGTATCAGCATCATATGTGTTATAATATAAATGTCGAACATGTGGTTTGCTTTACAGGGACGTAAGTCCGGTTTTAGTGAACTACTTTTTTTATTAGAAAGAGGTGAATATAATGAACATTGGAGATGTCATCATATACGGGAAACATGGTATTTGCAAGGTTACCGGATTACAGGATATGTGCATGGATGAAACAATGCGTCCATATTACGTACTCAAACCTGTTTATAATACGGGCGCGACAGTATACGTCTCAGCTGCAAGTGACGGTAAGAAAACTCAAATCCGTAAGCTCCTATCTACCGATGAAATTTTTTCTCTAGTTAAGAAAATGTCTGGTAAAAATATTATTTGGAATAAGGATAATCGTAAGCGGAAAGAATTATACAGCCAGATACTTGCTGATGGTAACCATTCTGAACTTATAAAAATGATTAAAACTCTACAGAGTCACAAACAAGAGTTAAAAGAAGTTAATAAAAATAATAAACTACAGATTTCTGATGAAGATTTTCTCAAAGGTGCTGAAAAAACACTTTGTGAGGAATTTGCTTACGTATTGAAAATCAATCGTGAAGAGGTTATGCCGTTTATCTATGAAAAGTGCTTTTAATTATTTAAAAATATTCAATTCAATATTATTCCTGTTAACATGTCAAAGCTACATTAAAACCCCATATAAATTAATGCAATATTAAAATTAAATAATGAGTAACAATAAAGTTTATGGTGGTTGGCTAAAATCTTAGTAACCGCCATATTTCCTTTATAGCAATCATTTAATTATTGAGCTCTTATGTTTAGTAATTTATTGATTCTTATTCAGAGCAATACCATTTCCTCATTTTACGCATATCCTTTTCTAAAACCACGCTTCATAATAAAACCAATTCTTCATGAGTTTTTTTGTTATACCACCATTATCTGTTCCGTCTGTCCATTTCCACTCATTATTAGATACGAAAGAAAGATTATAGTTGGCATTTTGATACACCGCGGGTAGGTCATTTGGTGAATAATAAAAGCCATAATATTTAGAAGCTGGAACAATTCCTACTCCTCCATAATAAAACTGTACGATATCATTTTCACCTCTAAAAACTTGTTCAATTGTTATGCCCTTGTAAGTTTTTATTGCTGTATCAGAATTTAGATAAGATTCCGCAATCGTCGTTAAATCTGTCTTATTTTGATTTATGAAGTTTTTTATTCGTTGCTCTGGATTTAATATGATTTTTACAACGCAAATAGCTAAGAGAATAAGTATCCCTGTAATTAGAATCTTAATCAACTTTTTCATAATAATGAGGTCCTCTTCTATTTTTGTTGGATTATTACATAAATTAGTATTATAAACAGAATATCAGAAAATTTACGACCTATCAATATTTGGTTGAAATTTTAACGACCCTTGACTAGGCCATCATTATCCTGTGCGTTTATTAGCTAGTTTTTAACATAAAGGTTACAATGAGAAAAAGGTATTGACAGCCTTTTGAAAAATTAACTTATTTCAATTCTACGATTGCGGAGTCTTTCATCATTTGAATATCATCGGTCGAGCTACTATAAATACTCTTCGCTACAATTTCAAAGGTTAATTTATCATTATCAGTTAACACAGCAAAATAGGTATCTCTTAAAGCATTGGACATTCTGCCTGTTAGTTCCAGTCTATGCTTATAAATTTTATTATCACATTTCCATGTTCCATCATTCATTTCATAGTAAGTACTCAAAATTCCATCTTGTTCAGATTCATTGTATGTTTTGGCAATATCACTTTTTTTGCATCCTACAAGAAATATCAAACATAAAACCATAATCATCAACTTCTTACTCATCATTTTCCTCCTTAAAATCCGCTTTCTTTTCATAATATAAGAAAGTCATCTATCTATCAATATTAATTTTACAATATTCACGAATCCGCTAAATATTGTAGCTGGAATTCTAAAATTCTTAAAATTTTGGAGTCATGATTCCTTCCAAATATCCATACCCCCTCTTATGATTAAGCCAAAACGAGAGAAATACTTTTCTATTTCACACAACTATGTTAATGTTAATCTAATTAGTAACAACGTCCTGATATGCCACAAAACAAGTAAAATAACTACTAGCCATATCACAGTAGTAAACCATCAAACAATAGGAGAAAAAGAGTATTGAAAATGCGAAGCCAATATACATGCCCCTTGGAGCTGACCCATGACATCATAAAAGGTAAATGGAAACCAATGATACTGTGGCAGTTGGGAAAGGGAAAACGTTCCTTAGCAGATTTAATGCGGGAAATCCAGGGTGCCGGGCAGAAGATGCTAATGGAACATCTGAAAGAATTGCAGGAATTTGGTATGGTTGATAAATACCAGTTTGAAGGATACCCCCTTAAGGTAGAATACTTTTTAACAGAGAATGGTAAAAAACTGCTGGAAGTCGTAGAGAATATGCAGATAATCGGCATAGCGCTGATGAAGGAGAACGGCCAGGAAGAGCTGTTGAAAGAAAAAGGATTTCTCACAAGTAACTAACAAAAATGTGCGTAATATACATCTTGATTGTAACTTGTTATAATTAATTCAAACAATGGATATCTTCATGAAATTTGGTATATATAATAAAAAACAAGGGAGGTTCAAGATGAACGTATTGGCTGTAAATGGAAGTCCTCGTAAAAATGAGAACACGGCGGTGCTGCTGCAACATGCCGTAAGAGGTGCAGAAGAGAATGGGGCAAAGACAAGATTGGTCAATCTCTATGAACTGAATTTTAAAGGCTGCGTCAGTTGCTTTGCATGTAAACGAAAAGGCAGCCGTTGCAACGGGGTCTGTGCAGTAGGAGATGATCTTAAGGAAGTTTTTGAATATGCGTCATCCTGTGATGTGATACTTCTGGGGTCTCCCATCTATTTTGGGAATGTCACCGGGGAGATGCGTTCTTTCCTTGAGCGCCTGTTATTTCCCATTCTTACCTATAATGAAGGAGAAAGATCCATATTTCAGGGAACCATAGCATCAGGATTTATCTATACCATGAATGTCCCAAAAGATATTATGGAAATAATTAATTATGATGCTATCTTTAAACAAAACCAACAACTGCTGCAACTGTTTCATGGAAACTCAGAGATCCTTATTAGCAATGATACCTATCAATTTCATGATTATTCCAAGTATGACGCTTCCAGTATCGACGAGAGTCATAAAGCCAAGGTGAAGAAGGAGCAATTCCCAATCGATTGTCAAAATGCTTTTGATTTGGGCATTAGGCTCACCGCAGCGAATTAAGTGTTTCATCCGCTGCGATTTGGAAGCGGCCTCAATCATAGTAAAGAATTTAATCAGCTCAACGGTTGACCAGGTTGTGTTTTCTAAAAACAAGATTAACGATGAACGTATCATAAATGCAGGTGTAGATGCTGTTTACCAATATTTAATTGGTTAAACCAATATAAATTAAAGTAAGGAGAGAGAAATGAAAAAAGAAATTGATGTATTTGAATACGCCAGTGAGATTTTAAAAGCAGTTAAGAAAGGTGTTTTACTAACGACAAAGACCGATGAAAAAGTAAATGCCATGACCATTTCCTGGGGGACACTTGGGATTGAATGGGGGAAACCGATTTTCACTACATTCGTCAGACAAAGTCGGTTTACAAAAAAGCAGTTGGATAAGAGTATGGAATTCACCATTAATATCCCTTATGGTGACTTTGATAAAAAGATCCTGGGGATATGTGGATCTGAATCCGGTCATTTGGTGGATAAGATTGAGAAACTTAATCTGACCCTGGAGCCCCCTGTTGCAGTATCAGCCCCAGCCATAAAGGAACTTCCACTGACTCTTGAATGTAAGGTTATATACATACAAAAGCAGGTGGAAGATGCGATGACAGAAGAATACCAAAAGGCGTGCTACCCACAGGAGGTGGATGGCTCTTTCCATGGTGCAAACAAGGATTTTCATACTGCTTATTATGCAGAGATTGTCAGCGCCTATATTATTGAATAATATAGCCAAAGCCGATTAGTTTTTGAAATCCAAGCCAGTAAAAGCATACCCAATCATTTGCTCCACAAATGTGGAATCCACGTTCTCCCCGGTAATCAAGAGCCGATAGAATAGAGGGGCAAAAATCAGGTCAATGCTCAGTTCGATATTAAGATCTTTGCGTAATTCCCCTCGATTTATTCCCCGTTCCAGGATATGCTTGGAGATTAACCGGCGAGGGTTGAAGTAACGATTGCGGTATTCTTTGGCCACCTTTTCATCTGTTTGTCCTTCCGCGATCAGCTCCGTGATGACTCTTCCCTTAGGACTGGTCATAAAATCAGCCAGGTTGTTGGCCTGTATCATAAGATCTTCTTTTGCGGAGCCTGTATCCGGGACTTCCAACATTAATTCCGTGGCTGCGAAAAATCCATCCAGCACTACAGCCGCCTTATTGGGCCACCATTTGTAAATGGTGGCTTTACTTACGCCCGCCTTTTCTGCAATTCCTTCTACAGTAATGGAAGGGAAGCCATTTGTTATGAGAAGTTCATAAGATGCATCCAAAATGGCTTTCTTTGTTCTTTCACTCCGAGGCCTGCCTATCTTTTTCTCTATTTCCATATTCATTTCCACCTCATATTTCTATTTTATACTTAAAATCACTTTAAATACGCTGCGTTCATTATAACATAGATAGTAATAAAAAAAAAGTGTTGACAAAACGAAACGGTGCGTATATTATGTAATTAATAAACGATACGTTCAGTATATAAAGGAGGACGATTATAATGAATCATGTAAAAGTAGAAGAAAAGAAAATTCCCCGCTCACTCATACTTCTTTTAGCTGTTTCTTGTGGGCTGATTGTTGCAAATCTGTATTATTCCCAACCCCTGGTGGGACCTATCCGCGAGGCCATGGGAATCTCGTCTGGATTATCTGGGCTGATAGTAACTATGACTCAGCTTGGATACGCCGCAGGACTTTTGTTTCTCGTTCCCCTAAGTGATTTAATGGAGAATCGGAGATTAACCATATCAATCCTTTTCGTTGCCATAATAGGACTTGTAGTAGCACCTATGGCAAAAAATACAGGACTCTTTTTTCTGGCAGCGATATTAATTGGAATCGGATCGGTTGCTGCCCAGGTCTTAGTTCCCTTTGCGGCCCATCTGGCTTCTCCAAAGGAAAGAGGAAAGGCAATTGGCAATGTAATGAGCGGGCTTTTGCTTGGAATCATGCTTGCAAGGCCGACCGCCAGTCTGATTACAGGATACCTTGGTTGGAGAGCGGTATTTTATTTATCCGCTATTATCATGGGGGTTCTAGTCATTGTTTTAAACAAGCTTCTGCCGAAGCGAAATCCTAACCCCACAGACAGTTATCAATCCATTATCAAATCCCTGTGGCATTTGATTTCAACAATCCCCTTACTTCGCCGCAGAGCATTTTATCAGGCCGCTTTGTTTGGAAGCTTTAGCTTGTTTTGGACGGTAGTTCCTTTGTATCTATCCCAGCACTTTAATCTTAACCAGAAAGAGATTGCATTGTTTGGGTTTGCAGGAGTGGCAGGAGCGGTGGCCGCACCCATAGCTGGAAGACTTGCAGACAATGGATATTCAAAAGTTCTTACGGGAGTTGCTTTCTTTCTCGCCGCAGGTTCCTTTGCTCTAACCCACGTACTTACAGGCAATAAAGAGGTATCCTTATTCTTATTTTGTGCTGGGGCGGTTCTCCTTGATATGGCTGTTTCCGGAAATCTTGTCTTGGGACAGCAGGCAATCTATTCACTAGGAGATGAGATTAGGGGAAGAGTCAACGGTTTGTTCATGGCAGTGTTTTTCCTGGGAGGTGCCGCAGGGTCAGCTTTAGGGGGCTGGGCTTATGCTTTGGGAAGTTGGAATCTTGCTTCCGTAATAGGGTTATTGCTTCCGGTGCTTGCATTTTTTTATTATTTGACGGAGAAGAAGTAAGGGATTATTTGGAAACAGGAATCCTATTGACAAAGTTTCTCTAAAAGAGTATAAGTTTAAATATCAATCGCAATGGAGTTTTTGGCTCCGCTGCGATTTTTTTTACCCATTTACTAGTTCTCACTAAGAAGAGGGACCGCCTATGAAGGAAAGAAATAACGCACAGATGTTGCATCCCAAACAGCCGGGGTTTGTTCTGGTTACGGGAGCATACAAGAAATACAGTCTTATGCAGTACGGAATTTCCCATTTTTATCAGTTTGAGGCAGAGTGTGATTTCATGACGGCGATTCCCGATGCCTGTGTGGACATTCTCTTTTGCAATTCTGGCAGCAGGTTAGAGACAAGAATAGCAGGCACTCTTCTTTCTCAAACAGAAGTGGAAACAGCAGGAAGATGCAGACATTTTGGGGTTCGTTTTCTCCCTGGTTTTAACCCGGTGATAAAGCATAGGAAGATGTCTGAGCTAGTAGGGCAAGAACAAGATTATAAAGAAATGTTTGATACCATTTCAGAACGGGAAGAACTGTTTGAAACCCTGGAAAAAGAAGAAAGCTTTGAATTTAGAATCAAAGTCTTTCTCCAGTTTTATAAGAAGCATTATGAAGCACAGCAATATGAAGCTTATAGCTTAAAGTCTTATTTGCGCCAGGAAATTATGGCCACAGGAGGCAATATGAAGCTTAATGAGCTTCAGGATAAAACAGGATATTCTCTTCGATACTTAAATAAAGTCATTACCGAAGAATTTGGTATGGGTCCAAAAGAGCTTCTTCGTATCATCCGGTTTCAAAATGCCATTGATGAGCTGACAAAAACCGTAAGCAAGCCAGATATGACAAGAGCAGCCCTTGATACGGGATATTATGACCAGTCACATTTTATTAAGGATTTTAAGGAATTTACCAATCATACGCCCACCAAATACTTAAACAGTCTTATGACAAATAGCTATAAGGAAAAGCTTAAGGTTATTACAGCAGTTTAATACTCCCAATAATAATAAAAAACTCACTAGTTCCGATTTTTACAATTACATCCCCATGTCCGGGAGTAAAATGTGGAAATACAAAGGACAGAGAGGTCTTGTGATAATCATTATCACAGGGCCTCTTTTGCATAAGGAGGGTGATCAGTGAAACGGATTAATTACTCATCGGGAGCACCATTAGAGGAAATCGCAGGCTATTCCAGAATGGTAAAGATAGGAGCACATATTTACATTGGTGGAACCACATCAGTAAAGGAGGACGGCACTGTATTTGGAGATACCCCTTATGAACAGGCAAAGTTCATCTTTACCAAGTTCATAGAACTATTAAATAAAGCAGAAGCCAATGCCTTTGACGTAATCAAGGTAAAAGCCTACGTAACGGATATGGGATCGGCAAAAGAAGTTGCTAAGGCATATTCGGAATTTTTCAAAGAAGTCAAACCCTTGTTTACCATGGTGGAAACTCCTAAGCTCAATCGCCCCACACAGTTTGTAGAGATCGAATTAGAAGCGATCACCGGCTGTGAACAATAAAAAATAACTTGTAGGCATGAAAAAAGAAGTGGAGGAAGTCAAATGAGCGATCCAAGAATTGATTTTTTATATCTCGGCGAAGAAGAGATGATTCAGGCAGGTGTCACAGATATGGCAGGTTGCGTGGATGCTATGGAGGAAATGTTTAAGTTAATGAAACTGGGCGATTTCCGAATGGGAGGACCTAACGGCAATTCTCATGGCGTGATGATGACGTTTCCTCAGGAATCTCCATTTCCTAACATGCCTACCGATGGCCCTGACAGAAGATTTATGGCAATGCCTGCCTACCTTGGAGGCAAGTTTGATATGGCTGGTATGAAGTGGTACGGCTCCAATACGGAAAATAGAAAAAAAGGGCTTCCAAGGTCCATACTCATGCTGACCTTAAATGATAAGGACACAGGAGCACCACTTGCATACATGTCCGCCAATATATTAAGTGCTTTTCGTACCGGTGCAGTTCCTGGAGTTGGGGTAAAGTATTTCTCGAAGGAAGATTCCAAGGTAGTAGGAATTATTGGCCCTGGTGTTATGAGTAAGACGGCATTTGATGCAACCATGGCGGTGAGAGATGGAATTGAGACCGTTAAAATCAAAGGAAGAAGTAAAGAATCCATTGACGGCTTTATCCGTTACATCAATGAAAAGTATCCTCAAATCAAGAACGTATTAATCGTAGATACCATGGAAGAGGCGGTGCGGGATTCGGATATCGTTCATGTGGCCACCTCAAGTCCTACGGGTGATATCAATGAGTATCCATTTATAGAAGAAGCATGGATTAAGCCTGGTGCGATCCTTTGCTGTCCAGCCGCTGCAAGATTTGATGATGATTTTATCTGTAACAGAGCAAGAACCGTTACCGACAACATTCAGCTTTACGAAGCCTGGAAGGAAGAAATCGGAGAAAATGCATACCATACCATCCCAATCCCTGCCGTTAAGTGCATGGATCTGATTGAAGAAGGCAAGATGAAACCGGAACAAATCGATGATTTGGGAGATGTGATTACCGGAGCCATTCCAGCAAAGAGAAAAGAAGACGAGATTGTTATCTATTCTGTAGGTGGAATGCCAATTGAAGACGTTGCATGGGGAACCATTGTATACCGAAACGCCATGTTAAAGGGAATCGGTAAAAAGCTGAATTTATGGGAAACCCCTTATCTGGCATAAGGAGAGGAAAACATTATGAGAATAAAGGAGCATCCAGTACTTGGAACCATGGAAGAAAAAAGGGTGATTACGTTTACATACGATGGAAACCAAATCACTGGTTATGAAGGCGAGCCCATTGCCATTGCTCTGGAGGCAGCAGGAATCATGATTCACCGATATACGAAAAAGAACCATGAGCCAAGAGGAATCTTTTGTGCCATAGGAAGATGTACAGACTGTGTCATGGTAGTGGATGGAAAACCGAATGTCAGAACCTGCATCACTCCCTTAGTAGAAGGAATGGATGTGAAAACCCAGTACGGCGTAGGAACAAAGGAACAGGATAACTGACTAATTAAAACGGAGGGCAGGTACCATGACAAGATATGATCTAATCATTATAGGAGCAGGTCCGGCAGGCTTGTCAGCCGCGATTGAAGCTGCAAAGTGTGGCTTGAAGGTAATTGTGTTTGATGAGAATGCAAAACCTGGCGGACAGCTCTTTAAGCAAATTCATAAATTCTTTGGTTCCAAAGAACATAAGGCCAAAATCAGAGGTTATGTAATTGGAGAAGAACTTTTAAAGGAAGCAAATGAAAACGGCGTGGAGGTAATCCTAAATGCCACAGTAGCCGGACTTTATCAGGATAAAGAGATTACGGTATCCATTGACCAGGAAATCAGACATTATAAAGGGGATGCGGTCATTGTAGCAACTGGAGCATCTGAAAATATGGTTCCCTTTGAAGGGTGGACCCTCCCTGGAGTTATTGGTGCAGGAGCAGCCCAGACCATGATGAACCTACACGGCGTGCGCCCTGGCAATAAGGTATTAATGCTTGGCTCCGGTAATGTAGGCCTTGTAGTAAGCTTTCAGCTTCTCCAGGCTGGTTGTGAAGTGGTGGCACTGGTGGATGCCGCACCTAAGGTAGGGGGATATGGAGTTCATGCAGCAAAGGTGGCACGGTGTGGCGTTCCCTTTCATTTATCCCATACCATTATAAAAGCAGAAGGAACCGACCGGGTGACCGGAGTTACCATTGGTGAAGTGGATAAGGATTGGAAGATCATTCCTGGGAGCAGCAAGTACTTTGAAGCAGATACCATCTGTCTTGCCGTTGGCTTATCCCCCATGTCACAGCTAACTAAGATGGCAGGCTGCTCCATGAAGGACACTCCAACTGGTTACGTGCCAGAGTGTGATGAGACAGGTGCCACAAGCATTCCGGGAATCTTTGCCGCAGGAGACGTATCCGGAATTGAGGAAGCCAGCTCTGCCATGATAGAAGGACGAATTGCAGGAATCAGTGCCGCCAACTATCTGGGTTATGTAAGCAAAGAGAAGCAGGAAGAAAGAATTAAGGAGCTTCACAATGCCTTAGTAAGCCTAAGAGAAGGAATGTTTGCACCGGAGAACCGGGGTAAAATCGTGGAAAAAACAGACGAGGGCATTGATGTCTCCTTAAACCTGTTAAAGAAGGGGTACGTAGCAGATTCAGAGATCAGTCGCTTCCCAGGTGTCACCAGGAAAAAGGGAGTTCATCCAGTCATTGAATGTACCCAGAATATTCCCTGCAACCCCTGTCAGGATTCCTGTCCAAGAAAATGCATTGTGGTGGGCAGTAAGATTACAGCTTTACCAGTATTTGATGAGGAAAGGGATTGCAGCGGCTGCGGCTTATGTGTAAGTGCATGCTCCGGTCAGGCTATCTTTTTAATCGATGAAGAATATGAACCAGGTTATTCCTTAATTACCATGCCTTACGAATTCCTTCCTCTTCCACAACCGGGAGAGAGAGGTACGGGACTTGACCGAAGCGGAGCAGAGGTATGTGGCGCAGAGGTAGTAGAGGTAAAATCAAAGAAAGCCTATGACCACACCTCTCTGGTGACAATCAAGGTACCCGCTGATATGGCAATGAGAGCAAGATTCTTTCGCAGACAGGAGGCAGGAGCATGAGCAAGAAAAACGACCGGTCCCAAGTATCAAAGGAATTTATCAATGAACCGGATGATGGACTCATCATCTGCCGCTGTGAGGAAGTCACCAAAGGTGAGATACGAAAGGCTGTTCATGAGGGCATGTACACCTTAACAGAAATCAGGCGTTTTCTCCGCACTGGCATGGGGCTTTGTCAGGGCCAGACCTGTGGGAATCTGGTAAAGAGAATCGTAGCCAAAGAGCTGGGAGTTTCCCCTCTTGAGCTGGAACCAGCTCCTTCCAGGGCACCTATGAGGCCTATTGAGATGAAGGTACTGGGAAACGAAAGAAGGGAGGGCTAGGAACATGTCACAATGTGCGGATATCATTATTATCGGCGGAGGAATTATCGGAAACTCCACTGCGTATTATCTGGCGAAGAAGGGCTGTTCTGTCATCGTCCTGGAGAAAAGTGACCATATCGGCAACGGTGGGTCCAGCAGAAATGGAGGCGGCGTCAGGCAGTCAGGCCGTGATAAACGGGAATTACCTCTTGCCATGTATGGAATCAAGAATTTATGGCCCACTCTTTCCGAAGAGCTGGGCATGGATGTGGAATATTATCAGCATGGAAATCTCCGCCTTGGTAAGACAGAAGACCATTTGAGAATACTTAAGAATCTGGCAGACAATGCCTCTTCCTTAGGACTGGACGTACAAATGGTAGACGGGAAAGAAGCAAAAAGTATCTGCCCTTATCTTTCCGAGGAAGTGGTGGGAGCAAGCTGGTGTAAGACCGATGGTCATGCAAATCCAATGCTTGCCACTCTTGCTTATTATAGAAAGGCAAGAGCCTTAGGCGTAAGATTTATCACTGGAGAAGATGTAATAAGCATTCGTAAGATCAAAGGGAAAGCAAGGCAGGTCATAACCTCTATCACCATGTATGAGGCAGAAACCATAATCCTAAGTGCCGGGTATGACAGCAGAAAGATTGCAGCTACGGTGGGAGTAGACATTCCTATGAATCAGGTGCTTTTAGAGGTTTTAGTCACAGAAGCCCAGCCCCCTATGTTCTACCAGATGTTAGGAACAGCAATGGCAGACTTTTACGGACACCAAAGCACTCACGGGTCCTTTGTATTTGGTGGTGCTTCCGGTTTTGAGAGTGTGAATAAAGATGATGGAACTCCGGTTACCAGCAGCCTGACAGCTTCTTGTATTTGCAGAGGAATCATGAAGTATTTCCCTTGTCTTGCAGATGCGAAGATTGTTAGGACCTGGGCTGGCTGGATTGATGAGTGCACGGATCATGTACCGGTAATCAGTCAGGTAGAAGAAGTTCCAGGACTGATTCTTGCATGCGGTTTCACAGGGCATGGATTTGGAATCGCACCGACTGCAGGAACCTTGTTGTCTCAGATGGCGGTAGGAGAAGAAACAGTTCTTGATACAAGTGCCTTCCGATACGACAGATTCAAGGCGAAAATATAATAGATAAAACATAACAGGGCAAAGAAGCTTGGTAACCTTAAGTGGCAAAGGCGTCTACGAAACAGTAGGCGCTTTTTGCGTTCTTAAGAGCATTTGAAGGAGGAGTGGTAATGGAAAATCACACAACATTGAAACGAACGCTGAAAACGAAAGATTTGATTATCTATGGACTTATCTTTATGATTCCTTTGGCACCAGCCGCCATGTATGGGACATTTCTAGCCCCTTCCGGGGGTATGGTTGCCTTATGTTATTTGATTGGAATGGTGGCAATGTTTTTTACCGGACTTAGCTATAAGCTGATGTCCCAGAAATTCCCCCTGGCAGGATCGGTATACGTCTATGTCCAGAAAGGAATCAACCCTGCGTTTGGTTTTCTTACAGGCTGGTCCATCCTGCTTGATTATATTTTGCTGCCTGCCACAGTTGTAATCATCGGCAGCTCCTTTGCAAATGCCATGTTTCCAGGGGTTCCTGTCTGGATTTGGTCTATCGCATTTATCTTGTTCAGCACAGTTACGAATATCATCGGTGTAGATATCATGTCAAAATGCAGTTGGATTTTATTTGTGTTACAGATTGCCGTAATTCTTGCCTTTGTACTTTGTACCCTACGTTTGATGATGAATGGAACTCTTCATTTTAATACCATATCCTTTTACAATCCAGAGCAGTTTAATCTATCTGGCATCTTAAGGGCAACGGGAATTGTAATCCTAAGTTATCTGGGATTTGATGCCATCAGTACACTGGCAGAAGAGACCATTAATCCTGAAAAGGCAGTGGGAAGAGCCATCATCTTTGCAATCCTGATTATTGGAGTGATTTTCATCCTCATTACCCTTTTTGCAGGAATTGCATATCCCAATTACGAAGAGCTTAACGTGGATACAGCCTTTATTGATGTGGTAGGCTTTGTAGGGGCAAAATGGCTGACCCTGGCAACTTCCTTTACCCTGGTCTTATCCTTTGGCGTAGCCACCACTCAGGCCTCTCACACGGCAGTTTCCAGAGTGCTCTTTGCCATGAGTCGGGACGGTGTGCTGCCAAAACAGCTTTCCTATATTAGCAAGAAGTACCACACTCCCTTTATCGCCATTATATTTGTAGGAATACTCATAACTCCTATTTCCTTATTCTGCTCCCTAGAGGTCATTACCACCATGGTAAGCTTTGGAGCGTTGTTTGGCTTCATACTTCTTAACAGCGCTGTAATTATCAAGTTTTACATTCAAAATGATGAGGCAAGAAAGGAACGAAATATAAAATCCCTCTTCCAATACTTAATTAGTCCTCTGGTGGGTCTTATTGTCACCTTATGGATCTTTGTTAACCTCGGATTCAATGCCCATATCGTTGGATTTTTATGGCTGTTGTCTGGATTTTTATATCTGGTTTGGGTCACTAGATTTTTTAGAAGTCCGGTTCCACAGCTTGATATGACTTGATTTACGGTTGACATAATATTAGAAAGACAAAGAGAAAGAGAAAACAGCCTGAAGCTTAGGGCTATTTTCTCTTTCTTTTTTGTCTTATTTTTATGAATTACAGGCGAAACGTGCTGCTTCCTGTGCATGGATTTTAGCCGTATCAAATACAGGAAGTGAGGTATCAGCCTGTCCAATCATCATGCCAATCTCGGTACAGCCAAGGATAACACCCTGTGCTCCCAGCTTCTCCAACTGGCTGATGATCCGCAGATATTCTTTCTTTGAATGGTCTGATACGATGCCAAGGCACAGCTCTTCAAAAATCACCCGGTTTATAATCTCAATGTCCTTAGGTTCAGGAACCAGGATTTCCAACCCAGCCTCCTTAAGCTTATCAATATAAAAGGTCTGAGTCATGGTGTACTTGGTTCCAAGCAAAGCCGCCTTTGTAATATGGTTCTGCTTTAATACCTGAGAAACGGCTTCTGCTATGTGAAGAATGGGAATGGATATGGCTTCTTGAATCTGAGGTGCTACCTTATGCATGGTATTGGTGCAGATAACGATAAAATCGGCACCGGCAGTCTCAAGTGCTTTGGCAGCATCAATCATAATGCTGGCGCAGGAATCCCATTCCCCTTTGGACTGGTGTTTTTCAATTTCATAAAAATCTATGCTATTTAGGAGGATTTTTCCAGAATGCAGACCTCCAAGGGTTTCTTTTATTGCTGTATTGATGATTTGATAATAAGTCATGGTACTTTCCCAGCTCATTCCGCCGATTAATCCAATGGTCTTCAATCGTATCGCCTCCAATTTTGTGCTTTTTATCTTCCTATCCTATCATAAGTGAAGAAGGTTTACCACTGTATGACTGAGACTTTTTCTTAACAATAAAAGGATTTTCTATGAACTGCATTTACTTGAATGGAAAAATATAATAAAATGTACTAGGATTAGGAAAAGCGTTTTATGATTATTAGTTACTTGAAAGACGAGGATAATGGAGTGAATAACAAATACCTGATATTAACAGCAATGTACCGCTATGGAATGCTTTCAATAGAGGATAAGCCTTCTTTTGATCAAATAAAAGATTTACTGACCACAATTAACCCCCATACCACATTTCCGGGCAGCAAACTCATTGTAAAAAAGGCGCTGCGGGATAACTTTGGAATTACAAAACTAGAAGAGATCAAACCTGTTCTTGATGAGCTGATTCATTATGCCCTTGCAGACGGAGTTGTTTACAGCGCTCTCATTGACATCTACCTTCATGCTCCGGAACAGTTTGCATCCATGTCCAGAGAAAAGGCAGCCGTCTATTTTTCCGCAGATGAAAAACTGAAACGATATTTTAAGCCCTTTGCTCCCCTGTGGAAAAAGTTTCAATTGACGGAAGATCCCAGCGCAAGCCAGAAGAAAATCAAGACCTCAATTCTAGAGTTCTTCCAAAAGGATAATGATGGGGAGCGGCAAAATCTTTCTGGACTGTTTAAGAAAAATAAATGCTGGCTTTCCCTTACCAAAGGACGTTCCATGGCTGGATTTAATCTATCAAGAATTATTTCCATCCTCTCCGATGCGACCATGGTCGGTTTCCTACCAGAAAATGAGGCAGAAGAACTTCTAAATCGTTACGGCACAGTGACTGAAGCCCTGTTTGATAACTGGCAGACCTTTTTATCCAGTGCAGTATTTGGTAAACAGCTTATGGCTGCGGTCAGCGGAAACTTTATCTTGGATTCCACAAGCTACGTGGAAAGCTGCTACAAGCTGGCAGCTCACAAAGGAAAGCTTTTGGAACTATCTGGTCTTTGGCGGGGAAGTGATATGACATCATTTTGCAGTTGTATCTCCGAAGAATATGGAGTCAGTCTTGAGGAATCGGAAGCCCATACCGGAGAGTCAGAACCTCGTTTTGCCTTCTCCCAGTCAAAGATACTTCCGGTGCTTCGCAAATACGGGGTTAGTTATCTGCTGGATCAGGAGATGTGTGAGCTTGCCTATACGGTGCCCGTTTCTGACACCAGTTCCGGCAACTTTTATGATATGGAGGCTTTGGCAAAGAAAAAGAAGTTTCGCCATGGCCCAGATGAAATTCCATTTATGGCTCATTCCAGGCTCCTGGTAACGGATCGGTTCATCCGTCTGTTTGAAAAAAAGCTATTTGGTTCCAAGCTTCATGTATTGCCATGGACCCAAAAGCTTCAATTTTCCTATGAACTGACTAAGCTTGATTTAATTGCCTTTAAGGTTAATGACATAACTATGTTTCATCTGCCCCGCAACTATAAAAAAGCTGGAATCAGCAAAAAAGAAGATGTATATCTGGAGAAGGATAAAGTATTGGAATATTACTCAGAGGACATTAAAAATGCCATTTCCGCATTCTCTGAATTAAATCGTATGCTGGGAAATAAGGCTTATTCATAGAAGGAGTAACTAATATGAAAATAGGAGTGATCAGTGACATCCACAGCAATTACCATGGATTAAAGGCTTGCGTGGACCATGGGATCAAAGAAGGGGTGAACCGGTTTTTATTCTTAGGAGATTACGTCAGTGACTGCGGGTATCCCCAAAAGACCATGAATCTGCTTTATAAGCTTAAGGACAGCTATGAGTGCAGCTTTATAAAGGGAAACCGGGAAGAGTATATGCTGGATTATAAGGATCAGGGTCTTAATCACTGGATCACCCCTTCATCCGCAACTGGAAGCCTATTATATACTTTAGAAAATCTAACAGAACGTGATTTTGAATTCTTTAGAAGCTTACCCATATCCGGGCGTTTGAGTATTAGTGGCTACCCTGATGTGTTGTACTGCCACGGGTCCATGGAGCGCACCAGGGGAGTCTTACGACTGGGCAGCCAGGAAGTAACGGACACATTAAAATCAATGGACGCAGGAGTAATCCTATGCGGTCACACCCACATTCAGGGAACTCAGGAGTACCAGGAGAAAAAGCTTGTGAATGTTGGGTCGGCTGGAGTCCCCTACTTTTATGAGGGGAATGCCCAGTATGGAATCCTCGATGGGGATAATGGAACCTGGGAAGAAGAGCTTCTTCAGATTGATTATAATAAGGCTATGGCAGTTTCAGATCTCCATGAAAGTGGCTTATGTGAAAAATCAAATATCTGGGCCAAATTAGTGGAAATCTGCCTTCTTACCGGTATCGACCGGACCAATGAATGCCTGAATCTGGCCTTACAATTATATCAGGACAAGGAAGGGAAAACAGATTGGCCCACAATTCCTGAATGCTACTGGCAGGAGGCTGCAAGCGTACTTGGACTTTTTCCCTAAGTCCACTGGGGTAAAACAACAAGTAGTCAAAAAACCTGGGATAAGGCCATGCTTTCCCAGGTTTTTGTATGCATTTTTATAGATATCATTCGATTAAAAAATATTCACGGATATAAAATGCCATAAGTAAATCAAACTTAATCTTTGAATCATTTAACTCCGTATTCAGTATTTCTTTAATCTTTTTTAACCGATAGATTATCGTATTCCGGTGCGTATGCATGCTTCCGGCTGTCTCTAATAAGTTGCAGTCAGAAAGCAAAAAGGCCCTTAAGGTACTTAGATAATCTGAATCATGAGCGGCATCAAATTCTTCCAGCAATCCAAGGCTGTTATTACTAATTGTCTTTAACATTTCCGGGTCTGAGGAGGAGAAAAGGATCTGAAAGATTCCAAGCTCTTCAAAATAAACCGCAGGAATGCTCCAAAAGGAGGCCGCCGCAAGGGCAAACCGGGCGCGCTTGTAACAGAGCCCAAAATCCATTAAGGTAGAAAAGGAATTGCTGATTCCAAGGGCAATGCTGTCGCAAAATAACAGGATATCCATGAGCTCGCTCATTGGAATTTGAAGTTGAGAGGTAAGGACAACCAATATCTGGAGATGATCATGTTCAAACATGTGGTATTTTAATTTCCTGTGATTTAAGGAAAAGGTGATTCTAGTGGTGATTTGAAGGTTCTGAATTACAAAGATCCGGTATTCTCCTTTTGTAGGGAACCCCTGCTGGTTTAGGGTGAGGAGTGTATTTTCATGAAGGGTAGATTGATAGATTGCGCCTAGAAATGCGGCATTGACAAGGTCTGTATTTCTGGTGCTTAAAAGCAGGGTACGGCAATAATCTTGCATGATGTCCACAAGATGGACTTTCCACGGCATGGTAATTAAGGGGAAGTCACTGTTTTGGCAGAATTCTTTAATTTCATCGGTGATATCTTCCTCGTGAATATACTGGCCCACATTAATCAGGATTCCACTGCAGCTTCTTGTAACCAGCGCACAGATAAATTCCAATAACGTGATTCCGCTTTGCATAAATAACCCCGTGGTGATTACAAGCTCCCCACCCTTTAAAAAGGGCATATTCTGAAAATCCTCCGCGAGATATACCCAGGAGATAGAGTTGGTAAGTCCTGCTTCTCCACTTAAGAGCTTTAAGTGGTATGTTTCCTTTGTGGTATGATAAAGATCCAAAACTTCAGTCTTCATAGGGGATCCTCCTGGTTATATGATGGTAAAGTATAACATGCTTTGTACTCAGAGTACAATATTAACTGAAAAAATTAGAGCAAACAAATATTGTGGCAGGGGTAGGCAGAGCGTATAATAATCAAAATAAAACAGAATTTAAGGAAAGAGGTGTTCTATTTGAGGGAAACGTTTGTTGTTACCATTACAAGACAATTTGGCAGCATGGGAAGACCCATTGCCAGACAAATCAGTGAGAAGCTTGGAATTGAATACTATGATAGAGACATTGTTGAAATGACTTCTAAGGACCTTAATCTTCCTGTTTCTGCTATAAGTGATGTGGAAGAAAGTGCAAAAACGGCATTCTTTAATATGAACCATCCTCTCGGTATGGGAACCACAACCATTCAGGATTCTGTCTATTCCGCTCAGAAAAAAATCATCGTTGATTTAGCAGAACGGGAATCTTGCATTATCGTTGGAAGGTGTGCAGATCATATTTTAAGGGATCATAAAAATATCATTCATATTTTTATTTATGCTCCTTATGAAGCCAGACTGACCAACTGCATCGAACGACTGAATATGAAACCAGATGAAGCGAAAAAAATGATTGCATCCGTGGATAAGGCAAGAGAATCCTACCACAGACATTATTGCGGATATCTGATGTCAGATAAGGAATACAAAGATGTTATGATTGATTCCAGCCTGCTTGGTGTAGAAGGAACCTGCGATATATTAACAGAACTGATTCGGAAGAAATTCCCGGGTCTTTTATCCCAACAACAATAACAATTAAATATCAGATACTTCCAGGGCAATGGAGCTTTTGAAAAAAAGACCTTGCCTTTTTTGTTGTATGAAAGAGATGGAAAGAGAGGAGGATTCGGATCATGCTGCAAATAAAAAATTTATCCAAGTGCTTTGAGGATCTGGAGGTTTTACGAGATGTGAATGTGACCGTCAGTCAGGGAGAGGTAGTTGTAATCATCGGACCTTCTGGTTCCGGGAAAAGTACCTTCTTACGTTGCATTAACTTATTAGAAACTCCCACGGGTGGTGAGATCTTGTATCTGGGAGACAACATCCTTAAGCTTGGAAAAAAGGTAACGGATTACCGCAAGCAGGTGGGAATGGTATTTCAGAAGTTTCATCTATTTCCCCTTATGACAACCATTGAAAATGTTATGTATGCGCCTATGAAGCTGAATAAGGTACCTGCAAAAGAGGCTAAGGAGCAGGCGTTAAAACTACTTGAAAAGGTGGGATTATCTCATAAAGCAGATTCCTATCCCTCTTCTTTATCGGGCGGGCAGCAGCAAAGAGTTGCCATTGCAAGAGCACTTGCCATGAAGCCGGAGATCCTGTTGTTTGATGAGCCAACTTCTGCACTTGATCCAGAGTTAGTAGGAGATGTGCTAGAGGTCATGAAGCAGCTTGCGAAAGAAGGGATGACCATGATTGTGGTAACCCATGAAATGGGATTTGCCAAAGACGTGGCGGACCGGGTCATCTTTATGGATGGTGGCTACATCGTGGAGGAAGGGCCTCCGGATGAAATATTTACACAGCCTAAAAATGAGAGAACAAAGGCATTCTTATCCAGAGTCCTTTAGGGAGGTGACATCATGGAACTTAATTTCACAAAAGCGTTTGGCACTTTGCTGCCCAGTCTACTGGGGGGCGTTGGAATTGTTATTTATATTACATTAGTTGGCTTTGCCTTTGCGTTAGTAGCTGCTTTACTCATTGCCATAGGGAGACTTTCAAAGCTTAAGCTTCTTAGCCGTTTTCTTGGAATCATCATTGAACTGATTCGGGGAACCCCTCTCCTGGTGCAATTATTTTACATCTATTACGTGGTTCCTACCTTAATCAACGGAGTATTAGCCGCCCTTGGATATGAAGCCAACGTACAGTTAAATGCCTCCACCTGTGGAATCATCGGATTTGCAGTCAATTATGGCTGCTATATGTCAGAGGTCATACGATCTGCTATTTTGTCAATCGACCCCGGACAGAGAGAAGCCGGCTTAGCTCTTGGCTTTAGTGAGAGAAAAGTGCTCTTTCACTTTATATTACCTCCAGCCATGAGAAATTCCATCCCGGTATTTGGTAATTATCTGGTCATGTTAATTAAAGACACCTCCCTTCTTGCTATGATATCCGTTCAGGAATTGCTCCTTCGGACGAAAACATACGCCTCCCAGACATTTCTTACCGTTGAGGCCTATACCATACTGGCACTGGTGTATCTGATGTTAAGCCTGCCCCTTTCCCAGCTTGGAGGAATCATAGAGCGAAGATTAAAAAGAACCCAATAACTAACATAAATAAGAGAGGAAACAAACCTATGAATAACAGAAAAAGAAGCAAAGGAATCTTATGGTTACTCGTATTACTAATTGCAGTCACTTCCCTTATGGGGTGTCATGTAAAGAAAGCGGAAACAAAATCAGTCTCCGGAGAATCCGCCATGTTAACAAAGGCAAAAGAAAAAGGTTATCTTTTAATAGGCTCCTCAAACGATGCACCATTTTCTTATACCGATGTAGAATCCAAAAAGTTAAAAGGGGTTGATATTGAAATCCTGAAAGAGATTTGTAAGAGACTTGGAATCCCTGATCTTCAGATGAAGGTCACCGACTTTTCCAACCTTTTGGTAGAGCTTAATAACAAAAACGTGGATATGGTAGCAGATGCCATGTATGTAAAAGATGAAAGACTTCAGATTGCAGCGTTTACTGACAAATGGTATCAGGAAGGCGAAGCTGTGGTAATCCCTGAAACTTCCACCATAAAGAGCAAGGAAGATTTAAAAGGGAAAAAGGTAGGGGCTCAGCCAGGTACCACCTTTTATGAGACAGCGCAGAAATGGCTTGATGAAGGCAAAATCGGCGGACTGGAAGCTTACGACAATCAGGCTACCCTTATGACGGCTGTTAATACCGGAAAGGTAGAAGCCGTAGTAACCGATGGTATCGTGGCTGGATATACTCTTTCTTCTGACAGCTCCTTAAAGCTTAAGCTTCTCTCCCCATACGAGGCTGAGGCAAGCGGGCAGATTGGTGCAGCAGTTCGTTTTGAAGACAAAGCATTTTTAGAGGAAGTAAACGGCGCTTTAAATGAGATGAAAGCAGATGGAACTCTTTTGAAAATATTAAAGGATTTTGGTCTTACTGAGGATTACTTCGTAGGAGTGGATGAAGGAAAAACAAAAAATGTGAAATAATACAATCTGAGCCGGCTTCCTAAGGGAGCCGGGCAGTAAAAAAATACAGGAAAGAGGATCTGACATGGAATTTCAATATTATTTGCCAGTCAATCTGGTGTTTGGCCGGGGAAAGGCAGATTACATTGGAGAGAAGGCAGCAGCCATTGGAAAACGGGCACTCATCGTAACCGGTGGAAATAGCACCAAGAAATCAGGCCTTCTTGACAGAACAAAAAAGCAGTTGGAAGAAAACGGAGTTTCTTTCGTATTGTTTGATCAGGCAGAGCCAAATCCTCTGACGACTACGGTCTATAAGGGGGGAGAACTGGCAAACTTGGAAGGCTGTGATTTCATCATTGCTCTGGGTGGCGGAAGCAGTCTGGATACTGGAAAGGGCATTGCTTTTATGGCATTAAATGAGGGAGATATCAACGATTATATCTACGGAAAAAAGGTGAGTGATAAGGCCCTTCCCCTGCTGGCGGTCCCAACCACCTGTGGAACCGGAAGTGAAGGAAATGGCTTTGCAGTCATGACCAATCCAGAAACTCTGGATAAGAAATCACTAAGGTGCAGCGCAATTGTTCCCACTTGTTCCATTGTTGATCCTCAGTTAATGATGACGATGCCTAAAGGAATTTTAGCATCTGTAGGCTTTGATGCACTTTGCCATAACATAGATGCTTACTTATCCACCATATCCCAGCCTCTTACAGACCTTATGGCATTAGAGGGGGTAAGACTTGCGGCAGAAAGCCTTGTAAGTCTTTATGAGGATACTGGAGATCTTAACAATTGGGATCAGCTTTGCCTTTCCAGTACGCTTGGGGGAATGGTTATTAATACCGCAGGAGTTACCGCCCTTCATGGAATGGAGCATCCGGTCAGTGGATTAAAGGATGCGGTTCATGGAAGAGGCCTTGCAGCTTTGGCTCCCCATGTATTTGAAGCTTCTATAAAAGGAGCCCCACATAAATTTGCTACCCTCTCAAAGCTTCTAGGTGGAAGAGATGAAACAGATTTTGTAGAACAAATCCATAAGCTCATTTTCAGACTTGACCTTACGGAACGTCTTAAGGATATGGGAATTGAGGAGAGTGATCTCCCCTGGCTGACTGAGAACTGCTTAAAGGTATCAGCCCCCAGCATGGCAAATCACCCGGTGGTATTTACCCCGGAGGAAATTAAGGAAATCTATCAAAAATCACTGTAAGACGTTGTGCAACAGCAGCGCAGAATGGAGAAAACTATGTTAAAGGATTCGCTGCCAGAAATTAAAACCCCACTGCCTGGGCCAAAGGCGGATGCTATATTAAAAAGAAGAATGAATGCCATTCCAAATGCCATCAAATCGGCATACCCTTGTGTGATTGAAAAAGGAGAGGGGGCAATGTTTGAAGATGTGGACGGAAACCGTTTCCTTGACTGGGTCGGGGGAGTAGGCGTATTAAACATTGGATATAGCCGCCCTGAATTAATAGAAGCAGTAAAGAATCAGTCGGAAAAGTATTTTCACGCAATGATGAATATTGTGACTCATGAAGGATACATAGACCTTGCAGAGAAAATGAATGAAATCGTTCCTTTAAAAGCTGAGGAGAAAAAGACCATGTTTTCAAACTCCGGCGCAGAGGCTATTGAAAATGCGGTAAAGATTGCAAAATCCTATTCTGGAAGACCTAACATTATCGTGTTCTCCGGTGCCTTTCATGGAAGAACCCTTCTAGCGGCTTCTATGACAGCGAAGAAGTCTTATGCCGCAGGAATCGGTCCTTTCCCAGATGGAATCTACCGGTCGGAGTTTCCTTACCTTTACAGAGGACCAAAGGGGTATGACGAAGGAAGTGCCATAGACTATTATCTCGAACGCCTGAACAAAGTTTTTGAGGAGGCATCTCCAGCAGAATACGTAGCGGCTATTGTGGTTGAGCCGGTGCAAGGAGAGGGTGGATTCATTCCGGCTCCAATAGAATGGGTAAAGGCACTGAGAAACATCTGTGATGAGCATGGAATTTTACTCATTGCCGATGAAGTTCAGACTGGCTTTGCAAGATCTGGTAAGCTGTTTGTATCTGATTATTGGAAGGAAGCAGGCTGTCCTCCAGATATCTTAGTATCGGCTAAATCCATTGCAGGGGGGCTTCCATTAAGTGCAGTAACCGCTTCCAAGGAGATCTTTGATGGAGTCAGAAACGGAATCATCGGTGGAACCTTTGGAGGCAATGCCCTTGCATGTGCGTCAGCCTTGAAGACTATTGAGATCATAGAAAAAGAAGATTTATGTTCCAGAGCCCTTGCCATTGCGACCATATGCCGGACGGAATTCGACCACTGGGTGGAGGCGTTTGAGGAAGTGGGAGATGTTAGAGGCATTGGCTGTATGATGGGCATTGAATTTGTAACGGATCAAGAAAGCAAAACTCCCAATGGGAAGCTGGTATCTGCCATCGTAGATTACTGTGTACACCATGGTCTTATTGTGGAAAGTGCAGGTTCCGGGTCTAATGTCATACGCTTTTTATGCCCTCTTGTTGTTACAGATGAACAGCTTATATGTGGTCTTAAAATCTTAAAATCAGCCATTGAAGCTTGTAGATAGACATAACAATATGCATCAATCAAATAAGAAAGTGGAGTTCCGCACATTGGAACTCCACTTTCTTCCTATATTTCTTGATTCATGCTTAGGCATTGGGGGTATCATACTCCTGGGAATCTTCTCCCAGGGAAAAGAGCAGCTTTTTTAACAGATCGTTAAAAAGAACGGTCTCTTCTTTTGATAGATCTTTTAAGATGGAATTTTCTGTTTCCGTGTGAGTTTGCACTGCTTCTGTGATCAGGTCAAAGCCTTTTTTTGTTAACTGCACGTAGATAGTTCTCCGGTCAGAATCATCATGAGTGCGGAGAACCAATTCCTTTTTTTCCAGAGTATCAATCCGGTTTGTCATAGCGCCGGAGGTGATCATTAGGGATTGATAAAGCTCCGTAGGTTTCAATCGGTAATCCTTGCCGGAACGCCGAAGGGATGCAAGTACATCAAACTCCCCGCTGTTAAGGTTGTATTGTGAGAAATTCTTCCCTAACCTCTTTTCTATATGTTTTGCTACTCGATTCAGCCGTCCTATAACAGCCATGGATTCTGTACCAAGCTCCGGCAGTTCCTCGTTCCATTGTTCCATAAAGGTGTCAACTTTGTCTTTTTTCATACTAACAGTGTAACATCAGAAAAATGAAAAAACAAGAACAATTTTAAAGTGAAGTATCTTAATGTTGAGATACTTGACAAGGGAAGAAGATTGTCATATAATTCATTTATCTTAACATTAAAATACTTTTGATTAAGATATATGTTACATGAGAAAAATGAAAAGAAAGGACAACCATATGAAAGATTTTAAAGATACTCTTATGACCATGATAACTCCCATTCTATGGGGTTCCACTTATATGATTACCGCTGTATTCATACCTATCGACAGACCCATCTTCGTAGCTTTAATGAGGGGTCTTCCCATCGGACTTTTGCTTTTGTTATTTTATCGCAAGTTTCCAAAAGGAATCTGGCTGTTTCGATCCATCTTACTCGGGAGCTTAAATATAGGAATCTTTTTCCTGCTATTATTTATAGCGGCTTATCGTCTCCCTGGTGGAATCGCCTCGATTGTAGGAAGTGTCCAACCTGTTTTTATTATTTTCTTAAGCTGGATCATCTTAAAAGAGAAGCCAACTGCCAATTCTTTTCTTGCCATCGGAATGATTTTTGTGGGAGTGTTCTTTTTATTCTTTAAGCAGCAAGGAACCATTGATCCCATTGGAGTCATTGCTGCATTGACAGGTTCCGCACTGATGTCCCTGGGAGTGGTGCTAACCAAGTACTGGGGAAAGCCAGAGGGAGTAAGTCAGATGGTCTTTACCTCCTGGCAGTTGTTTTTTGGAAGCTTGATTTTAATTCCAGCCTTTTTGTTTCTGGAAGGTCCGGTTCCACCGCTGTCCACACAGAATATATTGGGAATTGCCTTTATTGGTATTTTTAACACAGGGCTAGCGTATTATCTCTGGTTTCGGGGAATTGAAAAGATTGGACCTGCGAAAGCATCTTTCTTAAATCCAATCAACCCTTTAACTGCATTTTTCCTTGGTTACTTCATGTTGGGACAGACCATTAACTTCCTTCAGATTCTAGGTGTTATTATTATCATTTCCAGCGTCTTTGTATCACAGAGCAAGAGAAAGATAAAAAAGCCAGTGACTGCTGCCAAAGGTCAGCCCCAAAATAGCTTCGAGTAGACAAATGCACCTTAAGACAGGTTTTTAAAGCCCGCTTAAGGTGCATTTTTTGTGGATTATTTTAATTTCGATTAAGCCGTTTGTTCTTCGTCAGAACCGGAGTCTGCAAACTGACTGTTATAAAGCTTTTCATAGAATCCCTGTTTCGTAAGAAGCTCTTCATGAGATCCCTGTTCAATGATGGTACCGTGATCCATAACAAGGATAAGATCTGCATCCCTTATGGTAGACAGCTTATGAGCGATGATAAAACTGGTTCGCCCCTTCATTAAGTTGTTCATGGCCTTTTGAATTTCTGCTTCTGTTCTGGTATCCACACTAGAAGTAGCTTCATCAAGGATTAAGATGGCAGGATCCGCTAAGATGGCTCTGGCAATGGTTAAAAGCTGTTTCTGACCCTGGGATACATTGGAGCCGTCTTCCGTAAGAATGGTTTGGTATCCCTCTGGTAATGTTCGGATAAAATGATCCGCTCTGGCAGATTTGGTCGCAGCAATCACAGCCTCTTCTGGTGCATCAAAGTTACTGTAGGCAATGTTATCTTTAATGGAACCGCCAAAGAGCCAGGTATCTTGTAAAACCATACCAAACTTACTTCTAAGTTCCGCTCTTGACATGGACTTAATATCCACGCCATCGATTTTAATAGAACCACCCTGAATCTCATAAAAACGCATCAGAAGATTCACAAGGGTTGTTTTGCCGGCACCAGTAGGGCCTACGATGGCAATCCGGTCACCAGCATTTACCTCAATGTTGATGTCCTTCATCAGAATATGGTCATCAGAATATCCAAAACGGACGTGTTCAAAAGAAACCTCTCCCTTTGTTTCTGGCAGAACCTCCATAGAGACGTGATCTGGAACTTCATCAAGCTCATCCATGACCTGAAAGTATCGGATGGAAGCTGCAAATGCGGACTGCATGGAGCTGATGATCTGGGAACATTCGATAACCGGTTCAGAGGATTTATCGGCATATTGGATAAACGCCTGAACAGTACCAATGGTCATTCTGCCCTGTATGATGTTAATAACACTTAAAGCAGCAATGATGGTGTACCCGAAGTTATTAATGAGACGGATACATGGGGAGACGATAAACTGGGCGATCTGAGAGGAAGTACTGTGCTGATACAGCTCTCCATTGATCTTTCTAAAGTTAGTTAAAGTAGCTTCTTCCTGGTTAAAGGCCTTGACTACAAGCTGTCCGGTAAAGGTTTCCTCCACCGCTGCATTTAACTCACCCATAGAGGTTTGGTAATTTAAAAAGTATTTTCTTGACTTTCCAGAAAGAATCACAGTCAAGGCAGTTGCAATCCCAATGGTAAGGAATGCCACGATGGATAATGTTGGGCTAATATAAAGCATCATAGCAATGGCGCCAATGATGGAAATGACAGAGGCAATGAGTCGGTTAAAGCCTTCTCTTAAAGCATCTGCCACCTTTTCCACGTCATTGGTCGCGCGGCTAAGAATATCCCCTCGCTCCGTTGCATCAAAAAAGCGGAGAGGCAGGCGGTTTAGCTTATCCATTAAGGCACTTCTCATATTTAAAGTCACTGTTTCGGTAACAGTCGCCATCAGGTAATTAGCTAGATAGTTGGTAATAAAACTTAATATATAAAGAGAGAGGAGAATACCAAAAATATCACCCATAGTATCCCAATTCACCTGAAAACGGGTGCCATTTAATACGGAATTCTTAATCCCATTTGCAAGCTGATCCAGTGCTTTTCCTAAAAACACAGGGGATACGATAAAAAGGGCTGAACTTAAAATGGTAGTTACAATGATTAAGGCTAACTTAAGCCTGGATCCTTTAAAATAAGCAAACAATCTCAATATGGTTCCTTTTTTCTTCTTATCCATGATTCCTCTCCTCCTTTCCTTTTAATTCTTCTTCACTTAACTGTGTGGCAGCAATCTGCTGATAGACCGAACATGTTTTCATAAGTTCTTCATGACGTCCCATGCTGACCACTTTTCCATCATCCAGAACAAGAATCTGGTCTGCATCCATGATGGTGCTGATTCTCTGTGCCACAATAACAAGGGCGGAATCCTTAATCTGAGATTTTAAGGCCTTCCTTAAAAGAGAATCTGTCTTATAATCCAGAGCAGAGAAGCTGTCATCAAACACGTAGACTTCCGGTTTTTTAATCAGAGCTCTGGCAATGGCGACACGCTGCTTTTGTCCGCCGGATAGATTGGTGCCTGCCTGAGCCACATAGGATTCATAGCCGTCGTCTAGGTTTTCTATAAATTCATGAGCCTGTGCCACCTTGGCAGCAGCAATGACTTCTTCCATGGTTGCGTCTTCCTTGCCAAACATTATATTGCTCTTTATGGTTCCCCGAAACAAGAATGCCTTCTGGGGAATAAAACCGATTTTGTCTCTTAATTCCTTTTGAGGATAATCTACAATATTGATTCCATTTAAGAGGATTTCCCCTTCCTGAATCTGGTAGAAATGAGGAATTAAGTTAGCAATGGTTGATTTTCCAGAACCTGTTCCACCAATAATGGCAGTTGTCTGCCCTGGTTTTGAAGTAAAGGAAATATGACTTAATACCGGTTCCTCTGCATTTGCATACATAAAGGAAACATCTCTAAACTCCAGGGTTCCTCTAAGATCACTTTTTGGAGTGGCATTGGTGTCATCAACGATTTCCGGTTTCAGGTTTAAAATCTCATTGATACGCTCCACACTAATGAGCGCACGGGGAATTTCCATAAATCCCATAACAGCCATAACGCTGCAAAAAAGAATAATGGTCAAGTATTCAATGAGAGCAAAGATGCTGCCAATCTCCATAGAGCCGTTTGATACCTGAATGCCACCAAACCAGATGACAGAAGCAACACTTAAATCCAATATTACAAAAAGGAATGGTAATAAAATTGCAAAGACTCTTCCTGTTTTAATTGTGGTATCCCGGTAATCGTAACAAGCTTCCACAAAACGGTTCTTCTCATATTCCTCCCGGTTAAATGCCCGGATTACTCTCACTCCAGTAATGACTTCCCGAAGCACATAGGTAACCCGGTCCATCTTTATTTGGATCATCTGAAACAAAGGAATGGCTCTTCTACCAATTAAATAGGCCATGATACTGAAAAATAAAATGACCACAATGAAAAACATGGCCATTTGCACATTAGTGCGAAATGCGAGGGTAAGACCTACTATAGTCATAATAGGTGCAGGCAGAAGTACTCTTAATAACATCATAGTTGATCTTTGAATGATATTAATATCATTGGTACTGCGGGTGATCATAGAAGCAGTTCCAACTGTTTTAAAATCAGTGAGAGAGTATGTCTGTGCTTTCACAAACACGGCTTCTCTTAAATCCCTAGCTAGCCCAGCCGCTGCCTTTGATGACAATATGGCAGAGACAATGGAACTAACACCTCCCAGTACAGCAACCGTAAGCATAAGCCCGCAAATACGATAGATGTAGGGCAGGTCTTGATTAGCAACCCCCACATTGATCAAGCGGGCTGTTAGTGTAGGGATATACATGGCAGTAAAGTTATTGAAAATTAATAATATTATGGCACCTGCCAAAAGCCTTTTATGTGGCCTTATGTAAGGCAGTAATTGTTTCATATTGGTCCTCCTGTATATCGTTTTTGTTAATAAATAATATCTTGACGGATGTTCGCAGCTATGTCATTATAAAGTATAGGGTAACCCTAAAGTCAAGAATTTTTGTAAAACTATAGGAAACAATAATAACCTAAGATTGAAGTAAGGAAGGGAAGCATATGTCTGGAAATAACAAGCAATATTTGACCACCAAAGAATTTGCCCACCTTTGCGGAGTGAGTAAGCACACCTTATTCCATTATGATGAAGTGGGTATTTTAAAGCCGGAATTGGTAAAAGAAAATGGCTACCGCTGTTATTCTGTCAAGCAGTTTTTTACCTATGATATCATCCATATCTTAAAGCAGGCAGGTTCTTCCCTTAAGGAAATTAAGGCTTACATGAATGATTATAACCCGGATCTATTTCTTTCTATACTAAGGCAAAAGGAAATACAGCTTGAGGCGGAGATAAAAAAGACGAATCTAATGAGAAATAAAATATTAGCCACGATTGAGACCACAGAAGAAGCCTTACGTTGTGTTTATGGGGTTCCTTATTTAGAAGATTGCAGGGAAGAATATTATATAGTGGTTAAGATGATGGAAGAGGCTTCTGCAAAGGAAGAGCTTGAAAAGTTAAGAGAACATTTTGAGTATTGTGATGAATTAAGTGGAGAAACAGAACTGTTACTTGGAGTTATTCTAAAAAAGGAAGACATACTTTCCGGGGAATATCAGAAAGTCTCATACTACAGCAGCAAGATACGGGCTTACATTGACAACGAACGTGTTCATACAAAAAAGGCAGGAATCTATGCTGTAGCAATTCATAAAGGCTCTTATGAGCAGACGTCTGAAACCTACAACCAACTTAAATCATTTATTGAGAAAAATCATATGCTCATTAATGGGGATGCCTATGAGGATGATATGCTGAGCCATCTGGCTGGTGTGGAGTCTAATGAGTATGTGGTAAAGATTCAGATTCCCGTAGTACCCATGTGAGGAGGGATTAACTTTGAATAAAAGAGGTTTTTCTGGCAGGAAGCCAGGAATTATTGGAGAGGAAGCCTTCCGTAAGTATGCAGTATTAGTACCTGTAATTGAAGTTTCTGGAGTGCCTCATCTATTGTTTGAAAAAAGGTCAGGAAAATTAAGACGTCAGCCGGGCGAAATCTGTTTTCCAGGCGGTAAACTGGAACCAGGAGAATCCTTAAGAGCATGTGCGATTCGGGAAACCATGGAAGAACTTTATGTACGGCGAAAACAGATTCAGGTTTTAGGGCCTGGCGATATGTATCTATCTCCCTTTAATTTAATGGTTCAACCCTTTATTGGAACCATTAAGGATTATGAGGACACTTATAGCACTGACGAGGTGGATTCAATTATTAAGATTCCCCTGGAATTTTTTAGAGCCAATCCAGCCAAGACATTTACCAGCCGTCTGATTCAGGAACCCCCAGAGGACTTTCCATATGAATGGATTCCAGGGGGAATGGAATATCCATGGGTAAAAGGCACTCATGAAATATCATTTTACCAATATGAAGATACGACCATCTGGGGAATGACCGCTCAGATGGCTACGTCTGCAGTGAAGCTGATGGAGAGGTACCATATAATATAAATGGAAGACAATCAGGTCAAAAGTAAAGATTATTACAACGCTCTGCATAAAAAACATGAAGGAATAGAATTTGCCTATGATGGCCTGTAGATTAAAATATAGAAGTATAAGGTAATTGATAAAATTTATGAAAAAGGACTTTCCCTTGAATCATTAAAATGGTAGTATAAACATACCGAACTTCTATGAAAAGGAGCTTAAAATATGAAACACTTAATCGATAAATTGTACGAGACACATGACCTTTCAAAGGAAGAGTTTGTTTATTTGCTTCAGAATTATGATCAGGAGACAAGCGATTACCTGTTTTCTCTTGCAAGAACCTACAGCGAGAAGTATTTTGATAAAGAAGTTTACATTCGTGGTTTGATTGAATTTACCAATTATTGCAAAAATGACTGCTTTTATTGTGGCATCCGAAGGGGCAACGGGAATGCGGACCGTTACCGCCTGAGCAAGGAAGAAATTCTGTCCTGCTGTAAAACAGGTCATGAGTTAGGCTTTCGTACCTTTGTGCTTCAGGGAGGGGAAGATCCTTACTATACCGATGAGATTATGGTTGATATCATCAAATCCATTCGGGAAGGTTATCCGGATTGTGCCATTACCCTTTCCATTGGGGAAAAGACATACGACCAGTATTTAAAGTATTATGAGGCAGGAGCAGACCGTTATCTCCTTCGCCATGAGACGGCCAATGACGAACATTACAGAAAACTTCATCCAGAATCCTTGTCCCTGGCAAACAGAAAAGAATGTCTTCGAAACATAAAAAAGATCGGTTATCAGGTGGGAACCGGCTTTATGGTAGGATCTCCTTACCAGACTGCAGAATTCCTTGCACAGGATCTTGCATTTATCAAAGAGTTATCCCCGCAGATGGTGGGAATTGGGCCATTTATCCCCCATAAAGATACTCCCTTTGGGGAATTTTCGGCTGGAAGTGTTGACTTAACCTTATTTCTCATTGGAATCTTAAGGCTGATGCTTCCAAACGCCCTTCTCCCTTCCACCACAGCCCTTGGAACCCTTGATCCTAAAGGTAGAGAAAAAGGTATCTTATCCGGTTCCAATGTGTTGATGCCAAACCTATCCCCCATCGGTGTCCGCAAAAAATATGACCTCTACGACAACAAGATCTGTACCGGGGAAGAGGCCGCAGAATGTAACGTCTGCCTGAGAAACCGGGTTTCTTCCATCGGCTATGAAATCGTGGAAAAACGTGGTGATTTTGTAGAAGACAGGACAAGTTAATTATTTAACAATACTTACAAACTTTTTTTGGTTCTTTCCACCATTTTTGGATTTTATAACGATAGTGTTCTCCTACTTTGTAAACATTGATGAATTGTTCCTTGCAATATTTCGACAATAAAACCTGGTTCGTCTTATAAATAGACAATGAGTAAAAACAGGTCAAATAAATGTAGTTGCGTAACGGGTATGAACTATATATAATAATGTTCGATGTAATGCTAGAAAATACAGAACAAGAAAAAGGTTTTTGTACTTTGTGAGGAGAACAGCAATGAAGAAAAAGCTATTTTGGATAGCGGTGGGGCAGTTTATTTCGGCATGTGCGTATTGTCAGATACTCAATGCCAATGATTTGGTTGCGACTGGAATTGGAGGGCTTGCTGCGGTAATCAACCGACTGACAGGAGCTGATGTGCAGATGCTTCTTATTTTTATGGCTTTGCCAATTTTTATCTGGTCATTTTTTAACTATAATAAAAAGCAGATTTTTTATGCCGGTTTTAGTTATTTGATGTTTACCTTTTATGTGGGCATTGTAAACCGTTATTTACCCACACTTCATACGGATCCCATTGCAGCAGCCGTCAGCGGTGGTCTGGTAGGTGGAATTGCAGGCGGAATCATTATGAAGCAGGGCGTAGCCAATGGACCGGAATCTATCGTAGCTCTTTATTTAAAAGAGAAAAAGGGAATTTCCGTCGGAACTTATTATTTGATTATTAATACAGTAGTCATTTGTTCCTCTATTATATATGGTAACATCACTATGATTATTTACTCCTTAATCTGTACCTTTATCATGAGTGCAGTAACGGATAAATTAATCATCGGCTTTGAGAAATATTATAATGTCAGCATCATGTCAGACCAGTATTTAGAGATCACCCAGTTTATCAGGGATGAGCTCCATCGTGGAGCCACATTTATTCAAGGTATGGATACCTCTAATGTGAAGAAGAAAATGCTGATTCAGTCTGTATTAAACCAACAGGAGCTGATTGCGATCAGAGATTATGTAAAATCCTTACAAGATGACAGCTTTATCTGCGCAAGCAGAAGCAACAGCATCATTGGAAGAGGTTTTGATGTAGAATAAGAAGGCCTGCCAGAAATGTGGTATTTTTCTGGCAGGTCCTTTTTATATTGAATAATAGGAGAGAGTCTTTTATAATGAAAGGAAATAGGTCAAGACGTAAGTGCCTGCACCAAATAGGCTGGTGTTTGAGGCGGAATACTTGCAGTTACGATGTCACCGTATTCTACTCTTACCATTTCGCCGGCTTTTAGAGCATCAAGAGGAATTACGTTGTTTTTGTTATCCAGGATCTGGGTCATGTCAGAGATCACAAACCGAATCTGGTCCACCTGATTACGAGGGTTGCCCACATAGAGAAACCCATTCTGGGTGTCAATGGAAGTAATCCGATCAATGATAACCCGGACGTTAGGAGCTGGAAGAATTGCTACGATTCGGTAGGCATTGGACTGGGGAGGGGTACCTTCCATGATATCTGTGGAAAACCAGGCATTGATTGTCGTTCCTTTCAGGATCCGGCATAAGCTGATGGATTCATTGAACTGATTGACAAGAATGGTGTTCCAGCCTACATTTAATTGAAGGAGGTCGGTGAATACCATTTCTCGCTCCCCTGGTATGGAATAAGAGATTTTTATATACCCGGTTCTGCTGTCCGGAGTATAGACTTCTTCTACCAAAACGTTTTGGGCCTGCATAACATCCCCGTTTTGGGCTATGGTTCCTCCGATGAAACCGTTTTGATCGCTCATATTAGGCTCCTGAAACTAAGAAATTTGTTATTAATGTATGCGGAAACAAGGGGAAATATTTTCAGAAATTGCAACTGATTCAAAAGGTGATAGGAACAAAAAGGATTTCATGGAGGGTAAGTAATGGAATATAACACGGTAACGCTTCTTTATTTCTCAGGTACAGGCAGTACGGAGCACGCAGTAAATTGCATGGAACGGCAATTGACGGAGCGGGGAATTAACGTCCATAAAAAGAATATGGCAAACATATCTCCATCAAGTGTGGAAGCATCGGATCTACTTATTGTTTTATCTCCGGTCTATGCCTACCGACTGGCAGAGCTGACAGAAAGCTTTCTTAAAAAACTTCCCCATGGAAAACAAAGTCCAGCGGCAGTTCTATCCGTCTCCGGAGGAGGAGAGGTTTCTCCAAATACAGCTTGTCGTATTCCGGCCAAAGGGTACTTAACAAAAAGAGGGTACGATGTGGTCTATGAAAACATGCTGGTGATGCCCTCCAACTTCGCGACTCAGGCAGAACCTCATCTAAACCTGGCTCTATTAACCGTACTTCCAGAGAAATTGGAAACCATCATCAATGATCTTTTGGAAGGAAAAAAACGGCTCACCGTGCCAAAGACAAAAGACCGGCTCATCACTGCCTTTGGAGTGGCAGAGCATTTAGGAGGCAATCTCTTTGGAAAAAACCTATACGCCACCAGTGATTGCAACCAGTGTGGCCTCTGTGTAAAGAATTGTCCCAAAAAGAACATTAAAATGGTAAATGGACGACCGAAGTTTGGCTGGCGATGCATGTGGTGCTTAAAATGCGTTTATGCCTGTAACCGAAGAGCTATTTTACCTGGAATCATGAAGTCCATTATATTAAAAGATGGGTACGATATCAGAGCGATGAGCCGCCTTGCCGCAAAGGAATCCAGGCAAGAAGAATATAAATCAAAATCAGGAGATCCATGGGAAGGCGTTATGAAATATTTAAATCAATAAGAAAAGGAGAATGAAGATGTCCAATGAGATGCTGGAAGTAATAAAAAACAGAAGATCCATTCGGAAATTTAGGGAGGAGGAAGTCTCCCCAGAAAGTCTGGGAGAGATTATAAAAGCAGGGCTTTTTGCCCCTTCTTCCAAGAACAAAAAGCCTGTAGAATTTATTGTTGTAGAAGAGAAGGAAACCATTAAGAAGTTAAAGGAATGTAAAAGCTTTGGGACGACAGGCCTTGATACGGCGCCTATAGTCATTGCAATCATCGCTGACAGTGAAAAAAGTGATGTATGGGTGGAAGACGCCTCCATCGCAGCCATTATGATGCAGCTTGAGGCGGAAAGCCTTTCTCTTGGTTCCGTATGGATTCAAATTCGCAACCGGGATTGCGCAACTGGAGATTCAGAAGCAGCCGTAAAGCAGGTCCTTGGCATTCCTGAGCATTTTGGCGTCTTATGCCTTCTGGCTCTTGGACATAAAGCAGAAGAACGGGAGCCATATGAAGACAAGGATGCAGATCCTTTAAAAGTACATACAGAAGTATATTAATCCTTTATCAAAGGAAGCTTCATGGTAACAGAGGTGCCCTTTCCATACTCACTTTCAATGGAAAGGCTGCCCCCATGAAGCGTCATAATTCTTTGAGAGATGGCTAACCCAAGTCCCTCCCCAGGCAAACGTTTATCTGCCTTAAAAAAGGAATGCGTGATGTAGGTTAAGTCCTCTTTTCTTACCCCAATGCCAGTATCCTGAATCACCAGATGGATCCAGTCTTTTGTGGTTTTCATGGTAATTACAATCTCACTGTTTTTTTCTGAAAACTTAATTCCATTGTCTACTACGTTAATCACGACCTGTTTTAACTTATCCCAGTCCCCCTCTATCCTTACGGGGGTAAGGTTACGAATCATGCGGATGTTCTTTTTCTCTGCTTTTTTTATTAATCCCAAACTTACCGTTTCAACCAGTTCATCAAAAGAGATGGGAGAACGGTCTAATACCATACGGTCAGACTGGTATCTGGAGAAATCCAGCAGGCTCTCTACCATGCGAATCAGACGTTCCGTTTCTTCTTCCATAATTCTAAGTCCAAACTTCATCTCTTCATCCGTCAAACCATCAGGTTCTTTTATGGTTTCCGCCCAGCCTTTAATTCCAGTCAAAGGTGTCCTTAGCTCATGGGAGATAGAGGAAATAAAATCACTCTTCATACGGTCTGCCTTCGTAATCTCATCTGCCATATAATTTAACATGTCTACCAGCTCTCCTGCCTCGTAAGGGTAGGATTCCTCAATTTTCTCCTGATAATTTCCTTTTGCCATTCGTTTTGTCAATAAGATAATATGTTTTAAAGGTAGCACAATGGAATTACCAAGCCTTAAGCTTACTAAGAATGCAATGCTTGCCACCATCAGGCAGACGAAGAATCCCCAGGTGAGAAGGGTTAAGATTCTTTGGTCGGTGTCTGCTAGTGGTGTTTCATATTTTAAAACAGCAACGGTCTGACCGTGATAGAGCAGGGGCGTGTAAACAGCCATGATTCTCTCCTCAGTTCCTTTTTCCACCTCATATACCGTTTCAAATGATAAGACCTTGGAGTCAATGGGTTCCTTTTGACTATTTAGATATCCAGTGGTGGATTGTATGGAATCTCCATTTCTGGTGAGTAGCAAAAGGTTGGTGCCCTCCATCTCATAGGATTTGATAATATCATTGCTCTTTCTTTTTAGATCTTCCCCTGTAAATGTTCCAAACTCAGCCCACACAAAAGGAACTGCCTCTGTGTGGTTCTTCACCCCATCTGCCAGTTCCTGATAAAAATACCGCCGCATTCCAATGCCAAAGCAGACCATGACAAGAGTCAGGGTCAAAATGGTCAAAAGCATGAAATAAGAAACTACTTTTCGTTTCATGGATTTACTCCTTCCATACATATCCGTAGCCCCATTCCGTACACAAGTACCTGGGATTTTTAGGGTCCCATTCTAATTTTGTGCGGATTCGTCTGATATTCACATCCACCACCTTAGGATCTCCCGAATAGTTGGTTCCCCAAACCTGGTCTAGAATTTCATCTCTGGTAAATCCCTTATTTTTATTGGAGATAAGAAATTGCAGGAGGCAGGCTTCCGTGGGTGTAATCTTAATTTCAAGCCCTGCGTTTGTTAATTGATTGCGCAGACTGTCAAGGGAAAAGGGGCCGGATATAAGAACTCCAGCCATATCCTTTTCTGCCACAAGAGATAAGCGGCGAAGGAGGGAAAGTATTCTTGCCTCCAGCTCACTCATCTGAAATGGTTTTGTCAGATAATCATCTGCGCCTAGTAAAAGACCCTTAACCTTATCCTCGTCCTGGCTGCGGGCGGTGAGCATAATTATCCCGGCAGTGGGATTTAACCTTCTCATCACATCACATACCGTAAAACCATCCATACCCGGAAGCATGATATCTAAAAGTACCACGTGAATGGTCTGGCTTTTGAAAATAACAAGGGCATCTTCCCCAGTTTCTGCTTCAAAAACCTCATATCCTTTTTTTCTCAGATTCAGACAGACAAAGCTGCGAATTGACAGTTCATCCTCCACCACCAGTATTGTTTTCATAGGCTTTTCCCTCAGTTTACTTCTTCCTCCATCAGATGGAATGCACTTGTTGGTATCTTTGTTTCTTCTTTTAACTCCGTATAAAAGGTGGTATCTTTTGTTTTTCCAAGTACAACGGCACTTACAGGAAGAGAATTGTTTGCGGCCCATTTTACCTGGAATAATACGGTATCACCTTGGGTGGAAAGGAGTAAGACTTCGTTCTCCTTTCGTTTCACAGTGACGCCCTCATAAGTTTCCTTTGGAAAGGAGATATAAAAATGCTGTCCCTGGTCGGTATAGCGTTCCTCTACCACCTGAAAGGTTCCGTCAAGCTTATAATTTTGATAGGTATCGATAAATGGAATTTCTGCAAAAGCGGCATCTTCATAGCCTTTAGGAATATACATGCCTCCCACTTCTATGATGCCATCCCCGTTGATGTCTCGGCTGTAAAGAGGATATTCCTTTAACAAAACGCTATCAGAAGGATCTCCCACCTTTTCCAGATTCCCATTCTGATAAACAATAATCTCAGTCAACATGGAATGAGCACCCATACCGCTGTCTGCAAACAATGCCTGTTCTCCGTCTGCCAATGTACCAAATGCAGCATGTTCAAAAAAACCTTGTGGGTCTAAATCAATCTGAGAAAGTAATGTAAGCGTTCCTTTTTTATATGAATAAAGTCCTGCCGCACTGGTATTGTCCTGTTTTTTTGTGATAGCCATAATATCTGGAATCTGGTCTTTGGTATAATCAGCAACGGAAAGGGTATCGTAGTTTAACTCTGCTGTTTTCGTAAGTGAATTTGTTTCTAGTGCGTAGACCGCAAGCTGATTGTCATGACCCGTATCTGAAATAGCTCCGCCAACAACAACCTCCTTAACTCCATCTCCATCAAGGTCAGTCAGTTCAAAGGAATTAAAACCTAAGTATCCGGTCTCCATATCTTCTTTTATCTGCCAGGTTCCATTTTCTTTCGTCAGATACACAAGGTGGGCCTGACGGTTATCCGTTGTATTTCGGTATAAGAGAAAGGCTTCCTTAGCGTCCATTCCCTCTTGGGAATTGATAAAGATACTTTGTTTTTTCGCTGCATGTTCTGGAACCAGAAGTTCGGAACCAGAGGGGAGTAAAGCCCCAATGGCAGCGGCGTCATCTTTTGGTGGCTGGGAAATCGTATTTTGTTTTTCCGTATTTTTGCAACCCGTAAGAAGAATAACCCCGGTCAGCAAAAGGGGGATCATATTTGTGTATTTGAGTTTCATAAAAATGCTCCTTTTTGTAAAGTGAATTGATTTTAAGTAACGACTGCTTCTTTTTTATTATAGCTTTTTTCTTAAGCAATGGGGTTACAAAAAAGTTACAGCATCCAGTAAGCAAGATTTACCACATTAGAAATGGAAAAAAGAGTCATTTAGTTACCATTTAAACTATGTTACTATGTGAATGTGCATAAAAATAAGTATTGAAACGTGTAAAATAAGGAAATAACAAACAAAAATAACCGTAAGATTCTAAACTAGGGAGCGCAAGCTGGCATGATGAAAAGGGAGTGAACATATATGGACCGACGAAAGAGACAGATCCTTACTATTTTGTCAGACAAAGAATATGATACCGCACAACATCTGGCACAACAGATTCATGTAGGTACGAAAACCATAAGAAATCTATTAAAAGAGATGAACCAGGAGATGGAGCCTTATGGAGCTGCCATTTTATCCAAATACGGGGTGGGATATTATTTACACATATCGGATAAAGAAAAGTTTGATTCCTTTCAGGGGAAATTATACTCCCGTCTTGCTGATGAATACCTGCCGGGAACGTCCGAGGAGCGAATTCAGTACTTGTTAGAATATTTATTTAACAGCCCTTCCTATGTAAAGCTGGATGAATTAAGCGACGGTCTTTATATATCAAAACGAACCTTAACCGCGGATCTAAAGGAAGTAGAACAATACATCAATCAGTTTAACATAAAAGTAATAAGAAAACCCAATTACGGCATTAAACTGGAAGGCGGAGAATTTGACGCCAGGTTATGCATTGCTTCCTTTTCCGGAAAACGACTTCATAAAGGAAATCAAAGCATGGATGAGATTGCTGTCTGTGTTTCCTCTGTTTTAAAAAGCAACGATTACTTTATTACAGGAGCCTCTTATCAAAATCTTGTGGTTCATCTTTATATCGCCATCAGCCGTATTATGGAGTGTCATTATGTTCCTCTCCCCAAAGAGCCTATGGAGCAAATGAACGACCGGCTGGAGTACCGGATTGCAAAGGAGATTGTGCTTCTGCTTGAATCTGTTTTTCATATTTCCTTTCCTGAGACAGAGATTGTTTATATTGCCATTCATCTGGCGGGAAAAAAGATGATTTATCCAGCCGATGAAGCAGAGCAAAATGTCATAATCACCCAGGAGATTAACGATTTGGTGATTGCCATGCTAGAACGGGTCTACGACCTTTTCAAATTTGATTTTCGGAGTGATTTGGAGCTTCAGATGTTATTATGCCAGCATCTGGTGCCCTTAAGCGTCCGAATCAAATATGACATGAACCTAAAAAATCCCCTGCTTCGGGATGTAAAGGAAAAGTTTTGTCTTTCCTATGCCATGGCTAGCAGTGGAGTTACGGTTCTCAATGAGTATTTTCATGTTCTCCTATCAGAAGATGAGATTGCTTATTTCGCTTTTGCCTTTGCCCTGGCTCTTGAGCGAAAGAAAACAGAAATCCAGAAAAAGAATATATTGCTTGTCTGTTCCTCTGGCCGTGGAAGCGCAAAGCTCCTCCAGTACAAATATCAGAATTCCTTTAAGGATTACATAAACAACATCACTGCCTGTGATGTAGGAAGTCTCTTTAAAATAGATTTTACCAACTATGATTACATCTTTACTACGGTTCCCATTACGGTTGCAGTTCCAATTCCCATATTAGAGGTTCAATACTTTTTAGATGATAAGGACATTGTGAATGTAAAAAAGGTCCTTACCTCTGAATGCACCTCCAGGGTAGGGCATTATTACAAAAAGGAGATGTTCCTGCCTCATTTAAAATTCCAGACAAAGGAAGAGGTCCTTCGCTGCATGTGTCACTTTGTTATGGAGGAAAAAAATCTGCCTGAGGAATTTTATGAATCCGTCTTAAAGAGAGAAAGGCTTGCAAAGACAGCGTTTGGAAACATGGTGGCTATGCCTCACGTTTATAAAGCCATCAGCGACGAAACCTTTGTCTGTGTTGGAATTCTTGATGAGCCGGTGGACTGGGGAGGACAAAAGGTGCGGGCCGTGTTCCTGGTATCCATTGCCAATAAGGACCACACCAGTGTGGAGCTGCAGCGTTTCTACCAGATGACCGCCGCATTTTTATTAAGCCAGAAGCAGATTCAAAATCTGGTTAAGAAACAAGATTATGAGGCATTTATCAAAGCGATGATAAGCATTGAAGAACAGCTTCCTAAGGATTTATGAGATAAATAAAAGAAGGCGTGTAAAAGATTCCTTCTCCTTTACACGTCTTCTTCTTTTCAATTTAATCAATCCTCATATAAGCTTAAACCATTGGTTGCGATTACCTTTTGATACCAGTCAAAGGACTTTTTCTTAAGGCGCTTATAAGTTCCATTACCATAGTCATCACAGTCTACGTAGATAAAGCCGTAGCGCTTTGACATCTGTTTTGTTGACTCGGAAACAATATCAATACAGCCCCAAGAGGTATAACCAAGACATTCCACTCCATCCATTGTAATGGCATCAGAAACTGCCTTTAGGTGTTCTTTCAAGTATTCCACGCGGTATGTATCGTTTATGGTGCCGTCTTCCCCTACTTCATCCTTTGCTCCCAACCCGTTCTCTACAATAAATAAAGGCTTTCGGTAGCGGTCATAGAGATCCACCATGGAGATGCGAAGTCCCGTAGGATCAATCTGCCAGCCCCAGTCAGAGGCTTCTAAATAAGGGTTTTTAATAGCATTGATGGTATTGCCTGGAGTCAGGCTTAACTGGGAGGTGTCCTCTGCGGAACAAGAGGAATTGTAATAGGAAAAAGATACGAAATCAACTGGATAAGCTTTCATGATCTCGTCATCCCCCATCTCCTTTTGAATGTGTATGCCTTTGTTTTTAAACCGGGAAAGAAGGTAAGCTGGGTATTCCCCAAATACCTGGGTATCGCTGTAGCAGTAGGTGCCTCGCATGGTCTGCTGGGCTTTTAACACATCCTCTGGCTTACAGGTATAGGGGTAATAGGTCAGCTTGGTCAGCATACAGCCGACAAGAGAACCAGGTATGGTCTCGTGGCAGATCTTTGTTGCGTAAGCAGAGGCCACAAACTGGTGGTGCATGGCCTGGAAGATCACCTCTTCAAAGTTCTGATCCGGGAATCGGTCTTCAACCAAAGCACCGGTGGTAAAGGGATGGCGGATGATAGAGTCCACCTCATTAAAGGTGAGCCAGTATTTCACTTTATCCTTATAACGAGTGCAGATGGTCTCTACAAATTGAAGGAAAAAGCCTACCGTCTCCCTGGAGTACCAGCCTTTGTAGTTTAAGACAAGGTTAATGGGAGGTTCATAATGGGACATGGTCACCAGAGGCTCGATGCCGTATTTATGAAGCTCATCAAATACATTGTCGTAGAATGCAAGCCCTTCTTCATTGGGCATTTTATCGTCTCCGTTTGGAAAGATTCTAGACCATGCGATGGACATTCGATAAACCTTAAAGCCCATCTCTGCAAAAAGCCGGATGTCCTCTTTATAATGGTGAAAGAATTCAGAGCCATGGCGTTTTGGATAATATACCTGATCATCCGTAGCAAGAGCTTCTTCAATGTCCTTTGTGGTTACGGTATTATGGGCCTTGTAATTGGTAACGTCCGTATCATAATGAGCCTTTGCACAATCGGAAACGGAAATTCCCTTACCACCCTGCTGATAGCCTCCCTCCACCTGGTTTGCCGCCGTGGCTCCACCCCAGAGAAAGCCATCTGGAAATGCATTTCTTTGATTCATGTGTACCCCTCCTTTTATAAAAGTCAGTGAAATGAAGATGAAATCATTATATCAAAGCTGAAAAACAATCTCAAAGCACAGTTTTTCCATATTGATTGTGGTCATAGCTTCCCCGGAAGAGGGAAGAAAAAAGTGCCATTATGAAAATGGAAAAAGACCTCATGGAGTTCCTAAAAAAAGTATGTTACCATGTCAATACATTACAAAAAACCAAGGCAGGAGTACCGTTTATACGGTGGATATGGAGGAAGAGATGAAAGAAAAGATTATGAATGGTCTGCTTTCTGTAGCAGGAGTCATGCAGACACAACGACATCTGGCAGCCATTAAAAATGCGTTTATGAGCCTGCTGCCAATTATTATCATCGGCTCATTTTGTACCCTTTTTTCTAATGTAATCTGCAGTACCACGCCAGGCTTCTTCAGCCTTGCAAACGTTCCCGGGCTTAGCTTTCTTGGAAAACTAAATCCCATGTTTACGGCTGCAAATTACGGAACCATGAACTTTATTGCAATTGGTTGTGTGATCCTTATTGCCATGGAGCTTGGGGAGCATTATGAGATCAAAGATAAGGCACTTCCAGTGGTGGCACTTGGAGCCTACATTTCTCTTTGTGCCTTTACTGCCACAGGAAAAGCGGTGGATGGCAGCGAGGTAGTAGTAGCCAATGTACTTGGCAGAATGTACACCAATGCTCAAGGCTTGTTTGTAGGTATGTTTGCGTCTGTGGCAGCCACTGAGATTTATTGTAAGCTGGTTAAGAGCGGTAAGTTTGAGATTCATATGCCAGACAGTGTTCCCTCTAATGTAGCCAGGTCCTTTACCATTTTATTTCCGTCCCTGATTACCATTATTATTGTTTCCGGTGTGGGAATGATATTTGAGATGGTCACTGGCATGTCACTTTTTAATGCCATCATTGCTTTTATTCAAAAACCTTTATCCAATATTCTCACTAGCTTCCCAGGTTACATCACTCTTATTTTCATTACCACCTTGTTATGGAGTTTTGGTATTCATGGAACCCAGGTGACAAAAGCAGTATACGAGCCAATCCTGTTAGCAGCCTTTGCAGAAAATGAAGCAGCCTATGCAGCAGGTGCCCCCATTCCAAATATTATTAACACCCCCTTTATGTCCTGCTTTTCTACTGTTACCGGAGCAGGAATTACGGGAGGCTTAATCATTGCCATTATGATATTTTCAAAGCGGGACGATTTTAAGGCCATTGCAAAGCTTGCCATTCCCTGTGCCATCTTTAATATTAATGAACCCATTATCTTTGGTCTTCCGGTGGTCATGAACCCCATTATGGCCATTCCGTTTATGATTGCACCGGCAGTATCCGCCACCTTTGCTTATGCCATGACAAACCTTGGTTTTGCAGGCAGAATGGTGGTGAACGCCCCTTGGACCACACCACCGGGACTTATGGCATTTCTTTGTTCTGGAGGAAATATTGGAGCAGCAGTAACCCAGATTCTTTGTATCCTTCTTGCCTTTGTTGTGTACATTCCCTTTGTGCTCGCATCCAACCGGCAGAGGGTTGAAACAGAAGAATAAAAAGAATACAATAACAGCATGAGGTGATTATGATGGAAGAGGTTTTTACCAGACAAAGAATAATAACGTATTTTTGGCTTATCTTTGTCCCACCCTGGGGGTTATACCGAGTCTTACGAAGGGATTCAGAATTTCGCAGATCAGAAAAGTGGGTGTGGACCATGATAGCTTTAATTACTATGATCACTTTAGTGAAACTCATAATCGCAGGTTAAGAGAGAGAGGCTTGTTGGAAATGGACATGGAAATGATTGTTATGAAGCTTGTAGTCAGTGCCGGGAATGCCAGAAGTACTGCGATTGAAGCGTTGCGTGCTGCAAAAAACGGGGAGTTTGATCTCGCTGAGGAGCAGATGGAGGATGCAGACAGAACCATTCTGGAAGCACATGAAATCCAGACTGAAATGATCCAAAATGAACTAAATGGAAATAAGGTTGAAGTTGGCCTATTAATGGTTCACGCCCAGGATCATCTGATGAATGCTATGACAGTTATGGACCTCTGTAAAGAAATGATAGATATACTAAGAAAAAATATGGTATCATAGAAAGGAAGTTTTTTATGAGGAATATTGTATTGTTTTGTGCGGCAGGAATGTCTACCAGCCTTCTGGTGAATAAGATGAAAGAGGCTGCAGCAAAAGATAATTATGAATGTGTGATCAATGCATATGCCCTGGCAAGCACCAGAGAAAAGGGGCCGGATGCAGATATTATATTATTAGGACCCCAGGTCCGTTTTAGCAAATCAAAAGTAGAGAAAGACTGTCCAGGCAAAATCATTGAATGCATTGATATGCAAGCTTATGGCACCATGAACGGTGCTAAAGTCATAGCTCAGGTCAAAAAGGCCTTGGGAGACTGATTTTTTAGTGGCAGAAAGAGTGGAATAAAGAGATATGGACTTAGCATTGATTACCGTGAAGAAAATTTTGGAGATGTTCTTTATATTGCTGATAGGGGTAGCTGCTTGTAAGTTAAAGGCCGCAGATAGCACAACAGGGAGTCGTATGACCTCCATTCTCTTGTATGTAGTCTCGCCTTGTGTCATTCTTATGTCTTATCAGATGGAGTTTGATAAAAACCAACTGGTGGGGCTGGCTGTGACCGCTGGCTTGTCCTTTGCAAGTTTTTTAGCAGCGATCATAATTTCCGGTCTGGTAGCTCCAAAACACAGTGGCCCGGATATGGCAGTAGAACGAATGTCAATTGTTTATTCCAACTGTGGCTTTATCGGTATTCCCCTTGTGGAGGGACTTTTAGGAGGACAGGGAGTTTTTTATATGACCTCTTACCTAACCGTATTTAATCTGTTTGTATGGTCCCACGGTATTATATTAATGAAGGGAAAGACAGAAAGCTTTCGAGATACGGTTAAAAACTTCATTCAACCTTCCAATCTGGCCATCTTTGCAGGTTTACTTCTATACATATCAGGGATAAAGCTTCCCAAGTTAATGGCAGATCCAGTGGCGATGATTGGAAGCATGAATACCCCCATGGCAATGCTGATTTCCGGAATAAATCTGGCAGAGAGTGATTTGCTTTCCTCTTTAAGAACTCCCAGAACCTATTTGTTAAGTGTGGCAAGGCTTATCATAGTACCCCTTGTGACTCTTGTACTTTTAATGGTGGTTCACGTAGATAAGGTCATTGCGGTTACGGTCCTTATTGCAGCGGCCTGTCCAAGTGGGGCCATGGGAACTATGTTTGCCATGCAGTATCATAAGAATAGCCAGTATGCATCGAAGCTGCTCGCCATCACCACGTCCTTATCTTTACTCACCATTCCAGTCATTATGCTGGCAGCAGGCAGAATCTTTTTGTAAAAGGAGAAACGATGATCGTAATCAATACACCACTCAGAGCAGAGCTATTCCAAAAGGCAGCAGAAGAGGAAGGTTTAATATTCGTAAAGAAGACAGGTATGAAGCTGATTTTTGAGAATCCTCAAGGTGAGGATGCAAAAAAAGCAGAAGCCTTAAAGAAAAAATGGAAGGGGAATAAAGAACTGGCGGCTATCTACTTCCAGGTTCTTCCTCAATAATTCAATGGAAAGAAGAGGGCGTAAGCTCTCTTTTTTTTTCCCAAAATGAGAGGATATCATAAAAAAAAATTAAAATGCTTATAAATATTTTAACGATTTAGAATAAGACAATTTTAGGTCCATGTGTTATACTATCCGTATTCAATCCAATATGGATAATATTTTTTTCGATAATCGGATCAATCGATGGGAAGGGGGATAATGTTATCCGGAGTAAGTATAAATTCTTTTTAACCATAATCAGCAGTATTATCTGTGCGGTTATGGTATGTTTTTATTTGTTTTCCATTGATAAGATCGGCGATATCTATATTGGAAGCTCGAAGAAAGTGATTTGCAGCATAAAGAAAGACTTTTTAAAAGATACGGTAAATAATCTGGTTTCAGAAATTGATATCAAAAGAAATACAAAGTCCGCCAATATTGAAAAATTTATTGCCAGGACCGTTGGTATCCTTGATATGAAGATGGACCTTACCGATGAAGAATTTAAGGATTTCTTGATAGACTTTTTTAAGGATAGCACAGATTACAAAAATATCATGGTTGTTTTATGGGATGATAGCACGGACCGTGCTGTTTACGATCCTTATCATCTTTCCAGCTCCACATGGGTGGACACAGTGTATAACAATGCGGGAACATTTACTTCTTATCGAGTGGCAATGCATGGAAAATATCGTTATATGATAGGAGTTACGAAAGAGTATACAGAATCTCTTGTAAAGGCAGATATTCAAAGCACCATTCGAAATGTTCAATTTGCAGGCAACTCCTTTATCCAGGTCAATGAGATTGTGAATTATAATGGCGGAAAAGATTTTGCCGTTTGCAGGATCAATCCTGATATGCCACAAAAGGAGGGAACTTACTTATCCACGGAAACTCCGGATGCCAAGGGAGATTTTCCGTATAAGACTGAGCTGGAGGCGATCAATCAAAAGGGAGAGGTTTTTTACAGTTATTCCATAAATAAGCGAGGAAAAGACCATGATTCCAAAACAATGGTTTATTCCAAACTTTATAAGGATTATAATTGGGTAATCAGTATGGGAATTTACCTTGATGATCTAAATCCCTATCTGGAACAGATCAATCAAGACAGCAGTCAGATGGTTTCCAGGCTCACCTTTTTGCTGGTGGTTCTATTTGCGTTTATTCTGGCAATCAGTTTAAGCTCCATTTCCATGATTGAAAATCTGTATCATCGAAATTCCAGGAAGCAGATGGAATCTGAGATGAATGTGGATGCACTCACTGGAGCAAACACTAGAAGGAGCGGAGTAAAGGAGTTGACAGAGGCCTTTCGTAAGTTCAAACGTATGGGAGAAGGACCAGGAGTTATGATGTGTGACCTGGATCATTTTAAAGAGATTAACGACAAGTATGGTCATTCTACCGGAGACAAGGTCTTGTCTGAGTTTGTAAAGGAAATGAAACTCTTTTTAAGAAGCTCAGATATCGCAATCAGATGGGGCGGAGACGAATTCATCTTTTTGCTCCAAGGTCTGAGGCAAGAAGCGGCTCTTGATTTTTGCCGGAAATTTATTCTTAAAGTATCGGAATTAAGGATAGGGGAAATGGAGGAAGAATTATCCATTACCGTATCCGTGGGCATATCCTTTTTTAAGGAGACAGATGAAGCTTACACCGATGCCCTAAAGCGTGCAGATGAAGCTCTTTACCAGTCAAAAGAAAAAGGACGCAACCATGCGAGCGTTATCAATTAAACAAGAGAAAAAGGCCGGGAATCTTACCGGTCAGAAAGAGGGAGAGTATGAAAATTGAAAGGCAGGAATATTGTATAAAAGGGTTAAAATATACCATTCGCTCCGCCGAAGAATCCGATGCAGCAGTTTTAACGAAGCTTAGGGTTTTGATTGATGGAGAAACGGAACATATGGATCGTGAGGCAGGGGAAGGCCTTTTGAGTGAAGAGGATTTTGTGAATCTCATCAAAGGAGATTCTGAAGGGGAACACAATTTATTTCTCGTCGCTTTGGTAAACGATGCGCCTATAGGTTTTTCAAGATGTGAAGGAAGTTCCTTAAAGCGTCTCGCCCACAAGGTTGTATTTGGCGTTTGCGTGCAAAAAAAGTACTGGGGTCATCAAATCGGTAAGAATCTATTATCCCGCTCCCTCTCCTGGGCGGATGCCAATGGGATCAAAAAGGTAGAACTTGGTGTTTTAGAGTCCAATCGAAGAGGAATTATTTTATATATGGATCAAGGGTTTAAAGTGGAAGGGGTATTAAGAAGCGATAAGCTTCTTTCTGATGGGAAGTATTATGATACAATCATCATGGGCAGAGTATCTTCCTTAAAATAAAATAAGGAATAATCGTATGGAAAATGAAGCTGTGAATAAGGTTTATCTTGCAGAGGTGGAGAAGGAGTATGCACAGATCCACAACAACTGGCTTAAATTGCATTTTAAAATTACCATTGGGGTGGTAGTGTTTGCTCTCTTTGTGGAATGCATGATGAGTCTTTTGTTTATGGATTCTGATGTCATTACCATATCCCTTCGGCGTTATTTAATAAAGTATATTGCAATACCAAGTGGTCTGAACCTTCTCTTAATTGGGTTAGAGACCATAGCACTTAAGACAGCTCATCTTTCTCAGGAGCAGAAAATCTATTTGGTCTCTTTCACCTTTGTATTTATTTGCTTTATTGTGTTTTGTGCTCATAGTGCATTGACATCAACTTACTACATCTTTACAGGAGCAGTCATGCTCACCATCATCTATGCCAATTACCATCTGACCTGCCTTACTGCCTTACTTAGCGTGATATCCATTGTTTTATCAGAGCTGGTAATAAAATGGGATGCGGATAAGCCTGATGTGCTGGCCAACATGGAAAATCAGGAAACAGACCGAACGTGGGTGCTGGTAACTGCTGATCTGGATCATTTTAAAGGAATCAATGATAATTGGGGCCATTCCATCGGCGACCGCTGCTTAAAGGAATTTGCCAGGATTTTAAAGGAAAATGAAATGAAGTACACATCCTTTCGTTATGGGGGAGATGAATTTTGTTTGCTGTTTGCGGATGCCGTCATAGAAGAAGCCGTATACATATGCGACCGGATTCGCAGTCAGGTGGAGAAGGTTTGTGTGGAAGGAGTGCAATCAATTAACTTGACCGCCAGTTTTGGAATTGCGGCATACTCTCCAGATATTGACGGGGCTCGTCTGTTTATTCATTCAGACCAGGCCTTATACGAAGCGAAAAAATGTAGAAATGCCATCTTTGTCTACGATGAGAGCAAAATGGCAACAAAGCCAATGGGCAGATAATCCCATTGGTTTCTTTTTGTATTGACATTACACATTATGTAATGTTATAATTCGTGTAACGATAACGAGTGGATAAAAAGAAAGGGAAACCTATGGAAAAAATTATATTATCAACAAAAAAAGAATTGGAAATATACATGAATCCAGTGAGGCAGCAGCTATTAGGAATCCTGGAGAAATCAAAGGAGCCTATGACACCAAAGATGCTGGCAGATAAGATGGATATCTCTGCTTCCAGTGTTCAACATCACATTGGCAAGCTGTTATCTCTGGGTGTATTAGAGCTTCACCACACCAAGCAGATCAATGGAATAACCGCTAGGTTTTACAAACCAACCTATGCTGTAGTTCAGATTGGTCTTGAAAAAGATGATTCCATGACCTCTCAAAGAGAAGTGTACTTACAGGAAAAGGTTGCAAGGACTTATGATGGATTTATGGCTCAGAAGAAGAACGTATTGAATGGCTTAAAGGAGAAAGAAGGGATCAATCAGGGGCTGGAATGGCAGTTGGGAGATATCTTAACAGGTGTCATGCACCTTACGGGGGAAGAATCAAAAGAACTTTTTCAACTGATTTCTGGATATATAGAGGCCCATAGTACTCCTTCATTGGAAAAATCTCCTTGGGAATATGCGCTGATCTTATACCATGCAGGGGAGGATTTGAATGAATAAAGTGCAGCAGCTTGTCATTTTTTTAAACTATTTTTCCCTGGGACTTTTAATGCCGGTGTTGAATTTGATCTTGCTGGAGAGAGGAGCAGATGTTAAGACGCTGCCGCTGTTAATTGGTCTATATGCACTGTCAGCCATTATTTTCGAGCTTCCAAGCGGGATCTGTGCGGATTTATTGGGAAGAAAAACTGCTTTTTTATTATCCGGGGTAGCCAAGCTTTTTTCACTCACTTTACTAATTGCAGCAGATGGTATAGGTCTGTTGATTCCCTGTGTCATCTTTAATGGCATCAGTCGTGCGTTCTCCTCTGGAAGTCTGGATGCCCTTATTATGGAACAGGCGGTTGACTTAAAGGGGGAGGGGTGTATTCCCAAGATATCCTCTCGTTTGTCCATGCTGGAGGCGGCAGGTTTTGCAGTTGGCAGCATTCTGGGCGGGTTTGTATCCTACGTGGGTGGAACCGAAGGAGTGATTTTAATTCAGGGAGGTTTTACGGTAACTTCATTTCTTTTATGTGCGGCAGGAATTCGAGAGATCAGAGAAAAGAAGGAGAAAGGCAAAAGAGTACCACTGCTGGCCCATCTAAACATGGGAGCCCAGGCGGTGAAGTCCGGAGGGAATTTAAAATACGTTCTTATGGGTACCTTCTTCACTGGGTTTTTATTGATCTCCATAGAAACCTACTGGCAGCCAATATATCTGGAGGTTTCTGCGCTGCAAGATGCCACCTGGACCCTTGGAATTATATCTTTTCTTGGGTTTTTTATGTCAGCCACTGGAAATGCGGTCAGTGAAAAACTCCTTACCAAATGTAACCTTGGCCACTGGAAGGTATACGGAATCAGCAGGCTGGCTCTTAGCCTTTTTCCCATATTATTATCCTTACAGTTCCAGGGAGAAGGCTTTGTTCTTGCCTATGCTGGGCTGTATCTTTTATCAGGCACCGGCAATGTGGCAGAGAATACCTTGATTAACCGGTATATCCCCAATCATGTCAGGGCGAGCATACTTTCTCTTAGTTCATTTCTATTCCAGCTTGGTGTATTGTCAGCCTCTTTAGTAAGCAGTTTACTGGCAACTAAGGTGTCCATCAGAGGAATCTGGGCGTTGTCAGGTAACTTCTGCGTTATATCCTTACTTGTACTGATTTTTGCGGTATATAAAAGAAATAAAAAGATAATTAACACAATAACATCATAATATTATTGATATTATGGCGAAATTCTGGTATATATATTGTATAGCACACTCGTTGTGTTGTATGAAACGGATGAAAGGAGATTATTTATGATACGTCCATTGTTTTTATGCCACGGAGCGCCAGACCTTGTTTTAGAGGATAATGAATATATTAGATTATTAAAGGAAATTGGAAAAAATATAAAGCCAAAAGCAGTTGTACTCTTTACGGCTCACTGGGAGACAGAGGTTACGGCAATTTCAGCCGTTGAAGGCACATACGATATGATTTATGATTTTTACGGTTTTCCGGCTGAACTTTACCGCATAAAATATCCAGTAAAGGGATCCCCTGAGCTGGCAAACCGGGTAAAGGGTCTTTTAAAAGAAAAGGAGATACCATCAAATCTTGACCATACCAGAGGAATTGATCATGGGACCTGGTCCCTTATGTCCATTTTGTTTCCAGAAGCAGATATTCCGGTGGTTCAGGTGTCCATTAACCCATTTCGTTCCAAAGAAGAACAGTTTTTGATTGGAGAAGCATTAAAGCCTCTGGCAGAAGAAGATATATTAATTCTTGGCAGCGGATCTACTGTTCATAACCTGGGAGCTTTGAATGGGAATGCCACGAAACCGGAATCCTGGGCTGTGGAATTTGATGACTGGATCATAGACCGAGTGGAGCGGTTAGACAGCGACGAACTCTTTCGTTATCAGTCCCTTGCCCCTCATGCAAGGCATGCAGTTCCAAGAGAAGAACATATCATGCCTCTATACACAGCCATGGGAAGTGGAGGGGATAGAACTCCAAAGCTTTTGCACCGAAGTTATGCTTACGGAACATTTACCTATCTTGGTTTTGAGTTTTAATTCGATTATAATAAACGGCATTGGAGTTATGAAATATAATATATTACCCCCATATAGGACTATGAAATACAAAAGTCCTGTATGGGGGTATTTTCATGATATAAAGATTCTTGTGTTTTTAGTTCTATAATAGATACTATAAGGCTGACCCTATGGAGTATGCCCCTTTTCGGCATTATTGCTCTTTTTGATTTTATTTTCTTTAGCGAGTAATTTTAATCCGAAAAAGATTAAAACGACACCAACGGCCACATTTAACAATTGGATCACCATGGGAGGTAAAAATCCCCTTACCATACTTCCAAGAAACGCCACGCCCGTTAAAAATACAAGTGTGGCTACAACACAGCCTACGGCAAAAAAGGTAAGCTGGCCCTTGTTCCAATTATTTTCTATCATTTGGGTTGAAAACATTCCACTCCAAAAGATGATAGTAAGAGGATTTGATGCGGTTAAAAGCATTCCTTTTATAAACAAATTACCGCTTGATACCTGAGAAAATAGCTGAACGTCTGGCAGTAGACTCATCCCAAAGACACCTATAATTGTATTAACTCCAAAGAAAACAAGAACAAGACAACCAGCCAGCTTAACTCCCGCCTTCACCTGTTTCCGGTTAATGATAGCTGCAACTCCTACGCAGGATAATCCGATGTAGAAGGCATCAATAAGAGCAATGGCAAATACAAGAGATAAGCCACTTATAAAACCATAGGTGGTGGCAGTATGAAAGACGAACAAACACATGGGCCCCACAGCAAATTGTAGCAATAATCCAAATTTAAATCCTTTTAAAATCATCCCGCTGATTTCTTTCCCTTTCATTTCCCACCAAAGACCCTTCTGTTTTGGGTTATTTTACCAAAGCATAAGGGCGAAGTAAACCTTATGCCCCAATACCATATAAAATAAAGTCTTTCATTTATTATCTTATGTAAGAAAAACAGGGTGGCTTCCTAGTTAAGGTTATTTATAAGTCATGCCATAGCTCTATGGCATAATATTTGCATTATAGGTATAAAGATCGTTGAACTTTTCAATGGCTGCCTTTTTTTGTTCCATCAAGGAGTGAGCGTAGATATTTAAGGTAATGGAGACGCTGGAATGCCCTAAAAGTTCACTTATGGTTTTAATATCCACCCCAAGCTCTAAGGCACGGGTGGCGAAGGTGTGGCGGATGGCGTGGAATTTCCGGTCTGTCACGCCTGCATCGGTCAGGATTCTTTTATAGAGCTTTTGAAATCGTCGGGGGTCATATGGGAACTGGTTGCCAGAGAAAATATAGTCTTCCTCTTCATATTTTCCAACGTATTTTTTTAACATAACGAATAAAAATTCCGGCAGAGGTATTTTCCTTAATGATTTACGACTTTTTGGAGACCCTACAAATAGTTCGGTTTTATCTTTTCCTTCGTCATAGGTTTGAACTCTGGAAACCGTCCGGTTAATGGACAAGGTACCGGCTTCCATATCAATGTCCTTCCATTTTAGGGAGCATAATTCACCTAAACGGATGCCGGTATAAAAGCATAGCACTATACCAATGGCCTGTTTGCTTTCGTGACGAAGAGCGGCTTGCTCGATGGAACGCTGATCCTTCATGGAAAATACTTCTACTTCTTTGTCTGCTTGTTTGGGAGGTTTGATCAGTTCTATTATGGTAATGTATTCCGGAGAACCTTTTAATACCTCTCGCAGCGCAATCTTAAAAATAGAGAGAATCTTCCTACGTGAAGAATCTGCCAGATCTGTTTCCTCACGGATCAGTCTGGTAAAGCGAAAGACCGAATCTTCTGTGATCTTTGAATACCGGTTGTTTTGGTAAAACGGGATCACATATTTGTTCATACAGCGGTAATAGCTTTCATAAGTCGAAGGTTTTACCCTTGGTGCCGTATCCTTTAACCATGCTTCCAATAAATCCACAGCATTTGGGTTAGTTGCATTGGCCTGCTTTTTATGAGTCCCTGTAGCTTCTGGAGTTTGCTTTATCTTCTCCTTTACCCCCTTATAGCTGGAAGAGTAGAAATACTGGTACTTTCCATCCTTTTTTAAACGACGTCCTTCCCATCTGCCATCTTTTCGTTTGTATATATTTTCCCCTCGTCTTGGCATGGCAAAACTCCTTTGCTTATAATCATCTATTATAAGATGAGATAGGTCCAAATGACATAATCCAAATATTACCACATTTAGGGGCATGGGATGTTGAGGTTGACATTTGAAAGCAGGTGGTCTACACTTAATATGAGATATTATTGAAAAAAGGAGTGAAGACATGGACAGTAACCCTCGAAGTCAGATGTACGGCTTCAAGCCCCAGTATGAAGATAAAACCCAATATATCGGAGTAATGACCGGGAAGATGCCCTATGTCTGTTAATACATAAGGGTACTATTTTCCTGTTTATTCTTGCCGTCAATTGGGACGGCTTTTTTTGTGCCAATTTTTATTTTCATTGGGGACTCTTACAAAGAAAGGAATGAGACCAATGAAATTTTTAACAGGAAAATTAAACGATACCCAACAAAAGAAAATTCGCTTATTTAAAGAAGAGGAGATTAGAAGTTATGCATTTATGGAAGAAGCAGAACTTTTTCGTGAACTTTCGGCAAATAAGACAGGGCTTACCCAGTTAGAAGCGGAAGACAGGCTGGAGGAATTTGGCCCAAATGTAATTACAGCAGGAAAAAAGGATACAGCCCTTCATCGGCTGAGGGAGGCAGTTATCAATCCCTTTAACGTGATTCTTCTTATCATAGCAGCAGTCACTTATTTTACCGATGTAGTGTCCTCCTCAAAACCTGATTATCTAACCGTAGGAATCATATTAACTCTGGTGACTTTATCAAGCCTTGTGGCATTTGTGCAGTCCCAGCGCTCCAATGCGGCGGCAGAACAGCTATCCCAGATAATCTCTAATAAAGCCGATGTCTGGAGGGAAGGAGTTCTTACGGAAATCCCCATGAATGAAGTGGTTCCCGGAGACATCGTTCAGCTTTCCGCAGGCCACATGCTTCCGGCTGATGTGCGTTTTTTAACCACCAAGGATACTTTCCTGGCTCAGGCAGCGCTTACGGGAGAATCGGCTCCAGTAGAGAAGTTCAGCCATGGGGAGAATGATAAAAAAGATGGATTGACGGATCTTAAAAACATCGGATTTATGGGTTCCAATGTAGTGAGCGGCAGTGCGTCAGCTATGGTGTTAATGACAGGCAATCGTACCTTTTTCGGCTCTATGGCCCAGTCTCTTTCCGGAGACAGAGCCAAAACCAGCTTTGAGAGAGGGGTGGATTCTGTCAGTGGCCTTCTGGTTCGAATGATGCTCTTTATGGTTCCTATTGTATTTGTTATTAACGGAATTGCCAAAGGAGATTGGGCGAGCGCTTTATTATTCTCCTTTAGTATTGCAGTGGGCCTGACCCCTGAGATGCTTCCTATGATTATGACCTCCACCCTTGCAAAGGGCGCAGTCTCTATGTCGAAACGAAAAGTGATTGTCCGCACCTTGGGAGCCATACAGACCTTTGGGGAAATGGATATTTTGTGTACGGATAAAACTGGAACCCTGACAGAAGATAAGGTGATACTGGAAAAATACATGGATATTCGTGGAGTGGACGATACCAGAATCTTACGGCATGCATTCTTAAACAGCTACTACCAAACGGGCCTTAAAAACCTCATTGATCTTGCCATCATTAACCGGGCGGGACAAAATGGGTTAAATGACATATTAGATTCCTATCATCAGGTGGATGAAATCCCCTTTGATTTTGCCAGAAGAAGAATGAGCGTAGTACTATCTGACAAAATGGGAAAGCTTCAGCTCATCACCAAAGGAGCTGTGGAAGAGATTCTTGAAATCTGCAGCTTTATGGAGATCAACGGAAGTGTTCTGCCCATGGATGAAGAAACAAGGAACATTGCCATGGCAACCTACAATCAATACAATGAGGAAGGTCTGCGCATGATTGCAGTGGCACAGAAAAATGAAGTGCCTGGAGTGGGTACCTTTGGTGTGGCAGATGAGAAGGACATGGTCCTGATTGGATTTGTAGGATTCCTTGACCCGCCAAAAGAAAGTGCAGGTGCCGCAATCTCCGCACTGTTAGAACATGGAGTTCGAACGGTGGTCCTTACAGGAGACAGTGAAGGTGTGGCTGTAAAGGTCTGCAAAAAAGTGGGAGTCGGAGTTGACACACTAATTACCGGACGTGACGTGGAAGCCATGACAGAGGATGAACTTTTTGAAGCCGTAAAAACCTGTGATCTATTCGCTAAGCTATCCCCATCTCAGAAGGAGCGGGTGGTAAAGACCTTTCAAAGAGCAGGTCATACCGTAGGTTATATGGGAGACGGCATCAACGACGCTCCAGCCCTTCACCAGGCTGATGTAGGGATTTCTGTTGATAGTGCGGTGGATATTGCAAAGGAGACGGCAGATATTATACTGTTGGAAAAGGATTTAATGGTGTTAGAAGAAGGTGTCATTGAGGGACGACGCACCTTTGGAAACATTATTAAATACATTAAGATGGCGGCAAGCGGAAACTTTGGAAACATGATTTCTGTTATCTTAGCCAGTGTCTTTTTGCCTTTTCTTCCCATGCTTCCGGTGCAGATATTAACCCAAAACCTGCTTTGTGATTTTTCTCAGTTAGGCATTCCCTTTGACCGGGTAGACAAAGAGTATTTAAAAAAGCCCCACAAGTGGGAAACCAGGTCCATTAAGACCTTTATGGGATTTTTTGGCCCCTTAAGCTCTATCTTTGACCTGTTATGTTTTGCCGTGATGTGGTGGGCAATTGGAGCCAACCGGGTTGAGCTTTCTCCCTTATTCCAGTGTGGCTGGTTTTTATTTGGTACCATATCTCAGGTTCTGGTCATTCATATGATTCGTACGGAAAAGCTGCCCTTTGTCCATAGCTCTGCCTCTCTTCCTCTTCTGGTGTCCACTTGCATCGTTGCGGTGGTGGCACTGGGAATTGGATTTACCCGCTTTAGTGTAGGCTTTGATATGCAGGTTATGCCTCTTACATTTATTCCCTGGCTGGTATTATTGGTGGCTGGATATTTAATCTGTGTGCAGGTATGGAAGAAGGTATATATGAAACGGTATCAAGAATGGATGTAACGTGAATTTCCCTCAACGAATTGGTTAGACTAACTCCCAAAAGAAACCATAGGGAGGAAGTCAATGCAATCATTAAACGATGTTGCCATCGGAGGGACTTATACCATTCAGTGGATGATGTGCGATCCTCATACCATGGACGCCTTCAACAACCACGAGTTAAAAGAAGGTATGACCGTCCGCGTGGTAGGACAATTTTATGGAAATGTGATTCTGGGTGTGGGAGATAAGCGGCTGGCCATTGGAAAAGAAGCCGCAAAGGACATTAAGGTGTCCAGCTTTACTTAACCACAGGAGTATTGACAAGCCATGCATTTTCACCCATAATATACACATACCCCTAGTGGTATATGGAGGTGTTATATGAAACAATGTATGGATGCGGATAATCTGCACCGGCGCTTAAATAAAATCATCGGTCAGGTTCAAGCCATTGACCGTATGGTGAATGAAGATGTTCCCTGCGAAGATGTACTCGCGCAAATCAACGCAGCCAAATCAGCCCTTCACAGGGTGGGGCAGGTGGTTTTGGAAGGTCACATCAATCATTGCGTCAGAGATGGAATTGAACATGGAGATGCAGATAAGACCATTAAAAGCTTTACAAAGGCAGTAGAACGATTTGCCAATATGACTTAAAACCCTATGGAAAGCCCCGCTGTTAAATCAGCTGGCTTTCTTTTTTTTATCTTGACAACCTATACCCCCATTGGTATATTACATATATACACATACCCCTATGGGTATAAAGAGGGAGGAAGTTATGGAAAAATTAGAAGAGATATTAGATTGGGGCGGAAGTAAAAAAAAGATAGTTTTCCTTGTGATATCAGGATTATTTCTGCTCATCAGCCTGTTTGACTGGATTCCCATATCCTTTGACTGGGCTTGGGTGGCCATTATATTATGCGGGACTCCAATCATACTGGAGGCCATGATTGGACTTGTTACTGAGTTTGATATTAAGGCGGATGTCCTGGTATCCATTGCTCTGATCGCATCTATCATCATAGGAGAGCATTTTGCTGCCGGAGAAGTGGCTTTTATTATGCAGCTTGGGGCTTTGCTTGAGGATCTAACCGTGGAAAAAGCCAGGGCAGGAATTGAAAAGCTGGTTCATCTGACACCACGCACACGACGCAGGGATGTATTAAATAAGGAAGAGATCATTCCCGCAGAACACATTAAGGTGGGAGATCGATTGCGAGTGCTGCCTGGGGAAACCATTCCAGTAGATGGTTTAATTTTATCGGGTCAGACCTCAATCAATCAAGCGGTCATGACGGGGGAATCCCTTCCTGTGGATAAAGGACAGGGAGACGAGGTTTTAAGTGGATCAGTGAATCAGTTTGGCTCCTTTGATATGGAAGCCGTTAAGATTGAGGAAGACAGTTCCATACAGCGTATGATTCGCCTGGTTCAGTCTGCAGATGCCAGCAAGGCAAAGATAGTAGGTATTGCAGACCGATGGGCGACCTGGATCGTGGTGACAGCGGTTTTATCTGCGGCACTGACCTGGTTTGTGACTGGAGAGATTTTAAGGGCCGTTACTATCCTGGTGGTATTTTGTCCCTGTGCCCTAGTTCTTGCAACCCCAACTGCCATTATGGCGGCGATTGGCAATGCCACAAGGCATGGGTTTCTGGTGAGAGAAGGGGATGCCCTTGAGAGACTGGCAGCAGTGAAGAAGGTAACCTTTGACAAGACAGGAACTCTCACCTACGGAACTCCTGGGGTTTATAAGGTTTCTAGCTTTTTAAAGGAATTTACTGAGGAAATGGTCTATGAGATGGCGGCAGGAGGGGAAGTACGTTCTGAGCACCCATTGGGAAAGGCCATTGTCTTAAGTTACCGGGATACCATTCATAAAGAAGTGCCAGACGGGGAGGAATTTCAAATGATTCCTGGACGTGGTGTAATAGCCACCGTAAAGGGAACGGAAGTAATGGTAGGAAGTCCGGAGCTTCTTTTCACAAAGAACATCATAATAACACCCCAGCAGATGGAAGAAGCAGAGCTTTACCGCAAAGAGGGGTGTACGGTGGTGTACGTTTCTGCAGGAGAAAAGGCAATTGGGTTTGTGGCATTGTCAGATACCTTGCGTAAGGAAGCCGGTGAAATGATTTTAGAGGTGAAAAAGGCTTTGATTGCTCCCGTGCTTCTTACAGGAGATCATAAGAATGCAGCCAGGCAGATTGCAGACCAGCTTCACATTGATGAGGTTTATGCTGATTGTCTTCCTGAGGATAAGATGGGATTTATTGAAGCTTGTCAGCAGAAAAAAGAGTATGTCTGTATGATTGGTGACGGAGTCAATGATGCACCGGCTCTAAAACAAGCTCATGTGGGAATTGCTATGGGAGGCATTGGAAGCGACATTGCGGTTGAGGCGGCAGATATTGCTTTAGTTAATGATGAGATTAAGGAACTCCCCCATTTATTCAAGCTTTCAAAGAAAATGATGAGAACAATTAAATACAATCTGGCATTTTCCTTGACTCTTAATTTCATTGCAATTGTACTTGCCATGACAGGGGTATTAAATCCTGTATTAGGCGCTCTTGTACATAATGCAGGTTCATTTATGGTAATCATCAATTCCGCATTTCTTTTAAAATGGAGGAGCTGAGGCAAAAAAAGGTGTGTAAGCGGATAAATGACTTACACACCTTTTCTTATGAGGTTTTATCTTTGTTTACATGATTCTTAATTGCAGCAAAGCTTTCCGCGCTGATTACGTGTTCAACCCGACAAGCATCTTCAAGAGCGACCTTAGGGGTAACTCCAAGGGAGATAAGCCAGTTAGAGAGAAGCGTATGGCGCTCGTACATCCTTTCAGCAATTTCCTGTCCTTCTTTTAACAGATGGATGTAACCGTTTTCGTCTACTTCAATGTAGCCGTTTTCCCGGAGATTTTTCATGGCAACACTGACGCTCGGCTTGGAGAATTCAAGCTCTCCTGCGATGTCAATGGAACGTACATTTCCATTTTTATTGTGTAGCATTAAAATGGCCTCCAAATAGTTTTCAGCAGATTCCTGAATCTTCATTATAACACCCTCTTTCTGCATAATATATTCTTATTCTAACATAGAATGCTGTGGTTTATCAAGTCAGGTCTTCGTTTCCGTTGCTTTTGTGCTTCTTTATCATAGTCCGAAATTGACTGATTGTAATTCCTAATGCATTGCTTGCAGTTCTTAAGCTGTATTCTCTTCGTATCCATTTATCGTAAACGGGATAAAAATCTTCCGGAAGAGGAGACGGAAACCGCCCCAGATGCCGGCCCTGGGCTTTTGCGATGGCAATTCCTTCTGCCTGCCTCTGCTTGATGTTTTCACGTTCTGACTGGGCGACATAGGAAAGCAGCTGCAAGACAATGTCAGAAATCAAGGTACCAATTAAATCTTTGTTGGTACGCGTGTCAAGAATGGGCATGTCAATGATGACAATATCTGCTTTTTTAATTTTGACAATTTCTCTCCATTCTGCCTGAATGTCTTCGTAATTTCTTCCCAGTCGATCAATGCTTTTTACAACCAGGACATCTCCTTCCTTTAATTTTCTTTTTATCTTCTGATATTGCGGTCTGTTAAAATCCTTACCTGATAATCTATCACAATATATGTTCTTTTCCAATACTCCCCATTTGATGAGTTCAACCAATTGGCGTTCTATATTCTGGTCCAGGGTTGATACTCTTACGTAGCCATAGAAATTGTTCATATTGTCTTAAAACCTCCTGTCGTTACTAGTATGGCAGAAAGTGAAGATTTTAAAATGAGACAAGCATACCGCGTTGCTAAAAAGGTGTACCTTTTTGGCAATACGGCATGCTTGTCTAAAGAGTATAATCAACCAT